>CAVRDB010000001.1:0-321463 GCA_963719625.1 uncultured Acidobacteriota bacterium
CCATGGGCTCGCTTCGCTGGCTGCTATCTTGACCCGTGCGATTGGATTTTGCGACAGCCTGCTGGGCGATCTCTACATGCAACACATCAGCATTCGCGTCATCGAACATGCGTCTCAGCTCGACATCACCGCATTCGAAAATCCGGACTATTACGATCGGCTGGAGCGGGCCAAGGCGCAGGCAACTGACCGCATCGCCATGATTCAGATGATGGGAACCCTGACGCAGCAGATTCTGACAACGATTACATTGTCGGTTTACATCGCGAGCTACTCTATATTGCTGCTGGTGCTGTTGATTGCCGGTACGATTCCCGCATTGCTGGGAGAAAGCCACTTCGCTTTTCTTGGATACGCCAAGAATTTTATGCAGACACCCCTGCGGCGGAAGATGGACTACTTGCGGGATGTGGGAGGCAGCAAAGAGGCGGCCAAGGAACTGAAGCTATTTGGTCTGCGAGACTTTCTTGTGGGCAGTTTTCGCGGAATGGCGGATACGATTTTCCAGCAGAATGTTAGCCTTTCCAAACGCCGTCTGCTGGCAGGCATATTGCTTTCGATGCTGGCCACGGCCAGTTATTACACGGCCTACGCACTTACCTTATGGGACACCATCGAGGGAAGGTTTAAAGTCGCCGATCTTTTCGTTTTGATCAATGCCATTCTGCAGGTGAGCGCCAACTTGCAACAGATCTTTGTAAATGCCTCCGGAGTCGCCGATCAGGCTTTATTTCTCACGGATCTTCTCGGCTTTTTTGCCATGGAACCGACCGTCAAATCGAAGCCAAACGCCATCAAAATTCCGCGTCCAATACGACAGGGAGTCGAGTTCAGGAATGTCTCGTTTGCCTATCCCGGAACGACGCGACTGGTACTGAAGGATTTTAATTTTTACCTCCGTCCTGGAGAACGGGTGGCTCTGATCGGAGAAAACGGCCAAGGCAAAACTACCGTCGTAAAACTCATCACACGTTTGTATGACCCGACAGCTGGCCAGATCCTGATTGACGGCGTCGATCTACGGGAATACGACATGGAAGACCTATGCCATGAAATCGGGGTTATCTTCCAGGATTTTATGCGCTATGAAATGACGGCAAGAGAGAACATCGCGATTGGCCGCATTGAGCAACGCGATCGGTTGGATCGTATTGAGAAGGCCGCGCAAATGAGCCTGGCGGACGAAGTGATTGAACGCCTCCCTGGTGGGATCGATCAGCAACTGGGACGACGCTTCGAAGGCGGGGTCGATCTTTCTGGCGGCGAGTGGCAGCGGATGGCGTTGGCGCGCGCCTATTTGCGAGATGCACAATTGCTGATTTTGGATGAGCCGACTGCGGCTCTGGACGCGCGCAGCGAGCAAGAGGTCTTCCAGCGTTTTGCTGAACTGACAAAAGGGAAAATGGCGCTGCTGATCTCTCATCGCTTTTCTACTGTAAAGATGACCGATCGCATTGTTGTTCTTTCCCACGGAGTTTTGACGGAAGAGGGGACCCACGAAGAGCTGATTCGGCGCGGGGGTCTGTACGCGGAAATGTTTGAAATGCAGGCAGCGAGCTATCGATGAACTCTCCCAACTCAATTGGCCAGGATTTGACCCCGCAAGGCCGTGCATTCGCAAGCCGCCAGGTAATGCTGGTGCAGCACTCCAGCACAAAACAATTTAGAAAACAGACTCTATTAACGGTGGCCTCGGCCTTTGCACTGGCGCGCTATACAGAGGAGCAAATCCGCCAACAGCGGCATACTGAGCGGGAAGAGAACGCGCCTGGCATCCAGCGACTCGAAGGCAGCACACGTCTATTGCGGTCCTCCGCAATCGAGATTCAAAACGCGTTGCGCATCCTGGTCAAATTGCCGTTTGCACGCAGCGTAACAGGGAAAGAGGCGCCACGAATACTTGGCACTGCTCAGGCTCTCTTGAATGCGGCGAAATATCAATGGAGCTTGTCTGCCCTTTCCAGCTTTCTAAAAGGCTTTCAGACCGAGGAACCGCTCCGTCTCCGAGAACTGTGGACTTTCCCAATCGCGCTGAAACTGGCCCTGCTGGAAGAAATTCTGGCTCAAGCTGCGGGAGCATTCAGCAACTTGCCGGCGAGCGATGCTGCATTGAATGCGTCCCTGCTGTGTCTGCATGAGGTCAGCCTGCCAGTTTGGTCGAATATTCTGGAACCCCTGGTCCCCTTCGAGAACATTCTGCGCCAGGACCCAACCAGCACATATGCGTGCATGGATTTCGAGAGCCGCGATATGTACCGGATCGCAGTCGCCAAAGTAGCGGCGAGATCTCTCATGAATGAAGTTGAGGTTGCGAATATGGCGTTGATGCTGGCGCGCAATTCGTCGCAGCAACCCAGCGTCAACGAGCGAATTACGACGCGCTGTTCTCATATCGGCTACTACCTGGTCGATGATGGTTTGAACGAACTGCGAAAACGCTGCAATTTTCACCCGAGCATGCTGGATCGCGTCCGCTCCATCCTGCGCGCCTACCCAGACGATTTCTATATCGGTGGAATACAAACCATCGTGCTGCTGGCAATGGCCGCGATCATTCTTCCGCTGGTGCCGCTTTACAATCCGCTGGGAAGTCTGGCCATTGCATTTCTGTTTCTGCTTCTGCCTGTCTCCCAAGGCGCGGTGGAATTGATGAATCACACCATTAGCGCAATTTTAAAACCGCAGGTGCTGCCAAAACTCGATTTTTCTGAAGGTATTCCAGAAGATTGTAAAACCCTTGTAGCGGTACCGACGCTGTTGCTGAATGAGCAGCAAGTACGCAATCTTGTCGATGATTTGGAAGTCCGCAGCCTCGCGAATCAAGACCCAAACATTGACTTCGCCTTGCTGACTGATCTGCCGGATTCTGTGGAGAAGCCACTGGATCGCGACACTCATCCCCTGGTGCTGTTGGCAGGTGAACTGATCGACGAGCTGAACCGACGTTATGCAGGCGCACAATGTGGTGGCTTCCTGATGCTGCATCGCCATCGCATCTTCAACCCGCGGCAGGGTGTCTGGATGGGTTGGGAGCGAAAGCGCGGAAAATTACTGGACCTGAATCGCCTGATCATGGGCGGTATAGATTGTTTTCCTTACAAAGCAGGCAATGTGTTCGCTCTGCATGGAATGCGGTATGTCTTGACGCTGGATTCGGATACAAAGCTGCCACGTGACTCAGTGCATCGCATGGTCGGAGCGATGGCGCATCCGCTGAACCGCGCCATTCTCGATCCGCAGCGAAGAATCGTGACCCAGGGGTACGGTCTGATGCAGCCTCGGGTTGGCATTGCCGTGCATTCCGTCGCGCGCTCGCGGCTTGCTGCAATTTACTCTGGACAAACAGGCTTCGATATCTACACGCGGGCCATCTCCGACGTGTATCAGGACCTTTATGGTGAAGGCATCTTCACCGGCAAAGGTCTATATGAGATACAGATTCTTCACGAGGTGTTGGATCGTCGCTTCCCACAGAATTCCCTATTGAGCCACGATTTAATCGAGGGTGCCTATGCCCGCGTAGGCCTGCTGACCGATGTCGAAGTGATGGACGATTATCCATCCCATTACAGCGCCCAAAATCGACGGAAACACCGCTGGGTACGCGGCGATTGGCAGATATTGCGCTGGCTGCTGGGCCGCGTCCCCAATGATGCGGGACAGTTGGTGCAAAATCCAACTTCCAATATTTCGCGGTGGAAAATTTTCGACAACCTGAGGCGCAGCTTGGTCGAGCCAGCGACTTTCCTGCTGCTGGTTGCCGGTTGGCTATGGTTACCCGGCACCGCTCGCTATTGGACGTTGGCGACGCTATTGATCGTGATCGTTCCGGTGGTCGTCCAATTTCTATTCTCGCTGGTACGAGCCAGCGTAGACGAGCAGCGCGGATATGTTCGGCAAGCGGTCCGAGATTCTCTGGCATTGCTGTTTTCGACGGCACTGAATTTCTCTTTACTGGCACATCAAACTCTTCTGATGTTTGACGCCATCGTGCGGTCCCTGGTTCGAAGTTTCGTTACGGGCAAGCGGCTTTTGGAATGGGAAACGGCAGCGGAAGCAGAGATGGGAGCGAGCAGGCGCACGCCTGTCGAGATCACCATGGGACTGGTTCCTCTGCTATCCGCTGTGCTGCTGATTCTTGTCTCGTCGATACGGCCGGCGTCACTGCCGTGGGCGTTGCCCATCCTGATTCTTTGGTCCCTTGCCAAACCCATCACGATGTGGCTGAATCGATCTCCGCAGCTGGAACTGCACCTTTCCGAGGCCGACACGCGATTCCTGAGAAAAGTTGCATGGCGTACATGGCGGTATTTCGCGCAGTACGCTGCTGAAGGCAATCACGGATTGGTACCGGATAATGTTCAGGAAGAAGGTTACCGCGAAGCCCTGCGCATCTCGCCGACAAACGCAGGACTGCAATTGAATGCGCGCCAGGCTGCCGTAGTTCTGGGATACCTGACTATGCCGGAATACACTGAGCAGACGCTTGCGAACCTGCACACGCTCGACCAGATTCCCAAATGGAAGGGACATCTGCTGAATTGGTACAGAACGACGACCCTTGAATCCATCTTCCCTTACATCGCCTCAACCGTCGACAGCGGGAATTTTCTGGCGTCGCTATGCAGCTTGCGTATGGGGACACTGGAGTTGCTAGGCTCATCGATGCTGCCACCGCTGCGGGAAGGATTACTCGACATTATTGAAGATGTGCAAACGCCGTCCGCCTTCGAGGCGAAAATAAAGTCAGCGTTACACATGGATCGGAAGGAGCCACAAGAAGCGTGGTTGGCCTCACTTCTAACATTAGAGTCGCCTTCCAATTCTCCCGAAGCAAGCGCCGCAGAAGTCCGACTGCGCGCGATTACAAGTTTCATCGCGCTGTACCTGCCCTGGCTGCTACCGAAGTTTTCGATTCTCACCCATTCAACTGGAGTGATCAAAAATCTTCCGCTCGATTTTTACACACCGGAGGATTCATTACAGGTTTGTCGAGAATTGAGGTCAGCCTGCGTACGATTAGATGCGACTGCAGTAGACGCATCCCTCGCAAACGAGTTGGCCGCAGCGCTGGCAGAAAGCGAAAAGCGGCTGGCTGCACTAATCGAGAATCTGAAATCCATTGCGGAGATATGCGAGCGCCTATTCCAAGCGACGGATTATCGCGTGATGCTCGATCCGTATCGTCGTCTGCTCTCGATCGGCTATGACACGGAAAAGGACCGACAGCTGGATTCCTGCTATGACCTGCTTGCCTCCGAGGCCCGTACCGCGATGTTCCTCGCCATTGCCAAGGGCGACGCGCTGCAGGATAGCTGGTTCAGAGTAGGCCGCAAGACCACAATGATTGATGGCAACCCGGTTTTGTTGTCGTGGTCAGGAACCATGTTTGAGTACATGATGCCGACACTCTGGATGCAAACGTCTCCGGATACTTTGCTGGCGCAGTCACTGCCCGGAGCTGTACGTGCTCAACGAGAGTATGTCGCCCGAGCACACATGCCATGGGGAATCTCTGAAGCCGGCTATAGCCAGCGCGATCCGGAAGGAAACTACCAGTACCATGCGTTCGGCGTGCCAACCCTGGCATTGAATCCACCGCCGGAAGGCTTACTTGTAATCGCGCCATATGCCACGGTCCTGGCCTTGGAAGCGGACCCCATTCATGCGCTCTCCAATCTGCACCGAATGGAAAAGCTGGGTTGGCTGGGGGATTTCGGCTTTTATGAATCCGCGGACTATTCCGCAACCACGCAGCACGAAAAAGGAACGCGATATACATTGGTGCGCTCCTGGATGGCACACCATCAAGGCATGTCGCTGTTGGCATTGACAAACCTGCTGGCAGAAAAAGCCTTTCAACGCTGGTTCCATAGCGATCCGCGCGTACGGGCAACGGAGCTGCTACTTCACGAAAAACCTGTACAAGTCGCCGCCACGCAAGAAGTGCCTCGCGCTGGAAACGTCAATTTTCATCCGACGCTGGTAGACAGCAGAACACGCGCATATTAGAAACGTTCCGTCGGGATTTTCGAACCGGGCATTTCAACGCAAGCTCTGTGAGCAGGTTAATTTTCGGCTCCGGAATAGGTGCGAGCACAATTTGCAGCGTCAACCTACACCGATTCGGCTGGCCTTATTGCCTTGCTGGACTGTAACGCGCGCTTCAACACGATTTCAAGCGCAGCTTTCTGCCGGTCATATTCTTCAGGAGCGATGCGACCTTCCAGTCGTTCAGTTTCGAGCGCGAACAGCTCCTCTTTCAAGACCGCCATCAACCTGGATTGATGCGATTCCGCCGCCGCAGCCCCTAGGCCGGCGGCTGCAAACGAAGCCTTATAGCCATCGGCTGGTCGCGTCGCTGCAGGTGAGGTGCTTGCCAGTGTAGAAGCGGAACCAGCGGCCGGTATCGCGACTGGCTGGTTTTGCTTCATCAGAAAACCCGCGCCCACCGCCAGCAGAACCGCCGCCAACGACAGAATCCACCATTTATATTTGTGCAGAGGATCGGGTGTATCGATTGGAACGCCCAATCCTATTCCGGGACGAGTGTTGTTCTCCGCCGCTGACTGCGCCGCTGCCTCGGGACCCATCGCTCCTTGATCCGCGCTACCGCTCGGAGCACCACTGGCGCCTTCCGGTCCTGCACTTTCCTGTGGAAGTGTTCCTGTACCGGAAACCTGATACGTCAGCTTCGATTGCGGCGTGACATTCCTCGCCAAATAAGTCTGGACCTTTACATCTTCATCGATGGGCTGGAATATGCCTGCTGGAGTGCCTGTAAACTGCACGCTTTTCGGCAGGATGATGGCAAGATTATCCACCGGTGCCGACACCCGCGGCCGGAATTGAAAACTACCGGAATAGGGTAGCTGATAGCTGACCTGAAACCGTGTTTCTCCCGGACGCAATGGATAGACAAAGCTGTAGTCGCCCGCCGACCCCAACGGCATTGGAGGCGTTTGCACCGGCATACTGCCTGGGCCTTGAGCGGCTGCGGAAACAATCTGTGCCTCTTTCGGCAAAAAAATCTCATACGCACGTGGGCCAAATTGCGTCCGTGGCGGAGAAGAAACATTCTTCACAAAATAATTCTCGACCACGCTCAGACCGTTGGGACCGGCTTCAATTCGCGCCACATCGGCTTCCGTTGAAACACCCGCCACTTTTTCCGCGGCATCGTAGACATCCACATTCACGGTCTGTGTGCCGGCAGGCACAGGCCGAAAGTATGTAGCCTTATCGTGAATGATGCGCAGCAGGTGCATTGGAGCGCCGTCGGTGGCATCCAGTGTGAAACGACCGTGGGCGTCGGTGGTGGTCTTAGCCGCAAGCTCCATCCCCAGCCGCATCAACTCGACGCTGTCCCCGACGGCAGGTTTCTTTGTCGTCTGGTTGGTGACGGTGCCCGAGATGGGCGCTGCCGAAGCAGTTGAGGCTCCAAACATGAGCACAAGAATCAGGCACAAAAACGACAGACCGGCAATGTTAGCGCGAAAACGCAGAGGCAATACATGACGCTGAAATTTCATTGAGTCTCTTTCTGATGTGATCCAACGGGAGTAAAGAGTTCAGGCCGCATGAATACTGGTTTCCAAAAATTCGATTTCAGCCAGGATTTGAGCAGCTTCATTTTCCATGCTTGCCCGTTGCGCCAGGTAATCTTCTTCCGGGTATTTGCCAGCCCTATATTCAAAATTCAAGTCACGAAGATTTTCGTAGATCGCGTCCTTGCGCTCCCGCAAAAATTCGAGGCGTGTCTTCTGTGTCTGTTCTTCCGTTTTCGTCTGAGGATAGAAAACGTAGATGAAAATGCCAATCAATAGTGCTGCACAGGCCAGAATTGTCATAGTTCTGTCTCTTTCCGGACCTTCGTCAGAATCGCATTCGTGTGCGAGTCTTCTGCCAATTCCTGGGGCATGGCGACCGGCTGTAACTTCCATTTGCGAATCACGAACACCGCAGTCAGAGTGGCAAGGAAGAAAACCAGTCCCGGCATAATCCAGGCCACCAGATTGAATCCGCTTTCCGTGGGAGCGGCGAGAACAGTGGGCCCATACTTTTGTACAAAGTTCTGCAGGATCAGGTTGTTGCTGTCGCCACGATCCAGCGCATTGTGCAGCTCAGCCTCCTCCTGCGTGGAGACGGTACAGCCCACGTGATTGCATTCCAGCAGCACCTGACCGCAGCCACATGTGCATATCATCTGATGGCCAAGCTGTTTGTAGCGCCCTACCGTATCACCCGCCCCTACCATGAAGACGAGCAGCAGACAGGCCGCCGACAGCTGCAGCCATGTCCGCACAACGGAGCGGTCAAGAATGCGCGAAGGATGAGATGGATATTTGCGCATCCGCTAGTCCCCCGCTCCTGCAGGAAGAGCGACCTCTTCTTCCACTGGTTTGCGCGACCGTGCCGCCTGCTCTGCGCTCATGTTCGGAACCAGAGCCAGCAGAGTTCCTAACGCCATGACCAGTACGCCAATCCAGATCCACGCCACCAACGGGTTGATGAAGACCTTGATAATGGGCTGATTGGTGTCCTGATTTCTGCCTTCATAGACCACGTATAAATCACGCTGTAATGTGGAATGATTGGCCACCATCGTCTCGGTCTGCTGACTGGCATGGTAGAACCGTCGCTCGGGCGCCATCTGCGCCAGAAATTTTCCGTTCTTATACACGTTCAGCAATTCGTATTCGCTATCGTAGTTCGCATTCGAGTCCTGGGTATAACTCTGGCAAACCAGACGATACGGCCCAATCGTCATCGAGTCATGAAAGCCCATCTCCTGCTCGTTCGACTGGTTAAATGCAGAGCCTGCAAGTCCGATAAAGACGATCACTACGCCAATATGAACCAGATAGCCGCCATACCGGCGTGTGTTGCGCCGCGTTAATTGCACCAGCGAAAACAGCATGTTCTTGCCGGTGTGGCGCTGGATCACCCGCGACCCGCGCCAGAATTCACTGCCCACAGCGGTTGCCACCAACGCAGCCAGCGAGAAGGTCATCAACGAGTACAGCGTTCCCATATCCTGCCAGGGACGCATCCCGGCAGCCATCAGAACCAGGGCTGTCACCACCCCAGCGATGCACGGCCAGAGAAAGTTGCGCCGAACACTTTTGAACGATGTGCTGCGCCATGCCAGGATGGGACCAATGCCGGTGAGGAACAACAGAAAGATTCCAATTGGAACGGCCACACGGTTGTAGAACGGAGGGCCTACGGTGACCTTTGAACCTTCAACATATTCCGAGATGATGGGAAACAGCGTTCCCCAGAGGATCGTAAAGCAGGCTGCCAGCAGGACAAGGTTGTTAAACAGAAAACTCGATTCGCGCGACACCAGCGATTCAAGCTTATGCTCCGACTGCAAATGGTCCCGCTGCAACAAATAAGTAAACAGGCAAACGCTGAGCACGATGACCAGGAACGTCCAAAACCAGGAGCCGATCGACGACTCCGCAAACGCGTGGACGGAGCTGACCAGGCCGCTGCGCGTCAGCAGCGTGCCAAGAATCGACAGCATGAACGTGGTAAAGATCAGCCACACATTCCAGGACTTCATCATGCCGCGCTTTTCCTGCATCATCACCGAATGCAAAAATGCGGTTCCCGTCAGCCATGGCATCAGCGAAGCGTTCTCCACCGGGTCCCAGCCCCAGTAGCCGCCCCAGCCCAGCACGGCGTAGGCCCAGTGCATGCCGAGAAAAATGCCGCAGGTCAAAAATAGCCACGTCACCATGGTCCAGCGGCGGGTGATGTGGATCCACTTTTCGCCGGGATACCGCATCATCAGTGCGCCCAGCGCGAAAGCGAATGGAACGCTGAATCCTACATACCCCAGGTACAGCATCGGGGGATGGATCACCATCTCCGGATATTGCAGCAGCGGATTCAGGCCGAAGCCATCGGTCGGGATGGCTCCCTGGACCAGCGCAAACGGCGGCGCTGGGAACACGATCAACAAGGTAAAGAAGACCTGAACGGCGGCCAGTATGGTCGAAGCATAGGCGGTCAGCTTGACGTCCACCTTGTGACGCACGCGCAGTACAAATCCGTAGGCCGCCAACAGCCAGGCCCACAACAGCAGTGAACCTTCCTGGCCGGACCATAACGCCGCAAATTTATACGGCCATGGCAGCGCCCGATTGGAATGATGAAGGATGTAGGAGACGGAAAAATCGTTGGTGAAAGCGCAGTAAACCAGCGCGAAGACAGCGACGCTGAGTGCAATGAAGCTACCGATTCCAGCACGCCGCGCAGACTCTGCCAGACGCTCCGGCACAATATTAGCCTGTGGCCTGACGGCGATCCACCGTAAGGCAATCGCACCCACCACCAGGTTGTAGGCGCATAAAACCAGTCCGAGAAGGATTGCGAAACTACCGAATGCTGCCATAGCGTCTGCTAACACCTATCGCTTGTCGCCGAGCCAATCGGCCACCATGAATCAGCCCTGCAAAGTTGCTGCCCCGCTCGCCGGAAAAGCCATTGTTCTCTTCGATTCTCTATAGTCTGGAGTTTAGGAGATTTGGCATTGCCGACACGATGATCATCATCACAATCATACAGATTTCTTCCGTCGGCTCCTATCGCGCGGGCTTGGACCGCGAACCATCTACAAGAAGACGGCACCATGTGTTTGATGGACAGATGTTTTGGTGAACAGGTGTCATGGCTTAAAGATTTTCAGCTCGTGCTAGGCTCGACACAGGATATTGCGGCAGCAATTGAGCGAATGGAAACAGTTCACAAACGGCACGAAACTCTGACACAACTGCACGAAATTGTGAGATGACAGATAAGGCAATCGAGTGAGAAAGTTGTTCGACATAAAAGAAGTTTTTCCTAGACCCGCTATGATTGGGGTTTGGCTTCTTCTGTGAAAAACGTCCCTGTCTCCGACCGTTCTCGACTCTCGAAGCGCTGGCAACTCTTCCTGGCCGTAATGGGTCCCGGCATCGTTGTCATGCTTGCCGATACCGATGTCGGCAGCATTATCACTGCGGCACAAAGCGGCGCACAGTGGGGATATCATCTGCTGCTGTTGCAGTTTCTTTTGATGCCAGTACTTTTCGTGGTGCAGGACCTCACCGTCAGACTGGGTATTTTCACCGGCAAAGGACACGGCGAGCTGATCCGTGAAACGTTTGGCGCGACCTGGGCCTGGATCTCTGTAATCGGCCTCGCAGTGGCAACCGTGGGAGCCTTGCTGACGGAATTTTCCGGTGTGGCTGCCGTGGGACAGCTGTTTGGGGTGCCACGCACAGTCAGCTTGACCCTCGCCGTCGCCTTCCTGCTGTTTGTGGTGTGGACCGGTTCGTACCGACGCGTCGAGCGAGTGGCCATTGCACTCGGCCTTTTTGAACTCTCGTTCTTTTGGGTTGCTGTTGCCGCCCACCCGCGCGGCCATGACCTGGTGGCAGGAGTTCTGCATGCTCCCCTGTCTTCTCCGGCATATTTGTACCTGGTCTCAGCCAACATTGGGGCGGTAATTATGCCGTGGATGATCTTTTATCAGCAATCCGCGGTAGCGGACAAGGGACTGCGCCCCGAACACTATCGCGATGCGCGCTGGGACACAGCGGTGGGCGCCATCGTTACGCAGCTGGTGATGGCTGCCGTCCTTATATCCACCGCTGCCACGATCGGGAAGGTAAATCCGAGTGCGAGCCTGAATACTATTGGCGACATTACCCATGCGCTAACGCCTTTTATGGGAATGGCCATGGGACGATTGCTGTTTAGCCTCGGCGTGCTTGGAGCAGCCATGATTGCCTCTGTGGTGGTCTCTCTGGCCGCCGCATGGGGCTTTGGCGAGGTGACTGGCTACAAACACTCGCTCGAACACCATCCGCTGGAAGCACCCTGGTTTTATGTCGTCTTTACCGTGGGTGTGTTGGCTGGCGCGGTGATGGTAGCCGCCATCCCCAACCTGGTGGCCTTGACCATCTGGGTAGAAGTGATGAATGCCTTTTTGCTTCCCATGGTGCTTGGTTTCCTGGTAATTCTCGCCATTCGGGCCTTGCCCCCAGACCATCGTCTGTCCGGTACATATAGATGGATCGTGGTCGTTGTCACAGCCCTGACTTCCGGACTGGCACTCTATGCCGGCCTGCGCGGAATGTAACCCGGTATTTCCTGAAAATATTTGCCCTCTTATGAGCAGCGGGGCTCTATGATAGAGCAAATTCTTTCCTGTAGCACAGGATCTGCCTATGCTGCGTTATTCTGCGATCCCGCACCTGATTGCATTTGCCGCACTGGTGTTTGTCTTCTGGTCGATGCTGCGGCATCATGCCCGAAGGCAGATAAATTTTTGGTTGCTCGCCTGGACATTTCTCCTTCTTCATTTCACCGTACAGCTGCTGAACATAGGCACCGGCTTCTGGGGAACGGTGCTTGCAACCATCTCCCTGCTGACGCTGGACCTGGCCGGAATTGCGTTCGTTAACGCCGCCTCTCGCCTCGATATTATGGAGGGGCAGCGAGTTTGGCTGGCGATCTGGGCGATGGCGCTCATGGCGTACAGCACGCTGGCTGTTTGGGGTGTTGAAGCAACACTCCCCTACTACATAGCCGTTGTGGTGATGACAGCGAGCCTTTGCCTGGTTCATTTCCGGGTGATAGCAAAACGTTCAGTAGGGGACAGTGTTTTCAGCTTTTCAGCCTGCCTATTGCTGGCCATGTTGCTTGCCGCATTGATTCATCGGCATCAGATGGGATATGGGATCGACGCAACGCTTTCATGGCTTTATCTAATTGCGGGCATCCGATATTGGCAGCGCTACAAGCAAAAGACGACGGGCGTGCTGACCGCAGTCTTTGGATTTCTTACCGCGTCAGCCATTTTCCCGGTGGGACTAGTGATTCGGTACGCATATTTTCCACATTTGAGAATCGACGTCGCCGCACGGAATCTTCCAAAATTCATTATTGCGATTGGAATTTTGCTGACCTTTCTGGAAGAGGAGATCGGTCACACCGAACATCTTGCCTTACACGACGCACTCACTGGCCTGCCAAACCGCAGACTGCTCGAAGATCGCCTGGTCACCATGCTGGAACGTGCAGAACGGAATCACACGCGCGCGGCGATCCTGGTAGTGGACCTCGACGGATTTAAACAGATTAACGACTCGCACGGGCATGCCGTAGGGGATGAGTTTTTGCGGGAAGCTGCATTGCGCCTGGGGAAAGTTGTTCGAAAAGCGGATACGCTTGCGCGCTCTGGCGGAGATGAATTTACTGTCCTGGTTTCAGATATTCTGCAGCCAGATGGAGCAAAAATTCTGGCGAAGAAACTTCAGACGGAACTTGATCGGCCGATTGCTATACGAAATTTGCAGTTATGTGTGTCAGGCAGTATCGGCATGGCCTTATATCCAGACGATGGTCAGACAGCCGACTCGTTGTGCGCGCGGGCCGACGCGGATATGTATCGGGCGAAACGACACGCGAAGTCCTCGACTGACCTGTCCTCCAACGAGTCTCCGACTGTCCTGCTTTCCCCTCAGTGAGCCCGATGGATCGCCATTATGTATGGAACCGATCAAGCGGGCCCATTATGGCACCAGCATAATCGGGGCTCGCCAAAAGACAGCCTTCTGTACTGTTGGGTCGAGTACGGTCACTTGACAGTCATATTTACCCGGCGGAAGCTCGCCGAGGCGAAGGCTGAAGGCAAGCGGCATCGTTCTCAACTCAGTGGTCGCCGTTGGCGTTATTAACGTTGGCTTTGTCTGGAATACATTTTTTTGCGCTTGGAACACACTCACAAACGCGACCAGCGAATACGGGGTTGTTGCGTCCGGCTCGTAGGCTTGAAGATAAACATACACATCACGGCTCTTGCTGAAGACACGAGTGACGCTGGGGATCAGCTTCTTTTCATTCTGGACAAGCGGGTTCACCGCCGTTTCCTTGGCCAGGTTCTTCGCTTTCTCCGCGTCGTAAAGCGAGTCCTTGAGATCGACGCGCTGGCTGCTCAACACGACAGAGCTTATGCGAATTCGTTTCTCCTCTTTGTTCAAGTTGGGAATGACGAACGTAGTCTCATACGTCCCAATCCTCCCTGTCTCGTCGTCTCGTGCAAGAAACTTGATATTGTATTTCCCGGGAAAAAGTGTGAAGCCTGTGTCATATTCGATCGGACGTTTGGCAAGTTCCCCAGCAGTAGCATCACTAAGCTTGATATTCACGTTGTCGCGTACATTGGAAACTGTCGTACCGTCGTACGTATCCTTGATTTCGCCAACAAAATCAATCAGCGTATGATCTGCGCCAAAGCGTTTTGCGAGCGCCAGTTCCCGCCCCGGAATTTTCACGATGATCGGAACAAAGTATTCCGCGCGATTTAGCTGGAAATAATCAATTTCCATGGCAATGGTGAGTTCCGTAATTGGATCACCTAACATCAAGGCATCTTCCAACTGTCTTTCTTTATCGACATCTGTAAATTTGCTGAATTCTTTGCCGGCAAAGTAGCCCTGTCGATAACTCAGATTGGCGTCGACATCCGCGGTGATTTTCACTCGCCGGAATCTTCCATTCCGCGCTGCGTTGGTCGTGTAGTAGCCAACAATGTAGTAATTGGAGATGGCCTGCTGCGCTTGCACAATTCCCTTCGTCAGGTCATTGTAGTCAAACAAGGCCTTTCCGCCCGTGTCGCCAGCCAGCGCGTAGAGCGTGTCTTGAGACTGTTGAAAGTCATTGGTTGCGGCCAGCGCCGCGGCCCCCGAGTACATGCCGACATTCCCCGGCGATCCTTGCGTAGCATCTCCGAGAGGTGCCGCTGCTACCAGGCCTCGGGCATCGATGGGCCAGAACGATACGCCGGCACGGATGGCAGCATCGACCGTTGCGTGGAGCTGCGCCTGGTTGTCCACCCCATTCAACCTCAAGCCGCTTGCAAAATAGATCAACGATTTCTTCTCGCTTAAGTGCCCTAGCATTGCTGCGGCTGTCTGCAGCGCAGACAACTGACGGTCTGTATTGAAAATATTGAACTCACTGTCATCCTGGCCGAATGCTGCTCCGGTATCAGCACTGCTGGCGTCATCCACCGACTCAATCGATCCCTGGCCTTCACCCACAATCAGCGTTTCGAGGATGCTGAGGAGTCGGTTGCGATCCTGCGTAAAATCTTGCAGGACATCGACAGACCCACCCGAATATCTCAAGATGGAAACCAAATCCGCAGTCGTCATCTGGGTTCGGATGAATTTCTGGGCGGCGGACAAGGCACGAAGCTGATCATCCGGCCGCATCGCAGTCATGTCGAAGTAGAAGGCTAGCAGGCGGCGATCCTGATAACGAACATTTCCAGGTGTCTCGGGCGATAACTGAGTGCGGGCCAACCGCTTGTAAATCTTGATTTCTTCAGCCCCGAAAGGATTCGCAGGAATCAGCTCAGGAGTCGTCGGCAATTGCTGATGTTCGCAGAAGCGGATCGTTTGTAGCACGCCGTCTTCGGTCAGCGTAAAGTCTTTAGCGGTCAGGCCATCGATCGGGTTCCCCTTCTTATCCTTGACGACCACGGTCTCAACGACAAGCTGCGTACCTACAGAAAACGTGTAGGTCCCACTGCTGCCAGGCGCTGTATTCTGCCCGATCTGTTGGGCGCCGGCGCTGAGTGCTGCAAGAAGAATCATCGTAATCATCGATCGCATATGTTAAAACCTCAGGCGCAAGGTGGTTTGCAGGCTGCGCATCGGGTTGGCTGCGGTTGGTATTCCAAACTGCGCACTGTTGATGGTCGTATTCCAGGTGGCGAAGACTGCGTGGTTCAGCAGGTTCGTGGAATCGACTCGAAGATCAAGACTGTATCGATCTTTCAATCGGAAAGTCCGTGCCAGCGAGGCATTCAGGCTGAATTGACTGGGCCCCGTGATCGAATTTCTTCCTGCGGTTCCCCATTGACCCGATGTCGGAGCTGTATATGCGGCGGGATTGAGAAATAAACCGGATGGAGCTTTATAAATGGGAGCTCCTGTCAGGTCCGGCCGAATGCTTCCCGTTACTCCGGTGCCAGGTACCGCCGCAAGGTAGATCGGCGTCTCCGGCAAGCCGCTGCCAGCTGTAATCTGGCTTAGGATCGTCCATTCCTTCAACAGCGTTCCTCTCCAGCCGCTCAAAAGCGATCCGCCTCCGATTCCCATACCCGAGGTGTACTGGGCGCTGGCGCTTAGCAGATGACGCTGGTCAAAGGTTGAGAGTCCCCGTTCGGACTGCAGGTCAAGCCAGTTCTGCGCGATTGTTGGAGTTGCCGGAATCTGAGATTGACTTTGATTCTGGTTCTCGGTTGTTCCACTGGTTGCGACAGGTCCCTGACCGCCCAGCACAGAATCATCGTCGATCGATTTCGAATAGGTATATTGCAACGAGGCAGTAAAACCGCTACGCAGTCTTCTTCGCAGTTGAACTTCTCCCGCCTCGCGAGTCGAATCGCCGTTCGATGCAAGGAAGACAAAACCCGCCGGGCAGGAAGGACATGGATTTGCAGCCCCGATTGGGTACGTATTCGGCAGGTATTCCTGCTCTCCTCTTGTCCCCTTGATACCCAGGTAGGTTACGTCCAACTGCAACGCACCTGGAAGGTCATCCTGAACCGACAATTCCCAATTCTGTGCATAGCCGAGACGGAAGTTCGGGTCGACTGCGGACGTGTTGGGTGTAATCGAAGAACAAGTGATGAAGCCGTTTGACAGGGTGAGAGGACAGGTGGAGCTATTTTGCACATTCAAGCTTTTCGACAGCGGCGCCTGTTGTGCCATTTGCAGCGCAATTGTCTGATAGACCGAAGAATCTCGATAAATGCCATAGCCGGCGCGAACCACCATTGATGACCCCGGTAGCGGCCGCCAGGCTATTCCAATGCGTGGTTCGATTCCGCGCTTATCTGGCCGGATGAGTGAATCCGGATATCGATCTCCCGTTAGAGCCCCAACCGGATCACTCCCCAGCACGGGTTCCACCGCAGAAAAACCGGAAGCAATATCCAGATTGACTAGGCGTCCGTACAGCTCGGTAATTGGTGCGCCGTATTCCCATCGCATGCCAGCATTCACCGTCAGTTCAGGTCGAAGCCGCCAGTCATCGGTGAGGTAGGCATCGTAAACGGATTCGCGAAAGTATTTGTCTGCGTTGCCAAATGCGATGGAGCTAGTATCCGGAATTCCGAGCAGAAAATCTGCAAAATCAGAGCCTCCGACGGCAGAGCTGTTCACGCTTCCCGCAGTTACTGCGCCGGTAAAGGTGAACGTGCCGCGAGGATTTTGTTGCGACAGATAGTTGAATTCCTGTCTGCGAAAGTCCCCTCCAAATGTCACGTTGTGCAGGCCATGATTCCATGACATGGAGCTTGACACCGCGTTTGTCTCGTTACGATTGAACGCGCTTTGCGCGTCGGAGAGGCTGGCAATTCCGCTGGAAAATACAAGCGTTGGAGGCCCCCAGTTGGCAGGATCCTGATCATTTCCGAAGATGCCGGCCGATCCCGAAACATTCTCGCGGTTTGCGAAGTACGGAACAACCTGCGTCCTCAGTCGACTGAGTTTGTATCCAACGCTCCAAAAGAGTCCGTGGTTAAACTCATGCTCCCAATTCGCACTTGTGTTGATCCCTAACGTATCGGTCTTATCGAGAAAGCCGAATAGGTTGGAGCTATCCTCCCGTGAGCTTTCAAAAGCAAATTTTCCATACAATTCATCCCTGCGACTCAGTGTCTTATCGAGGCGAGACTGCAGCGCATCCAGATGGGTGTTGTTGAGGATAGGAATCTGGTAGTTGTAGCGCGAATTTCCGACAACGTTTGGCAATGGATAGAAACTCAGCAACGCCTCCGCCTGCGGATTAATGGGCACATTCCTCTCTGCCATGCTCGGCACCAGGCCAGACACCGCCATAGCATCTGCATCTCGCGTCCATTGATATGCCACGAAGAAATTCGGCCCACGAGGCAGCACGTAGGGAATGTTCAGCGGACCGCCTAAAGTAAGGACGCCGGTCACGCGGTTATACGTAGCCTTGGGGGTATCCAACCCGCTGAGTGAATATGGCCGAGCATCGAACGCCGAGTTATCCAGAATCGCAGCGAGTCCGCCGGTGTACAAGCCCTTTCCCGATTTGCGTCGATTCCCAAAGGCCGGTGAAATCGTGTACTTGGAAGTGGCCGCATTGTTGACGCTGCCATTGATGAGCAAGCCATCGGAGGATCGCTCAGCGTCTTCCTGCAATTTTTGTGTCACAGCAGGAGCGACTGTCGTCGCCGGAGATTCGCTCTTGTTTGCAACACTGATCGCTGAAGCGTTGGGAGGCGGCTGCGCCTCAGTCTTTAGGACATTGCCCTGCGCCAGAACCTGATCTAGCGAAAGCAGCTTTAAATCCCAATTCGCGGCAGGTGTATCCGGTGCAATTATCACGTCTTGTTGAATCGTCGAGAAGCCAAGCATCTCGACTTTAATCTTCCATGTCCCATCCGCCAATCCGGGGAAGGAGTAGTCGCCTTGCTGATCTGTGACGGTGACAGACGTCTTGCTTCCACGCGTGACCGTGACAGTTGCGCCCGGGACCGGCAAGCCCCCAAAGGAAACTTGGCCGCGATATTCAACGGACACCGCCCAGCTTGCTGCACACAGCAGGGCAATCACACCTACAAGAACGAAATACTTGCCGAAGCGCCACCAAGACATCAAGTAAGCCGCCAGTGCTAGTTCCCAGAAGGCTTTTCTATATGGTCGATCACAAGGACGTTGACGGGAGCCTTTGTAGGCTCTAACTTCAACCCTAATTCTTCTTGAATTGCGATAAACAAGCCTGGAGGAGCATCCGGCTTATCGCTGGGTGGTGGTATTTTCATGCCCAGAGACGAGAATTGCGACTCATCCGGCGTCCATTTCAAGACGAAGTTATACCGTCCTTTGATTCCGGTTTGATCGACAACGGGCCGATCTAAAACGGCCCCCTGCATGACGCCCGCAAAATCTCCCATCGTCGCATTCCTTGCGGGCAGCGTTCCAAGCGCTGTGAAAAAAAGACCAGGCAGCCCGTTCGGATCTCCGTCGCTCTTAGTAAGCTTGGGCCCATCTTTGCCAACAACTAGCGCATACACCGAGAGTTGTTGCTTTTCATAATGAAATTTCAACTGGAACCGGCTCGCCAGTAATTTCTGCAGCATCGACTTCCATTGCTTATCGTCGGGCTGACCCGGTAGATCTGGTTGCGCGTTGATATCGTACTTATCAGATGCGACCCAAGCTGGGGCTCCGACAATCTGTTTGACGTGCACATGGTAGGCGAACGTAATCAGGTCATTCAAGGAAGTATTGAAAGTCTCAAAACGCCGCCCATGGACGGTGAAGCCCTTACCTTGTGCATCCGGCTTGCTGGGCTTGATGGTCGCAACTTCGAAGCTCGGGGATGCATCCGCCGCCATAGGTGGGATGACTGGCGGAGACGCTGGAATGGTCCACGCCGTTGCGGGGGTGGCCCGCGTGAAATTCAGCGGTAAAGGCTTCCCGCCCTGCGTCCAGGTGCCGGCGATGGAATTGCCATCTCCACTGAGCTTCCCTTCATAGGTCCCATCGATCATTTCAATCGAGTACTTCACATCGGAGCCCTGCAACGTGATCGCTGTAATGGGAATCGCCTGACCTCCCTGATCGATGCTGTAAAACTCAGCCTTCCAACCACTCGCTGCCTTCGAAACTTTCAGAACGGTTCGTAATTCTTTACCGGCCTGTAGTGTTCCCTGCCAACTTCCCGTCAGATCATGGGCTGTCGCTGCCGTCGCTGCCTGGGCCCGGACCTGTGTTGTGTGTACTAAGCCAAACGTGATCGGCAGTACGACTGCCAACACTCCAGCCGAAGCCAACAAAAGTTTTCTACGAAAATCGAGTTTTCGTGCAACCTGTTCCGCCATAATCCGCACGATCCTTTTCTTGAGGTCCGATCCAGTTACCCCCGCGACGCAAGCCAGGGGCGATTCAATATAGAACTTGCACACGTTCAGAATGCCTTCCGCGTAGATCTTCCCTTCGCTGCCTGCCTGCAATACGGCTTCGTCACATGCCCGCTCTCGTTCCTCCTCCAGGCGCGTTCTGATCCACCACACAAACGGGTGGAACCAGAAGATCGTTTCTACCAACATGTGGATCGCGGCGGTTAAATTGTCACGCCGCCGGATATGCCACATCTCATGACTGAGAATGGTTTCCAATTGCGCTTCAGTCAGCCGCCCGGTGATGCCTTCCGGCAGCAGCAGCACAGGTCGAAGAATTCCGAAGACTCCGGGTTCCAGCAGTGTTGACGACGACCTCACAGGCACATCCGCTAAGAGTGTCACGGGCGATGCAGCTCGTACCGCGGCCCGAATATTTTTCCATTTGCGTCCCCAGGAGAACGCAAGCATCAACGAGCCGCACAACCATACGCCCAAAAGAAGGAATGGGATCAGGTTGCTGCTGTGCGCAACAATGGTCGGACCGACAGTGGTAGTTGCAATGTCCGCCGAAAATTGAGTCGGCGAAAAAGGTTGCGCAACCTGTTCTATGACCGCCGAAAAAGCCGGCTTCGCCATGGGGGCAGCAATCGCCGACCGAAGATATCCTCCCGCAACGATCAATAAAGAGAATGGAAGCAGGAATTTTACCGATGCAATCATCCACAGCCAATATCGGGTCCGAGCCTGGTTGCGGCGCAACGCAAGCGCCAGCAGCCACGCGACTACGGTGAAAACGGTCGATTGCCACAGGTGGTTGATCAGCTCAGCGGTCCAGTGTCCTGGGATCAGCGTCATTCCTTCTCCTTCTTCGATAGCCTTCGCAACGCTTTCTCAGCTTCCCTCACGTCGGCAAGCGAGAGCTTGCCCGACTCAACCAAGTGAGCCATCACCGGTTGCGTTCGCCCGCCAAATAGCGCGAGCAAATCGTCAATCAATCTCCGCTGTGCAGCATCTCGAGAGATGGACGCTGCGAAGACGTGAAAGTTACCGACCTTCTTGACTCTTCGCACAATATCTTTTGCTTCCAGGCGGTACACCGTGGTCTGAATTGTGGTGTACGCCGGTCTGCGCTTCTCGGGAAAGGACTCCTGGATCTCCCGGATCGAAGAATTCCCTTTATTCCACAGTATTTCCATGATCTGGAATTCGAGTTTCGCTAGCTTCGGTCCTGCCATAGCTTTCTACTACCCCTGTACTTTCATCTACTACTGATGTTTGCGCAATATTATTACGATGCTTTGACAAACGCAAGGCGAAATACCGAATTATTCGATACCAACTGTAAATTCGGCTCGCAGTTACCGAGAGGCAGACTTTGCGGGCAGTTCAAGGTCATTTGCGAATTTCCCATCGCGCGGGAATAATGGCAATGTCGAAAGGCCGTCAGAAAACAAGCAGCAGAGAACAGGAGTGTTTGACTCATGATCGAGCGTGCTGGCGGGAAACGCCTTTCAATTGGAAAGCTATTGCTGATTGTGGCTGCATCGGTAGCGGTTCCATCCTTTGCCCAGACTTCTGTATCCCCATCCGCGACTGCACCTCCTCCTGCGGTCTCTCCTGTCGCTGCCGCGCCTCCAGTCTTCGAAGTAAGTACCGTAAGGGAGAACAAGTCCGGCAGCGGAAATTCGGAGTCGCATTTTAAAAATGGACGCTTCAGTGCGTCGAACGTCTCATTGAAGAACCTCATGCAATATCGACGCCTATGGAATCCCGGACGTCGAATCTTGGGCGGTCCGAAATGGCTCCAGTCGGAAAGATTCGACATCGAAGCAAAGACAGATAACTCGGTTGCCGATCAGTTACGAGCGCTTAGCCATGATCAGCGCAGAATTCAGACGCAAGCGATGTTTCAACAATTCCTCGCGGACCGATTCAAACTGACTGTTCACTGGGAGACACGAGAGCTCCCAATCTATGCTCTAGTCGTCTCGAAGAAAGGACCACAAACTTGATCCGACCGAAGGAAGCGAGACTGGTTTCACTGAATTCGTCGGCCACTGGCAAGTTTACCGCCGAGGGCATTACCCTAGCAGAGTTAGCCCAGGCATTGACACAGGAGTTATCGCACGAATTGGGCCGCGATCATGATCGATGCAACCGGGATTAAGGGAAGATATGATGTAGCACTCAGATGGACGCCAGACACCGGTGCAACTCCCATAAACAGTCGGACGGAGGGCGCTATGCCGCCGGCCGATTCCGGACCTTCGATCTTTACTGCCATTCAGGAACAACTTGGGCTGAAACTGGAATCCACAAAAGGGCCAGTACAGGTTCTCGTCATCGATCATGTTGAGATGCCTTCAGAAAACTAGTGGCCGTCGAAACCAGCAGCTTGGCAAAGAAATACACCTCACATCTCTTCTCAGTAGCGAAGGCCGAGAGTCTGGAAAACCTGCTGCTGATCCTCATCGAGATCGGGCACACTCAAGTGATCTGCAACTATTTTTCGATGGACCATCTGCATGGCTAAATGAATACTTGAAATTGCCAGGGCTGAAGTCGCCAGATGCCAGACGCTTGCTTCAATCCAAGGCTCCAGGTTTACAACGATCAAGACCAATGGGACGAAGGCAGCAACGTATTTCAGCAATACGATCGCCAGGTTCGTTCTCACCGGAGCTTTTACGCCTGTGAACGGTATGATTTTCACGTTCAGGAAGAAAGCGTCCGTCAGCAGTACGCATAGCCCCACGGCCACGAGCACCTGTGCCGCTGAAATCTTCCAGTCACTGCAATTTGGGAGAGACAAGCCCATGCACAGCCATAACGATTGCTAGTGTGACAATGATTGCCCATATGAGAATCCAGGTTTTGGTGGCAGCCAATTGCTCCGATTCCGGTCTACCGCGGATGGCCCGAAAAATCCACCTACCCCGAGGATCGCCTGGCGATACAAATGCCATGCGCAATCCAGCGATTGTCCAAAATGCGGCCATTGGAATCGCAGCCCTCAGTCCGTTAGGGGAGATTTCTATATGTACTTGTCCTTGCCAAATACTCAAGCGCAAGACGGTCGCAACAATTAAGGAAAGACCAAGTCCTCCATACATGACCAGGTAGATCCGATAGCGCTGCACCCGTGGCAGAGTTTGACTGATGAAGTGGTAAATGGCACGGTGAACTGGCGCCCGTAATACCGTTGCGTGGAGCATTTGATTGATTGGTCTGACAACAATGCTCCGTGTATCCCCTGTGCCTGAGCCTTCAACCAACTCACGCGTTCTGCGCCAGTATGCCAGCGGATAGGAAATGATAGCCACGGCGACTATTGAGAGTGTTGCCTTACAACCTGTTTCAGCGAGCACTCTATAGATCGGCAATGCTGACGGTCCTTCCATCAGACGTTGGTAAACTCCAAGAAACCAAAATGGAGGAAAGTACAACACGAATCGGCTGTTGGAATGCATGAACACCGAGAGAGCCCCGGACAGAGCAGGATATAGGAGCAGCAACATCAGCAGCGCTGTGATGAAGAGCCCCTGCAGCAGGAGTGAGATTCTACGAAACAATCGTGCTCCTAGAAGTGTGAGAAGTGTCCCTTGCAGTGCCAGGACTGCTGCTGCAGCAAAGACACCACTCCCCGTCACCGCCACTACGTGAGCGACTAAAAAGCGTCCCACACTCGGTGGATCAATCGCCGCAGGGAGTGCAAGCGTCGAGAGAATATTGGCATCAAACAGAAATCCAACTACGAAAATAAAAATAGTCGTGATCCGTGCCAAGAACAGCTTTCGATTCTTGATAGGTAAGGTCGAAAGTACAAAAATGTCCAGCAAGTCCGGGAAGAATAGATCCCATTCGAAGATCATGATGATTCCCGTGACCACCATGGAATACACCACAAACATATAGTGGTCGCTCACCCTAGCCCAGTAAGGACGGTGCCGTCCGAGTATGTCGTGATAAACGGGCCACAGATACATCGCCGCCACGAACCCTGGAAGTCCTGCCGCACACGCGACCTGAATGAGACGCGTCTTTCCCTCATCATCGGACGAAGCCATCTCGTTGTTGAAAAAACGATCCAGGAAGTGTCCTACAAGGATCGCTAACTGGCCTTGTTCTGCCCGATCCGGCGGACTCATCTCGGCAAGCACCCCGATCGAGAGAACCTGCTGTTCCGGCCGAGTGAAAGCACGCAAACGACTAAGCATTCGCAATTTGCATGACCTCGATCAATTCGCGTGCCAGCGCCTTGGTGTCCTGCTGCTCTACCAACTGAGCAAATACGCTTTCCAGATTTGTCAACTCCATCAATTTCGTCAGATCAGCGGGTGGGGCGTCCGCCACAATCTTGCCTTTCGCAATCACAATCACCCGATTGCAAATCTGCTCCACCACTTCAAGGACATGCGAAATATAAAGGACGGCTTTGCCCTGCGCTGAGAGTTCCTCCAGCAGATCCTTGAAGAGTCGAGAGGATACAACGTCCAGACCGGAGAGCGGCTCGTCAAAGACCAGCAACTTCGGGTCATGCATCAGAGCTGCCGCAATCAGCACACGTTGTTTCATGCCCTTTGAATAGGAAGAGATCGTCGAATACTGCCACGACTCCAAATTGAGCAGATGCAGCATCTTCTTTGCTTTGACTTCGATCAGCGGCTCCTTCATGCCTCGCAACCTGCCCACGAGCTGCAGATATTCCAGGCTAGATAGGTGTGTGTAGAGGTGGGCCTCCTCCGGAACGTAGCCAAGCGTCGACCGAAAGCTCACCAGATCATTGCGGATGTCCTTGCCCTGGAAAAGCACTCGGCCATCGTTTGGTCGCAAGAGTCCAGTAATGATCTTGACCGTTGTGGATTTCCCAGCGCCATTGGGTCCGAGAAACCCTACAATCTCCCCCCGAGCCACGCAGAAACTCAGGTTCTTGATGGCCGGAATACCACGATAGCTTCGTGACAGATTTTGCAACTCAAGCATCGACAGATCCAACCCTACTATCCTATGTAGCACACTACTGTCAGACTGGTCAAGTAGTGCACTACATAGGTACAATTCCTGCTATGGCAGTCGAGGCAAAACTTTCTCATACCGCAGCCATGATTCTCCATGCCATTCATGCGGGGAACATCTATGGCTTCAGTGTGATGGAAGTGACCGGTCTCCCTAGCGGGACGGTTTATCCGGCGATGCGGCGTTTGGAACGAGACGGTCTGATTGTCTCGCGGTGGGAACAGCAGTCCATTGCAGACGCTGAACAGAGGCCGCCACGGAAATACTACAAACTGACTCGGGCTGGCAAAACAACACTGGAATCTTTGTACAAACGCTATCCACTCCTCACCAGAATGATTCCGCTTCCTGAGGTCAACACCGCATGAGATTCCAGCGCTTTGTCCACTCTCCTCTCGCTCCAATTGCCATTCTCCGGGCTGCGGCTTTAATTGTGCCCGCGTATCAACGAATGGAGTGGTATTCGGAATGGAAAGCAGAGCTTTGGCATGTATGGCATACGTGTAAGGACGACCACGGCTCGTCGCACTGTAAGCAAGAGGCAATTACATTTTGCCTTGGGGCATTCAAGGATGCGTTGTGGCTCAGGCAGAACCAACTGGACCAAGACGATCCAGAATCGATCCTATCGAGGGTGCTCGGGTCTCCATCACAATGTATATTTTTTCTTGTAGCAACAGCAGCAGCCTGTATTTTGCTGGCCTGTTATCTGCCTGGAGCTCGTAAAGCAATCCTGCCTTCCCCATACGCGGACCCGCAGTCGCTTGTTATGATTTCACCAAGCGGACACACGTCAGAGCCGTTTCCAACCATCCCACTCGCCGATTACCTATCCTGGCAAAACAACACGCGCAGCCCGTTCACGGGAATTGCTTTTTATCAGCCAATGCTGAAGCCCGTCGATATTGCCAGAGATCGGAAGGCAGAGATGACCGTTGCTTTGGCAAGCGACAATCTTTTTGAGTTGCTACAGGTATCAGGTGAGTCGGATATCTCTAATCTGGCAAACCGCGGACATGGCGCACGGCTGGTTCTGAGCCACGCAGCTTGGAAAAAATACTTTCACGGCGATCCTCGAATTGTTGGACGGATTCTGCAGGTAGCTGGGCAGCGAGCCATTGTTGTGGGCGTTCTGGCCGACGACACATGGCGGCTTCCTGGTCAGATGGATGCGTGGCTGCTTGAGGACCAACACACCTTGGCAGAATTGCCGTCTCACGCCAAAGGATACGTCGTCGCCAACGTGAGGACATCTCTGAGCCCCCTCCAGAAAACGGACAATGGCGAATGTCAGTTCCAGATTCCGATGGCGGCTTAGAAGAATACGACTGTGTTTCGCTAGCCGAGCGAAGTAAACAACCTCTGTTCTCTTTTATCTTTGCACTCGCCCTTGCGTGCTTCGCCTTACCGGCGACAACATCCCTTCCGCTTGGGGAGTATTCAGCAAATTGCGATGAGTTAGACACGTGGACTAAAACCCGCCGATGGGCGTTTCTAGCAATAAAAATCGGCTTGGTTCTCGTCATTGTTGGTTTTATATCCATTGACCTAGCACATCTTAGTCGCTCGATAAATTCTTTGTCTGCTGAATATATTCAGCTTGGGACTTCGCTTGGCGGTTTCCTTTTTGCGTTCCGGTGGGCGTTGCGCGACCAGAGAAAGCGTTGTCCGAAGTGCCTGCGCTTACTCACCAATCCGGCCCGTGTCGGGCAATCTTCACGAAATTTTCTGGCATGGAATGGCACTGAACTCATCTGCGTGGGAGGGCATGGATTGCTCCATATCCCCGATATGCCAACTAGCTGGTTCAGCACGCAACGCTGGCTCTATCTAGACCCCTCGTGGAGCGGCCTGTTTTCAGACGCATATCTGGGAGCGCTATAGATTCGCTGGATCAAATGATGAGATCAGCCTATTTAAAAATCTGGTGGGTTGAATAGCCGGCCAGTATCTAGAAATTTCAGCATTAAATACCTGAAAAGTTGACTTTAGGAGAATGTTCGCTACCTAGTCTGGTCACGGCACTACCGATTCTTTGGCTAATGTCGAAAACTCGAACCAGTGTACCTGAGATATGCAGCGAATTCTGTCGCTTCTGGGATCGTTACTTCTGGTCTATTCCGCGTATCTTGCCCTCTTCCGTCTGAGAGGTGCCACATTCCCATCTCTTATCGCGCATGTTTGCTGCTGTCGTTTGAGCTTGCAGCCTGTGGGCTCAACGTGTCATATCGCAGCGGCAAAAATTATTGAATGAAAGCAGGGTCAATTGCGTTTTTGATCGTCGTGACAAACCCGTTCCACGGGCAGGAATACCCTTTATCTGCAGTGCCGCAGCCAGGGATAAAAACATTTGCCCTTGCCGGCGGCGTATCGAGTGTCAATGGCTTCACGTTTCGCATCTGGTCCATAGTCTGGCTAATGTAGTACATCCGCACAGTGTCCGCGGAAGAACCGGGCACACTCCACACTTCGAATACCAGCGCACCTCCTGGCGGTGTGTCGTTTCGTCTGCCATCGATTAACCAGGAGATGCCGAGCATACCCGCCACAGTAGCAATGTTGCCATCATGCCCAGCGAGGAATACGATCCTGTCTCCTTGATTCCCTAAAGCACCGTCAATTTTCTTTTGCTCAACCGCTTGCTGCAGAGTAGCTAGGATGCGGCTCGTCAAATTCGATGCCTGCGCCCGCGCCAGATAGGGAGTTCGCTGCAACAAGTCTGAATCCGCAGCATGGAGAGTAAGCATTTCCCGGATCGTGTCTGCATCCACCCGCCCCCAACCGACATCGCTGAGAGGCATCCCGTTGGTGTATTCGAGCAGAAAGTCTTCCGCCACTGTCGAAGCAACCGTCAACGGGCTGCGCAGCGCGACCAGGTGATCTCCACTCCCCAGGCTGATCGACGATGGAATCTGCAACAGAGATTGGCTTGGCTGCGCGCAATGTTCCGGCAAGTTGCACGTCGATAGTATCTTCTCCATCTTCGTCAGTGGGGCAGCATACGCATCGACCAACCCAGTGGGATCATCACCGATACGGCCCGACAGCGCAGCGGCAGCAAGTGCGTGATCTGGATGACCGACGCCCGCACCCAGCGAGTGAAACAGCGGATCATGGGTCCCTCTGGGCGACGCATGGATTGCAACAGAACAGCCGGGGAAAATTCCGTCTGCGATTGCTTTCCCGGTAGCCACGGTGCGCTGATCGGAATCTGCAAGGAAGGTAACGGAGGAAGTATCGTCGCAGCCACTTTGCGGCAGTAATCCGTAATGCGCAAAATATTCCCGATAGTACCTGCCAAACAAAGTCATCAACTGGCCACCCCGCGGAGTCAAATAGCCCGGTGGGACCTCCCATTGCGGCCACGCGTTAGCGGAATATGGCTTGAGTTTGTCCACGCTGCCAGTTGGAGAACGAACCCCATGGCGAGTAAGGACAAGTGCGAACTTCAGTTCGCCGGCACCGTTCTTGTCTGACTGCGACGCTGCGATGGCCATGTTTCCCTGCCATAGCAGCCCAACCACAACGCAAATCATAGCCAACCTATATTTGATCAACCTTACTCCTCATTTCTCTGCATCCTGAATCGATAAATCAGGTTGAAGAATTACTTTGCGCTACCTGGATTAGTTGCATATACCCGAATTTGCGCCGGACTACCCGATACACCTGGAATTCCGACATATAAAAGATTTTGTGCGGACACAAATAATCCTGTCTTCGCGCCCTGCTCTGTCGCTATTCTGCCGAGAGAACTGAGGTGCTTTCCTGCGTCGATCGCGTAGACATCCACCAGTCCCGCACCGGTGATGACATAAACACGATGAAGGTTTGCATCATAGAAAAGATCGTCGGCACCTGTATCCGTTGGAAGGCGAAAAATTTCTTTGCCAGTATTCGCGTCCAGCACCAGCAGAACTGCCGGCTTGCGGCATGCGACGAATAACACTTGGTCCACAGCGTCGTACGCCATAGGTACATTGTCGGCAACTCCCGTCAACTTCCATGTTGCTACGATGTGATTTGTTTTCCCACCAATGATGGCAATCTGACCTGCATCGGCGATGTTCGCGAAGATTCGCTGGCCCTTCGCATCCAACCCCAACGCTTCTGGATGGGCCGCAACTGGCAAGTCCGCAGTCAGAGTAAGACCTTTGGTATCCACAACAGCTACACGAGCCGGGGCCGCAGCGTTGCTTCCTCCGTGTCCGACATAGAGCATGCCATTCTGCCCGTCGTAAACCATATCATCGGCATCGTCAGAAAGCTTCAACGTTCCAATCGCACTCGAGGGTGATCCCTGATAGACCTTCAATTGGGCAAGCTTTCCGTCGGCGACATAGAGGCGATCGTCGCCGGAATCCACGCCAGACCATGTGGTTTGCCGAACCCTGTGATTGTTTGCAGAATCTTCCCCGTCTTGATATTCACCGCTTCTACCGTGTGGTTTCCAGCGGCTGCGGCAAACAAAGTATCGGTCGTCAAGGTCGAAGGCAAAGTGATCAAACTTTCCCGTAACGCCCGGCAACATAATCGTCTGTTGCAGCTTCAGTGGCGCAGCTGTCTGCGCCCCAGCCGCTAAGTTACACAGTAGCGATAAAAGAACGGTTGTGACAATCTTTGTCATAGAGTCTCTTTTTCGGTGGTCGGATCCTGCGGCATCCCTGTCACAATCTGGGCTGCCGCAGTTTTATTTGTCGCCATTCGACGAGTTATGTCGGTGAAAGCGTTGCGGAGGATTGCCTGCGACGCAGCACTTACTGCACGTGATGAGGATTCCAGCGAACCCCACCGGAATAGGTCGGCTTGTAATATTCGCGCTGTGTCATATACTGTGCGCTTCCGTTGTAGAAGCCAAAAACGGCATTATTCATGTTCCCGCCGGAAGCGATAGCAGTGAACCCTTTGCCGATGTAGTAGCTCGCCTGGGCATCCACCTGCGTATGCGCGTAGAAGTAGTTATCGCCGAATGGTCCCTTCACACCGTACGGGACAGGACTCGGCCCCTCATTCTGGTACTGGTACACATAGATATTTGACCCGTTGTGAGTGATACCCACAGTGACGAGCGCTTTTTTTGTGGCATAGGATGGTGTGATGTTGTATGAAAATGGGGCCTGTCCTACAAGGGCCGGTGCATCTGTGCGACCGGTTATCTTGTAGTTCTTCGAATCGGTGTAGGTAAAGTTCGCATTCATACGCGCTCCCGCCAATACACCCGGCAGGAAATCCAAGTGTTGTTGATATGCGAGTTCAACACCCTGTACAAGGCGTGATCTCCATTCACTTCCTGAAAGACCAAATCGCCCGCATAAGGTCCAGATAGAGGAGAGCCGCTTTCGGGGATAATAGATTGCTGCGCATAAATCGGGCGGGAGATTTGTTTGTAGAAATAGCCGGCTTCAATCATACCAACCGATCTTAGATATCTCTCGTACAGCAAGTCGTAGTCGTTTGCGTGCTCTGCCACCAGCGCCGGATTTCCGATGTTGATCGTGTAAGGCGCTGTGGACTGGTCCTCTGTTATATAGGGCACCAGATGATAGGGATCGGGCCGTGAGATACCGCGGCCATACACTGCGCGGATATCCGAATTTTGGTCGATTGAGTAGCGAAATTGAACACTCGGCAATGGGTTTACATAGGAGCCGCTGCCGTATTGTGGTGTTGTGGAAACGTAGTTCCCGTTCGCATCGTTAATAACTAGATAGCCTGTGTCAGACGTGTTGGTGGCCTCGATGCGTAGACCAGTTTGCAGATGGATTCGACTGCCCAATTCAATCGTGTTCATGACGTATCCGGCGGTCACTCTTTCCTGCAGGTTGTAGTTGGCGGCATCGGACTGAAGATGAGTTGTGCCCTCATCCAGCGCGAAATTGCCTGGATTATTGGCAAGATCGGCGGTGATCAGATCGAAATTGGTAACTGGCCCCAGGTAGTAACTGCCGCCATAAAAATGGGGATTCTTATATGTGCTGAGGTACTGCGTCATAGGCGTACCGAGATTCGAATCGTACTCCGGCGAATAAGCATCCTGACCTTTGTGTTCGTTGCGAAACTGCCCCCCAAACTCAAAGGTCGAAGCATGTGTGCCAAGATGGTAGAGAAGCCCCACCGCTCCATTCGCCTGCAGATTCAGCTGTGTCGCCTGCCCGAACGTGAGGTCGATCGTGTCGAGTTTGTATTGGCTTGGATCAAAGATCGGATTGTTCGGTGTATCACAGGTGTACTGCGGGCGATACTGACTTACAGTTGCAGTGGGATCATAGGCACAGTCTGCCCCCGTGTGAGTCTTAAATTCTGCGCCTGGATTGCCAGCTGCTCCGCCGAAACGCGAGTGCGCACCGGCAATTTGATATCTGATGTAGGCGTGGCTAAAGACATGGTTGCCGCCCATGGCAAGGTCCGCGATCTGCAAATTCGGTCGACGAATGCTTGTTTTGTATTTGGAGCCACCCGGTTGTTCCGGCGTGCCATCAGGATTGTCGGGAGTCGGCGGAATGGCCGGTATAAGTTCGGTGAGTTGGTAGGCATACTTTTGCCCATAATCCCTGAAGTTCGAGAACAGGCCATGGACATAAAGGTCTGAGTTTTCCGCGAGCTTGTAGTCGAGGCTGCCGGCGAAGCCATACCGCGTGCGGTTATATAAATATTGCTGGATGTAGAGATTGTCGAAGGTCTTGTTCCCATTTGCGTCCAGATCAGGTACGGGCTCGACGTCATCAATACCACGATCATTCAAGTCGTAACTGTAACCGAGCATCAGGCCAAGTCGCTTCCCTCCAACTCCGCTGGTGTATGGGCCGAAACGATCGCCAGCCGACGCGGCAATCAGAAACGTATTCCGGCCGTTGTCAATCGGCGTGTGGCCGACCATGCCGAGAACGGATAATGTCGGTCGGTCACTTGTCGCCTGCTTGATTCTAAGATCCACTGAACCACCGATGGCGTCCCCGTCCTGGTTCGCGGAAAGTGTTTTATTGATCGCGACAGAACCTACAAGGTCAGCCGGAATCGTGTCGAGGTCAACCTGGCGCACTTCTGGATCGGGACCGGGAACGATAACACCATCAATGGTGGTGTTGCTCAGTCGAGGTTCCGTGCCTCGAATTTGCACGTACTGACCCTCGCCCTCGTTGCGTTGCAGCGTGACGCCCGGCAGACGCCCAGGGCGTCCGCGACGTTCGCGTTCGGCAGGCTCATGATGGTGGGCGCCGTCATTACGTTCAGAATGTTCGCAGAGGTTTTCTGCTCATTCAGCGCCATGGCATCGCCACTCAGCTCCCCATGTACAGTAACTTGCTGACTATTGGAGGATACGGTCAATACTGCATTTAGGCTCGCCGTCTGACCTGCGACGACTGTTACCGGAGAAGAAAATGTGGTGAATCCCAGGTACATTACAGTCACGGTGTAGCTACCCGGAGCGATGTCAGAAATTACATAGTCTCCATTGGCATTCGAGGTGACTGACGTTGCACCTGGCTGCAGCTTGATCTGGGCACCTGGCAACACGGCTCCCGTGGAATCCCTGACATTGCCGCTAATCGTTCCGGTATCACTTTTCAACAAGGCATGCAGCGAAAGTGAAACGGTGAAAGTTAGCAAAAAAAGCATGAGAAATCGGCATTTCAATGACATGGCTTCTCCTTACGCGGCGCTGTGCTGCGTATCCCAGCAGGTGGCACAGGCGCGGATGATTCGAAGATTAGCGACCCTGTTGAAAGGGTTTGTAACGATTCCGTGAAACTTTCCTAAGATTGGAAATTGTCTGTCTTTACGCCGTCCTTCCATGCTGGAATGGAGTGTGATGAAGCGACGCAAAAAGGATGCATGCAACAGGTTCACTACCGTATGGAATAGCCGATGAGAATCCTTGTGGTTGAAGATGAACTGCGCATGATGGAATTGCTGCGCAAAGGTCTGCAGGAACACGGTCATACCGTGATGACCAGCACAGATGGAACCGCCGCGGCAGAGCTGGCGATTGAGCACCCTTTCGACGTGATTGTGCTTGATATTGGTCTGCCTGGAATGAATGGATACCAGGTGGCACAGATGTTGCGCCAGAGAAATACGCAGGCTTCGATCCTGATGCTGACAGCACGCGATCAGGAGGACGATATTATTCGCGGCCTGAACCTCGGCGCCGATGATTACCTGACCAAACCATTCTCATTTCCTGAACTCCTGGCGCGCATCCGTTCATCGACTCGTCCGACCGCGGATTCGTCTCCAACTTGCTTCATCCTGGATGACGTCATCGTGGATGTGGCACAACATAGCGTTCATCGCGACGGAAGAAAGCTCAATCTAACGCGTACTGAATTTCTTTTGCTGCAGCAGCTCATCGAGCATGCTCCTGACATCGTGCCAAGAAAAATCTTGACGGAAAAAATCTGGGGAATCCAGCGGGAACCAAGCAGAGGCGCTTTTGACCTACTCATCCATGGCCTGCGCAATAAGGTAGACACGCCTTTTCAACGGGCGTTCATACATACCGTGCGCGGAGCCGGGTACTATGTTGGTACAAAAGCGCTGGAATAATCAGCGTCGAGTCACAGCCGCATGAAGCAATTGCCGATTCGTCTCCGCCTTACATTATGGTATTTCGCCGTATTTTCCTGTGCGGGGATCGTACTTTGCGTGGTTACGTGGTTCCTGCTGCAGCAGGGCCTGAAAACGGCTGCGGTATATGAAATGAACGAGCGCATTGATGATGTGCGCAACATCTTGAGCGCACAGCCGCCTGCCACAACGCTGGAGACACTGAGAAAGCAGTTTTCGGAATACAACACTCGTGACGATGGCAAATGGCTACAAATTGTGGATCAGAATGGAAACTGGCTGTTTCATTCGGAGCGAACTGCAAACAATCAGCCAATGTTGCAGATCCCCCAGAACCTTCCTGATCGAGCCATAGTCACAGAATTCAAATATGCGACACGGCGCCATTCTGATCGGCTCGGGCTCGCTTTGACCCGAACCATTACTGTCCATGGACGGCTCTACGCAGTTGAGACAGGAATGTCTCAGACAATATCGCTGTCTCTTCTGCAGATGTTTGCTCGCGATCTTGTCCTATTGACTCCTGGCCTTCTGTTTCTAGCTGCTGTCCTTGGCTACTGGATGAGCCGCAAGGCGCTGCATCCCATCGCGGAGCTTGCTTTTCGAGCTCGACAGATCAGCGGGCAAAGCTTGAATCTGCGACTCCCGATTTCCGCTACAAAAGACGAGGTTTCCGATCTTTCTGAGACCTTAAATCAAATGCTGGCGCGGATCGAGTCCGGCGTTCGCAGCATTCGAGATTTTACGGCCAATGCTGCCCATGAGCTGCGTACACCCATTGCGTTGATTCGCACCGAGGTAGAAGTGGCCCTGTCGTTTTCGAGAAGCAACGAAGAATATCGCGACTCCTATGCGAATGTGCATCAGGAAACCATCCGCATGACCGGACTCATTGATAACTTACTGGTACTGGCCCGCACCGATGCGGGAGCAGAAGTTCTCCGGTTCGAAACTATCGACGCAGCGCAGCTGGTACGCCGTATGGGAGAAAAATGGAGTGCCTGCTTGCTGCAAGCGCTGTTGGAATTTCACATCGAGGCCGGTGATGCTCCGCTCCCCATGGGATGCGATCTCTTGAGCATGCAACGGCTACTGAATATTCTGATGGAAAATGCATGGCGATACACTCCGCCCGGTGGCTCGATTACGTTGCGTGCTATAGCGGAAAATGAACGCGTCCTTTTGGAAGTTCGCGACACCGGAATCGGAATCGCTGCGCAGCATCTACCTCGCATCTTCGAGCGTTTCTACCGAGTCAATCCAACCCGCAGCGGCCAACTAGGCGGCTCCGGACTCGGACTTGCTCTCGCAAAATGGATTGCGGATCAGCATCATGCGACCTTAACAGTAGAGAGTCAGGTTGGGGTGGGAACCCGCTTTCTTCTACGGATCGATCAGCAGCCGGGTTCAAATATGGCTCGGATCGCGAAACCGAATATGGTCTCTGCGTGAAGCACCCGCTTTTTGATCAGAGTTAGAATCTAGACGCTGCTCATTCACAGAAACTTGCGATCGATTAACCCAATGGAATGAAGATTCTGCGCCAGCAAGGAGAAACCAAAACACTCTCATTCTGGAGTTGACGGCACGAGTTGGTACGGTTGGCAAGCCAATGCTAACGGCGAATTTCCTTGTGCCTGAAAATCGGCTTTTCAGTAAGTACACGACGAAATTATCGGGGAGTTTCATTATGGGAACGTGCTCGTAGTGGATGATTGAAGCATCAAAAGCAAACAAGTGGCGGATTTGATGCGAAGAATTGTGTAAGATTCAGCCATTCAAGGGGGGAGCGATGACTCACTACTCCAGACGAGATTTTGTGAAGGCGGGATTGGCGGCGGGCGCGCTGGCGAGCGTGGGAAACCTGCCGTTGCGAGCCGAGCGCGAGACGGCGACAGATGTGGTGGCACTGGGAAAATCCGACGTGAAGGTGACGCGGCTGGCGTTTGGCACGGGGACGATGAGCGGCCAGGTGCAGCGCGATCTGGGGCAGACGGAGTTTACAAAGCTGGTGCGCTATGCGCATGAGCACGGCATTCGTTTCTATGAGACGGCGGAGTCGTACGGCGACATGCACAGAATGCTGGGCGTGGCGCTGAAAGGCGTTCCGCGGGAAAGCTATCAGCTGATGTCGAAGATCACGACGCGGGGAGATGTCGATCCGCAGGAGAAGATCGACGAACTGCGGAGACTGGCGCAGACGGAGTACTTCGACATCATGCTGCTGCATTGGCAGCATAGTGCGACTTGGCCGACGGACTCGGCGAGATGGCAGGACGGAATTGAGCAGGCGCAGATGAAGAAGGCGGTGCTATCTCATGGGGCTTCCGTCCATGGGCTGCCGGCGCTGCGACAGGTGCCGGGGGACAAGTGGCTGGAGGTGGCGATGATCCGGGTGAACCATAAGGGCACGCGGATGGACGCGGAGGACTACGCGACCGATGGACTGGGGAACGTGGATGAAGTCGTGACGCATATCCGGCAGGCGCGTCGGCAGGGCATGGGCGTGATCAGCATGAAGCTGGTGGGCGAGGGAACGTTCAACCGCGAGGACCGGCAGAAGGCGATGCGGTTTGCTTTTAGAAACGCGGGTGTCGATTGCGTTACGGTGGGCTATAAGAACACGGCGGAGATCGACGAGGCAATTGATAATCTAAATCTGGCGCTCGCCTAGCTGTGGGAGTTATTGGTGGTATGTTTTACAAGATAAGGTTAACGAGTCCGCGACCATAGAAGCACGCCAGACAACAGAGACAGCGGCTCATCTGCTTGGCAACCCGTCCCAACTTCATCTGCCCGTTCCTGACGTACCGGTATTTTTAAGAACTAGGCGTACAACGCCGTAGATCCATCGGCTGCCCCAACCTATGCGGTGAACTGAAACTTAGCTAGGCGATGAATCGCCCGGATTAAACTTTGGTGGGCGGTGAGGGACTCGAACCCCCGACATTCTGCGTGTAAGGCAGACGCTCTAACCAACTGAGCTAACCGCCCATAAGGCCTGTGCTGCGGGCTTTCTTGAGTCTATGGAAGGGATTTCAACGGGTCAAGCAAACGAGGGGGATAGCTATAGGCAGTGGACATTTCACCCCCACGTTAAAGTGAATTAAAAACAAATAAACAATCCGCTTAACTGCACGTTCAGATGAAGCACACGTTTAGCTCGACTGGGCAATGATCAGTTGCTCAAGCGCCCCTGGGCCTGAGTATGTTGGCGTAGACTTTGCTTTTCCATTGGACTAAAATTTTTGGCTGACTAGAGTGGGACAGGAGGAAGGTGCATGATTCCTAGTCGCTTTGTCCTCGTGCTATGGTGCCTGGTCTCGTCCTCTGCGTTTGGTCAAATGAACCTCGACACCTTTACTGAGGCGAGATACCACCTTGCAAACTCGGTTGATGCAAATGGCAACGGTACCGCTTGGCAAAAAAACCCACAAGGTGTTGTCACGTTGAGCGTAACTTACAAGAACGGCCTTCCTGACGGGGACTTTCTATGGCCCGGCGGAGGAGGTCCGATAACGGGGCATTTTGCGGCTGGGGCACCTGTCGGACTGTGGAGATTTACCTTGTCGTCTAAGACGGTGACGATAAACCTGCGTAATGGGAATGGATATTGGGCCGTCCCCTATGCCATAAATGGGCAAGACATTCAGTATGCAGAGGAGGGTCAGCTGATCAATGGCTTGCGCGAGGGAATCTGGTACTCAGCTGCGGGCGCAAATATAGAAGTATCCGGCGACTATGTGCATGGAAAAAAAAGAGGGATCGTGGCGATCATACTCATTCAACCCCGTCAAGCAAACTTCCGATCTTGTCAGTTCCGAGACATTCGTCGACAATGTGTCGAATGGTCCCTTTACATGCTACTTGCCACGTTCCAGCCTTACGATCATAGGGGAAACGAAGGACGGATCAGCAGCGTTTGACAGTCTTTGTTCGGGAAATGCATTTCCGCCCCCAACAAAATCGGGAAAAGCATGGGGCACTTGGAAATTCTACGGTAATGGAATGCTGCTAGGGGAGAACACGCTAACTAATGGAAATGGGCACTTCGTAGCATACTCCGCGCTCGCGGATGGCTCTAAAAGAGCAGAAGGAGATCTAGCGAACGGTCTAGCCGACGGGGTTTGGAGTTTCTACGATAACTTCGGCCGGATGACCTCTCAAGTCCAATACAGTGCTGGCACAAGAATCGCTGGGAGCGAGGTCGATTATCCGATCAACATAGACGCCACTCTAGGAAGCAGTCCTGCTGCTCCGAAACCCATTCAGAGTAATCCACCAGCACCGCCTACGTTCGTGCCGAAATCTTGTAATATCCCGCCACATGACGCATTCTGTGGAACTGTAGCTCAGCCCGTTCACGTGGCCTGCCATGTAATTTGCAATAATCCGGCGAAACCGACTCCGGTTTGTACTCCGGACGCATGCCAGAATGGAATTACGTTCGCCTACCCAAATTGCTATTGTCGTTAAAGTTGGACAGGCAATCAGATCTTCGCTAATCGGAAAACCGGAGTGCGAGGGTTACCAAATTCCGTCGAGAGGTGTTGGGCGTCCAGCCGACACAAGTGAGAGTCAAAGGTGGGCGTGATGACATCCAGAAAAACTGCTTTGATCGTAGGTGCCGGATTCTCCTCTATTGCTGGTCTACCGCTTCAATCTGAATTTACAAAACAGCTTTTAAAAGCAGGAACATTCAAACACGGCAAGAGCCGCTATTTAATGCCCACTCTGGGCGAGTTTGCGCTGGAGACTTTCGGATTTCGCCCCAACCATGATCTGGCATCGTATCCAGAACTCGAAGACATCTTTACGACGCTTGATCTTTCAGCGAACACAGGGCATCATTTGGGACGTAAGTATGCTCCGAAGGATCTGCGTCGACTTCGACGGATACTCTTGTCACGAATCATCCGCATGCTTGACACTTCATACTTGGCCGGCAAGAAAAAGAGTCTAGGCGAACGAGCGCAATTGCTGGATTTCCTCTCTCGGTTGTCAGAAAAGAAACACGAGTTTGTCAGCCTCAACTGGGACCTAGTATTAGAAGGATGCCTCGAAGAAATTAATGCTGCTTTTGAACCCTTCTACAGTCCTGAGATTCGACCTTCGGAAATTAAGGACAACATGATCGTTCCGAGTCGGCGAAACATCCGACGACTCCACATCTCGAAGATGCACGGATCTATTAACTGGCTTTATTGCGATTGCTGCCGGAGGTCTTTCAGTGTCCCCGTGGGTCGTGTCAGCCGTCTCGCCTCGCAAGTTCTGCAAAGCGAGGAAGAAAAGGAGCTCTATGGACAGAAAAGCCGGGTGCGTTTGAAGTGTCCAGCCTGCGATGTAGACCTCGGAGTCCGGCTTGCGACGTTCAGTTACCAGAAGGCCTTGCGGGCCCCAATGTTTGAGAGCTCTTGGCTACAGGCAGAAAAGAGCTTAAGAAAATCGCGCAGATGGGTCTTCATCGGGTACTCGCTTCCTGCCGCGGATTTCGAGTTCAAGTATTTGTTGAAACGCGTTGAGCTCGCCCGGAAAATCTCACCAGAAATTCTCGTGGTAACTAAGGCAGATTCAAACAATCCCGACGATTCAACCGCAGTGCGAAGTTATAAGCGATTTTTTGGGGAGGAGAGGCCGACGTTCTTTTACAGTGGCTTGGACGAGACCGCGGTCAATATGATTCTCTCAGAGTAGAAAGCGGTCTCGAAATCGAAGCCGCATATTTTGCAGATGCAACCATGGTGTTTGATGGCGGCGTGGCGACCCGGGGGATGAACAAAGAGTTTGAGAACGATTTGAAGACGGGAAAATCCGCTGATGGATCCCCGCTCACCGAAAAAGACCGGCACGAAATTGAAGACACACTGCGAGCAGATCAGAACTTCCTGACCGAATATAACGGCATGCATCCCGTGTTGCCGACCTTGACCTTCGACCAAAAGCTCACGCTATTCCGTGGCGGTCGAGAAATTCGGTTGATTCATCTCGTCGGAAATACTGCGGGGGATACGGTCCTCTATCTTCCCAAAGAAAAAATCCTGCTCACCGGAGACTTGCTGGTGTATCCGATACCTTACATGGCCAGCTCCCATCCCACTGCTTGGATTGAAAGTCTGAAAACTCTCAGCGCGCTCGACACAAATGTCATCGTTCCAGGGCACGGGCAGGCACAACATGACAAGAATTATTTGAACCTGGTGACCGAATCCCTGCAGTCCGTAGTCGATCAGGTAAATAACGCGCTACAACATGGCATGACTTTGGAACAGACGCAGAAGTTCGTAAAACTGGATGCAATCCGAGTGAAATTTACCCACAACGATCCTCAGCTGAATGAGGAATTTCAGGGGAATTTCGCACCCATCGTTCGCCAGGTCTATGACGAGGCGACAGAAGAGCTCGAACTCTACCAGTAAATTCTGAATTGAGTGAGCTCTCGCAGACGCCTGTAGCAATCCGTCCCCTGCCGAACAACACTTGATAGACTCATCCCAGTGCGCCGACTCATCGTGAATGCAGACGACTTCGGATTGACCGACGGCATCAACCGCGCGGTACTGGAGCTGCATCAATTGGGCGCGCTCCACTCCACAACACTGATGGCTGCTACGCCTCGTTTTCCTGACGCGGTTGAAATTTCCAGCCAACAAAATTCTCTCGGAGTCGGCTGTCACATCGTGCTGGTGGATGGGACGCCAGTTGCAAATCCAGCGGCCATTCCGACACTCCTCGATCCCAGGAGCGATCGTCGCAATGAGGCTTGTTTTCGAGCCACTTTAGGTGAGTTCGTTCGTGACCTGTATCTGGGTCGTATCGATCGAACCCATATCGAGCAGGAAGCGATTGCTCAAATCCTGCGACTGCGTCAGGCAGGTGTCGCCGTCACTCACATCGATACCCACAAGCACACGCACATGTTTCCAGCGGTTCTCGATGCAGTGATGCGGGCCGCAAAAGCATGCGACATACAGGCAGTACGCAATCCCTTTGAACCGATGTGGAGCGTGGCTGCAACACCCGATGCTGGGCTGGTTCGTACATGGCAAGTTCGACTGTTGGGTACCTTGCGCCACAACTTCTGGAGGATGGTACGGCAGCGTAATTTTGCCACCACGGATGGTTGCCTGGGAGTTGCGGCAACTGGAACACTGGAAGAAACCACGCTGCGTACCATGCTGGGCCGCCTGCCGGAAGGTACATGGGAGCTGGTTTGCCATCCAGCCTACCTGGACGCAGAACTGCTGGCGACTCGGACTCGCCTGCAGCAATCCCGCCAAGTAGAGCTGAGTGCACTCCAGACGCTGCCATCGATACTCGCAGGTCTCGGTCCGAAGGTCGAGTTGATCCATTTCGGCCAGTTGATGCAACCGGCTGCGCACGTCTGAATAATGAGATTTAAGCAGCGGACAGCATTCGACGGGCATCTACTGATTGCAGAAAGCGAGCCCTATGAAAATCGGCATCACTTGTTATCCCACCTACGGCGGTAGTGGCGTTGTGGCCACCGAGCTGGGAATCGAGCTGGCCAATCGCGGCCACGACATTCATTTCATCTCGTATGCACAGCCATTTCGACTCAGCGGTCGCGAGGAGCGGATTCATTTTCACGAGGTTCCGGTCTCGAATTATCCGCTGTTTGAATTTCCGCCATACTCACTGGCGCTGGCAACGCGCATGTCGGAAGTGGCGGAATATTACGATCTCGACCTGCTGCATGTGCACTATGCGATTCCTCATTCAGTCAGCGCGATGCTGGCCCGGCAAATGCTTGCTCGCAGCGGGCGCAGACTGCCGTTTGTCACTACGCTGCACGGCACAGACATCACTCTGGTGGGCGCCGATCGCGCCTATCTACCGATTACTCGATATGCAATCGACGAGAGCAACGGCGTAACGGCCATCTCGGACTATCTGCGGCGCATGACCGTGGAAACCTTTGCCACCACGCGACCGATTGAGGTGATTTCAAACTTTGTCAATTGCGACCTCTACGTGCGCGATCCCGAAGCGAGTGAAATCGTTCGCGCCCAATATGCGGAACCCGGAGAGGCCGTCCTGGTTCACCTATCGAATTTTCGTCCGGTAAAGCGAATTCAGGACGTGATCAGCATATTTGCGGGCGTCGCCCGTGAGATGCCGGCCAGACTGTTGATGGTCGGGGATGGGCCGGAACGTTCTTCTGCGGAATGGCTGGCAAAATCGCTGAAGATCAGCGATCGCGTTCATTTCCTTGGCAAACACGATCAAGTGAATCAACTGTTGCCCGCGGCCGATCTGATGTTGATGCCCAGCGAAATGGAATCGTTTGGGCTGGCGGCGCTGGAAGCCATGGCCTGCGATGTCCCCACCATCGGCACAGACGTGGGGGGCGTACCGGAGCTGATTCAAAATGGCGTCACCGGCCTGCTCTTTCCTGTAGGCGATGTGGATTCCATGTCCGAAGCCGCGGTGGAGTTGCTGAAGGACCGCGACCGCCTGAAAGAAATGGCGCGCGCCGGACGCCAGCGAGCGCAGAAGACGTACTGTGCCTCCCGCGTCATTCCAAAATATGAGGAGTATTACGAATCGATACTGCGCAGTTCCGGCAGTTGAGTTGCTGCCGTTTTTGCGGAGTTCACCGGTATCGTCAAAATGACACGGGTGCCGCGCCCTGGGCGGCTCAGAATCTCAAACCCTGCGCCAGGCCCGCACAAAACCTGCATGCGTTCCCGCACATTGCGCATTCCGACACCGGTACCAGCCTGTAATAGTCCGCTGCGGTGGACGGGTGGTCCGGTTTCCGCCGGCATACCGACTCCGTCATCCTCCACGGTAATTACCAGCTTGTCCTGCTGTAATCGGCTGCGCAGCGTAATGGTGCCGCCGCCAATGCGCGGCTCCAGACCGTGTTTGATGCCGTTCTCAATCAGCGGCTGCAACAGCATGCTGGGCACCAGAATCTCCAGCGTTTCAGGAGGAATGTCTTTCACGATACGCAGCTTCTCGATGCCAAAGCGCACAACTTCAATGTCCAGGTAATCGTCGGCGAACTGCAACTCCTCGCGCAGCGGCATCAGATCATCTCGATCCTGCAATAGAACGCGCAAAATACTCGCCAGCTTCACGATCAGCTCCCGAGCCAGCTCTGGCCGAAAACGTACCAGGGAGGCAATGGAGTTGAGCGTATTGAAAAGGAAATGCGGATTGATCTGGCGTTGCAGCGCATCGAGACGCGCATCCATCAGCAGTCTTTCCTGCTCCTCTAACTTTCGTTCGATACGGATGGCATTCCAGATTTTCAGTGGAATTCCCACCACCACCGGTGTGCAGAGGCAAATCGCCAACAGCAACCACAGGCTATCGGTATGCAGCGCAAACAAACGGCGTGGGTAAAGATGTGCGATCCAATTCCGCATCACCTGCATGCCCAGGATCAACATCAGCAGCAGGACCTGCCGATCGACCCGTGGGCGCATCAGATTTCTCCGGATCCAGCGGTAGATGCTGAGATCCACAAATGGAGAAAAAGACCAGATGTCTTCTTCTGAGACAAACGCGCGATATGTGCCAAAGATTAACGCGACGACCAGATTGAACGGCAAAGTGAGATATTCACGATGCAGCACCGCTGGGATAGAAAGAAACGCCCCGGCAATGATTGCCGGAGTGGTGCCGAGCAACAGCGCCACCAGAATGACTGCCTCAAAAGAAATGTCTGCGGCGAGAAAATTCTGTACAACAATACGGACCCACACTCCCAGAGTCAGTGGGACGCAGATACAGGCCAGCAATCCGAGCATCTGTCCCGCGCTGCGTCGCGTGCTCAGTAGCAGGTCTTTGAATACCATGGAACGCGAGAGCGCACTGGAAACTGCAGCCGCTACACCCAGCTTGATCAACAGCGTGACCAGGATCAGTTTGGAATCAATCACGACTTCACTTTACTCCGTCCGCCGCATGGAATCGTAGGGAAGAATGCGGGTCCTATAATCGAAACATGCCGTTTGAAAGTGTGCGCAAAGCTGCTGAAGCCGACTTCCCTACTCGCTGGGGTCATTTTCGTATCTTTGGCTTTGTTGGGGTCCGAGCGGATCAGACTCCAGAACCAGGTTGTGAGACAGGTCCATCCCAGATTGAACCACCGGAGGAGATGGTCGCGCTGGTCATGGGAGATGTTTCGAGCCAGCCTCCGATTGTCCGCATCCATTCGCAATGTTTGACCGGGGATGTGTTCGGTTCGTTGCGCTGCGATTGCCGTCTGCAACTGGAGTTGGCGCTACGCACCATTGCCGACGCTGGCGCGGGCATCTTGCTCTACGAACAGCAGGAAGGCCGCGGCATTGGCCTGATGCCGAAACTGCAAGCCTATGCGCTGCAGGACAAAGGCCTCGACACCGTGGAGGCCAACGAAGAATTGGGCTTCAAAGCGGATTGCCGTGTCTTCGAGCTTCCCGCCGAAGTTCTGAAGCTGATGGGCATCTCTCAGGTCCGCTTGATGACGAACAATCCGCACAAGGTTGCGGCGCTGGAAGCGGCTGGCATTCGCGTCGTCGAACGGATGTCTTCAGTAGTCGAGTCCCAGGAAAGCTTCGAAAAATATCTTCAGGTCAAGCGCGACAAGATGGGTCATTTGACCGACGAAGCTGAGGCAAGCCGCTAAGACGCCCTTGCTTAGAACGAGGATGTTCTCGCAAACCAAGTGATACTTTGGCTGTGGTAATCGCTTGCCCGACGTGGCGCTGGGTGTGGTCCGCGCAATGGATCAGAAGACCGGCTACAGTGGTCGGTAGCTTTTTGCGGCCAACTCCACGAGGTTCTCGCCATTGAGAAAGAGGGATGCTGCGAATCCGTTCCCCTGCGTCATACAGTCCACGCTCGAACTCTGCCAGAATCTCCTCTTTGCTGCCGTCTGGATTCATCTCGGCGGCAAGTTGCTGCATCTGCTGATCACTCAGAAGATTTCCTTCGGCGTAGGTCAGTAATCGATCCAGGCTTCCCACGATGTGGCGCAGATGGAACGCTACCGAAGCAATCCCGTAGGGACGAGCATGCATTTCTCCTTTGCTCAGCGACGCGCACCATCGAGCGATGTCTTCTCGCGCTAACTCAAGAGCGTGCAGGACGGCCCGCTGCTCGGCGGCAAACTCGGTCAGAGTGCCACGCAACCATGGCTCTGTCGCCGACCCAGGTTTGGATGCTAGCGAAGCTTCAACCTGAATGGGATTGGAGGGTTCCGGTGTCATAGGAATTTGAGATGGCGATCGGTTTCCAGCTGTCGCAGTATCGAACACTGTAAAGAAGCAGGACCGCGATTCCTCGCGGCCCCGACCATGGTTTTCAATGAACTCTATCCCTGCGGAGCAGTGGATTCCGTCGACGTTTCCGGACCGCTTTTCACTCGCACAACGGTGATTTTATGAAAGCCTTCCTTGAATGACGGCGGACGCAGGCGTTCTGCCATACCGCGCATTGCTTCTTCATTCACCATGTATTCGCGGCGCATATTTCGCTCCATGCAGACATCAAAAGGCACGTCAAAAAAGACGGCCTGCACTTCATATCCGAAGCTGCGCGCCATCTTGATCCACTGCCGCCGCTCATGCGGGGAAAGGTTGGTAGCGTCCACATAGTTCCACGGCATTTTCGCAATCAACCGGGCACGCAACAGCGAGCGCAATGTGGAAAATACCAGCCCTTGGTATCGCTGTTCGGTAATGTCATCGAACAGAATACTGCGCAGCATATCGCTGGAAAGCGGCGTAACGCCACGACGCTTGAACCAGGTCGTTTTCCCCGATCCGGGTAATCCGATCGCGAGCACCACGTAGCCCTTCGGCGATTTGGAGGCCTGCAACTCGGCTGGCGGCTGTCCGAGAAACTCCGGTTGCGTCTCCAGCACAAGGTTGGGGTTCGGCTCCGGAGGCGAAGAGACGGCTTTGCCCTGGGCTTCCGGCTTGGGCTCGCGCCGTCCGCCCGATTGGCCTTCGGAGCGATTTCCATGCCGATTTCTCCACTGCCGGCCTGATCGTTTTTCGCCCTGACCTTCAGGGGACACGACTGCGTTCGCGTCGGCAACAGGAACTTGTTCGGCGCGGCCTGCTCGAGCGGGAATCTGCGCCAAATCCTCATGCTCGAGCGATTGAGGATAGGACGGTTGCAATGGTGTTGGCTGGTCCTGCGGAATCTCGTGACCAATCTTTCCGGTTGACTCGGAATTGTTGGTCGCCGGCTTCTTGCGACGTCTCATTAGTTTTTCGCGCACCCAATCGCGCATGATGCGCTTGTAACACATTGGCAGCATAGGCTGCAAACCGGGAGTCAATTTCTTCGATCTTCCCCGGTAACTGAGAGATAGGTCTCATAGCTGTCGGACATCTGAATTTGCATCCGCGGTATGGTAATTTTTCGGCCAGCAAGATCTGTCTCAATTTTCACGCCGATGTGTTCATCATCACCGGACCCGCCCGTTCGGCATCGTACAATGCTTATATATCCACTCATATTCATCATTCATCACCAGGAGGGTAATTTCCGATGGCAGTAAAGGTTGGCATCAACGGTTTTGGCCGCATCGGCCGGAATGTCCTACGGGCATCTTTAGGCAACCCTGAGATTGACTTTGTTGCAGTCAACGATTTGACCGACCCGAAGACGCTGGCCCATTTACTCAAGCACGATTCTGTCCTTGGCAATCTGCCGAACGATGTGCAACACGGCGCTGATTTCATCAGCGTGGACGGCAAGAAGATCAAGGTGTTTGCGGAAAGAGACCCGGCCAAGCTGCCTTGGGATTCCGTGGGCGCCCAGATCGTCATCGAATCGACTGGACACTTTACCGATGCCACCAAAGCGAAAGCGCACCTGGGACCGACGGTCAAGAAAGTCATCATCTCCGCCCCGGCATCGAATGAAGACCTTACCGTCGTTTTGGGCGTGAATGAAAACAAGTACGACCCCGCCAAGCACAACGTGATTTCCAATGCTTCCTGCACCACGAATTGCCTGGCCCCGCTGGCGAAAGTGCTGCTGGAAAACTTTGGGATCGTCTCCGGTCTGATGAACACGATTCACAGTTTTACCAACGATCAGGTCACGCTCGACTTTCCGCATAGCGACCTGCGCCGCGCCCGTGCCGCCAGCCTTTCCATCATCCCCACCTCGACCGGCGCAGCCAAAGCGCTGCATCTGGTGCTGCCGGAGCTGAAGGGCAAGCTGGACGGTTTCTCGCTGCGCGTTCCAACCCCTGTGGTTTCCGTTGTCGATCTCACTGTGGTAACGGAGAAGCCCGTCACCGTGGAATCCGTCAACGCAGCACTGAAAGCGGCTGCAGAAGGCCCGCTCAAGGGAATTCTTGGCTTTGAAACGGCGCCATTGGTGTCAGCTGACTACAAGGGCAATTCTCTCTCGTCCATCATCGATGCACCGTTGACTAAAGTGGTCGGGAACATGGTGAAGGTGCTGAGCTGGTATGACAACGAATGGGGCTACTCCTCCCGCGTTCGAGACCTGATCCTCTTCCTGGTGAAAAAAGGTCTCTAGAACGCGATTCCGGTACAGGAATGACTTTCTGAAGGACTGCGGGAAACTCTTCCTCAATCCTTCAGAAAAGTCGATTGAATCCAAAGTTTTCTTCGGAGTTGCATGATGCGACAGAATATCTCCGGCTCCTCGCCATACGAACCCATTATCGGGTTTTCACGCGCTGTGCGTATCGGAAATACAGTTCATGTATCCGGTACGGGACCCGTCGGCGCCGACGAAGCCGATGCCGCCGGCCAAACCCGCCACGTGCTGACTATCATCCAGAAGACGCTCGAACAGGCTGGCGCGAAGCTGGAAGACGTGGTGCGTACCCGCATGTATCTCACCCACGTTGAGGACTGGGAGGCGATTGGTCGCGTCCACGGCGAGTTCTTCGGTACGATTCGCCCGGCTGCTACGATGATTGTCGTCGCCAAGCTGCTGAACCCGGTATGGCGCATAGAAATCGAAGCGGAAGCGATTCTTCCCAGCAAAGAAAAATAAGCGAGCGTCCAGATGTCAAAATTATCGATCCGCGATCTGTCCCTGGAACATAAGCACGTCTTGATCCGCGTGGACTTCAACGTCCCTCTCTCTGAAGATGGAACGCAGATCATGGACGATACCCGCATCCGCGAGACATTGCCTACGCTGGAATATGCACTCCGCCATCGCGCCAAGGTCATTCTTGCGTCGCACCTGGGTCGGCCGAAAGGGAAACCCAATCCGCAAATGAGCCTGCGCCCAGTCGTCGATCGGCTGCGGCAACTGCTGGGTCACACTCTTGGCCAGTCCGTCAATGTTGGCTTCTCGCCGGACTGTGTGGGCGAGACTGCGGAAGAAATGGTGCGCATGTTGGAATCTGGACAAGTGCTGCTGCTGGAAAACCTGCGCTTCCACGCCCAGGAAGAAAAGAACGATCCCGCCTTCGCCAAGCAGCTTGCAAAACTTTGTGAGGTGTATGTCAATGACGCCTTCGGTAGCGCTCATCGCGCCCATGCTTCCACAGAAGGCATCACGCATTTTGTCGCGCAGTCTGCGGCCGGCTTGCTGATGGAAAAGGAATTGACCTACATGGGCAAAGCTCTCAGCGACCCCGACAAACCGTTTGTCGCCATTCTTGGGGGCGCCAAGGTATCCGACAAGATTGAAGTGATCCAGAACCTACTCGACAAGGTCGATGCCCTGCTGATCGGCGGCGGCATGGCGTATACCTTCCTGAAAGCCAAAGGGCAGGATGTCGGCAAATCTTTGCTGGAAGCCGACAAGCTGGATGTGGCGCGCCAGGCCATGGAAACCGCGACCAAGCGCGGAGTGCGTTTTCTGTTGCCGGTCGATCACATCCTGGCCGATAAATTTGCTGCGGACGCGCAAACAAAAATATTCTCCGGCGACAAATCCTTCCCTGCCGACTGGATGGCACTCGATATCGGCCCGGAAACCATCAACCTTTTTGTGGATGAAATCTCTCGCGCTCGGACCATCGTTTGGAATGGGCCGATGGGAGTGTTTGAAATGCCTGCCTTCGCGCACGGCACCATGCAGGTTGCCCAGGCAGTCGCGGACAATGCATCGGCAACTTCAATCGTCGGCGGTGGAGATTCTGTTGCCGCAGTCCACGCGGCCGGAGTAGCCGATAAAATCACCCACATTTCGACGGGCGGCGGCGCGTCACTTGAATTTCTTGAAGGCAAAAAATTACCGGGCGTCGAAGCCCTGACGGAGAAGACTGCGTGAGCACTCGCAAGCCCTTGATTGCAGCCAACTGGAAAATGTACAAAACGCCTTCCCAGTCGAGCGAATTTGTTACTGCGTTTTTGCCTTTGGTTCAGAATCATACCCGCGACGAGATTGTTCTCTGCCCACCCTTCGTCGATATTGCGGCAGTTGTTGCAGCCGCCCGTGGCAGCAACGTTCGGGTTGGCGGACAGAACATGTATTGGCAGGAAGAAGGCGCATTCACGGGAGAAATCTCCGCAGGCATGTTGGTTGCCGCCGGCTGCAGCCATGTCGTCCTGGGCCACTCTGAGCGCCGTCAGTTCTTTGGCGAGACGGATGAGACCGTCAACAAGAAACTTCACACGGCACTCAAACACAAACTCACGCCAATCGTATGCGTCGGCGAGTTACTGGCCGAACGAGAAGGCGGCAAAACAGAAGAGGTCCTATTGCGGCAGACGTCAGAGGGCCTCGCCGGCGTTGCAGCAGATCAGGCTCAATCCATCGTCATCGCCTACGAACCTGTATGGGCCATCGGCACCGGCAAAACAGCCACGCCAGAGATGGCCGCGGAAGCCCATCACATCATTCGTGAGCAGGTGGCACGCTCGCTCGGCCGCGAAATCGCCGACAACATTCGCATTCTGTACGGTGGAAGTGTGAAGCCGGAAAACGCTAGCGCGCTTATGAGCCAGGAAGAGATCGATGGAGCCTTGGTGGGCGGTGCGAGTCTTGATCCGCAATCCTTTTCCAAAATCGTTCTCTACTAAATCGAGAGTGATTTTTCTTCGCATGTATTCTTGAGAAGGCGAACGAAGTCGTCCAAGCTCCATGATTCCTCCCATTTTTCAATAAACACCTTCATGCCTCTACGCGCTGTGATCTTCGATTATGGTCTTGTCCTTTCCGGCCCGCCTGAGCCGACCGCACGCGCACGTCTGCTGGAAATCTCCGGACTGTCGCCGGAAATCTTCGATGCGCATTACTGGAAATACCGGCTGGATTACGACCGCGGCACGTTGAACGGCCACACCTATTGGCCGACGATTGCACGCGATACTGGTTTGTCATTGTCGCCGCAGCAAATCGAAGCACTGATCGAGCAGGATGTTCTGCTGTGGGCGACTGTCGATCCAATCATGCTGGATTGGGTCCGTCGGATCCGAGCTTCAGGGATGAAGACGGCGATCCTGTCAAACATGGGCGAAGATCTGCTCGAGTACATGAAAGAAAACTTTCGCTGGCTCGATGGTTTTGATCAGCTCACCTGGTCTTGTGAGTTGAATTTGATCAAACCGATGGCAGCGATCTATGAGCACACCCTTGAGAAACTCGACGTCCGTGCGGACGAAGCACTCTTTCTTGATGATCGGATTGAAAACGTCGAAGGTGCGCGCCAGGTAGGACTGCATTCTCTGTTATTTCGGGGCGTGCAGGCGCTGCAAGCAGACCTGGAGCGTGAGGGCTGGGCTGGCCAGTTGCCTCCCGTCATCGCATAAGGCCCTGAGAACCACGCTACATCGGATTAAAAGAACGACACAGCGTTAGCGATATTGCAGGTCCGAGTGCTCCATTGGAACGGGAACCTGCTCGACAATCTCAACATTGAAGCCCTGTAGCGCAGGAACGTGCGTGGGAGTATTCGTCAGCAAACGAATCTTGCGGATCTTCAGGTCCGATAGAATCTGACCACCCAACCCTACCTGGCGCAAAATGCGATACTGGCGATCTTCACTACGCTCATGCGCGCGTAAGTCACGGTGAAAGACCAGCCGCGCCTGAGGACCCTTTGTATCGATCCCAAAGCCTTTGGTGTTGTTGTGCAGATAAATCAGCGCACCTCGTCCTGCTTCGGCAATCATCTGCAGAGAACGGCGTACGACCTGCTGGCAATCGCACAAAGGGGTACCGAACACGTCTCCTGCCAGGCAATGCGTATGCACCCGCACCAAAACCGGTTCTTCGATTTCCGCCACATCGCCGTAGACAAGAGCAATATGGCTTTCCCCGCCGTCGAGCTCGCTCTCATAGGCAATCATGCGAAACTCCCCAAACGGCGTCGGTAGCATCGATTCCGCCAGGCGATAGATGTTGCGTTCGTTTTGCAGGCGATAGCGGATCAGTTCCGCAACCGTCAACAATGCAATGCCATGTTCGCCGCAGAACTCGATCAGGTCGGGCACGCGCGCCATGGTGCCATCGTCCTTCATGATTTCGCAGATGACCCCGGCAGGAACAAGGCCTGCCATCCGCGCTAGATCGACAGACGCCTCAGTCTGACCGGCACGCACCAGCACCCCACCGCGACGGGCACGCAGCGGGAATACGTGTCCCGGACGCGCCAGATCCGCTGCTCCAGACTTAGGATCGATGGCGACACGGATGGTGTGGGCACGGTCGTGCGCGGAAATTCCAGTGGTGACGCCTTCACGCGCTTCGATGCTCTCTGTGAATGCTGTGCCAAAACGCGAGGTATTCTCGTCCGTCATGGGCCGAAGACGAAGATGGTCTGCGCGATCTTCGGTTAGAGCCAGACAGATGAGCCCCCGTCCAAAGCGTGCCATAAAATTGATGGCTTCAGGAGTGACGAACTCCGCTGCCAGCGTCAAGTCCCCTTCATTCTCGCGGTTTTCATCATCCACCACGACGATCATTCGTCCGGCCCGGATTTCTTCCAAAGCGGTCGGAACGTCGACAAATGGGGTAAACGTAGTCATTGCATTTATTGTACCGACACTCCTCTTTGCACAATCTTCAGGGCAAAAGAAATGCCACCCCGATCGAGGTGGCATTTCCAAACAGAACGTGTTTTTACAACGATGATTCGATCTCAAAACCCCATGCTTCAAGAAGTGCTTCCGGAATGTACTTCGAATTCTTATTCCGGCGTGCCCATTCCCTTAAGCGGGTGGACCGGATGTACTGGTCAGGGGTCAGCTTGTACTCCTTGACAACCTGTTCAAAAGAAGTAACCGTAGGCACCACCGGACCGATTGGTTCGGGCTTGCCCCAGTTTGGATTTCCGCGGCGTTTTGCCATGAATTCGCTATTCCTTTGCTGGCTAGAATGTGGGCGGTATTAACGAGAGAACGTGCGATCAGCCTTGCAGAGGGGGCGCTAAGGCGTGAACCAATTACAATTTTACGAAGATTTCCTTCAAAAATCAATAGGGAGGACCTATCCGGTCACACCTCGAAGGTCATTTCCTTATCTAAGTATAAGAAAAAAGGAATGATTGAACAATGGTGCCTACTGATGGATATGAACCGCCTGCTGCAGCAATGTTTCCGCGCCACGCCAGAAGATTTGCACGCCAATTGCCAGTAGAATGAACGAGATAATCCGCAAAATCCCATGAACAGTCTGCGGGGAAACTTTGCGGGCCAGTGCTGGCGCATAACCATAGGCGAAATACACCATGAGACACAACACCACGATTGCAAGGAACAGGCCCGATTGACTGAAAATACTGTCCACAGAGGTCGGCTGCTCTGCGTGAGCGGCCAAGGTCAGGGTGACTACAACGCAACCGGGACCAGCTGTCAATGGGAAGGTAAAGGGATAAAAAGCTTTGGAATCGAGTTCCTGTAATGAATTGGATCGCCCGGTGGACTGAGCCAAATCCGGCGCGTCCGGTTGGTTCAAGAGTTTCCAACCCATGGAGGCGAGAACCAACCCGCCGGCAACCTGGACGACAGGGAGAGAAATGCCGAAGAACGTCAGGAGCAATGCTCCCGCAAGATCCACCACCATCAGGAACAGCACGGTAAACAGCGCAATCTTGCGAGCTAGCCGTTTGTATACAATTGCATCCGCAGGCCCGGCAAGGCCGAGAAATAACATCGCCGAGCCAAGCGGGTTGATCACAGGGAATAGGGCGCTGAATGCAATGGTGAAAAAGTCGAACATTCGAACTAATAAAGGAAATATCCGGGCATGCATTCTAACGTTACTGTAGCAAAGTACCCACTTAGACGTTCCGAAATCAAGTTACTTCCCGACCTAAATCAAGAAAATCCTCGTAGGCAATTCCAAAGCTCGATCGTCTCGCATTCATGCATTGTAGATTTGCGTCAGGAAAGCAGTTCCGCCATCCGCTCTTCCAGTCGTTTTGCATCTCGCGGCGCGCATACCTTTGCGTCATTGTCGAAGTAGACATAAACATCTCTCTTCGTTCGTTTGGTCGACCTTTGATTGCTAGCATAATCGCCATCGCTTGATTCCCCGCCCTTCGCCCAGGTCGCTATCCGCTGCGCCCACTCCTCAATGGCCTTCCCGTTATACCCACTTGTGTATAACTCCTCTGAACCATGAAGACGGCAATATATAAAATCAGATGTCACATCCATCAAGCGCGGCCATTCCACCGCATCGGCACATACTAACGCGACTTGGTGTTTACGAAGCATCGCAACGAATTCCGGAACAACGAAGCTGGCGTGACGAATTTCTATGGCGTGCCGCAGTGGTCGGTTTTGGTCCGTCTCAACAAACGATCTTCCTTCAACCATGCCATCATGTTGCTCCCCAAGTTGGACGGCCTCTTCTGTATTTTTAGGGAGTAGCTTGAGGAAATCCTCCATCAGCTCGGACGAATATTTGAAGCTCGGTGGAAACTGCCACAAGATCGGCCCCAGTTTTTTCCCTAACTTCAAAATTCCGGAAGCAAAGAAATTTGCCAAAGGAGTTTCGATTTCGCGAAGTCGGCGTAAGTGAGTGATGTATCGGTGTGCCTTGACAGAGAACACAAAGTCTTCAGGTGTGCGTTCAGCCCAGGATTGATAGCTCGATGGCCGCTGCAGGGAATAAAATGTGCCGTTAATTTCTATGGTACGAAAGGTATTCGCAGCGAATTCCAGTTCGCGCTTTTGGGCTAGCTTCTTCGGGAAAAAGACTCCTCGCCAAGGAGGATAAGTCCAGCCGGAAATTCCGACCCGCACAATGCCAGCGCCGCTCATGACTATCTGAATAATTCGATTCTCAAACGAGGATTAGATGGCTGTGCTGTCCAGAAAACCACGAATTCTGTCATGCGATTCGAGTATATGTGAGCGTTGTTCGCGCAGTAGTTCGGCAATATTGCCAGGCAACGTTTCATTCAGGGCTTCGGAATACCTTTCCTTAGCCTCGTCCTCACCTTGCTCCGCCGTCTCCAGCAATGTGTGATCTCCTCCTCCCAATTTCGCTTTAACGTCGGCCCACACACGGTGTACTGTGCCAGCCGCTGTACCACCCTCGTGGACATCATGCACGCCGAGGCGATGGAGTTCATTCTCCAGTTCCGCCGCATATTCTGCCCGCAACTGCGTCTCTTGCAGAAAATAATGCTTGGCTGTCTCATTTTTCAGCTCAGCACCAATGGTCGCCAAGCCCCTTTGACCATCATGTAGAACCTGAATCACCGACCGTACCGTGCGGATTGCATTGCTATTGTTCGACAAGTTGTCTCACCTCTGTGGACTCAGATGGTCCCAACTGCGCTCCCGTTGTACTGTTTGCCATCAAGGGACAGTGCATAAGTGTCTGTTGACAAAGATGGATTGAACCAGACACGGGGCATGGAAATGATGTTTCCAAGATTCGGGATGACGGCAAAACCCACTGTACGGATGATATAGTTGGTCTTAGCGCATTCCGCGGAAGTGGTGAAATGGCAGACACACCATCTTGAGGGGGTGGCGCCGAAAGGCATGGGGGTTCAAGTCCCCCCTTCCGCACCAAACGCAGGTTTTTTGTCGCGCGGGCGCATCTTAATTGTCTACTCGAAAGTGACCCAATGATCTATCTTTTAACCGTTATTCACGTTGTCGTTTGTTTTGTTCTGATCGGCATTATCCTGCTGCAGCCCGGCACGGGCGCGGACCTGGCAGGCGCGTTTGGTGGGCAGGGCTCGCAGACTGCCTTTGGCCCGCGCGGAACTGTCAATATTCTCACCAAAGTGACGGCATGGGCAGCGATCATTTTCGCGCTTACGTCAATCTCATTGACGGTATTGGTCGCACGTCGCAGCACTGGCCACTCGGTATTGCAGGGAGTGCAATCGGCACCCGCGCAAAGCGGTCGGCACAGCAAATAGCTGGCCGAAGCGAATATCCAGACGCGATATGTCCGGGTCATAAGCTGAGCCAGCACTGCGAAAAATACCCTGCTAGAGTGTTTTGCTTGCCAGACTTCAACCATCCTCCCTTGTTGTTCCTTCGACTATGATTCATGAGATTTTTCCTGTCGGACCGCTCGCCTGCAACTGCAGTGTTCTTGCGGATGAAACGACGCGGCGGGCTACGGTCATCGATCCCGGCGAGGACATCGACAGGATTCTCGCTGTCCTGAAACAACACCATCTCACCGTCGACCAGATCATCATCACCCATGGGCACATCGACCATGTGGGTGGTGCAGTCCGGCTGAAACGGCTGACCGGAGCTCCAATCTACATGAATCAACACGACCTGCCCCTCTTGAAGATGATGGACATGCAAGCGGGATGGCTTGGAGTCGCCGTACCAGAAGTGGCTGCGCCAGATGTCGACGCCTCCGATCTGCTGGCACTGACCATCGCTGGACAAGCGGCGCAGGTACTGCATACACCGGGACACACGGAAGGCAGTATTTGCCTGCACCTGCCAACGCCACAATTGCTGCTGGCGGGCGATACCTTGTTCGCTGGATCGATTGGCCGCACCGACCTCCCGGGCGGCGATCTTCGCAAGATTTTGCGATCGTTGAAGGAACGGCTTCTCACTCTCCCAGATGCGACGCGCGTGGTTCCTGGCCACGGAATGGAAACCACAATCGGCCAGGAGCGGGAAACAAATCCTTTTTTGACCAATCCATAGAAAGCGCTTGCCTGCGGAGTAGAAAACTCCTCCTTGGCGTCAGGCAATCGAGCGAATCAACCGCGTAATTCCCTCGGTAAATTCAGATGCGCGAGGCAGCAAACTCAGCACAATCCACCCATCTCCGTCAAAGCCATAGAAATAGCCGGGATGCACGACCACACGTTCCTGATCCATAAGACGAATCGTCAGTGCATCTCCACTCATCAGCGCCGGCACTCGCAGAATCACATACCATCCACCTTGAACTTCAAGGCGCGAAATAGCAGGCGCGCCGGCAATCAGCCGGTCCAACGTCGCTATATTTTCCCGTACCCGCAGCAGAACCTGCTGTTGAATGTTGCTTCGATTCGCGAGTAGGTATGGCATCGCGTGCTGCACCGGAGCGTTCATCGATAGGAATGTGTCCGCGATAATTTCCAGCCGTGCAGTCGCTGATTCAAGCAACGAATTAGGACCAAACGCAGCGATCCAGGCTGCCTTCATCTGCGGCAATCCAGCAATCTTACTCAATCCGCTGAGCACATAGGTCAGCACAGGATGCTTCCCGTTGGCAAAGCTCGCGTGCGACGAAGGGTGCGTCTCAGCAGGATCGAGAGCATAATCCAGAAAAACCTCATCGACAATCAGCACCAGCCCATATTGCTGGCAAATGCGTTCGAGCGACTGCCGTTCCGGCAGCGGCGTAAAATGGCCGGTTGGATTGTTGGGATGGACCACCACGATCGCGCGTGTTTGCGGTGTAATCCGTGCAGTCAAAGCCGCCACATCGAGATGCCACCCGTGATCGTAAAACAAAGGGATAAGACACCAGGCGCACGTCATCGAGGTCGGCCAGAAACTCAAACAAAGGATAACTGGGCTGCGCGATCAGGATTTCCGCTCCTGGATCGCAGTGCAACCGGAACAGATAGCTGTAAGCCTCGCTGGTGCTGGTCGTCAAAAAGATATGCTCGGTTGCAACCCGCGCCGACGCAGCTTCGGCGTAATATTCGGCAACAGCAGCGCGCGCAACGGGAAGCCCACGCGGATCGGCCTGATATTCCAATGATTCTGACCGGCTCAGCTCGCGAAGAATGCCCTCGCGATCGTACTGAAAACCACAGGTAGTGGGATTCGATGCCGTCAGATCAAAGAAAGGCTTGCCGTCCGCATGGATGCGTTCCAGCGCCGCTGCATATGCAGTCTTTTCAAGGTTCCAATCGGTCCGCCGCGAAAATTCCTGCATCATACTTCTTGTCTCATGTCGTGCTGCCCGAATAGCCTGGAATGGCAGCCCTCGTACAGATTATGCTGAATTTCCGGTCGCATAGCACCGGGAATTGTTTGTGAGACAATGGCATCATTGTTCTTGCACGTCCTCCGCTTTGGTCGATTGCAACCAAGGAGAAACCAATGGAACGTCGAGACTTCATCAGACGGGGGGCATTTGCAGCCATCACCGCTACTAGCGGAAACCTTTCTCAATCGTGGGCCGCGCCCAAAGGTCTGAAGAACATGGAACCCATTGCCAGGCGACGTCTGGGCAAAACGGACGTTCATCTTTCCATCATTGGCATGGGCGGCATCGTGATTATGAATAGCAGTCTGGCCGCTTCGAAAAACATTGTGGCGGAGGCCGTTGATCGCGGCATCAATTACTTCGATGTGGCCCCAAGTTATGGCGATGCACAGCAGCTTCTTGGCCCGGCACTCGCGCCCTATCGTGCCAAAAGCTTTCTAGCCTGCAAGACCAGCAAGCGCGATAAGGCAGGTTCACGCGATGCGCTGGAAGATTCTCTTCGATTATTGGACACTGATCATGTCGATCTCTATCAGTTTCACGCGCTTACCAAGATGGCGGAATTAGATCAGGTTCTGGGAGCCGAACGGCGCCATGGAGACCTTTGAGGCGGCACGCAAAGAAGGAAAAGTTCGCTACATCGGGTTCTCCGCGCATTCGGTCGAAACGGCTGTCGCCGCAATGGACAGATATCCATTCGACACAGTGCTTTTCCCCATCAATTGGGTACTGGCGTCGCAGGCAAACTTCGGTCCCCAGGTGATCCAGAAGGCGCAGGAAAAAGGGATTGGCATGTTGGCCATCAAAAGCATGGCCAAGACAGTCTGGCCGGCTACAGAGAAGAAAGATCATCCGCACTCCAAGTGCTGGTACGAGCCTGCGGAATTTCCCAATGAAGCTTCCCTTGGTCTGCGGTGGACACTGGGGCACGGCATCACGGCTGCCATACCACCGGGAGATGAGGCATATTTCCGTCTGGCAATGGATGTCGCGCAACGGTACAGTCCGCTCGACTCCAAGGAAGAACAGGTACTGTTAAGCCAGGCATCGAACGTGCAACCGATCTTTCATCGTGGAAACGATGTTTGATTCGCGCACGTCAAATGGATTTGAAACCTTATATGGAACTTGCTCAGAAACAATCGCATCTTGAACATCGATTACGTGAGTTAGGCAGCGTTCTCGTCGCCTATTCCGGCGGAATCGACTCGGCCTATCTCGCATACACGGCGCATCGCGTTCTTGGGGATGACATGCTTGCTGTGCTTGCCGACTCTCCGAGTCTGTCGCGAGCGCATTTTCGAGACGCATTGAGTTTTGCCGAAGAACATTCGATTCCAATCCAGGTCTTGACGACCGCTGAACTGGATGATCCGGACTACGTGAAGAATGATGCCACGCGCTGTTTTCATTGTAAGGATGAGCTTTTTTCTGTGATGGAGAAGGCCCACCAGCGCACCAACTTTCAGCATCTGGCGTACGGCATGAATGTGGATGACCGCGGCGAGTTTCGCCCCGGGCAACAGGCAGCAACCGCGCATGGCGTGCTGGCTCCCTTGGCGGAGGCTGAATTGACGAAACAGGAAATCCGCGCGCTGGCACTGCAGGCCGGATTGCGCATCTGGGACAAACCAGCTTCGGCCTGTCTGGCGTCGCGCATTGAGTATGGCCGTCCCGTTACCAGGGATGTTTTGCAGCAAGTGGAAGACGGAGAAACATTGTTGCATCGGATGGGATTTCGGCAGTTCCGCGTACGCTATCACGGGGAGACCGTTCGCATTGAAATTGCCCGCGAAGAAATGCCTCGTGCGCTAACCATGGAAAACATGGACCGCATGACCGCGGGCTTTCGTGCGCTGGGCTTCAAATACGTCACGCTCGATTGCGAAGGCTATCGTTCTGGATCGATGAATGCGATTCTTCCAGTGGAAGCAATTCGGTCTGTCAACCTTCACTAAAGTCAACCTTCAGTAAATTTGCCGCATCTGTAATGCAGCTTGACCCATGCAGGTGGCAGCCTTGGATTCTTAAATATTATGCGAATTGCTTATCTTGAATGCTTTGCCGGAATTAGCGGCGACATGTTTCTCGGCGCACTCGTGGATGCCGGCGTCGATCTAAAATTGCTGCAAGAGACCGTAACATCGTTGAACGTTGGCGCGACCCTCGATATCGAAAAGGTAGATCGCAGTGGCATCTCTGCGACCAAGGTGCGCGTGCTGGTGGATGGCGCAAGCGCAGAAACGGCTGCTGTCACGACGCATTCGCATCAGCATTCCCATCACCATGCGCATCATCATGGCCGCTCGTTGAGCGTCATCCGCAAGTTGATCGAAAATGCGTCTCTCGCTGATTCGGCAAAGAAAACAGCCATTCGCGCCTTCGAGTTACTAGGTGAGTCCGAGGCTAAGATTCATAACGTCCCCATCGAGACCATCCATTTCCACGAGGTAGGCGCCGTCGACTCCATTGTCGACATTGTTGCTGGCGCGGTTGGTTCCGATGCTCTGAACGCGAGCGCCTGGATCTGCTCACCGTTGAACGTTGGCGGAGGCATGGTGGAATGCGCTCACGGAACATTTCCTGTACCCGCACCTGCAACCATGGATTTGCTGCAGGGCGCGCCAACTTATTCCTCGGGCATCCAAATGGAGTTGGTCACACCGACCGGTGCGGCGCTTGTTCGCGCTCTCAATTGCGCCTTCGGTCCATCGCCAGCGATGCGTGTAGAAAAAATCGGATACGGAGCCGGCAGCCACAATCCGAAACGCTTTCCCAATGTGGTTCGTCTCAGCCTCGGCGAGAGCAACGAACTCGGTTCGATGTCTGGAGATATCGTTGTCGTGATGGAAACAGCAGTGGACGATCTGAATCCGCAGGTATCTGGGAGATTTTACAGAGCGCGCATTGCAGGCTGGCGCTCTCGATGTGATGTGCTCTTCCGTGCACATGAAAAAGAACCGGCTGGCGACGCTGGTCACAATCTTGTGCGACCGCGCGCATGTCGAGCTATTGCAGCACCTTCTATTTCGCGAAACCAGTACACTTGGCGTGCGCATACGAGAAGAGCGCCGAGCATGTCTGGATCGCAAATTCGTCCCTGTGGAAACGCCGTGGGGACAAATCAGAATAAAAATCGGCCTGTTGAATGGCATGGAAGTGAACGCCGCACCAGAGTATGAAGATTGCCGGCGTTGCGCGGAAGAGCATTCCGTCCCGCTCAAGCTCGTCATGCAATCCGCGTTGGCGATATACCAGAATGCGCCGCGCCAATAACCCAGGAAGAGCGAACGATAATGGATCAAGATACGCTGCTTCGCCTGCTCGAAGATGTTCAGAAAGGCCTGCTCTCACCGGAGACTGCTTCAGCCAAGCTTGCGCGTCTGCCGTTTGAAGACATCGGCTTCGCCAAACTCGACCACCACCGACCTCTTCGCACCGGACTGCCGGAAGTCATTCTTGCTTCTGGCAAAACCCCGCAACAAGTGGCAGAAATTTTCGAGCGCATGGCAGCCAGCGGCGTTGACGTGCTCGCCACACGTGCAGATGCGACAACGTTCAGCGCTGTCCAACAGCACGTCGCCGCCGCACAGTATTTTCCCGTGCCTCGTGTTATTGCACTTCGTCAAAAGACGAAGCCAATCGCGGCAAACCAATCGCGCGTCGCAGTCGTCTGTGCCGGAACCAGCGATATTCCCGTCGCCGAAGAAGCCGCAGTCACCATCGATGTTTTCGGAGGCGAGGTGGACAGAGTCTACGACGTCGGCGTCGCGGGCCTGCATCGTCTGTTAGCACATCGCGAGACGCTGCAACAAGCGCGCGTAATTATCGTCTGCGCTGGAATGGAAGGGGCTCTACCAAGCGTGTTGGGAGGACTGGTCAGCGTTCCTGTCATTGCCGTTCCCACCAGCGTGGGCTACGGCGCTTCCTTTCAAGGTTTAGCAGCGCTGCTAGGGATGTTGAACTCCTGCTCTCCGAACGTAACCGTCGTGAATATCGACAACGGCTTCGGCGCCGCGTACGTCGCAACGATGATTTGCCGCGGTCCTGTGAGATAGAGTTCGTTCCACCAAGCATAGGTTCGCTACGCCGACCTGACTTTTTCAAGACGCACTTCGTTGATAGCACAGGAAAGAGGAAACATGCCCACACACAGGAAAATGTCCGCCTGGTTGGTAGCAGGGTTGATCGTCTCTGTCATTGGTTTGTTGCCGGTGCAGGCGCAAGTCGAGCTTCCAGCGCCTGTTGATCTCAATTCCGGCTGGCAGTTGCAAGACAACGCAAAGGTCACAGATGCAGGTGCCGCCATTTCCACCAAAGCATTCCAGCCCCATGGGTGGCTATCGGCGACAGTGCCGGGCACTGTGCTGACAAGCATGGTGAACGATGGCGTGTACGCGGAGCCGCTGTATGGCGAGAATATCCGTCCCGACCGAATCCCCGAGAGTTTGAACAAGACGCCCTACTGGTACCGCATCGCGTTTACCGTGCCAAAGAAGTACGCGCACCGCCAGGTAGCTCTCCACTTCGATGGAGCAAACTTTCGCTCGGAAGTATGGGTGAACGGGACACAGGTAGGTTCGATTCAGGGTGCTTTCATTCGCGGGCGGTTTGATATTACGAAGTTGGTGAAGCCGGGCGAGACGGCAGTGCTGGCAGTGCAGGTTTTTCCGCAACCACATCCAGGGGTGCCGCATGAACACACAATTGCAAACGGGCTGGGCGACAACGGCGGCATCACTGCCCTCGATGGGCCTACGTTTCTGTCGACGATCGGGTGGGATTGGCTGCCCGCGATCCGAGACCGCGATACCGGACTGTGGCAGAAGGTATGGCTCTCAGCTTCTGGTCCCGTGCTGATCGAGAATCCGCAGGTGACAACTGATCTCCCCTTGCCGCGCACCGATACCGCTGACGTGACGGTAAAGGCTACAGTCGAGAACACCTCTGACAAGGCACAGAAAGGCCTGCTCGAAGGTAGCTTCGGCGACGTGCGATTTTCGGAGAAGGTGACGCTGGCGCCACACAGCACACAGATCGTCGCGTTCGATCCGAAGACGACCGCTGCGCTGCATGTGTCGAATCCGAAGCTATGGTGGCCGAACGGGTATGGACCACAAAACCTCTACACGCTGCACCTCCGCTTTGTGCAGCACGGAAAAGATTCGGACGCGAAGGACACGACCTTTGGCATCCGGAAAATCACCTATGAGATGCCCGGATCGGACAACCTGACGATCTCTGTGAATGGTGTACCGGTGTTCATCCGCGGCGGCGACTGGGGCCTGGATGAAGGGATGAAGCGGATTCCGCGCGCGCGGCTGGATGCGGAAATCCATATGCATCAGATGGCGCACATGAACATGATCCGCAACTGGGTGGGGCAGAGCACCAGCGAGGACTTCTACGAGATGTGCGATAAGTACGGAATTCTCGTCTGGGATGAGTTTTTTCAGCCGAATCCCAGCGATGGACCGGACCCGGATGATCTGCAAACGTATCTGGCGAACGTGCGGGACAAGATCCTACGCTTCCGCAACCATCCCTCGATTGCGCTATGGTGCGCGCGCAATGAGGGTGACCCGCCACCGGAGATCGCAAGCGCATTGCTGAAGATGATTCCAGAGTTGGACCCGGCGCGTCTGTACCAGCCAAACTCGACCGCAGGCCGCGGCGTGGTATCGAACGGACCGTACTACTGGCGCGAGCCACGAGCATTTTACGTCTATGACGCCGCGTTTAAGACGGAAACCGGCAGCGTGTCAGTGCCGACGCTTGAGTCGATTCACGCCATGATGCCGCAGAAGGACTGGGAAACCATCAATGACGACTGGGCGGAGCATGATTTGGCCAAGGGCGCATCGCACGGCGACACCTATCCGTATGTGCTGGCGGGACGGTACGGCCGCATCGTGAACCTTGCCGACTTTGTACGCAAAGCGCAGATGATGAACTATGAGGCCTTCCGCGCGATGTATGAAGCGCGCAATGCAAAGCTGTTTCACCCATACACCGGCATCCTGACGTGGATGAGCAACCCGGCGCATCCCAGCTTTGTGTGGCAGCTGTACGACTACGACCTGGAGCCAAACTCCTCGCTGTTTGCGGTTGAATCGGCGTCTGAACCGGTACATATCCAGATGAATGAGGCCAAAGGAACGGTGCAGGTCATCAATAATCTGCCGCAGCCAATCTCCGGAGCCACCGCGCATCTGTCGATTCTGAATCTGGATGGCAAGTCTGCGCTCGAGCGTGATTATCCGGTGAACGGGCCAGCAGATACGTCGATCAAGCTTGGCGCAATTCCATTCCCCGCGAATCTTTCAGAAGTGTACTTCGTGCGACTGGAACTGCGGGACTCCAGTGGAAAGATTTTGTCGCGCAATCTGTACTGGAAGCCGGATCCGGCTCAGGGCGAAGACCTGACGCCGCTGGATACGCTGCCGGTAATGCATCTGACAGGCACCGTGACGCGACACGATACGAATGGGCGCGCGCTGCTGGACGTTACGCTCCACAATCCGGGTGAGACGATGGCGCTGATGGCGCACTTGCAGCTGCGACGCAAAGCCTCCGGCGAGAGGGTGCTGCCGGTGTTTTACTCCGATAACTATCTATCTCTTGCGCCAAGCGAGACTCGTATGGTGACGATAGACGCGGCAGAAGCTGATCTGAAGGGCGAGACGCCTCTGGTGGTGCTGGACGGATGGAATGTCGATATCGCCCCGGTGACGAACGCAGACAGCGCCCTGGCGCCGAATGTGGACGCGGAAGTGAGCCACTGGCCGGTGACGGGTCTGCCCATGATCACAGCGGGATTAGGAACGAAACAATAAACCGCGCTGGCCGTGTGTCTTCGCGCGCGCCACGGTTCAACTCAGTGCTGGCAAGTTTTGACGACTTTGCCGTTGACTGAATTCACTGCAGTCGCATTTCCGCCGCACACTACGGTGTGATTGGCCGGATTGTCCAGAATCGAAAGCGACATGGGAGATGTGAAGTTTGCCACGGATGCGGTTCCGCCATCAGCATCATTGACCAGCGCGGTTCCGATCGTCCACGTCTGCCCTGCGGGAACAGTCTCAACCGCTCCGTCCCAATTCACATAAACTCCATAGCTACCCGTCAGAACGTTCCCGGTGCCAGTCAACGGAGCCGCAGTCTGGTCGAAGCCAAGCAGCGCATCGACCCCGCCCGGACCCGCAACCGTCGTGAATGTATTGTTGTTGAAAATAACGTTGCTGGTTGGCGGCAAGTTGGTCATTTCAAATGCAACCGCGGGACAATACTTCGCTTCCACCGTGATTTTGTTATTGGTAAAGGTTCCCGAGACAGCACCGCCATTTACTTGTGGATTGAACTTCGACCGGATTCCATATCCGCCCATCAGCTCGCAGCCCTTGTATTCAGTGTTGCCGTTGCCTTCCCATACGTCAGCAACGTTGTCATGGACATTTGCACCCACGCCCTCAGCATCAAACCCTCGCCCACCATCGGCCGCCATCGCGCCTGGCATGATCGTCGTTGAGTTAAATCCGATTTCCTGATTGTCCGCTGGGGCCAGCACACAGTAATCGTTCGAGTAGTGCGAATTCATCGTGCAGGCGTTGTAGAGGTACTTCGAGTTCTGCGAATTGTCGGTGATGCCACCTTGCGGCGCACCATTGATGGTGTTGTGTTCGTAGAGATTTCCGCTGCCGGTTACGTTCCCGGCACCACCGCTCCAGATCATGTAGCCGCCGAAGCGTGCGCGCGCCGAGAATGGCGTTTCATTCGGCAGCTGGATGCTGGTAATCGTTGAGTTGATGACGTTGTGGTTCACATTCCAGCCAGAACCCGCATACGGCAGGCGGATCGCTTGAGTTGCAGGCTGCGAAACTGCGATCGTCAGGTGGTCAATTGTGCCGCCAGTTGGAACGCTCCCCCAGGAATTTTCCGTTCCAAAGAAAATCGCCGGAATACCGGCAGGGCTGCTCGTTGCCTGCACGATGCCGCCAGCAGGAAATTGTGAGTTGGTCAGATGCGGGGTACTGAAGCTTCCATTGTTGATACATTTCTGTGTCAGAGCAGGAAAGATCGTGCTGCCGTTATTGCATCCGAAGAACGCTGGCATCGTCGAGTAAGTGATGGTCTGACCACAAAGATCGACCGTCACATTGTTCGCTTCGATCGCGAAGCTGCCTGCAATTGGAGCACTCAGATAATAATTTCCGCTCCTCGTGATTGCGCGAGGCGCAGACAGCGCCGTACCTCTACACGCCGCCGGAGTGACAGGCGGCGTTGGCATCAGTGGAGTTGCCGGCAGAGATGCTGGCGGTACGAGCGCGCTGCTCATGGTATAGGCCCGCACTACGACCTGATTCTTCGTCAGGTCCAGTGGCGTACTATTGATGGTCACCGTCTGCGCCGACGCGATACAGGCGCTCAGCGCCAGCATTGCAATCGTAAGAATCTGTCTCATAGTTTCTCCGTTCGTACATACATCCAAACCGAATATTGAATGCGATACCGCCAGAGGAACTGGCACCTCTTTCCTGCCAGCTTCGTTATAGAAGTAGACGCCGTCTGTCCCTGCATCATAGTTAAACTGCAGTCGCTCACCACCTCAGGTATTGATATTTACATGGCCTTTGGCTGAAATGCGAATCGATGACCAAGAAGTCAGGTTTCAATAACCAATTGAGAATGTTGGTGGACGCGGAAGGAATCGAACCTTCAACCTGTCGATTAAGAGTCGAATGCTCTGCCAGTTGAGCTACGCGTCCTGGGAAGGGTGATCGTGCGGCGGCGACAGGGCCTGCAAGGCTCAATCGCATGGTGATCAACGCAAGAATATCATAATCCAGCGACGCTTCTTGCAGCCCTGCGTGCGGATTAAAAAGAAAATGCCAGGCCGCCGGTCACCAGGCGCGGTGCCTGCGCAAAATATAAAGTCTGGCCGTCGACGATATAAATGGGTCGATATCCCTGCGCCAGAATATTCTGCATCACGAACTCCAACTCCAGTCGATCGGGCGATGAATTTTGCGAGCCCAGCGGTTGATGCAGCACCACGCTGAGGAACGGCGCATTCATCCCGGCGTTGAATGGATCGACGGCGGTGATGGTCTCTTCCGGCTGCCATCGATATCCAGCGTTCCATGTTGTGCCCGCACCCATCACTTTTCCGTGCAGGCTGACCAGTACCGACTGCGTGCGCACCGGAGCAACATCTGCCAAGGCGTCAGCGAACGAGGTCTGACCGGAAAAGCTTGTGCTCGGCAACGCGATCGCCGGTCCCTCGGCATATTCCACCGCCGTCCAAACGCTTCCCTTCATCTGGCGAGCGGCAAAGACGCGGAAGCCGCCTCCGGAATAGTTGGGGCCTATGGAACGAAAGGCGCCCGTCACCGGATCGAGCAACACATCTCCGGAGGAAAACTCCGCCGCGCTGGCATCGCCGTAGCCGTTCAAGATGGGATCGACGAAATGGTCATAAAAATAGGCCGCCTCCAGTTGGACGCCGGCCAGTTTCCGCTGAACTGAAAATTCCTGATGAAGAGAATGCGTCAGTCGAAGGCTTCCATCCTGCATTGCCATCGCCGGCACGGCACCGGAAGCAGCCAAGTCCGTCAGTCCCTGCAGATCGCTGCTGGTTGCCAGACTGTAGGTGACTTCATTCCCTGCTTCCAGTAAATGCACCGCCATGAAGGGCAGCGCGGCCGTGACGTTTTGTCCTGCTTGCACAGCTTCTGTTTCGGCGCCGAACTGCGCCACTACCGCATCGCTTAAAGCAAGCTCCTCGCCGCCGCGTACTTGAAAAATCTGCAATCGGCCAAGACCGGTACCGAAGTCGACGGGCAAGGTGCGGAAGGAAGCCACCGCCCGCGCAGTATCGCCTGGCAGCGGATTTCTTTCCATGCCGGCGGCTACAAAACCAGCTCCGCTGCTCGAAGACTGCACATGCACAACGGCGTCGCTGGAATTGCCTTCCCTCACTCGGAAGAAGGCCTCTTGACGAAAGCCTCCTTCCCCAAACTGCGAAGAACCTGCGGTAAGCGCGGCACGGACTCGAATCGGGTGAGCGGCGTCCGTGCGATCCGTAGTGTCATCCTGGCCAGGGTCTTCGTTGTTCGCCTGGCCCGGGTCAGGCTGATTCACGTTGAGCTGGTCGATGTTCGCTTGATCTATGTTCGGCTGGCCCATCCAGCGCAGAATTGGACGATCTACCCCGGAACGCAGCGTCCACTTCCAATCATCCGCTGGCTCATCCGCACCGCGTGGAACGGCCGGAAACCATTGCGACACATCGGAAAGCGATATCAAATTCAGGTTTACGATGGCATGCGTAGTCCGCTCCACCAGGATGTTCTTGCGGCGGGCGGGCATGGAATATGCCTGCAGCACGCGAATGCTGTACCGCCCCGGAGCCAGATTGGAAAATTTATAGTGCCCACGAATATCGGTAAACTCGGTCAACAGCGGAAAAGCGTCGACGGAGCTAAACAGCTCTACCACGACCCCCATCAAGGGGGCATGGTTGCCATCCTGCACAACACCGCTAACGCTAGCCGGCCCCGCGGCGAACGCGGGAACTGCTAACGACAACAGTGCAGCCAATACGAATTGAGATGCGGATCGAATCACCGATCGTTCAGCTACTCACTCGAGGTTGCCCTCTCTGCCGCGGAAAGGTCGTTGGGGGGACGTACCTTCCACGCACGAGATCAAATATGCCCTGCGCATTAGACGCAGAACATTCTATTGCGTGACCTCAAAAGGTGCGGATTGCGCCAGTTGCTGCTTGGATACTCCATCATTCACGCTGATGGTGATTTCGTAATTACCTGGTTGCAAACTGGCCAGGGGCATAGATTTCTCCAGCGTTACCTGATCAGAATTAGGATTCAGCTTATTTGCTGTCTCTGTGGTTTCAAACAGAGTCTTATGAGTGCCAAGATTGGTCACCTGATAATGAACGGTGGCCTCATTCTGCTTTGTTTTTGGGTTGATCTTCAGGTTATACACCTGCATCCAGAAATCGAGGCTCTGCTCCCGGTTGAAGCTGACCGGCTGCGTTGAAGTGGCGCTGACTCGAGGACGAATGTAGGTGTTTCCAATCACAAATTGCCCGGTACCAATGTCCTTGGACGGAACCTGCTGCATTTTGTCCGCCAGAATCAAGGACGACGCGGCGAGCTTGTCGTCGTCGTATTCCGGAACGACGAAAGAACGTGCGTAGGTACCGATGTGGTCCGGATTGTTCACATCCTTGATGACGACATCCAACCTGTAGTGTCCCGGACGTAATGGCAGCGCCTTCCAGTAAACCGATTTGCTGTCGAGCGTCTTCGGCAACAACTCCGAGGGCTCGTCCACTTCTACCGTGTCTTCAAACGTCTGCGCTATACGGCCGGTAATGGTTGAGACGCGCGCCAGAATGTTGACCACGCCGCGCGACACGCCGTCACTGCTCTTGTAGGTAATGTCCCGGTTGCGGATCTGCAGGGTAATCGGCACCAGCACCGTATCGTCGGTCACGCGCACAAAGTCCGTCCGGACGTCGAATGGAAAGAAAGGTCCGGTCAGCACCTTGTGGCTGGTCATGAATTCATCCAGGTCCCTGAACTTGATGATAGGAGCGGCTTCCAGCTTCGCGTACTGCTCCATCCGGTCAAATTCCTTTGGACCTTCCATGGCAGACATCGGGCCTTTGCCCAACTGTTCAAAACCATTGTTGAAGCGATCAGACTTCTTGGACCGGCCCTGCTCTTCATCCATTGTAGGACCGCCTCCGGGAACATGCAGCAGCGCGTCTTTCTCGGCGCGATTCATGGTCATGTGGTAGTCGCCGCACATGCATGTATCCACAAATTCGATGTCAATATTCTCGCCGACTCCGTCCAGATGGCGGTAGTTCCATATCTCAAACGGGTAGGTCTCCGTCTCTCCGCCTCCTTCCGCCATGGGGCGATTGTACGGTCCGCCGGCGGGATGCGCGTCGGTGCTGTCCGGAGGGCCCCAGGCAATGTACATGTGGCCGCGGTCCGTCATCCAGCCTGGTTTCCCGGCTGCGAAGTGCTCGTTCGCATAGGCGATTCGCCGATAGACCTCTTCCCGATAACTGTTGTCGGGGGACTGGGGATCGGGATTGCGACGACGCCAGAACTGCTCAATAAAAGCGTCGCGCTCCTCATCGTTCGATAGCCCAAGAAATGCGTTCCGTTCCTGGTCGGTAATGATCCAGCGCACGTCCTGGTCCAGCCATTTCTTATAGGGGCCCTTCAACTCCTGCCGCAGCTCTTTCTGCTGCTCGCGAATTTCCTTATCGCTCAATTTCCTGTTTAACGGGTTGGCCTGCGTCGCATTGTCCGACGTGTTCAGGGATGTATCCTGCGTCTGGGCCGCCTGTGCACGCGCTTCGCTGGCCGGATATCCCCAGAATGCAATCAGGAATGCAAGGGCGATGGTAAAGCGTATCCGGGACATATCTGGACCTCAATTTCTGTATTCTGATTGTATGGTGTTTGTGACGACACTTTCAAGCGGAAGCACGCAACTGGTTTGGCCGCCGAAAGTGCAAATTGCGCCAGAAAACTTTGTATGGCGCTCGCTCGGGCTTCTATCCGTCCTAAACCCTGAATTTCAGGATTCAGCCCTATGCGGAACTTTATCCGCGCATCATCGTACATATAGAAATCGGACGCGCCGATAGATGCCTGCGAATTCCTGCGCGATCCTATCATCGACGGAAGAGACTGCCGCATGAAGATGAACAAGAAGATGATTGTCATTGTGGTCGCGATCCTGATTGGCTGTGCTGCGTTGGTTGCTCTTACCGTCTACCGCAGCGATGCCGATGCCCAAAAGGTGCTGACGGCGAAGGTGACGCGCGAAAATCTCTCCAGCATCGTCAGCGGCACAGGGGAAATCAAGCCTAAGAATTACGTCAATATTGGTGCTACCGCTTTTGGGCCGATCACCCATCTGTATGTCAAGGAGGGGGATCACGTCAAAAAAGGCGAAGTGCTGGCCGTAATCCAAAATGTTCCCCAGCAATCTGCGGTGGGAGCGCAAAAGGCCGCCATTAATTCAGCTGGCAGGGATATTACTGCCGACATCGCCGCCCAGCAGGTAGCGAAAGCGAACGTTGAACATGCGAAAGCAGATCTGGAACAGAAAGAGCTTGATTACCACCGCGCCCAGGAACTCTACAAAGACGCCCTGATCGCGAAGCAGGACTTCGACGCTAAGAAGGCAGCCTATGACATTTCCGTGGCCACGTTGGCGCAGGACCAGGCATCCCTGACGCAGGCCAATGCGCAGACCGCTTCCGCTCGCGGCAAGCTGACCAGCGCCCAACAGACGTTAGTCGGCGACGTCGATGCATACAACAAGTCGATCAGCATCGCGCCCTTCGATGGTCTGGTCACGAACGAGCCACTCCGCGAGGGAGAGACGGTCGTCACAGGCATCCAGAACGCAGAAGGCAGCACATTGATGACGCTGGCGAACATGGCGGTCGTCACCGCGGAAGTAAAAGTGGACGAAACCGACATTACCGGCGTCCATCTAGGCCAGAGCGCCGATGTCACCGTCGATGCCCTTCCGGGCAAGGTTTTCAAAGGGCATGTCACGGAGGTAGGCGATCAGGCGCTGGTGCGATCGACCGGCCTTTCCACCAGCCAAAGTACAACCGGTACCGAAGAGGCCAAAGACTTCAAAGTCGTCGTCACAGTGGACAATCCTTCCTCCGATCTTCGCCCCGGTCTTTCCGCGACCGCCAAGATCACCACTGCGCACAAGAATGACGTAGTTGCAATTCCGCTGCAGGCGCTGGTCATGGAGGTACCCAACAGCGGCAAGAAAAAAGACGCCCATAAAGTGGATGCGGGCCTTTCCACCGACCCGAAACCGCAGCCCGTGCAGGGAGTTTTTGTTATGCGAAAAGAGGGGCGAAAATTGCGCGCCATCTTCGTTCCCGTCCAGACTGGCATCACTGGCGCTTCCGACATCGAAGTGACCGGCGGCGTGAAGCCTGGCGATGAAATCATCGTTGGGCCCTACCGCGTGTTGCGTATCCTGAAAGACAACGCGACGGTAAAACGCGACACCACGCCGGCCACGACAACTTCCTCAACATAAGCTGAGACGCATAAAACTGGTACCCTGAACCTCAGCGATGCTGGATGATGAATGCCGGGACCAGTGGTAACGACACAGGATGGGAGATTCTTCATGACATTCGAGACTCCGACTCAGACGGCCTCCACAAGTCCGACGACCCGGACAGCGGCAACAAAGCCCGGCCCGGATGAAGTGATTGTTGTCGACAATCTGTGGAAGACGTACAACATGGGCTCGGAGCAGGTCCACGCGCTGCGCGGCGTCAATTTGCGCATTCGCCACAATGAATATGTCGCTATCATGGGACCTTCAGGCTCTGGCAAATCCACACTGATGAACCTGATAGGCTGCCTGGATACGCCCACGCAGGGCAGCTACTGGCTGAACGGGCATGAAGTCAGCGAACTGAATGACGATGAACTGGCACGCATCCGAAACAAGGAAATAGGCTTCGTGTTTCAGACTTTTAATCTGCTTGCGCGCGCAACGGCCTTACATAACGTCGAGTTACCGCTGATCTACAATGGCACGCCTGCAGTGGAACGCATTGAGCGTGCAAAGGCAGCCCTGGCGTCCGTCAATCTGGATGAACGTATGTATCACAAGCCGAATGAGCTCTCCGGCGGTCAGCGTCAACGCGTCGCCATTGCGCGCGCACTGATCAACAACCCTTCCATCATTCTGGCCGATGAGCCTACCGGAAATCTCGATTCAAAGACCGGGGCGGAAATCATGGCCCTGATGGACGAACTGCATAGCAAGGGCAATACCATCATCGTGGTCACGCATGAACCCGACATTGCCGGGTATGCGCATCGCATTGTTCATATTCGCGATGGCGAAATTGCCTCGGACGAGGCTTCCCCCCGCACCCGCCCTTAGTCTGACAACCGTGACATCAGTCTCCGGCGCCCACGCCCTCTGCAGGTTTCCAGACATACAGGAATTCATTGTCGCTGGAAGTGGCGATCTCGATCCCTTTTTGCCGGCTCGCGCGGCTCAACGCAGCGCGAATATTCTCTTTCGTATCTGGAAGCGCCGAGAGAGGAATCTTCAGCGCTGAACTTTTCTTCAATTGGCTGATGTCATTCAGCAACAACTCCACAATTCGCTTGTGTTTCCCGTCGCGTCCTTTGGGAACATTGGATTGAAGCATGGATTCAAATTTCATAGCAGCCCTCCCTCTGCTAATCATTCGCGTATGCAATGTCACATTTGACATAATCGTCACAGTAACGTGACGTAAACTTGATAATAAATTAGCACAATCATCGGCTGCCAGTAGAAAAAATTGCGAAAAAAATAACCGCCCGCTAAATGGCGCTTTTTAAACCATTTAGGGAGAATCGATCGAATCCTGTTACTTTAGGTTCCGAGGGAGGGTATCCGATGAGTTATCCCGCAAATTTCGAAGCGATCCCGTTGGCAGACTTATTTGCGAAGGGAATCACCGCCGAGAACAGTCCGCGAAATCCTGTTGTTCTGGTTGTCGATGATGAGGTTGTGATCGCCGACACTCTAACCACCATCCTGGCGCAGAACGGTATTGCCGTGATCACTGCTTACGACGGACCGAGCGCGCTTGAGATTGCGCGCGTGATTCCTCCTGATCTGCTGCTCACCGATGTTGTGATGCCGGGCATGAGTGGCATCGACTTGGCCAATGCGATTACGGAATCCATTCCGGATTGCGCCATCTTGTTATTTTCCGGGCAGGCTGCAACCAGAAGCTTACTCGCCAAAGCAGGCGATGCCTGGTGTGATTTCGAAGTCCTTCTGAAACCGATTCATCCGGACAAAATTGGTAACACTGATTTTTGAGCGCCTCCATTCGTGCGCATGCAAAACATCCCAGCACGAGCATGGAACAAGCCCAAAGCGGTGATCCGAAGCCATCTCCCAACTGCGCTGGCCTAAACAACCCTCCCTGATTCGCATTTTCCTGTCCTGCAGTTCGATGATCTGTTGACTTACCGGTTTCGTTAGCTTGATATCGATATTTTTAACGGGACATTCATCTCTTCAGTCGATAAAACCAATAGAACCCCTATTTTCCAAATAAGCCCATGCCCCCATTCTTTCGATCCAAGCGCTTTCGCCGTCCTTCGCGCCTTCGGGACCGATACAGCCTGTCGATCCTGTCTTTGCTGTTACTGCTGACTTTGGCCAGTTTCCTGGTATCGCGTCAAATGGGCCGCGAACAAGTGCAAACGCAAAATTTGCTGACCTGGGAAACTCGACTCGATGACGGAGCCTTGCTGCTGCTCCTCATATTTGTATGGTGTGGATATCGTTTGCGAAAGCAAATCTACTCACAGGAAGCCCGGCTGGACGACGTAGAACAGGAGCTTCGTCGCGAAAAACATGGACTGGAACAGCGTGTCCGCGAGCGCACCGTGGAGTTGCGGGCGGAGGTGGACGAGCGCCGCCGCGCCGACCTGCTGAATCGAGGCAGAAACCAGATCCTCGAAATGCTGGAGAAAAATGAAGACATTCACGCCATTCTAAAGGTCCTGGTGGAGACCGTCACGGAGCAGCGTTCGACTTGGCTCGCGACCCTCCATCAACTACAAAAGGGCGCGCTGGAATTGCGCGCGTCAGTCGGCATTCCAGAGGTATTGATGGAACGTCTGCAGCACATTGAGGCGAATTTCCTGGACGCCCCGGAAGCCGCGTCGCTCCAGCGCCAGGGGACTTACATCCTGGAAAATACTACGCAGCAACGTACCCCATGGAGTCAGTTGTTGCTGGCCAATAGAATTTATTCGGCCTGGTCCGCGCCGTTCTTCTCGCCGGATGGCGTGGCCATCGGCGCCATTACGACGTACGCCCTGCTGGTGTCGAAGCCGACAGCGCGCGACCTTGAGCTACTGGAGATGGCCTGTTCCATGGCGGCCCTGATCTTTGAGCATCAACGGCTCCAGCAGGAACTGCTCCATCATGCGTATCACGACGTGCTCACCAACCTACCCAATCGGCGCCTGGGGGAGGACCGTTTAGGGGTCGCGATTACCCGGGCCAAACGAAACCAGACCCAGGTCGCGGTGCTGTGGGCCGATCTCGACCATTTTAAGGAGATTAACGACACTTACGGACATCCCACCGGAGACCGGGTCCTGCAAGAGGTCGCACGACGGCTTTCCCAGCGGCTGCGTGAGGCAGATACGGTGGCCCGCATGGGCGGGGATGAATTCATGATCGTTCTGGAAAATACTCAAGGATGTAAAAACACTGAGGAGATTGCCGCTAAGTTGCATGGGGTCGTCGCCCAACCGCTCCTGATCGACGCGATGGAATTCAACATTACGGCAAGCATAGGAATTTCCATCTTCCCGACCGATGGCGAAACAGTAGAAGACCTGAAACAAAATGCGGACCATGCTATGTATCGGGCGAAATTTGAGCGTACCGGCACATGCTCCTACTCCCCGGCGATGAGCGCGGAAGCTTTGGAATTGCGCGAACTCAGAGAAGAACTCACCCTTGCCCTCCATAAGAACGGATACGAGATTGACTACCAGCCGCAATGCAACCCAAATGGGTCCATCGTGGCCTTTGAAGCCCTACTGCGTTTCCGTCATCCTCGCCTGGGCACTGTCCCTCCATCTAAATTCATTCCCATCGCGGAAGAAACGCAGTTGATCGTGCCGCTGGGGTCCTGGGTCCTCCGCCACGTTTGCCTGCAAAACATGGAATGGCAACGGATGGGCTATACGGTGCCCATCGCTGTCAACATTTCCGCCATACAGTTTGCCCGGAAAGATTTTGCAGACAGCGTCGCCGCAATTCTTGCTGAAACCGGGCTCGATCCAGCGCTGTTGGAGCTGGAATTGACAGAAAGCATGGTCATGAAAGATTTCTCGGAGTCCGCGCGGCAAATGAACAGCCTCCATCAACTCGGAATCCGGATTGCCATCGACGATTTTGGCACAGGATATTCCTCCCTCAGTTGTTTGCATCGGCTTCCCATCGACGTCCTGAAGATCGACCGTTCCTTTATTGAAAAATTGACCGAGGTGGAAGGCACCCGGCCCATCGTCGAAGCCGTGATCTCTATGGGACATACGCTTGGACTGCGGGTAGTAGCAGAAGGCGTGGAAACGTCGGAACAATCCGTGGTCCTACGCGAGAGTGACTGCGATTTGATCCAGGGTTATTTTTTTTCCACCCGCTCAGACCCGACAAAGCCTTTGCTTTCCTGATCGACCATCAAGCGGACGCAAACGGAAATCTTGCCGGGTGCTCTTCGACAGGCGCCCTAAGTTAGTTTGCCGCGGCGGACTAGCCTGTTTTTTTCACCTGGGCCTTTTCGTCTAGCCCCCAATCGCCAGGGAAACAGAATAGTGACTTCGCTAGCGTGCGCCTGTGATTGCTATAGATCTAGACGGCGATCGACGCTTGTTACACTGAAGGTTGACCTATGTTTGAAAACCTGTCAGAAAAACTTCAGCGCACCTTCAAAAATCTGCGCGGCCAGGGTACCATCACCGAGGAAAATATCGGCGAGGCGCTCAAAGATATCCGGCTTGCGCTGCTCGAAGCCGACGTCAACCTCAATGTCGTCAAAGACTTGATCGAGCACATTCGCGCCAAGTCCGTCGGCCAGGAAGTGCTGACTGCGCTTTCTCCAACCGAGCAGGTCATCAAGATCGTGCGCGACGAATTGATCGCGATGCTGGGCACGGATACTGCTCGCTTCAAGTTCGCATCGCAACCGCCCACAGTCATTTTGATGGCTGGCCTGCAAGGCTCTGGCAAGACGACGACCTCCGGCAAGCTGGCCGCGTGGCTGAAAAAGGGCGGCCATCGTCCGCTGCTGGTCTCTGTCGACGTCTACCGGCCCGCTGCGCGTGAGCAGTTGCAGGTGGTTGCCAAAACAATCGGCGCCAATCTCTATGAAGGCGACCTGAAGAGTGAGGCGGCCGGCCCGGCACTGGTGGAGCGGCTGGCCAAGGAAGCTCGCCGCGAAGCAATCATCTCCGGTTGCGACGTGATGATTGTCGATACTGCAGGCCGTCTGCACATCGACGAAGGCCTGATGAGCGAAATGCAGCGACTGAAATCGCTGTTGAATCCGCAGGAGATTTTATTCATTGCCGACGCCATGACCGGGCAGGATGCGGTGCGCTCAGCAAAGGAATTTCATGATCGGCTCGCCCTTACTGGCATCGTGCTGACGAAGATGGATGGCGACGCCCGCGGTGGCGCAGCGCTTTCCATCCGCCATGTGACCGGTCAGCCCATCAAATTCATCGGCATGGGCGAAAAGCCGGACGCATTTGAGCCGTTTCATCCCGACCGCATTGTGAGCCGCATTCTCGGGATGGGCGACATCATGACGCTGATCGAGAAAGCGGAGGAAAATCTCGACCGGAAAAAGTCAGAAGAATTGGCCAAGAAGGCCTTAATGGGCGACGGGTTTTCACTGGAAGATTTTCGCGAGCAGTTGCGTCAAATCAAGAAAATGGGTTCGCTGCAAAGCATTATGAAGATGCTGCCCTCGGTCGGCCCGTTTCAGGGAATGCAGCAGGCTGCTGGCAATGTCGATGAAAAACAATTCACCCGCATTGAAGCCATCATCAACTCCATGACGACCGCCGAGCGCAAGAATCATGAAATCATCTCCGGCAGCCGTCGCAAACGCATCGCCCGCGGCTCTGGCACCAGTGTGCAGGAAGTGAACCAGATGCTGCGCCAGTACATCCAGATGCGCAAAATGTTTAAGTCGATGGGCAAAGGCGGCGCAGTACAGCGACGCCTGATGGGCTCGCTTGCCAACATGCGCGCCGGCCGTTAGCCACATGTCTCCTCTTCAGGACCAACTCGACCAGATCAGCGAGCAGACGCGGCGTCTGGTTCAGCCTGAGCGGTTGCGACCCAGTGAAAACGCCATCGCCGAGTTATTTTCCAGCGGCATTGAACAGCAGATTCTCCCCGTCGGCAGCATCGCGCCCGAATTTACCCTTCCCGACACAAACGGGCGGATAGTGCGCTCGCCCGATCTGCTGGCCCTGGGGCCATTGGTCGTCAATTTCTTCCGTGGACGCTGGTGCCCGTACTGCCTGGCGGAACTGACGGCCTGGCGCAACTTGTATCCAGAGTTGCGCGCACGTGGAGCTCTGCTGGTGGCCATCTCTCCACAGACGGTTCATCAAAATGATCTATTGCAGCAGCAACACCCATTGCCGTTCCCTGTGTTGAGCGATGCCGGGTCTGGTGTCGCGGAGCGTTTCCGGATTGCTTATACCGTCCCGGCCTACCACCAGAAACATTACCGCAGCATCCTGGTGAACATTCCGTTTGTCAACGACGATCCATCCTGGCGACTTTCGCTGCCGGCCACGTATCTTCTGCGGCCCGACGGAAGCATTGCGTTTGCCCAGGCCCACGCGGATTTCCGCGTGCGCCCGGAGCCTGAAGAAGTATTGGCCACACTAGATAGCCAAAGCCCACCCTAACTTTAGAAGTTTAATCCGAAGTGGGGATCGGCTTTGGTCCCGGTAATTTTGATAGGAATCTCTGTACCCGCGCCGTGCTTAGCAAAGAACGGATTCAGAGGGGTCAGCAACTTTCCTTTCCATCCCCCCACAATGCCGGAGATGGATGCCTGCATGCGCGCATGACCCGTAAAATCAAATTCTCTGCCATCCAGCGTATACACTCCCGCCAACCGGATCTCCGCACCAGGCACAGCGCAAACCAGTTGTGGCAAGCGAAGTCTTCCGTCCGCCAGCGCAAAAATTCCATGCATGTTCGCTTGAACGTCCTGTTGCCCAGGCAGCAGCACTCCGGTTTCATTGTCCATGTCCTTGGCTTCCGCCGCTTTCCCGCGGCTGCGCAGGCTCAATTGATCCATCTTCTTTTGAACTTTTTCGTTGGTAAATGATACGTTCTCGACCGCAAATGTTCCTTGCAGTTGTAACTTCTGATTCACAGCTTCTTTCCCTGGCGGCAAGTAGAACTTTGTTTTTAGCTGAACATTACCGGCCATCACCGGCGGATCAGTGTTCACTCCCAGCAGCAAAAGGTCCTCGATACGTCCTTTATCGACGGAAACATTAAGGTGGATATCGTGCCCGTTTTGACCCGGCACGCGCACCACATCCCCTGTTGCAGTAATGTCGCTATGCAGAAAGTGCGCCTTGACCGGCTGCAAATATGTGTCTCCGTTCATGCCATTAACAATGGCATGAAACTGCGTGGTCAGATCGACTTTATGCCCGCTCCCATCGACGCTGAAATCAGGAGTGTCCGTGGTTCCATCCACAGTGATGGTGTCCAGCTGCCCGGAATACTTCCCTTGTGATGACAGCATCCCGGCAATGCCATGGGTCGTGCTCAAGTCGGCATGAGTAAAAGAATAAGCACCGTTCACCGGTGTGTCGGATGGTTCATCCGCGTCCCATGGACCGAAGTTTCCGCTGGTAGCAATATTTCCCAGAGGCTTTGGGTTGATCAGGTGCGCGTCAAAACGCATCGGATGATGCGAGCCTACCTTCGTCAGCGTCAAATCATGAATTTCGAACTGCAGCGGAACTTTGTTGGGTTTGTCCGTCATGATGGTCAGCACAGTATTGTCGCAAACGATTTTGTCGACAACGATCGATATTTTGCCATGATCCTTTTTCGACTTTGGCATCGCGGAGCGTTGCCCCTTAGGTGGCACCATCAACACCAGTCCATGGATCTGGACTAGGCCCACATGCATCGGCGAGCGAAATACATCCATCACGCCGGTATGAAAACTGAACTGGCCTACCTGGATTTGCGGCGGCAAGCTGGGATCGAGGTTGGACCGGAGACTGAGATTCTTGCCTTCCACATCGAAGCCATGCAAAACGGAAACATCGAATTCTCCCAGCTGTACCTGACTGTCGAATCGCTTCGACAAAGTCTGAATGACGCGCGTCCGCAGCATCGGTCCCGCATGATGCAGCGCATAATTCGCCGCGATCAGGCATGCGATGGCACAACTCCAGCGACGAACGCCAGAATCACAAGGAGAATGTTTCGGCGATGGTGAGTGTTTTTTCTTGTAGATACGTTCTTATCTTCTTTCACCATTCCTCCGATGCAGAAAAGCACGTAAGAGATTCATCGATCAGATTTTTCGGTATTACGCCGGATATAGCAAGCAAGAATTCCAAAGACTATCTAACCGGATCACAGACTATCCCGTCGAATAAAGATCGATTGCTATAGGGCCTCCAAGAGGATGCGGTGGTATATTTGAGTTCTTCTAATCCATAGCGGAAATCCTTCGTTCGCTCGGTTGACTAGGACAATTTTTGGATGCTATGCAAATGCCCACCTCGAAAAGTTTCTCCAGAGTTCTTCTGGAGTTGCCAACCTGTTCCGGGCCCGGAGAATCTAACCGGAGAACAATCAACTTACTGTCGTTCGCAAAACCTTGGATTGAGAGACCAGTCGCAAAATTTCTATCTGCAAGTTACTCAGTGAGAGCCTTGCGCTGAACCTGGTTCTTTCGTTGGAGAGAAAGTTTGCGAAAAGAGTAATTCCATGACCCTTCTGTTATTGCAGATGACTGTTGTATTGCTCGTCACTGTTTTTTGCGGCTGGCTTGCGCGCAAGCTGGGACAGGCCAGAGTCGTCGGCGAAATCATAGGAGGCATCATCATCGGGCCTTCTGTGTTTGGCCGTTTTACGCCGCATTTGTCGGCTGCACTGTTTCCAGCCGGCGTCCTTCAATTCATTTGACATCCTAAGCACCGTCGGCTTGATCTTGTTCCTGTTCCTCATCGGGATGGAACTGGACTACGGACAGCTCTACAAGCAACGGGCGACGGCCGTCATGGCGAGCGGGATGAGCATCGTATTCCCATTCGCGATGGGCGCCCTTCTGGCTCACTCTTTGCGCATACGGTTTGCACCCCATGGAATCGGGAGCATACCCTTTGTTCTTTTTCTCGGCATTTCCATGAGCATCACGGCGTTCCCCGTATTAGCGCGCATCATCGAGGAGCGGCACATGCAGGGGACAGCGCTGGGAACAACTGCCATCATGTGTGCAGCGGTGGATGATGTCGTGGCATGGACGTTGCTGGCGATTGCATTGGCGTTGATCGGACACGACGGCGGGTCGGCCTCCCTGCCGCTGCGCTTATTGGGTCTGGCCGCCTATCTCTTCCTCATGATTGTAGTAGTCCGTCCTCTCGCCGCCTGGTTGGTAAAACGTATGCGCACAACAACAGACCTGCCGCTGGAAATGCTGGGCGTGGTCATAGCCATCACCCTGGCATCGGCTGCAGCAACGGAGGCGATTGGTGTCCATCCGCTGTTTGGCGCATTTATGGCGGGCGTCTGTTTCCCCAGGGTTGAGCAGTGGCAAACCGCCATGCGAACCAAGCTGGATATGCTGGTTTCTGTCCTGCTGCTTCCGCTCTTTTTTGCCCTGACTGGGATGCGCACACGACTCGACCTGCTGAATGGAAGCAGCGTGTGGTTCTGGGCTGGGATCGTATTGATTGCCGCAGTCTTTGGAAAGATGGGAGGAGCTGCGCTGGCGGCGAGGTGGAATGGGCAATCATGGAAAGACGCTGCCGCGTTAGGAGCTCTGCTGAACACGCGTGGCCTGGTGGAATTGATCGTCCTGAACATCGCCTACAATGTCGGCGCATTCACGCCAACACTGTTCACCATGCTGGTGATCATGGCGCTTGTAACCACCATGATCACCACGCCAATTCTCGATAAGCTGGGAGTCAAAAGTGGTGAGCCGAAAACGCAAGATATAGAAGCGGCTGCATAGGGAAATTCTGCAGCCGCGAATGGTCTGTTTGCTTATGCGGGAGTCAACGCCTGGGCGGGCGTGTCGATCAGAGCAGTGCCGATGTCGGCAGCAATCTTTTCCGCGGTGAAGGCTTCGATGACATCTCCAACTTTGATGTCGTTGAAGTTCTGAATGCTGATGCCGCACTCCATGCCGTTGCGAACTTCGCTCACGTCATCCTTAAAGCGTTTGAGCGATGCCAGCCGACCCTTGTAGATCGACACGTCATCCCGCAGGACACGCACTTCGGAGTCGCGCTTGAACATGCCGTCCGTGACGCGGCAGCCTGCCACCGCACCCACCTTCGGAATTTTGAAGACGTTGGCGACTTCGGCCCGGCCAAGATAATTCTCCTTGATCGTTGCCTCCAGCAGTCCCAGCATGGCCTTGCGCATTTCATCCTGCAGTTCGTAGATGATGGAATGCAGTCGAATATCCACGCGCTCCTGCGCGGCCAACTCGGAGGCTTTCCTCTCCGGCCGCACATTGAAGCCGATGACGATAGCGTTCGACGCTGAAGCCAGCAGAATATCGCTCTCGGTGATGGCTCCAACGCCAGAATGGATCACCTTGACGCGTACCTTTTCCGTCGAGAGGCGTGGCAGCGATTCCGCCAGAACTTCGACGGAACCCTGTACGTCGCCTTTGAGGATGATCGGGAGTTCCTTCACGCCAGCCTGCTTGATCTGCTCTGCAAGACCTTCCAGCGACACACGCGAAGATTTCGCGAGCTGCGATTCGCGCTCCTTCATCTTGCGGTACTGCGCAACGTTCTTGGCCTTATCGCGATCCGCAACCACGGTGAACACATCCCCAGCATCCGGAATACTTTCCAGGCCAAGGATTTCGACTGGTGTCGACGGCGTGGCTTCGACCAGGGCGCGGCCGCGATCGTCGAACATGGCGCGGACCTTGCCGAACGTATTTCCGACCACAAACGTATCGCCCAGACGCAGCGTACCATTCTGGACCAACACCGTAGAAACAGCGCCGCGACCACGATCCAGCTTCGATTCGATGACTGTGCCCAGCGCGGGACGGTCTGGCGATGCCCGTAACGTGCCCACATCTGCGACCAGGCAGATCATCTCAAGCAGCAGGTCGAGGTTGATGCGTTTCTTTGCGGATACGTCGACAAATACCGTGCTGCCGCCCCACGATTCCGGCACCAATCCGCGATCGCCCAGTTGCTGCTTGACGCGGTCCGGCTGTGCATCCGGCTTATCAATTTTGTTCACGGCGACAATGATCGGCACATTCGCCGCCTTGGCATGGTCGATCGCTTCCAGCGTCTGCGGCATCACGCCGTCGTCGGCGGCAACCACGATCACAACAATGTCGGTTACCTTGGCGCCGCGCGCACGCATGCGCGTAAAGGCTTCATGGCCAGGAGTATCGAGAAACACGATCTCGCGCCCGAATGCAGGAGAATCCTCTTTGTTGATGCGAACTTTGTAGGCGCCGATATGTTGAGTAATTCCACCGGCCTCGCCCGCCGCCACTTCAGTTTCGCGGATGGCATCGAGCAGCGATGTCTTTCCATGATCGACATGGCCCATGATGGTGACAACGGGAGGACGCGTCACTTCCAATTCATTGTTGGTCTCCTGCGTTAGCAGGTTCTCCAACGCCTCGTTCGCCATTTCATCTTCAAAGCTGATGACCTGCGCTTCAGCGCCAAACTGGCGAGATACTTCCTTGATCAAGTCTGTATCAAGCGACTGATTGACAGTCACAAACACGCCGCGCTGCAACAGAGTTGCAATCAAATCTTTTGCGCGCAAATCCAGCTTCTCCGCCAGATCTTTCACGCTGACGCCATCGGTCACAGTGATATTTCGGGTAATCGGGACGGGCCCGGTAGGAATCTGTGCTGCGCCCAGACGCGGCGCAACCATTCCCTTCATTGGACCTTCCTTCGACTTTTCGTAGCGATTGTTTCCGCCGCGCCGCTGCGCGTGTCCACGCGATGGCCGATCTCCAGCGCCTGCCGGGGGCGCCATGCCAGGTGCGACACCGATGCCGGGACGTGGTGCTCCAAAGCCAGGACGCCCAGGCATTCCCGGACGCGATCCAGGCGCGCCAGTGGGATGTTGGCGTGTGGGGTGCATGGGGCGCCGAACGCCGCCCGGTCCCACTCCCGGACCAGTCGCCGGACGAGAACCATACGGCGCTCCACCGGTGCCGCCCGGTCCTTGCGGACGAGGACGTTCAAAAATCGGTTTGCCGCGCTGCATACCGCCCAATGTCTGGGCTGCTCCTGCCGGAGCTGTGTAAATAGGGCGCGGGCCGGTCTGGGGCATAATTACGCGCTTGGCTGGGACTGCTGCAACTGCCGGACCCGTGGAAGCAGCCGCGGACTCGGCGGATGGTGTCGCGTCGGTTGCCGCAGCGAAACTGGCAGCAATTGGCTGTTCGGCAGTCGCCGCCGGCGCAGGCGTTGACTCCGCCGTGGCAGCGGGAGTTTGCGGCGCGCGTGAGGTTACTGGAGCGGCTGCGGATGTAAGTTTTGTCTCTTGCGGAGCACTTTTTGCTGGAGCGGCGACAACCGAAGCTGCGCCTGTCAATCCGGATGCGGGCGGCTTTACAATCACCGGGCCGGAAGGCGCACGCGAGGCGATGGCGGGCGTGGGAGTCGGTATCGCAGCAACAATCGGTGGCGCTTGGCGTGGTAACGGGACGATTTTGCGCGGAGCGGGCTTCGATCCAGCGGCGGCGCTGGCAGATACGGTGCTGGCTGTCGCGGCGCTGGCGGACGTACCGGTGGAAGCAGGCTTAGTGACCGCGTGTCCAGCGGCCGAAGAAGTGGCTGCAGGCGCCGAAACGGTCGGTTTCGCTGGTCCGGCAGCTGCAGCGGTCACAGTGGGTCGCGGCGCGGCTGTCGCACCACGATGCGTCCCATGAGATTCTTTCTGTTCCTTTTGCTGCTGAATGGCCCGCAGAACATCTCCGGGCCTGGAAATATTGGACAAGTCAATCTTGGGCTTCTGCTCACCCGTAGTGGCCTTGCCGGGCGCACTCGACGCAGATTTGCTGCCGCGGCCCAGGGCGGCGCGCACGCGCTTGGCCTCGTCTTCTTCAACAGAACTGGAGTGCGTCTTCTTCTCCGTAACACCCACTTCAGGGAGTATGTCGAGAATCACTCTGCTTTTGACTTCCAGCTCTCGTGCTAGATCGTTAATTCGAACTTTACTCATCCGTCTCTTTCGCCTTTTCCGAAACTTTTAGCTGCTCATATGGTGCCTCGTGGTCTGCAGTCAGGTGCGCATCTTCTCTCATTATCCCCTGAAAGTCGCATCGAAATTGCTAATTTTCATGCTGCCCAGCCTCTTCGGCTGTCCTGATCAGGGTTTTTCCTTGTCTTCCCATCTGTCCAATGCGGGCTCGCGGGCATCCGGCGCATCCACTGAGACGGGTTGATCGTCATTGTCCGTCGCCGTAGCATCCTCTAGAAAATTCTTCATCAGGCTCTGCGATGTCCCCTCGTCTTCCGCAGCGGCCACCTCCGACAACTCACTGAGTTCGATCGGTCTCCTCGGCCAGGTCCAAATTGGAGACCTCACCAGACTCGCCACCCACTACTTCCTCAGATCCGAGCAGGTCATCGTCATCCGTTGTTTCGACGTCGGCCCCGGCTCCGGCCTCACGGTCTAGCGCCGCCTCATTGTCGTCTTCCGCTTCTGAGGTTTCCGTCCCCAGCGGACTCGCGTCCGTGTCAGCACTGGCATCCAGCTGGGCGAAATAATGGCGAACCGCGGTGCCAATCTTTTCGAGGGTCTTCTCCCCTATGCCTGGGACTTCCTCCAGTTCCTCGGGCGTCATGTCCGCCAATCCCTCCACGGTCGTGATACCCGCAGCGATCAGTTTTTGGATGGTGCCTTCGCCCAATTCCGTCACCTGCTCAATTGGCGTGGTAATCGGACCTGCCATGGCCTGCATCTGCTGCTCGACCTCCTGGCGCTTTTCTTCCTCGCTCTTGATGTCGATCTTCCAGCCCAGCAGCTTCGCCGCCAGGCGCACGTTCTGCCCCTTTTTGCCAATGGCGAGCGACAACTGAGTATCGTCGACGATCACTTCAATCTGCTTGTCCGCCAGATCGATAATGCTGACGCGACTTACCTTTGCCGGCTGCAGCGCCTTCTCCGCAAAGGTTGTGATCTCCTCACTGAACTCGATGATGTCGATCTTTTCTCCGCGTAGCTCGCGAATGATGGACTGCACCCGCATGCCCTTCATGCCAACGCAGGCGCCCACCGGATCTACATCCTTGTCCCGCGATACCACCGCGATCTTGGTGCGCTCGCCGGCTTCGCGAGCAATGGCGCGAATCTCCACCGTGCTGTCATAGATCTCCGGAACTTCGCTCTGGAAAAGGTTCTGCACCAACTCCTTGGCGGCGCGGGAAACAACGACTTGCGGCCCGCGTGCATTTCGATCCACGCGCAACAGGACAACACGTACCCGCTCGCCTACGGCAAACTGCTCCAGCCGCGACTGCTCCCGTTTCGGCATCCGCGCTTCCGCTTTGCCAATGTCGAAGATGACATCCTGTCCTTCGATCCGTTTCACGGTCGCATTCAACACTTCGCCCACGCGATGCGCATATTCGTTAAATACGGTGTCCCGTTCCGCCTCGCGCACCTTCTGGAAGATGATCTGCTTGGCCATCTGCGCCGCAATGCGTCCCAGCACATCCGTCGGCTTGTAGTAGCGCAATTCGCCGCCCACTTCCACTTCAGGAGCAATCCCGCGCGCTTCTTCCAGGTTGATCTGGTTCAGCGGATCTTCCACAAGTTCCGGCGACTCAACCACCGTCTTGTAGGCATAGGCACGAATCTCGCCGGTTTCGCGGTCGAGTTCGCCACGCATGTTTTCCAACGTTTTGTAATACTTGCGCGTCGCCAGAGCAATCGCATCTTCCACCGCGTTCACCACAATCTGCGGATCGATGCCTTTGTCCCGGCTCAAAACTTCAATCGTTTCGTAGAGTGCACTTGCCATAGTTCGTCTCAGCCTTATCTGGCGGAATGATGTGTAAAGCTAAATTTCAGGAATCAGGTTCGCCTTCAAAATATTCGAAAATGCGATGGTGACCTTCTCGCCGGTCACCGCTTCCGTTTTGTTCTTTCTTTTCTTTATCGTGCTTAAATCCAGGTCCAACGTTTCGTTCGTCACATTCGTAATGCGGCCCTGCCAGTGCGAGTTGCCATGGATCGGCTCGACGGTTCGCAACTTCGCAAGACTACCTGCAAAACGCGCGTAATCGTCATGTCCGCGCAACTTACGATCCAGCCCTGGCGAGGAGACTTCAAGCGTATATTCTGCGCCCGGAACCAATTCCTCAACATCCAGTACGGTGCCAAAATCGTCGCTGAAAACCTGGCAATCTTCGACCTTGATCCCGGCCAACTGGTCGACCGATACATGCTCGGGCAGTTTCAGCGCGTCCTTGGCAGCAACACTTTCTAGCGCAAGCTTCGCTCGGCTGGCAGCGTCCTTTTCTATATAGATGCGCAAGGCTCGATGCTTGGGACTGCCGAGATATTCCACCTCCACCACGGCCAACCCATGGGATGCGGCGACACGGTCCGCCAAAGCGCGAATTTTGTCCAGATCGAGAGCCATGGAGACGTACGCAACGGTGGTTGTTCCCGAAAACTCCAGAGCAAATAAAAAGTGGGCTCTCGCCCACTCATTTCTCCCGCCCCGGCCCACTCGCCAAAGGCTGCCAGCGACGAACTAAGGACAAATTCAGGACAAACTCGTCTACTTCGTTAGGATACGCCTGTTTCCGTCGGATTTCAAACCCCGCTAAGGTGGTTCACAGAAGAGCTTGTTTATTAGGCAGGAGCATTGATTCCAGACATTTGCAAGCATTCGTGGAATCGCCCGTGGCCGACAAACCATCGCGCTTCTGGATTCATTCCCTTAGTTGCCCTAAGGTAGGCGGAACATTACAATCAGGTATGCAACCTCTGACAAATCATTCCGCAACGCCGAATCGAATCCTCCAGACCCGCTTCCCTATCCTGGCCTGTGCCCTATGATTCAACTTCCGGTTCCTGAAGCCCTCACGTTCGACGATGTTCTTCTTGTTCCTGCCTATAGCGAAGTAGTGCCGACCCAGGTGAGCACCCAGACACGTGTCACCCGCAACATCACGCTGAACATCCCCCTACTCAGTGCCGCCATGGATACCGTGACCGAATCGCGGCTCGCCATCGCGATGGCGCAACAGGGCGGCATCGGAGTGGTTCATCGCAACCTTTCCATCGAGCAGCAAGCTGCCGAAATCGATAAAGTGAAGCGTTCGGAAAGCGGCATGATCGTCGATCCGGTGACGATTGCGCCCGAGCAGCTAATCTCCGAAGCACTGGAAGTCATGCGGCACTACAAAATTTCCGGCGTCCCCGTCACCAAGAATAAAAAGCTGGTTGGCATCCTGACCAATCGCGACCTGCGCTTCGAAACCCGCACCGATATTCCCGTCGGCGAGGTGATGACGAAAGACAATCTCGTTACTGTTGCCGTCGGCACAACACTGCACCAGGCAGAACAAATCCTGCATCAGCATCGCATCGAAAAGCTGCTGGTAGTCAACGATCAATACGAATTAAAGGGCCTGATCACGGTCAAAGATATCCAGAAGAAATTGAAATATCCCAACGCTGCGAAAGATTCGCAGGGCCGTCTGCGCGTGGCCGCGGCCATTGGAGCCACCGGAGATTTTCTGGAACGCGCCGGTGAAATGATCCGCGCCCGAGTCGACGCATTGGCCATCGATTCCGCTCACGGACATTCCTCGCGAGTCCTGGACGCAATCAAGCTGCTGAAAAAGACCTACCCTGACATCGACGTGATGGCCGGCAATATCGCCACCTATGAAGGTGCTAAGGCACTCATTGAAGCGGGCGCAGACGCCATCAAGGTCGGCATCGGCCCGGGATCGATTTGCACTACGCGTATGGTGACAGGCGCAGGTATGCCGCAGATCACCGCGATTTCCGAAGCCTATCGCGCCGCTGGACCCCTCAACGTTCCTGTTATCGCGGATGGAGGCGTGAAGTATTCCGGCGACGTGACCAAGGCAATCGCCGCTGGCGCCAGCACGGTCATGATTGGTTCGCTATTTGCCGGCGTCGATGAAAGTCCAGGCGAGACGATTCTCTTTCAGGGCCGCTCCTTCAAAACGTATCGCGGCATGGGTTCCATCTCCGCCATGGCCCAGGGATCAGGCGAGCGCTACTTCCAAAGCTCGCGCGATCTTGGAGATCAGGAAGAATCCTCTGCTTCTGTTGTCTCCCGCGAAGGCAGTGCGCAAAACCGTCTTGGAAAATTCGTGCCTGAGGGGATCGAAGGCCGGGTTCCGTATCGCGGACCGCTTGAAGCCATGGTCTATCAGTTGGTCGGCGGCCTGCGCTCCGGCATGGGCTATCTAGGCTGCAACAGCATCACCGAGCTGCAAGAGAATGCACGCTTTATTCGCATCTCCAATGCCGGCCTGCGCGAGAGTCACGTGCATGATGTGATCATCACCCGGGAAGCGCCGAACTATCACGTTGAATAACCATCCAAGCTGATGTCTGCGCGCGTCTCGCGGTCATGTGCATCCGAAGGTGCATCCAATCCTCATGCCTTCGCGATCTGCAGCTTGCGCGGCGCAATCGCATAGTACAGTTGAACCACAAAAATGAAGGCGATGCTCCATCGGGTGCCGAACACACACAGAAGCGCGCCGATTGCATAGAGCGACTGTGCAATCACCACGCGGCGCCGAATCGCTCGGCGAATTTCTACCGGCGTATCTTCTTTGATCAAACCGGCACGGCTGGCATATCGCCAGCAACCGTAGAGAACCGCTCCCATCAGCAAAATATTCAACCAATAGACCAGTAAAGCCGTACGATAGGCGATAAACGCGGCCAGCAACTTTGTCGAAAATGGTGTGAGTGTCACCGCAAACAGAAATGCGATGTACATCCATGTCAGATCTCGATCGCACCGCGCAAGATAATTCATCTGCGTTTGTTGCCCGTTCCAGAAAATGCCAAGCGTCAGGAAACTCATCAGGTACATCATGATGCTAGGAGAAAGAAGCACAAGCGCTTGCAGCAGTCCACGTTCGGAGTGGATGGTTTCCGCCGCAGGCAAATGCAGATCCAGCACCAACAGTGTCAGAGCAAAAGCGAAGACGCCATCGCTCAGCGCGGCCAGTCTTTCCAGGCTCTGATTGGCAATTTTGTTGTACAGCGTCACCATTTCGGTCGAGTGTATCAGGGGACATTCGCCGTTGCTCAACCTGCTCCGCCTGGGCAACGGGAACAGCGCAGCCGGTCTCCAACTTGGCTGCGATCCAGAAATCGAATCCCAGCGGCAAAAGAAAGGACGAACGGATGCGAAGTTTGCAATGGCTGACCGGAGCAACCACTGCACAAAAACGCGCACTCCTCACCACATCGCTGGGATGGATGCTCGAGAGCATGGACATCATGCTGTTCTCGCTGGTCCTGGTCGACCTGCAGCGCGACCTGCATATGAGCGCGTCTATCAGTGGTCTCCTGATGTCGCTCACTTTGCTCTCAGCGGCGATCGGCGGTGTCTTCTTTGGATGGCTGGCCGATAAAGTGGGACGCACCCACGCCCTGATCTTCAGCATGTTGGTTTACTCCGTTTTCACCGCCTGTTGTGGCTTGGCGCATTCCATCGTGCAGCTGGCGGTCTTCCGCTTTCTGCTGGGACTGGGGAGCGGCGGCGAATGGGCCGCTGGCGGAGCGCTGGTTGCGGAAATGTGGCCAGCCGAACATCGTGGCAAAGCCATCGGCATCGCCCAGGCTTCATGGGCCGCTGGATACGCGCTTGGCGCGACCATCACCGCGTTGGTCCTGCCGCATTTCGGCTGGCGAGCGGTGTTCTTTGTCGGCGTCTTGCCCGCGTTGGTCACAGTGTGGATTCGCAGGTCAGTAAAAGAGCCGGAGATATGGCAGGAGAAAGCGGCGACCATGCCGATCCGCAGGATTTTTCAAGGCAAACTCGGACGAGCTACGATCATTACCGCGTCCATGAACGCTGCCTCTCTGTTTGCGTGGTGGGGGCTGTTTACCTGGATTCCGCGATTCCTGTCGCTGCCGACTGCGCAAGGAGGACGCGGACTCAGCATCGTGCAAACTTCCGCATGGACCATCGTCATGCAGATTGGAACTGCCGCCGGCTATCTTTCGTTTGGATATCTGGCGGACATCTTCGGTCGCAAGCGGATTTATATCGGTTTCTTACTGGCGGCAGCTGCGCTTGTACCTCTCTATGCGAACACGCATAATCCGCGGCTATTGTTGGTGCTCGGCCCTATCGTCGGATTTTTCGGAACAGGGTTCTTCAGCGGCTTTACGATTATTGCCAGCGAGGCTTTCCCCACCGCTGTACGCGGAACGGCGATGGGTGTGGTCTACAACGTCGGCAGATTTCTCAGCGCAGGCGCTCCCTATCTGATCGGATACATCACAGAAATCAGTGGAATCGAACTCGCTCTGTCTTCCATCTCCATCGCGTTTCTGGTGGCAGCCATCATCGCAACCGGCTTGCACGAATCGAAATCGCACGCCCTCAGTTAGCTAAATCCGCCACGGCAAATACGTCGATTGCATATCCGTATGTGGAAGCTATTATCTTTGTCGAAAATTCGCATCTCAATGGAGTGGAGGAATTCGCGATGTCAGTCAAACCAATTCCGGATGGATACCACAGCGTCCAACCGTATTTAATGATCAACGGAGCGGCCAAAGCCATTGAATTTTACAAGAAAGCTTTTGGCGCCACAGAGCGCCTTTGCATGAAGCAGCCTGACGGGCGCATTGGCCACGCGGAACTTCAGATTGGCGATTCCTGCATTATGATGGCCGACGAAAACCCGAAGATCGAGGCCTTCGCCCCAGCCCACTATGGCGGTAGCCCGGTTTCGCTGCTGATCTACACGGAGAATTGCGATCAAATGTATCACCAGGCCATTGCCGCTGGCGCGAACAGCGTTCGCGAGCCCACGGATCAATTTTATGGCGACCGCATGGCCGGAGTGAAAGACCCGTTCGGCTACAGCTGGTTCATCGCAACCCACATCAGGGACGTGTCCAAAGAAGAACTGGAGAAGCCCCACTAGGTCGAGCGGCGACGGTCATGCAAAACAGCGGACGCGATAGTTCCGCTGGCGCAGTTCAACCCGCCAGGGCTCTCCTTCGTTTCGGCTTGTCGAAATATTCTTCGATCTCTTCGAGCGTCTTGCCTTTCGTTTCTGGCAGGAAGAATGCCACGATCAGCAGATAGAACACAGTGAATCCGGCGAACAGGAAGAAGATCGTCGAATATCCGTACTTACCGACCACTGGCAGAAAAACGCCGGCCAGAATCGTCGACACCATCTGGTTCAGGACTAATGCGATACTCATACCGTTTGAGCGGATGCGCGTCGGCATCAATTCCGACAGCGCGAGCCAGACACACACTCCAGGACCAAGCGAATAAAATCCCATAAACAGATACAGTCCCAGCGCTACCAGCCAACCGTGACCCGCATGCGGTACCTGGCCAATGACGGCCTTTTGGATTCTCAGCGGAGCAGTGCGCGCCGCCTCCACATCGGCAAAAGGATTTTTGAACAGTGCCTCAAACTTGCTGCTGGGCACGGCGCTTTCACGCGTGATGTGAATTGGCGTCGCACCCTTTTCATCCGATCGCACAAAATTGGTCGCCGCAGTGAATCCGCCATAGGAGTAGATCACTTCCAGCGAGGCCCGGTCGGCCTGAATTGCGCTCCCGCTGTATTCTTTTGCGGCCAGCAGCTTTTTCGCGGCTGCCTCATCGAATGGCAACGTGAGCGTCTGGTCTGGCTGGACCATCGATTGAATCGCATTGCGGCAGTCCAGATTCAAGCTTTCCGTATGGATAAACAGCAAGCCCACTCCCAGCATTGAGACGATGATTCCAGAGGTGCCGAGAATGAACAGAAATTTCCGGCCTTTGGTGTCCACCAACATCATGCCAACAATGGTCAGAGAAAAATTGACGAAGGTGAAAATGACGTAGCCCCAATGCGCGCTAAGGTCGGAGAGTCCGCTCTGCAGCAGGATGCCCGTGTTGTACGCGATCAGCGAGTTCACGCCGGTGGCCTGGTTGACCAGCAAAATGGCACAGGCGAGTAGAAATGGGACCACATACTTGCGACGCAGAAGCGAGTCTTTCTTCCTCTCCCCAGAGGCGGAGGTGGCTTGCGCATTGGCGGTTAGCGCTGTCTCTTCCATCTCCTTAAATTCAACCTCCGCCTGTTCCTTGGTTCGCGAACGAAGCAGGGCGGCATAGGCAAGCTCCTTTTTGCCACGCTTGAACAGCCACCGCGGGGACTCCGCCAGGAATAAACTGCCAACCATGAAAAGGACGCCAGGGGGCAACGAGACCCAGAAAATCCGTCGCCAGGCCTGGTTCTTAAACAGGAATACGGTAGCTGGATCAGCGATCTTCTCCACTGCGGCAACGCGATAACTGTAATAAATTCCAATCAGTGCCGCTGTCACAATACCCAGCGAGAGTAACCACTGGAAAACGCCGGTTCCCTTTCCTCGAGTTGAGGCTGGCAGGCATTCGGCAAGGTACAGCGGAACCACAATCCCGATAAGACCGCCGCTGATACCCTGCAAAAGACGGCCAAAAAACAGCGGGCTATAGCCATGCGAAAGCGCGATCACCGGAATGCTGAGAACAAATAAGAGCCCGCTTACTATCATCAGCGGCTGGCGTCCCATCCAGTCGGCCAGCAGCCCGGCAAACAAGGTTGAGATCACGCTGCCCAGCAAAACGGCCGCGACGATAATGGAAAGCTGCCCCGCGTTCAGGTGCGAGGTGGCTTCTAGATAGGGCAGCGCTCCGCCGATAATCCCGACATCCACTCCATAAAGCAGGCCGCCGAGTCCGGCAACCAGTAACAGAAATCGGTTATACGTAGTTTTCGTATCGCCCATGCCGGAGGGGTCCATCGGATTCGGATCGAAGTGTGTCATAGGATTTCGGTACGATAGAGCAAGGAGCTATGCGTGATGAAGCCGTCCAAGAAGTTCTTGATGCTTTCAAGAATCATATAGGAAGAGACACGTCGATTGTTCCAGCGGTTTCGCCGGCCATGTCCAAAACTATGTATTGCAAAGCAAACACCGTCCCGACGCGCTTTCGAATACTTGACAACCATTCTGGCGATCGGCTACTCTGCAACGGAAGTGATGAATCTCTGCCTCCAAAACATGCGGATGTCCATGCGAATGCCAATCTGCGTTCGCGGGCAGCTGTTTCTGGAGAGGTGAATGATCCCTTAGTCGACCTCCTATCAGAAGATTCAGTCACCCGCAGCGTTCCGCTCGCGGGTTTTTCTTTTTGTGCATCACACAGTCAGCTTTGTCCGTAGGAGAAACCAAATGTCCGACACGAACCAACATCGACCAGCAACCCTCGCCGTTCACGCCGGCCAGGTCGTCGACCCCACCACCGGATCGCGCGCTGTCCCGATCTATCAGACGACTTCCTATGCTTTTGAGAATGCCGACCACGCCGCGGCACTCTTCGGATTGCAACAGTTCGGCAATATCTATACCCGCATCATGAATCCGACCACGGATGTTCTGGAAAAGCGTGTCGCTGCGCTCGAAGGAGGAGTGGCTGCGCTGGCAACAGCCTCCGGCCAGGCTGCGGAAACATTGACGATTCTCACCCTGGCAAACTCCGGAGATGAGATTGTCTCGACTACATCTCTCTACGGCGGAACCTACAATTTATTCAACTACACGCTACCCAAACTTGGCATCAAGGTCCGCTTCGTCGAATCCGACGATTATGAAGGCCTGCGCAAAGCCATCAACGATCGCACCCGCGCCGTCTACGCCGAATCGCTCGGCAACCCCAAGCTCGATGTCATCGATCTGGAACGGTTTGCTTCGATCGCCCATGAACATGCGCTTCCGTTCATTGTCGATAACACCGTACCTTCGCCCATCCTTTGCAATCCCATCCAATGGGGAGCGGATATTGTGGTGCATTCCGCCACGAAATTTCTCGGTGGCCACGGCAATAGCATCGCCGGCGTCATCGTCGACGGTGGAAAATTTGACTGGGCCAAATCCGGACGTTTCCGCGATTTCGTCGAACCTGATCCTTCCTACCACGGCCTTTCGTACACGGCGGCGTTCGCCAACCTCGCCTTTATCCTGAAAGCGCGCGTGCAGGGCCTGCGCGACACCGGCGCCTGCCTTTCCCCTTTCAATGCATTTCTTGTCTTGCAGGGAATTGAAACGCTGCATCTGCGCATGCAGCGCCATTCGGAAAATGCACTGACTATCGCGAAGTTCCTGGAAAAGCACCCCGGCGTTGACTGGGTCAACTATCCCGGCCTGACCAGCAGCAAATACCATACGCTGGCAAAAAAATATTTGCCGTCTGGATCCAGCTCCATCGTTACCTTTGGCATTCGCGGAGGCTACGACGCGGGCAAGCAATTCATCGACTCGCTGCAACTTTTCACGTTGCTGGCGAACCTGGGTGACTCCAAGTCTCTCGTGATTCATCCCGCCTCTACGACGCACCAGCAGCTCACCGAGGAACAACAGGAATCGGCTGGCGTAACTCCCAACCTGGTACGGCTTTCTGTCGGCATTGAGGACAGTGCCGACCTGATTGCTGACCTTGAACAAGCATTTGCAAAGGTGCAGTCATCCAAGCAAACCCCAGTGACTGTGTAAGGCGGAGATGATGAAGCAACAACCCTTGCAGCCCGATTTCGAAGGCGATTTCATACTCAACCAGGGTGCGCCTTTCGCGCTGGATTCCGGCGAGGAGTTGCAGCAAGCCTCGCTCCACTATGCCATCTATGGCAAGTTGAACAATACAGGCGATAACGCCATCCTCGCCTGTCACGCGCTCACCGGTTCGGCGCGTGTGGCGGATTGGTGGCCAGAGTTGTTTCACGATGGTCATCCTCTGGATGTAGAAAAATATTGCGTGATTGGCATCAACGTGCTCGGCTCCTGTTATGGTTCCACTGGCCCGGGTTCCATCAATCCCACAGCCGGCAAATCCTACGGCGCGGACTTCCCTGTCGTCAGCATTCGCGACATGGTCCGTGCCCAGGCGCAGCTGATTCAGCATCTCGGCATTCACCAACTGCGCGCGGTTCTTGGCGGCTCCATCGGCGGCATGCAGGCACTGCAATGGACTATCGATTTCCCAGAGCGGGTCGCTGGCTGTTTTTCAGTCGGAGCTGCTCCGCTTTCCGCCATGGGATTGGCCCTCAACCATCTGCAGCGAGAAATTATCCGGCTCGACCCAGCCTGGAACACGGGAAATTACGACGCATCCCATCCGCCCACAAGAGGACTTGCCCTGGCACGCGGGCTCGCTGTCTGTACCTACAAATCGCCGGCACTGTTTGCCGAACGTTTCGGACGAAAGCCCGATCGTTCCGGAGAAGACCCGCTCCAGTCCCACACTGCCCGTTACGATGCCGCCGGCTATCTCGATTACCAGGGACGAATCTTCAACGAGCGCTTTGACGCCAACAGCTATCTGGTCATCTCGCGCGCCATGGACACCTTTGACCTGTCACGCGGATACGCGAGTGAGGCCGAAGCACTGCATCGAATCCGCGCTCGCCTTTTGGTAGTGGGAATTTCCTCCGACTGGCTATTCCCCGCCGCCGACGTACATGCATTGGCGGAGCGCATTCAAAATGCGAACGCTGTGTGCAATTACATTGAGCTGCATGGCGACCACGGGCATGATGCTTTTCTTGCCGAGGTCAGCAACGTACGTCCGTTAATTGAGTACATCGTGCAGAGCGGCGCGCCGCAGCCGCAGGAAAAAACCTCCGTCCCATGTGCGGTATAGATTCACAGGCGCCCGCCGTGCTCGGATACAATTCCCTTGTCTGAGACGGGCATGATAGAGACGGAAAGACTTCGTTTGCGACTGTGGCAGGATCAGGATCTGCCGGCCTTCGCGGAACTGAACGCAGACCCGCGTGTCCGAAGGTTTTTTCCATCCCTACAGACTCGCGAGGAAAGCGACGCATCCGTCGCCTCGTTCCAACAAATGTACGATCTGGACGGATTCTGCTTTCTCGCGACAGAACTGCGCGAAACATCCGCCTTTATTGGCCTGATCGGAATACAAAGGATGACGTTTCATTTGCCGACTGTCGCTCCATCCACGGTGGAGATCGGTTGGCGACTCACACCGGAGAGTTGGGGAAAAGGTTTCGCTCCAGAGGGCGCCCATGCAGTGCTGCGTGTCGCCTTTGAGCAGCTTCAACTTCCTGAGGTGGTTGCGTTCACTGTTACGGTAAATCTTCCCTCCCGCAGGGTGATGGAGAAGTTGGGAATGATACGCGACCCTCAGAGCGATTTCGACCATCCCATGTTTCCTGCTGACCACCCGCTACGACGCCACGTGCTCTATCGCATGACGAGAGAAGCATGGATGCATTCCATATCCAAAAAGACAAATTCCGCGACGTAAAGCTTCCTTGACATTTATTTCTATCCAATGTAAAGTTTCCTTGTCCTCAATGAAAGGCACTTTTTGCATCTCGGAGAGAAAAAATGAGAACTCAACCCTATTACGCGCGCCTGAGCTTTTTGGCTTTCATGCTTCTCATCGTCAGCAGATATTTTCCTGTCCAGCCATGGCACATTTTTCTTCAATGCATGGGGGCTGGATTACTGATCTGGGCAATTGTCCTGATCTACCTGCGAAGGACGGGCCGGTCGAACTGGAATGGTCCAAGTTGGGAAAGGAAGTTCCACACCTGGCCCGGATCGAAACGAGTGCTGGCCGTCGTGCCCGGAATCTGTGCCGCCTTGATTCCTGCGATCTTCTTACTCAATCACAGATGGGGTCTCAACGACGGGCAGCTGGGAATGGCATGTGGAGTCCTGCTGGGTATCTCTCTGGTGTCTCTCAAATTTCGTAAGTCCGGAGCAGGCTGCTGCGGGTTACCTAAATCCCTACACACGCAACAAGGCGGCACGAAGTAATTTCGTACCGCCCTGACGAATCACGCACTGCTTGAATTACTTTTCGGCTGGATCGCTGGGAGGGCCCTGTTCGTCAGGATTCTCCATGGCCTTATCGATGGTCTCGCGACGCTTGGCACGCGCTTCTGCGCGCTTCTCGCGTTTTTCTTCGAGGATCTTCTCCACGCCCAGCATCTCGACAAATGCCGTTTCGCCGCCATCGCCTTTTCGAAAGCCACTGCGGACAATACGCAGGTAGCCGCCATTGCGATCTCCGTACCGCGGAGCAACAGTCTCAAATAAACGCGAGACAGCCTCCCGGGTTTGGAGATAGGCGAGTGCCTGACGTCGCGCATGCAGGTCGCCCCGCTTGCCCAGCGTAATCAGCCGTTCTACATGCGGACGCGCGGCCTTCGCCTTGGTAACCGTAGTCTGGACGCGATCCTCAAGAATGATGGAGGTTACCAGGTTGCGCAGCATGGCGCGACGATGACTGGTATTCCGTCCAAGTTTGACTCCTGCTTTGCGATGACGCATGACGAATCTCTCTTTTGTGTCGATCTATAAATCTTTGCTGCGCGATACCCCCACAGAGGTATATCGCGCAGTCTTGTTTGGTTAGAAGTTCTCCGGCTCTTCGTGAGGCGCGAGAAGATCAGCATCGAAGTCCTCATCATCCTCATCGTCATCCTCATCGCGTCGACCAATGCTGCTGAGAACGGCGGCGGGCAGGATGCTGGTTGGTCCTGGAACAGGATTGCCGCTTTCATCAATCCGCATACCCAGAGAAAGTCCCATTTGCGCCAGCATTTCTTTAATCTCATTCAAAGACTTACGACCGAAGTTTTTCGTCTTCAGCATTTCGGCTTCGGTCTTCTGGACCAATTCTCCAATGGTCTGAATGCCGGCATTCTTCAGGCAGTTGTAGCCGCGAACCGAAAGCTCCAGTTCTTCAACGGAGCGGTTCAGGTTTTCGTTGCGGATCAGCGGCTCATGCATACCAGCCGCAGCATCAGCTTCCAACTCCTCTTCAAAGTTGATGAAGATGCTCATGTGGTCCTTCAACAGCTTCGCCGCCAAACCGATCGCATCGACCGGAAGTACGGAACCATTGGTCCAGATTTCCAGCGTCAGCTTGTCGTAGTCCGTGATCTGACCCAGACGAGCTGCCTCAATCGTGTAGTTGACCTTGCGAACCGGCGAATGAACAGAATCGACAGGGATGAAACCGATGCCAAGATCGGAATCGAAATTCTTATCAGCAGAAATATAGCCGCGTCCGCGCTTGAGGCGCATTTCCATGTCCAGCTTGCCGCCTTCGCTGACGGTGGCAATGTAGACATCTTTATCCAGGATGTCCACGTCGCCGTCGGCTTCAATCATGCCAGAGGTGACAATGCCCGGCTTGTCCGCACGCAGATAAATCGCCTTCGGACCTTCGCCATTCAGCTTGAAGGGAACCTGCTTCAGGTTCAGGATGATGTCGGTCGCGTCTTCAACCACGCCTGGGATCGACTGAAACTCGTGCAGTACACCTTCAATATGCACGGCCGTCACTGCAGCGCCTTCTACAGACGACAACAGCACACGCCGCAAGGCGTTGCCAACGGTTGTGCCGAAGCCACGTTCAAATGGCTGCGCGCTGAACTTGCCGTACTTCTCGGTCAATGTCTCCAGGTCTACTGAGAGACGCTTCGGTTTTTGAAATCCACGCCATAACATAGTTGATTGCCTAGCTTCCTGCACGGCAAACGTCGCGAAGCATTCTGCAACGGCCGTGCTTGTTCTCCTCGGTTTAGGTGTTTGCCGCTGGTTGCGGCGTGCCACAGTCGAAGCTGCTCCACTGCGGCCCTACAAGGTAAATCTGGATCCTGCCTCCGCAAACGTGTTCGCACGCGGAACTGCGTACGAACAGAAAAATTATTTACTTGCTGTACAGTTCGACGATGAGCTGCTCATTGACAGGCAGGTGAACGTCCTCGCGCTTCGGTAACGACAGCACTTTGCCGCTCAAATTTTGGCGATCAATAGTCAGCCAAGTCGGTGCAGCGCCCGATCCGCTGTAATCGCGAGCTACTTCAAACACCGGCAACGCCTTGCTGCCCTCACGAACGCGAATCTCATCACCAACGCTGACCTGGTATGAAGGAATGTTGACCTTGCGGCCATTCACTTCCACGTGACCATGACGGACAACCTGCCGCGCCTGACGGCGTGAGGTGGCAAATCCAAGACGGAATGCAACGCTATCGAGACGGCGCTCCAACTGCTGGATCAGCAGTTCGCCAGTGACACCGGGTGCCGCATTGGCCTTTTCGTAGTACGCGCGAAATTGGCTTTCGAGCGTAAAGTACATGCGCTTGGCCTTCTGCTTCTCGCGCAACTGCAAGCCATAGCCAACAATCTTGGCCTTGCGGTCGCGACCGTGCTGGCCAGGAGCGAAGTTCCGCTTCTCGATGGCGCACTTGTCAGAAAAGCACCTGGGACCCTTCAGAAAAAGCTTGATGCCTTCGCGACGGCAAAGGCGGCAGACAGCTCCGGTATAACGTGCCACAAAAATCTCCTAGGTTCAGAGGCCAACCGGTTTACAGGTAGAAACCCTTCGTCCCGGTCCGCAAACTGTATTCGTGCGTTGAGTAGGTACATGGCACAAGCGAGATCAACCGCTTTAGGCCACAGTCTATTAGTTTACACGCTTTTCCTTGTATTTCAGCGTGTTTTCGCGTCGTCTTACACGCGGCGACGCTTGGGTGGCCGGCATCCGTTGTGCGGCACCGGAGTGACATCCCGTATAGTGCGCACATCAATACCTGCCGAAGCCAGGGCGCGAATTGCAGATTCACGACCGGAACCCGGACCGCTGACCCGCACATCCACCGAGCGCATTCCATGCTCACGCGCCTGGTTCGCCGCGTTCACGGCTGCCTGTTGCGCGGCAAAAGGAGTACCTTTGCGCGATCCACGAAAACCGAGCGAACCGGAACTCTTCCAGGAAACCGTGTTGCCCTGGCCGTCCGTGATCGTCACAATGGTGTTGTTGAACGAAGCCTGAATGTAGACCACGCCGTATGGAACACTCTTGCGTTCGCGCTTCTTGAATTTCTTGTTCTTGGCGGCCTTGCCGGCAGCGCCTGCTTGTGCTTTTGCCATTAGGTTTTCGCCGTCGCTTTCTTCTTGCTGGTCACGGTGCCCTTGCGCGGACCTTTGCGGGTGCGGGCATTGGTGTGGGTGCGCTGTCCGTGGACAGGCAAGTTACGACGATGCCGCAGTCCGCGATAGCTCTGAATTTCAATCAGCCGCTTGATGTGCATCGAGACATCTTTGCGCAGGTCGCCTTCCACCTGGCCTTCATTCTCAATCACCTGACGAATGCGATTGACCTCGTCCTCACCCAGATCCTGTAGCTTCTTGAACGGATCCACGTCCGCAGCCTTCAGGATTCTGAGCGCCCGAGGGTCGCCGATACCGAAAATATAAGTAAGCGCGATGCGTGCCTGTTTATTCCTGGGCAGATCGACGCCAGCAATACGTGCCATGAATTTTCCTTCTCTAGCTTGCCCGGAACAGATTCACCGTTCAGAGCGGTTATGCTTGCCGGATGCCAAACTACGCATCCTGCAGCGGTGAGCGGCAATGATCCAGGTTCCTCGCAAGCCTTTCTACGGCTAACTCGCCCGAACCATGCCGGCACGTACAGCTTCAGAATGTTATCCCTGACGCTGCTTGTGCTTGGTGTTTTCGCAGATCACGCGCACCACCCCACGGCGGTGGATGACCTTGCACTTGTCGCAAATCTTCTTTACTGATGCTCGAACTTTCATGCTGCCCGCTTCCTTCTTCGTGATTCCAAACTTTGTGCCTACGCTACTTATAGCGATAGACGATGCGCCCGCGATTTAGATCGTACGGGCTAAGCTCGACCGCAACCTTGTCGCCGGGCAAAATGCGAATGAAGTTCTTCCGCATTTTTCCCGACACATGCGCCAGCACCTGATGCTTGTTTTCCAGCTCCACTCGGAACATGGCGTTCGGCAACGTTTCGACCACCGTTGCCATCACTTCTATCGCGTCTTCTTTCGACAATCGCTGCTCCAGCCCTCCCCAGCCTTCGGGGCCCATCATTCAGCTATCTAAAAACCTGTGACAGCACCGTGAAATCGCTATGCCGTCAGAACCTCCGCACCCTCTGCACCGACCGCAATTGTGTGTTCAAAATGCGCGCTCAGGCTGCCGTCCACAGTCACTGCCGTCCAGCCATCCCCTAACACGCGGACCGCATGGCCTCCAGCGTTCACCATCGGTTCGATCGCCAGCACCATGCCCTGACGCAACTTCAGTCCCTGCGCCCGTCGCCCGTAGTTCGGGATCTGCGGTTCTTCATGCATCTCGGTGCCAATCCCATGCCCAACAAAATCACGCACCACACTGAATCCAGCCCCTTCGACCACTTCCTGCACGGCCGCGCCCACATCTCCCAGCGTCGCTCCAGACCGCACTACGGAAATCGCGGCTTGCAACGATTGCTCGGTCGTCTCCAGCAACTTCTGTGCCGGTGCGGAAATCTTTCCAACCGGCAGCGTGGTTGCCGAATCGGCATAGTAGCCGTCGATGATCAACCCGCAATCGATGGAAACCACATCGCCTTCCTGCAGCGTGCGCTTTGCAGAAGGAATTCCGTGCACAACTTCCTCATTCACCGACGTGCACAGCACGCAAGGATAATCGTGATATCCCTTGAATGCGGGCACTGCCCCGGCTTCGGCGATTTTGGCCTCGGCAATCTTTTCCAGGTCCATCGTCGTCATGCCGGGCGTAATACTGTTTCGCAACACATCCAACACACTGCGCAGGGCAGATCCACTACGCCGCATCTTGGCAATTTCTTTCGAAGTCCGAATCACGATTGCCATAGGTCCGCTAGCCCCGGAGACGCACAATCGCGCCCACGATTGCCCGAGTGATGTCGTCCACGGTCATATCTCCGTTGACCTCGGCAAACCTTGCCCTCCCGTGATAATGCTCGACCACGGGTGCTGTCATTTCGTCATACGTCCGCATACGCTCGGCAAAAACCTCTTCCGTATCGTCCGGCCTCTGTATCAAAACAGTGCCATCCACATCGCAAACAGTCTCATGCTCAGGTAAACAGAGGTAGATGTTGTAGATGCGGGCACAGGTGGGACAGCTGCGGCGACCCGTAATGCGGCGCAAAAGCTTAGTATAGCTAACCCGAATGCTGACAGCAACAATCGGCAGCCCTTCTTTCTCGCCGCTTAATTCCTCATCCAGCCATACAGCCTGACGTAGCGTGCGAGGAAATCCATCCAGGATGAAGCCGCGCCGCGTATCCGGCTTCCGCAATCTGTTCAGAACGACAGCCTGAACCAGTTCGTCCGGTATCAGATGGCCCGCATCCATCACCTGGCGCATCTGCACGCCTAAGGGGGATGCGCTCTTTTCTGGATCTTTCTGCATATCGCGCAACAGATCGCCAGTGGAAATCTGCGGGACCGACCACAGTGCCATCAAAATCTTGGACTGCGTACCTTTGCCTGCCCCCGGCGGCCCCATCAACAAAATCGGGCCCGGAGTGAATGCCTGTGCCACTGGAATATTTGTCGAACCCGGTCCCGTTTGGGGTGCCGGCGCTACCATGACCGCCTGCCGCGAACGCGGCTTCCCTTGCCCGAGAAACCCTCATAGTGCCGCATGATCAGATGGGCTTCCACCTTGTTGATGGTGTCCATCGCGACGCCGACCACGATCAGCAGCGACGTGCCGCCGAAATAGAAATTGACGCCCAGTCCATTCGTGACCCAGGTCGGCATCCGATCGAAGAATGCACCCACCAGCCAGAGATGGTTCAGATGAATTCCGCTGATCATGAATTGCGGGATCAGTGACACGATAATCAGATACAGTCCGCCCACCAGCGTGAGGCGCGTCAGGATATCGTTGACGTAATCCGCCGTCCGCTTGCCCGGTCGAATACCCGGAATAAAGCCGCCGTATTTACGCATGTTGTCAGCGATATCGTCAGGCCGGAAGATGATGGAAATATAGAAATAGGCGAAGAACAAAATCGCCACGCAGTACAGAAGCTCATACCACGGCTCGCCTACATTCAGCGCGTCGAAGATAGGACGGAAGAAGCGGCTGTCGTGGAAGTACGCCATGTTTTGCACCAACAGCGGAGCGGACAATATAGATGCCGCAAAAATGACCGGCATGACGCCACCGGCATTCACCCGCAATGGCAAGTGGGTCGATTGGCCACCCATCAGGCGCCGTCCAACAATCCGCTTTGCATACTGGACTGGGATGCGCCGCTCGCTGCGTTCCACAAATACGATGAAAGCGACCACCACCAGCATGACCACCAGCAACAAAATCAATGCGGGAATAGTGAAGGCTCCCCAAGCTTGCGTGATGGCCTTTTGATACAGGTCCTGAATACCGGCTGGAATCCCCACCACAATACCGGCGAAGATCAGCAGACTCATTCCCTCGCCGATGCCCCGGTCCGTAATCTGCTCGCCCAGCCACATAACAAACGTCGCGCCTGTGGTGAGAGTAAGTACCGTCATCAGCACAAACCCAGGTCCCGGATTGGTGACATAGGGCACGCTGCCGGAGCCATGGACGAGGGTTAACGCGATGGCGAACGACTGCACGACCGCCAGAAACACGGTCATGTAGCGCGTCCACTGTGTAATCTTCTTGCGGCCCATGTCGCCTTCTTTTTGCAGGCGGGCCAGCGGTTCGTAAACCACAGTCAGGAGTTCAAAAATAATGGCGGCCGTAATATACGGCATGATGCCCAGCGCGAACACGGTCAGCTTGCGCAGGTTGCCACCGCTGAACATGTCGATTAAACCGAGGGAACTGCCGCTGTTCTGGGAGAAAAACTGCTCCAGCAGTTTCGTATTGACTCCAGGCGTGGGGATATGCGAACCCAGCCGGTAGATGGCGAGGATAAACAGCGTGAACAGCACACGCTTGCGCAGGTCTGGGATACGAAAGATATTTGCAAATTTTTCCAGCATGCTACTCCTGCTTGTCTTACTCGCCGATCAGAATTGCTTTCCCGCCAGCCTTCTCGATTTTTTCCTGCGCCGACTTTGAGAATTTGTGGGCATGGACGGTAACGGCTGTGGTCAGTTCGCCCACACCCAGCACCTTGACCAGCGCATTGCGCTTACGCACCAAACCCAGCGCCACCAGCTTCTCGTAGGTCAACTCATCCTGAGCAAATTCCGCCAGGCGATCCAGATTCAGCACAGTGTATTCGGTGCGAAATATATTGGTAAATCCGCGCTTTGGCAAACGGCGGTGCAGCGGCATCTGTCCGCCTTCAAATCCGCGCATCAGGCTCGAACCCGACCGCGACCCTTGCCCTTTGTGGCCTCGGGTGGATGTCTTGCCCATCCCCGAGCCCATACCGCGACCAATCCGCTTCTTGCCCGAGTTCGCTTTCTTCGGTGCCCGTAAATTCGATAAGTTCATGATTCCATGTCCTCTATTCACCCCTGGGAACCTGTCGCCCAGCGGGATACAGCAACCACAATGCTATGCCTGATTTTTCTTAGCCGAGAATGCGAACCAGATGCGGAATCACCTTCACCATGCCGCGCACCGAAGGCGTATCCTCGCGTTCGACAATCTGCCGCAAGCGCGTAAAGCCGAGACCCTTGATCACTTTCCGGTGCTTGTCCGGGGTGCAGATGGCCGAGCGGTAATACTCGATCTGGATTCGCTTGGCTGGCGCGGGTATGACCGCCGATTTTTTAGCTGTTACCTTTTTGTCTGCCATTGGATTACAACTCCTCTACCGGCTTGCCGCGCAGGGCAGCCACATCGCGCTTATCGCGCAATTGCACCATCGCCGCGAAGGTGGCGCGCACCACATTGTGCGGGTTTGCCGATCCCAGGCTCTTGGTCAGCACATTCTGAATTCCAACTGATGTCATGATGGCCCGCACCGCGCCGCCCGCAATCACGCCCGTGCCTTCCGGCGCCGGCTTCAACAACACATGGCCGGAACCGAACCGTCCCAGGACCTGATGCGGAATGGAAGTCTCCGTCATGTTGACGCGCACCAGATGTTTCTTCGCCGCCTCAATGCCTTTGCGGATCGCCTGCGGAACTTCCTTCGCTTTTCCGGAGCCAAAACCGACCACACCGGCAGAGGCATCGCCCACCACGACCAACGCGGCAAACGACATATTCTTGCCGCCCTTGACAACCTTGGTTACGCGGTTGATCGAGACTACCTGGTCTTTCAGGTTGTATTGCCCGGCTTCCAACTTTTTCTTGATGATTGCCATTCCGTCCGTTTTCCTTTCAGACCGTTACCGGTCTGTCACAACCAATCAGGGTGTGTGTCAAGCATTCCAAGCTTAAAAATCCAATCCCGCTTCGCGCGCGGCATCCGCCAACGCCTTGATGCGGCCGTGGTAGAGATATCCGCCCCGGTCGAAAACCACTTTCTTGATGCCCTTTTCCTTGGCCTTCTCTGCGATCAGCTTGCCAACTTCCTTGGCTGCCGCGACATTGCCGCCCGTCTTCAGCTTGGCGGTCACACTGGAAGCAGAAACCAAAGTGGTACCCGCCTGATCGTCAATCAGCTGCGTGTAGATCTGATTCAAAGAGCGGTAGACATTCAGACGCGGCCGTTCTGCCGTTCCCTGCATCTTGCGGCGAATGCGATCATGCACACGCTGGCGGTTTGAATTGCGTAAAATCTGCGGAATCATAATGTACTTCCTTCCTAAAAGCGGAGACGCCCTGCATCCCCGTTCGGTTCTGAACTTTGCAAGCCAACCTACTAGGCCTTGGCCTACTTGGCGCCAGTCTTGCCAACCTTCTTCTTCAGCTTCTCGTCCGAGTAGCGAACGCCCTTGTTCTTGTATGGATCAGGCTTGCGCAAAGACCGCATGTCCGCCGCGACCTGGCCAACCTTCTGGCGATCGATGCCGCTAATCGTCAGCCGGGTCTGCTTGGCATCGATCGTCGCCGAAATGCCCGTAGGCAGAGGAAATTCGATCGGGTGCGAGTAGCCCAACGTGAAAACAACCGTGTTTTTGCCCTTCAATTCCGCGCGATATCCAATCCCGACAATGTCGAGATCGCGTGTCCAGCCGTGAGTTACGCCACGAACCGCATTCGCTACCAGCGCACGCGTCAATCCATGAATCGCCGCCTGCGATTCCTCGCTGCGAACTACGTGGAGATGCCCATGTTTTTCTTCAAACTTCAAGCCCCCGGGAATCGGCTGCTCCACTTTGCCCTTTGGGCCTTCCACCACGACGGTATTGCCCTGCACCGTGTACTTGACACCTTTGCCCAGCGGAATTGGCTGTTTTCCTATACGCGACATCTTGTGATTCTCTTTCTCTTCGGCTTGCGAGTCCCGCCCGGCTTATTTTCCCGCGCGTTCCACTGCAGCCCAATCCATCTTGCAATCGACGTACTCGATTACCAAACTTCGCACAACAACTCGCCGCCCACACCTTCACGGCGCGCCTGACGGCCTGTCATCACACCCTTCGGCGTGGTGATGATGCTGATGCCAAGTCCGCCCTGCACCCGGCGAATTTCGTCGCGATGCACGTAGACGCGGCAACCTGGATGGGAGACGCGCGCCAGGCCCCGAATGGCCGCCTGGTTGTTGGTGTCATATTTCAAATAGACCCGCAGAAAACGCTTGCTGTTTTCCTCTGTCGCCTTGTAGTTGCTGATGTAGCCTTCTTCCTTCAGAATGCGGGCTATCTCAAGCTTTAACTTGGAGGCAGGCACGTCCAGCTTCGCATGCCGCGAATGGATCGCGTTGCGAAGCCGTGCCAACAGATCGGATACTGGATCGCTTACACTCATCGTATCTCCTTGATCCCCCGTTCGCCCGCCTGTGGCGGGAACCTGCGAGGATCGTTCCAGCGCCTGCTTTGAAAAAACCGAGGCGCTTGTAGTAAAAATCTCAAAACCGTTACGCTGCGTGGCCAAAACCACACCGCTTACCAGGATGACTTCACAACTCCGGGAATTTCGCCGCGCAATGCCAGGCCGCGGAAGCAGAGCCGGCAGATGCCGAACTTTCGTAGAAACGCCCGGGGCCGTCCGCACAGGTTGCACCGGTTATGCTGCCGCGATGAAAATTTTGGCTTGCGCTTGTCTTTGACTCTTTTTGCTGTGGTTGCCATCGAACGTATCTTGTCCTCTCGCCTGGTTTAGGCTGTCTGCCGGAACGGAATGCCGAAGTGTTGCAGCAATGCCCGCGCCTGCTGATCGTCCTTCGCCGTCGTCACAATCGTGACATTCATTCCCTTCAACTTGTCGACGCGTGAGTAATCGATCTCAGGAAAAATCAACTGATCGCGAATCCCCAGCGTGTAATTGCCGCGTCCATCAAAGCTCTTGGTCGAAACGCCCTTGAAATCACGCACCCGCGGCAACGCGGTCGAGACCAGGCGATCCAGAAACTCATACATCTTGTCGCCGCGCAGTGTGACCATGGCCCCAATCGGCATGCCTTCACGAACCTTGAATGCGGCAATCGACTTTTTCGCGCGGGTAACAACCGGCTTCTGTCCCGTAATCAGTCCCAGATCGACCATCAGCGGATCCATGACCTTGACATTCTGCGTCGCTTCGCCCAGGCCCATGTTGAGAACAATCTTCTCGAGCCGGGGCACCGCCATTGTATTTTTCAAGCCCAGTTCCTTCAGGAGCGCCGGCTTGATTTCCTTCAAATACTTATCTTTCAGTCTGGTTGCCATCTTCCATCCATCCTTGCATCTTGCCTTGCAATCCAAAATCTTTCGCGATTCCAGTGCGGCGTCGCAGTTACTTCTTCGACTCCAGCGTCTGCCCGCATTTACGACAGACCCGCACCTTCGTGTCGCCTTCAAACTTGAAACCCACCCGAACCGGCCCGCAGTTGCCGCAGACCAACATCACGTTGGAAATGTGGATCGGGGTTTTCCTGTTCCGCGATCCCGCCCTTGATATTGCGTTGCGGGTTCGGTTTCACAGTCTTCTTGATCATCATCACGTGCTCGACCAGCAGGCGGTTTTCGTCCTGCATCACGCGCAGCACTCGACCCTGCTTGCCTCTGTCTTTGCCCGCGATTACCTGCACTTTATCGTTGCGGCGAATCTTCAATCCTGCCATAACTCGTATCTCACTTCCCGTTCGCGTCGGAACTGGGCGTCCGCCCAAATTCCTCCTCGCGTCTTCTGAAATCCAACCCACCCTGTTTCGCTTACAGAACTTCCGGAGCCAGCGAAACAATCTTCAAAAATCTCTTCTCGCGCAACTCTCTGGCTACCGGACCAAACACGCGCGTGCCAACAGGCTCTCCGGTTTCGTTGATCAGCACAGCCGCATTCTGATCGAAGCGAATGTAGGTTCCGTCTCGGCGGCGATATTCCTTCCGCGTGCGCACGATGACAGCCTTCACCACTTTGCCCTTCTTCACCTGGCCATCCGGCGAGGCTTCCTTCACTGCGGCCGTAACGACGTCGCCCAGGCCAGCTTTGCGTCCGGTGGATCCGCCCAGCGGCAGGATCACCTGCAACTTGCGGGCGCCCGAGTTGTCGGCCACCACCAACATTGTTCTCATCTGTACGGCCATCATCGTCTCCTAAACATTCCTACAACCAGTACCCGGGCCAAATCTCTACCGGCCGCGACTCCACCCAGCTCGCGGGCCAGTCGGTCAAACAATTTAGACCGCCTGCGGAACTGTCTCTTCTGCCTGCGCCAGATTCGAGCGCCGCACGATCTCTTCCAACTGCCAGCGCTTCAGCTTGCTCAGTGGACGTGTCTCGCGAATCCGCACCACATCTCCGACGCGCGCCGTCTTATGCTCGTCATGGGCATAAAACTTCTTCGTCGTCCGCATCGTGCGCAGATACTTCGGATGCGCCTTGCGCATCTCGACTGCGACCACAATGGTCTTCTGCATCTTGGTTGAAACTACTTCTCCAACCTTTTCATTTCGATGAGAAGTTGCCGGAGTGCCCTGCTGCTGCAGTTGCCGTCGTTTCTTTCGTCGGTTCGCTCATTGCTTAACTGCCGCCCTTCTTTGCATTCGCCTTGCCGCGCTTGGCGGCCTTCACCTTGGTCTTGCCTGCCGACTTCGCTTTGCCGGCGATCTTCGACGTCCGCTTCGTATTCCGCGTCGAGGTCTTCTTGGGAGCCTTCTTCGACTTTGGCCCCTTCGCCGCGGCAGACTTTTTCGCTGCCTTCTTTGCTTTCCGCTTGGGGGCTGCTTCGGCTGCATTCGCATTCACGTGCGCATGCGTCGCAATGCCAAGCTCACGCTGGCGCTCGACCGTCTTGATCCGCGCAATGTCCTTCTTCAGTTCGCGCAGCTTCTTCAATCCCTCGAGCTGACCCATCTTCATCTGAAACCGTAGGCGGAAAATCTGCTCCGCCGACTGGTGCGCCTGCAGCGCCAGTTCCTCGTGGTCCAGATTTACGATCTTGTCCATTTCCATGATTCAATCCTTCATCTTCAGGATTTCGCCGGAGTCATCGACACCAGCCATCCTATAGAAAGCTTCTAAATTCGCTACGACTTCTGAGTCGTCGCCACCACGGCATCATGGCGGGCAACAAACAATGTCTTGATGGGCAGCTTGTGCGAAGCCAGCCGCATCGCCTCCTGCGCCACTTCACGGCTGACGCCTTCCATCTCGAACAAAATCTTTCCAGGCTTGACCACCGCAACCCAATGGTCCAGCGGACCTTTGCCGGAACCCATACGAACTTCCGCAGGCTTCTTGGTAATCGGCTTGTCCGGAAACAGGCGCAACCAGATCTTCCCGCCGCGCTTGATGAAGCGGGTCATTGCGACACGGCTGGCCTCAATCTGCCGATCCGTAATATGCGCGTGATCGAGCGTCTTCAAACCAAAATCCCCAAACGCAAGCTCAGAACCGCGCCAGGCCTTGCCTCGATTGCGACCCTTCTGCTGCTTGCGGAACTTCACCTTCTTCGGCATCAACATAACGAAATCCTTTTGAGCTGTCTGCTCGTACTGCCACTACGAAACTCTAAACTAGAAAATGCTCGATCCCACCCGGGGTTCGCGCTTCTTCTGCTGATAGATATCACCGCGATATACCCACGCCTTCACGCCAATAATTCCGTAGGTCGTGTGCGCTTCGGCGAAACCATAATCGATATCCGCGCGCAGGGTATGCAACGGCAAGCGTCCCTGCAGATACCATTCCGAACGCGCAATCTCCGCGCCGTTCAGCCGGCCGCCCACGCGCACCTTGATGCCGCGGCAACCAAAACGCAGCGCCGAATCGACCGACTTCCGCATCGCGCGCCGGAAGCTGACACGCTTCTCCAGCTGCAATGCAATGTTCTCCGCCACCAGCTGTGCGTCCAGCTCAGGCTTGTTCACCTCAAGAATGTCAACGAAGACTTCTCGATTGGAGCGCTTCTGCAGATCAGTCTTCAGCTTCTCAATCTCCGCGCCTTTGCGCCCGATGATAATGCCCGGCCGCGCGGTGCGAATGATGATCCGCAGCTTGTTGCCTGGACGCTCGATTTCAATCGAGCTGACACCGGCGGACTTCAGCTTCTCTTTCAGTTCGCGCCGCAACAGGACATCTTCGACCAGCAGGCGATCGTACCCCCGCTCGACGAACCAGCGCGACTTCCAAGGCTTATTGATTCCTAGCCGAAACCCGTAAGGGTGGACTTTCTGACCCATATTGAATCCTTCCGTTCGCTACTTGGCTGACTTCTTGGCGGCCGTTTTCTTTTTTGCCGCTGCTGGTTTCACTGCCTGCTTGCTAGACGACGATTTCTTTGCTGCCGTCTTCGCGACCGGCTTCTTCTTTCCCTTGGCGCCAGCCTCGGGCTCTTCCGCGACAATCTTTCCCAGCTCCGGACGCTTCTTTTCAGCGACTGTAATCAAAACATTCGACATGCGCCGTTGATAGCGGAACGCACGACCCATCGGCGCTGGACGAATCCGCTTCAGCCGGGGCCCTTCATTCGCTACCGCCATCTTGACGTAGAGGTTGTCAACATCGATGTTCAAGCCGCGCTCTTCGCTCAGATAGTTGGCATTCTCCAACGCCGAGCGCAAAACCTTCTCCACCAGCGGCGCAACCCGCTTCTTGGTAAAGGCCACGGTCTGCAACGCGTCTTCGACACGCCGGCCCTTGATCAGATCCAGCACCAGCTTCGCCTTTTGCGGCGAGACCCGCTGAAACTTCGCTTCCGCCCTGAATTCCTGTGCTTCGTATTGCATCGTGCGTTATGCCTTTCCCGCTGTTAGCGCGGCTTGGTAGCCGTCTCAGCCTTGGCAGAGGAGTGACCTTTGAATGTACGCGTGGCGGCAAACTCGCCCAGCTTGTGACCGACCATGTTTTCCGTCACGTAGACCGGAATGAACTTTCGGCCGTTGTGCACCGCAATCGTGTGCCCGACCATCTCAGGAAAAATCGTGGACCGGCGAGACCAGGTGCGTACCACCTTCTTGTCATTCGCCTTGTTCATCGCCTCGATCTTGACGATCAAGTGAGTGTCGATGAAGGGTCCTTTTTTTGTCGAACGTGCCATCGTTTCTCCTTCAAGCTTGACTGCGTTCCGGTTCCCCGCCGCGTCGTAAGCCGAACTCTGCTATTTCTTTCCCGTTCTTGTTTACTTCTTTTTAGGCCGGCTGACGATCATCCCGTCGGTCCGCTTATTGTTCCGCGTCTTGTATCCGCGAGTCGGCTGACCCCAGGGCGTCACAGGATGACGGCCACCAGAAGTTTTGCCTTCACCGCCGCCGTGCGGATGGTCGACAGGATTCATCGTGACTCCGCGATTCGCAGGGCGAATTCCCTTCCAGCGATTTCTGCCAGCCTTGCCGATTGAAATATTTTCGTGGTCCGTGTTGCCAACCTGCCCAATCGTCGCCATGCAATCGACGAGCACCTTGCGCGTTTCACCCGAAGGCAGCTTCAACAATGCATAATCGCCTTCTTTGGCCACCAGCTGCGCCGAAGCTCCAGCGGAGCGAACCATCTGCGCGCCTTTCCCGGGGCGCAATTCCACATTGTGGACCGTGGTGCCAGCCGGAATGTTCCGCAGCGGCAGCGCATTGCCCACTAGGATGTCCGCCTCTTCGCCGCTCATGATGGCCTGACCAACCTGCAAACCAATGGGCTGCAAAATATATCTCTTCTCACCATCGGCGTAGTGGATCAGTGCGATTCGCGCGGAGCGGTTGGGATCGTATTCAATGGTGGCCACGCGGCCGGGAATCCCCGACTTGTCGCGCTTGAAGTCGATCAGGCGCAATTTGCGCTTGTGGCCGCCGCCATGGTGGCGAATCGTCAAATCGCCCGTGTTGCGGCGTCCGCCCGTGCGCTTCCGAATGGAGGTCAGCGGCTTATATGGGCGATCGGTCGTCAGGTCGTCGTTGATCACCGTGGAGGTGAAACGCAGTGACGGAGTGATCGGTCGGTATGTCTTGATCGGCATCGGCTATTCTCTTTTTTTGACATTGACTTCAATAAAAGAAGCCAGCATCACGTTCAAATCTTTGTCTACCGCTAGCAAATCTGTCTGCCAGCCTCTTGTTGCAACTGCAAAATTCCGTCTACAGACTATTGATGTACTCCGGCATTTTCTGCCCAGCCTTGAGCCGGACATATGCCTTTTTCCAGTCCGAGCGATACCCGCTGAAGCGCCCGCGCCGGCGTTCTTTCCCGGCAAAGTTGGCGGTACGAACTGCCTCCACCTTTACCTTGAACAATGTTTCCACCGCCTGCTTCACTTCAGTCTTGGTCGCCGATGTGGCCACCTCGAATACGAGCGTGGCTTCGGTTTCCTTGGCGCCCAATCCTTTTTCGGTAATTACGGGGCGACGAATCACTTGATATACATCTGCCATCAGGCCACCTCCGCGGCGGCTGCCAGCTTGCGCCGGGAAACCGTCTTCTTCAATGCTTCCTGCAACTGCTCGATCGCTGTAACGGAGAAGATTGCGCGCTCATGCTTCAGCAGGTCGTACGGATGCACTTCATTGCCCAGCATCAATTCCACGCCATGCAGGTTGCGCGCGCCCAGGATCAGGTTCTTACTCAGAGTTGTGCCGCTTTCTACCAGCAACGCAGTCTTCTTCGCTTCCAGCGCGGTCAGCGCCGCGCGATAGAGCTTCGTCTTCGGTTCCTTCAGTTCCAGGCTCTCGACCACCGTCAAATGTCCATCGGCCAGCTTCGCCGCAATGGCGGAGCGCAGCGCGCCCAGAAGCTTCTTGCGCGGAAAAGCGTAGTCGTGGGAGTGCGGTACCGGCCCGTGCACCGTTCCACCATGCCTCCAAAGAGGCGAGCGGATTGAAGCGACGCGCGCGCGACCCGTTCCCTTCTGCTTCCACAGCTTCTTGCCGGAACCGGAAACCAGCTTGCGATTTTTGGTGGCGTGTGTTCCCTGACGCAGGGCTGCTCGGTAATGCTTCACCGCCTCCCAGATCAAGTCCTCGTTCACCTCGGCTGGACCGAAAACTTCATCCGCCAGCTCCAGGGTCCCGACTTTTTTTCCGCCCAGATCGACTACGTCAACGTTTGCCATGGCTCTACTCTCTTGAACGTCCTTACTTTTTCTTGCTGCTTGAAGCCTTCTTGGAGGCCTTCAACGGATCAACCGTCGTTGCGCCGCTGAATCCACGACGTTCGCGAGGCGGTTGCTTGGCCTTGGTAATCAACACGTAGCCTTCACGATGTCCTGGAACCGCGCCTTCCAGCATCAGCAGATTCTCATCCGTGTCGATGCCGCGAATCCGCAGATTTCGCACCGTCACGTTATCGACGCCCATGTGACCCGGCATCCGCATACCCTTCATCACGCGCGACGGATAGGAAGAAGCGCCGATCGATCCCTGTACCTGGAACATATGTCCGTGCGATTTCGGTCCACCGCCAAATCCGTGCCGGCGAACGACGCCCGCAAATCCTCGACCTTTGCTGGTGCCCAGCACATCGACAAACTTTTCATCGGCAAAGATGTCAACCAGAACTCTGTCTCCGGCCTTGCTGCCCGTAGACTCTTCGCCGTCCGCGGCTTTCGCCGCCGCTTCAATCGGAACCTCGCGCAGAATCCGCACCGGAGGAACATTGTTCTTTCCGAAGTGACCCGCCATCGGCTTGTTGATTTTGGAGCTCTTCACAAACTCAACCAGACCGATTTGCGCCGCGTCGTAGCCGTCTTTGGCCTGCGTCTTGATCTGCGTAATCACGCACGGTCCAACCTGAACCACGGTGATGGGATGAATTTCTCCCTTTTCATCGAAGACCTGCGTCATGCCGATCTTTTTTCCCAGAATCCCTGCTACTGCCATGTTTTTCTCCCCTCATCATGCGCGGGCTTTCACGCCACGCACTGCCGGATGTTCTGACCCCAAGAAAACCAACATTGCCTGGACGGCCAGTCCTACTTCTCGAAGGCCTTGATTTCCACGTCGACACCCGCCGGAAGATCGAGGCGCATCAGCGCATCCACCGTCTGCTGGGTCGGCTCCAGAATGTCGATCAGCCGCTTGTGGGTGCGAATTTCGAATGCCTCGCGCGACTTCTTGTCCACGTGTGGCGAGCGCAATACGCAATATTTGTTCTTCACGGTCGGCAACGGAATCGGCCCGGCAACCTGGGCACCCGTCCGCTTGGCCGTGTCCACAATCTCGCCGGTCGAAGTATCCAGCACGCGATAGTCATACGCCTTCAGGCGGATGCGAATTCTTTGTCCAATCATGACTTCATCTCTTCTTCTTTTCCGCTGCGGCCCCGGCTTGCAGGCCGCGCGAAAGTTGTCTTGCTGGTGCGTGTTCCCCGCCTATTACTTCAAAATCTCGGCAATGGCGCCGGCGCCGACGGTGCGTCCGCCTTCGCGAATCGCAAACCGCAGACCCTTCTCCATGGCCACCGGAGTAATCAGCTCAATCTCCAGCGCCACATTGTCCCCCGGCATCACCATCTCCGTGCCTTCCGGCAGCTTCGCCACTCCGGTCACGTCCGTGGTCCGAAAATAAAACTGCGGCCGATACCCATTGAAGAACGGCGTATGCCGCCCGCCCTCTTCCTTGCTCAATACGTAAATCTCCGCCTTGAACTTGGTATGCGGCGTAATCGAGCCCGTCTTCGCCAGCACCATCCCGCGCTCCACATCTTCCTTCGGAATGCCGCGCAGCAACAGCCCCGCATTGTCTCCCGCCAGGCCTTCGTCCAGCTGCTTCTTGAACATTTCCACGCCGGTCACGACCGTCTTGCGCGTCTCGCGGAAGCCGACAATCTCCGTCTCCTCGCCCACCTTCACCTTGCCGCGCTCAATCCGTCCCGTCACCACCGTCCCGCGGCCGGAGATCGAAAAGATATCTTCAATCGGCATCAGGAACGGCTGATCAATCGCGCGCTGCGGCATCGGCACAGACTTGTCCACCGCTTCCATCAGCTCGTCAATCTTCGCTTCCCACTGCGCTTCCCCGTTCAACGCTCCCAGCGCTGAGCCGCGAATCACCGGCACATCGTCGCCCGGGAACTGGTACTTGCTCAGCAGCTCGCGCACTTCCATCTCCACCAGGTCAATCAGTTCCGGATCGTCCACCGCATCGCACTTGTTCAAAAACACCACAATGTAGGGAACGCCTACCTGGCGCGCCAGCAGCACGTGCTCCTTGGTCTGCGGCATCGGTCCATCGGTCGCCGCCACCACCAGAATCGCGCCATCCATCTGCGCCGCGCCCGTAATCATGTTCTTGATGTAGTCGGCGTGGCCCGGGCAGTCGACGTGCGCGTAGTGGCGGTTCTTGGTCTCGTACTCCACGTGCGCGGTCGCAATCGTGATGCCCCGCTCCCGCTCTTCCGGCGCGTTGTCGATTGTGTCGAAGGAGCGAAACTTGTTGTTCGGGTTGTGCTTCGACAATACCTTCGTGATCGCCGCCGTCAATGTCGTCTTGCCATGATCAATGTGCCCGATCGTCCCTACATTTACGTGCGGCTTCGACCGGTCAAACTTTTCCTTCGCCATGTTCTACGCCCTCACCCTTCCGTTCGATCTTGAGAATTTCGTATTGCCCAGTTCAATCCGAGTTCAACCTGCTGCAACTGCGTCCCGCGAAACCTATGCCTTGCTCTGACTCCGCCCGATAATCTCATCGCTGACCGAGCGCGGCGCTTCTTCATACCGGGCAAAGTGCATCGAATAGGTCGCCCGGCCCTGTGTAGATGAACGCATGTTCGTCGCGTAATTGAACATCTCCTTCAGCGGCACACTCGCCTTGATCACCTGCGAACCACCGGAGTGCTCCATGCCCTCAATGCGTCCGCGACGGGAGTTGATGTCGCCGATAATCGTCCCCATGTGCTCTTCCGGAACAGTCACTTCAACCGCCATCACCGGCTCCAGCAGCACCGGACTTGCCTTGCGGGCTGCATCCTTGATGGCCAGCGAACCGGCAATTTTGAACGCCATTTCATTCGAATCCACATCGTGATAACTGCCGTCGTACAGCGACACCTTGATGTCCACCATCGGAAAGCCTGCCAGAATACCGCCTTCCAGCGCTTCCCGGATGCCTTGATCGATCGGCTTGATGTACTCGCGCGGAATCGAACCGCCAGTAATGTCGTTTTCGAACTCATATCCCTTGCCAGGATTGGGCTCGACACGAATCTTGCAATGTCCGTAGTTACCGGAGCCACCGGTCTGGCGAATGTACTTGCCTTCCGCCTCGGAATGTTTACGGATGGTCTCGCGGAACGCCACCTGCGGAGTTCCAACATTCGCTTCCACCTTATGCTCGCGCTTCATGCGATCGACGAGAATTTCAAGATGCAACTCGCCCATGCCGCTGATGATGGTCTGTCCGGAATCCTCATCCGTCCGCACCTTGAAGGTAGGATCTTCATCCGACAGCCTCGACAGCGCCATGCCCATCTTTTCCTGGTCGCCCTTGGTCTTGGGCTCAATCGCGACGGAGATGACCGGCTCGGGAAATGTGATGGCACCCAGCGCGATCGGCGCATGAGGGTTGCACAGCGTGTCGCCTGTCTTGATTTCCTTCAGGCCCACGCAGGCGCAAATATCGCCCGCATAAATCTCGGAAATATCTTCGCGCTTGTCGGCGTGCATTTTGACCAGCCGTCCAACGCGTTCCGTTTTCCCCGTGCGAGGGTTCAACACGGTGTCGCCGGTCTTTAGCGATCCGGAATAGATCCGGATAAAACTCAGCTTGCCGAATTGATCGTTGATCAGCTTGAAGGCCAGCGCGGCAAACGGTTCGGAATCTTCCGGCTTGCGGATCAACGTAATGGATGGATCGGAAGGGTCAATGCCTTCGACAGGTGCGATATCGACTGGGCTAGGCAGGTAATCGACGACCGCATCGAGCAGCGTCTGAATCCCTTTGTTCTTAAATGCGCTGCCGCAGAGGACCGGGAAAACCTTCATCTCCAGGGTCGTCTTGCGGATCGAAGCTTTCAACTGTTCCGCGGTCGGCGTTTCGCCCTCCAGAAACATGTGCAGCATGTCGTCGTCGTACTCGGCGACCGTCTCGATCAACTGCATTCGAAACGCTTCCGCCTTTTTCAAAAGATCGGCAGGAATCTCTTCGACCGAATACTTGGCGCCCATGGTCTCGTCATTCCAGACGATGGCGCGCATTTCCACCAGATCGACCAGACCCTTGAATTTCGCTTCCGCGCCAATCGGAATCTGAATCGCCACCGGACGAGCGCCCAGGCGCTTGCGGATGGTCTCGATCACATGCTCGAAGTCCGCACCGGCCTTGTCCATCTTGTTGACAAAGCAAATCCGCGGAATCTTATACTTGTCGCCCTGCCGCCAGACCGTCTCGCTCTGCGGCTGCACACCGGAAACCGAATCGAACAGCGCCACCGCGCTATCGAGCACGCGCAGGCTACGCTCGACTTCAGCCGTAAAATCCACGTGGCCGGGAGTATCAATAATGTTGATGCGAATATCGCGCCAGGTACACGTCGTTGCGGCGGAGGTAATCGTAATGCCGCGCTCCTGCTCCTGCTCCATGTAATCCATGGTCGCAGTGCCTTCATGCACTTCACCAATGCGGTGAGTGATGCCGGTATAAAACAGGATGCGTTCCGTCGCTGTCGTTTTTCCGGCGTCGATATGCGCCATGATTCCGATGTTGCGGCAACGGTTTAACGGTATTTGACGGGCCACGGTACGATTCTCACTTCGCGGGACTATCTCCCGCAGGCTGCTGTTACGGTTCTCTTGTGTCTATCGGCGCGCTACCAGCGATAATGCGCGAAAGCCTTGTTGGCCTCGGCCATGCGGTGCACGTCTTCCTTCTTCTTCATTGCGGCGCCACGACCGTTCGCGGCATCCAGCAATTCATTCGTCAACTTGTCGACCATGCCCTTTTCGCCACGGGCGCGGCCATACGTCACCAGCCAGCGAATCGCCAAAGATGTCCGGCGCTCCGGGTTCACTTCAATCGGAACCTGATAGTTCGCGCCACCGACGCGGCGGGTCTTCACTTCCAGCAGCGGCTTGCAGTTCTCCACCGCCTTCTTGAACAGCTTCAACGCTTCATCGCCACCGCGCTGTTCCAGGTTCGTCATGGAGGTATAGAAAATCTTCTGCGCGGTCGACTTTTTGCCATCCCACATCATGGAATTGACAAATTTCGTGACCAGCGTGGAGTTATAGATCGCGTCTGGCACGACTTCCCGCTTCGCAATGTGACCTTTTCTTGGCATGGAACGGTATCCCCTTACTTACTTGGCGGCAGCTTTCGCGCGCTTGGCTCCGTATTTGGAGCGGCTCTGTTTGCGGTTGGCAACCCCGACGGAATCCAGCGTGCCGCGAACCACGTGATAGCGAACTCCCGGTAGATCCTTCACACGGCCGCCGCGGATCAGCACAATCGAGTGCTCCTGCAGGTTGTGACCGATCCCAGGAATATAGGTCGTGACTTCAATGCCATTCGTCAGACGGACGCGCGCAACCTTGCGCAATGCGGAGTTTGGCTTCTTTGGCGTCTGCGTATACACACGGGTGCAAACACCACGCCGCTGCGGGCAACCCTGCAGAGCCGGGCTCGCGGTCTTGTACCGCGGTGCCGTCCGGCCTTTCCTGACAAGCTGACTGAATGTAGGCAAGAACAATCTCCTTTGTTACGGTGCTGCTAAACAAAACACACAAATTTCTCGCCAGGCGCGCCTTTCTCCGGCGGGCTGGCACTCCACAGGCGCACAATTTCGTGCAACCAAAGAGGAGTAGGACACAAATTCTGTAGTCTGACTGAAACAACGACGGTGGCCGGCTCGTACCGCTTGCCCGCTCCGTTTCGCTGTTCTGCCCCGCATAGCCCGCCAGGGTGGCCGGTGTCGCAGGTGCAAAAGGACGAGTATCGAATCCGCTGTTAACGAATACTGAAACCGATGCAATCCGCTGTCGACTGCCAGCGGAACTGGACGGAGCCTGCCAAGGCACACTACCGTCGCTCGCCAAACTTCACAAGAATATCAAGGGATCCCCGCAGAGTCAACTGGACTTCTGCTGTGCCTGCGTAGGTGTGGCGTTTGACGCCGCGCCCTTGGTAGTTCGAGTATTAAATCATAAGGAGAACTCAAAATGACGCTGCCCCCTGAAACGAGCAGTCGGGTACCGAGCGCACTTTACGCAGTAGTGATGATAGCCGTCATCATTGGTGTAGATGTCGCGTTTTTCAGAAATCGATTTTGGGAACGGCTGATCGCGAATATTGGCATTGTCCTAGTGTTCGCCGCTTTCTACCTGAGATTCCTCAGGCATCCATGAACAAGGCGCCGGGTGCCATCCTTGCATAACCGAAGGATGGGGATGTTCTCAGGCTTCATTTTTTCCCCTCACCAACGCACCTGCTCCCACCAATTCCTGCCGTTCCAGACATTCACATATAGATGAAAGACACGATTGCATCCTGTGCATCGCAGATCGTGTGTGAAAGTGTCCTCATTCCCTGGCCATGGAGAGTTCAGCATGTCCTGAAGTGGGCAATCCGCCCGCATCAGCGCTAGCTTTCCTCGATCCACATTCTCGATCAGCAGGCGGACGAAGTTTCGATAGTCCTCGGGAGTGGCAAAGATGCGTCGCTCCATAAAACCATCGCAATTGAGACATGCAGTCATTTCTCGGTTGCAGACACATGTTTCTGCATTCCCTGCATAGCACTGGGACAAACGTTACGCTTTCTTGCGATTTTTGTTTCTAGTTAGCTTGATTTTTAAAGAGCGACTTCTATAATTCCGCTACTGAATATTCTGCACTGCGGAGTGTTCTGTATTCCGGCTGCCGATATTCGGGGTTGTCGAGTCTTCTGTATTCCGGATGCCGAGCCTTCTGCATCCAGATAGAGAAAGGAATAATGCATAGTCGCATCTAAGCTAGCGGAGGTGCAATCATGTTGTCCGCAAAACGAAAAGAAGCAAATCCGATGTGCCAACGCCGGTTGCCGTTTCGTGGCAGCGCTTTGGCGTTGGTCGCAGCCGCCTTGGCGGCGTTCTGCAGTGTCAGCCTCATGGCCCAAGGACCCCCGCCGGGACAGCCCCATCTTCGCGTCTGGCCCGACACGACGAATCGCATTATCCCTTTCAACGACCAAGTCGGCGATGGCGGATTGACCACTCAAGGTAACGGCACACCGTTCACCGCGGCCCAGATTCAATTTTTCGCCACGCACTATGCCGGCACCCAGAAGATGACCACAGCGGCAGCAGAGACGATACGGCAGTACAACCCGAACTTTCTGATCATGCACTATCGCCTGGGACAAGCGTTGGGCTACGGAACGTGTGACGCCAACGGTAACCCGACGGACAACAACCCCGTAGGGATTTTCGACGTAACCTATACGCCGGAATGGCCGACGGTTATTCCCCAATACCTGACCGACCCGTCGCTCTACAGTAGTTACTTTTACTATTACGCCAACGCGCAAGTCTACGCCTGCGGTGCACAGAATTTTCTGATGAACATCGCCGATCCCGGCTGGCGCGCTGCTTATAGCGCAGCGGTCCTCAAGGAACTCAACGATAACCAGGATGATGCCGTCTTCGCGGATTTTTACAGCGTTCCCAATTATCTGGGCGCGTACCCCAGCCTGCCCGCCCTGGATATCCCTTTTGAGAATGCCTGGGCGAAGATGGAGTACTCATTTAACAACTACATGCGTGGGCGTCTGCATGGCCGTTATCCTTGGATACCGAATGCCGGATCCTGGGTTACGACTCGAGACCCCGACATCGAATACAGCAACGTTGACGGTGTGATGATTGAGGATTTCGCGGATTACGGCAATGCTAACTTTTTAGCTACAGCCGATTGGGTGACGCAGATGGACCGCGCTCTCTCGATCACTGAAACCAACAGGATCCTGATTGGTCAGACCTACGTCGCGCCGTATGGCAACACAACCTACGGCCTGCCCGAGCGGCTTTTTGTCACCGGAAGCTATCTATTGGTGAAGGGAAATCGCACATACCTGAATCTCGCAGCCATCGGCGAAACCATTGAATGGTTTCCTGAGTATCAGATCGATCTAGGCCCGCCCACCGATCGGCTACCGAAAAACAACGACATCACTCAGTATTGGAATGCGACCTGGGGTGTCTACGTACGCCACTATGCACACGGAATGGTCTTGGTGAATTCCATCAACGCCCAGGACGGGATTGCTCCCACCCCGATCACCCTGGACAAAACGTATTATGAGGTTGTCGGCGATGTGGCCAGCAGCGCGGATGTTCCCGTACCTGCGAATGGGATTCCTGATAGCAATAATCAGCTCCTCTATCAGGCTGTGAAAGGTCTCACCGTCTGCAATGACTGTGCCGCTATTCTGCTGGACCATCCGCCTAAACAATAAATGCACAATCAACTGTAAAGAATTTCCCAGCCGGTTGTGGAAGCGATTCCACAACTGGCTGAGATTCGAAAATGCGAGACTTGTCTATGCGAGGGCAGTCCGCCCGCATCAGCGCAAACTTTCCTTGATCCACGTTCTCGATCAGCAGCCTTAGGAAAATGCTCTAGTCCTGGGAGTGGCAAAGATGCGTCGCTCCATAAAACCATCGCACTTGAGACATGCCGTTATTTCTTGGTTGCAGGCGTATCGAGCGACTTCACCAGCCACAACACCAGATCGTCATCCACTCGCACGGTTGCGCCGGCTGCGACGCGCGTCCCTCCGGAGGCAATGCCTTTTCCGTCCGGGACATATCCCAGGTGGACATAGAGGCGCTGCGCCGCTCCATAGTCGCTGAACAGCCCGACCCCCACGCCGAGTTTCTTGTAGTTCGCCGTGCGCGTCCGCTCCTCAATCGCGCGAATTAGTTGCGTTCCCACGCCCTGATTTCTGCCCCGTTCCGCCACCACTACGTCATTCAGTTCCGGGATGCCAGCCTCGCGAAACGGCGCGTGTCCAGAGGACCACAGCACCGAGCCGTATCCCAGCACGTCGGTTGGGTTCACCGCAACCAGGACGATCCGCTTCCCAGCGTTTTGGTCCGCCAAACGTTGGTTCCACTTTTCCGCTCCGCCATGCCAGGCCGGCCCACCGTCCGTCGCCGCAATGCGAGGCACGTCCTCTGCCCGGAGTTCACGCACTTCAAAGTTCATTGACCCACCATTCCCACCATTCATTGACTCACCATAGGAGACATTTCCGCGAGAGTCAAACCGCTCCGCGACTGAATTCCGTCGCCTCTCGTAGCATGTTGCCGGATGTCCGCTCGTGTTTCATGCAACATCCCGGCACCGCTTTGGTTTGCTCCGGCAAAGCCCTCGGAGTATGCTGAACGCGTGCGATCGTCTTTCTCCTGATTGGAGCCGAATATGAAATACGCTGGTGCATTCTCGTTCGCGCTTGTTCTTGGTTCGATGACGTTGTTGGCCCAAAGTTCCGGGCGGGATAGCAAGCAGCCAGCGGTAGCACGCGTGGTGCCGGGCAGCCTCAACTGTCCGGTCGATATGCAGGCGCAGCGCCAGGTGGGCGTGGGAGAGTTGCAAAAGCTACCTCTCAGTACTGACCAGCCTGCAGGACCGGCTCAAGAAATTCGCCTGACCCTGACCAACCCGACGTTTGCGAAGATTATTGGGGTTCAGATTACGGCGTACGGACTTGACTCGAAAGGCCAGCTATCCCCAGCGCAAACAGCGGCAGCGGAATCCTCCACCATCAACAAAACTGTCGATTTGAAGCTGAATGTGGACCCCAAATCAGTAGCGTTCACCGATCTGTTGCTGCCCGGATTCACCTCCGTCACCCTCATCAACGTGGATTCCATCCATTATGCCGGTGGTTCGACCTGGCACCCCTCGGCGCTTCACACATGCCACGTAGTTCCAAATGGGATGATGTTGATCAGCAGTCGCTAACGCAGGGTGGCCCCGGCAGCCCAATTCTGACGTGTGCCCCGGTCTTCACCATCGCAAACATCAGGACCTATTTCTCCAGAACCTTCTCTTCCCGAGTGGCCCACATGATTCCCGCAACCACCTGCGCCAAGCCAACACACCGAGTCAGCGTCGGATGATCCACCATATACCGCATCAAACCCCGCCAGTGCTTCGGCCCCAGGTTCCATGCCTGCGCGTCCCGATGAGGCCGCACAATCGCCATGATTCCATCCCCGATCAACACCATGGCAGTGAAATGCGACCATCTGCGAGCATCGATCATTGGCATTGGCTCTCCTCCCTTCTCTCGATACTGAGATGCGAACCCGCTTACTTAGTGACCGTCAAACTGCGTTCCAGGTCAAAGGTAACCACGCTTTCGGCAGGCAACACCAGGTCTTTATTTCCCGTAAATGCACTACCTGCCGCGCCACCGCCACCGCCCAGCAGGCCGCCAATCAGCGCTCCTTTGCCACCTCCAGCCAATCCACCGACGATTGCGCCAAAACCGGCGCCACCGCCAGTCATCGCGGCCGAGCGCTTGCCTTTCCCTTGCTCCACTCGCTCCACATGGCTGGTCCGCACCGGATAGTTCTGTCCACCACTCCGGATGCTATCCAACCGGATAGCCAGCACGGCCTGACCTTTGAAACGGCCCCGGGCTTTCGCCTCCGTGACCACTCCGCGAGCCCGTGCACCGGCAGGAATGACCGTTTGCCCATCAACTGCGATCGGACTGACAAGCGTCCCAGAGAATGAGTCGCCTGTCTGGTTTTGCTTGGTGGAAAGTGTCTGCGCCAACCGCACCCGGATTCTCGTTCCGGTTGGAACCACGATAGCCTGCGGGGCTTGCGTCTGCGTGGACGGCGGAGCCGCGGCCTCCGGCGACCCAGAAGTAGGGGGAGGCGGCATGGCAGCAGAACCCTCTGTTGGCGGCTGCCCATTCACGGGCGGCACAGCAGCGTTCGGACTGCCTGCTATGGTCAGATTGTTTACGACCGTCCGTACGCCCTCCACCTGGGAAGCATCCTTCGCAGCCAGGTTGCGCGAGTTGTCATCGCCCACCGTGCCGGTCAAGGTGACCGTTCCATCATTCGCGGCCACTGAGATTGGCTGGGCCGTCAGTGCTGGATCGGCGATAATTTGTTTCTGCACATTGGTTGCAAGCTGAGCATCTGTCGGCTTCTTACTGCAGCCAACCCCGAGCAAAATCACGGTGGCCAAGCTCAGCGACAGCGCCAGAAAGCTCAACCGTACATTGCGAATCATGGACCCTCCACGTCAGCAGATTTATCTAATTTGGCACGACTGTCAAGAACTATAGGATGCATAATTTCGCGCAACTGAAGACTTGGCCAGCCGTTCCAAGCGGTACAGTCTACGACCGTAAAAAGGCCTCGCGCGACCGATTCTCGAACCTATAATCACTTGAGAGAGAGAGTCAGCCGAAATGGGAACAGCCAGCAACCGTCGAACGGCCGTGGTGGTGTTGGGTTCACTTGCGCTTGTGACTCTGCTTTTTCTGCTGGCGGAAAATGCCTTCAACCTGAAGTTCTTGTCGCCTGACAACAGCGGTTCAATCTTATTGTTCACGGCACTGTCTGGACTTAGCTTTCTGTTGTTCCTGATGCTGGTCGTCCTTCTGCTGCGAAACATTCTGAAACTGTATGCCAGTGGACAAAGCCGTGTCCTGGGTTCACGGCTGCGAGTCCGCATGTTGCTGGGAGCACTGCTGCTTTCCGTGGTACCCGCATTTTTCATGTTGTCTTTTAACTATTTATTAATGAATCGGTCCATTGATCGCTGGTTCTCGCAGCCCGTCGTTCATTTACGCGATGAATCCATGCAGTTGGCGATGGAGATGTCTCGCTATGCCGCTGACAATGCCCGTGCAGAGGCCGAGTCACTGGCCCACGCACCCGAAACTACCGCTGCCAATCTGCCGGCGGATACCCAGCCGTCGCTGGATCTTTTTCGACGCCACAAGGTCACATTGCAGGGTGGATTCGTGGTTGTGTACCGCGACGGCAAAGCCATCGATCAATACCAGCTCCCGACCGATGGCGATTCGGTCAGCCTGCTTTCCAGTATTCAGCCCAACGAGCAAGCAGAGGATATGCCGGCAGGCGTGTCGCTGACCGACGAAATTCTGCGAGCCGCCGAGCGCACCGACGATCCTGTATTGAGAATTGGTCAAACTGCATATTCGGTCGGCGATGCTCCCTCGCAGAATGGCATGGTCATCGTCGTTGGTTTGCCTCTCCCGCCCGATGTGGGGCTGGCGGTCCGTGATATTGAAAGCGGCACGCAACGATATTGGACGTTATTGCGGGCACGCAGGCGGGTCCGGCAAACGTATCTACTGGTCCTGCTGCTGCTGACGGGGCTAACGCTTTTTGTCAGCAGCTGGCTGGCCCTGTTTCTGTCCAAGCAAATCACTCAGCCGGTGGAAGCGCTCGCCGACGCCATGGATGCCATGGCATCCGGGGATTACGGCTCTCGAGTCGACGTTGCCGCATCAGGAGAATTGGGCGAGTTGATGCGTTCGTTCAACCACATGGCGACAGACCTTGAGACTAGTCGCGCCCAGCTCGAATCCTCGACATTTCAGCTTTCTGAGGCCAACACTGCGATCGACGAGCGGCGGCGCGAGTTGGAAACCGTGCTGGAAACCATTCCCAGCGGCGTAGCGACACTGGATAACGATCTGAGAATCGTGCGGGCCAATCGGTCTTTTTGCGAAATGCTCGATCCCCTCGGGGAACTCCCTATTGAAGGCCAGCCCATTCAGTCGCTGTTTCCCACCGAATCGGCTCTGGAAATTACGCGGGTCCTGCGCCGCAGCCGCCGCCTGCCCGCAGCATCGACGGAGATTGAAGCACAAAGCTCCCGCGGCCCGTTACATTTGATTTTTACAGTGACTCAGTTGCGCGGTTCCGTTCAAGGGCATCTTGTGGTGATGGACAACGTGACCGACGTTCTGCGCGCGCAAAAGCAAATGGCATGGAAAGAAGTAGCGCAGCGCGTTGCCCATGAAATCAAGAACCCCCTTACGCCCATCGCCCTTTCCGCCGAACGCATTGAACGTCACATTGGCCGCGGCCTTACCGAAGACTCTTCCCAGGTTCTTCGCAGCGCCACGGAGGTGATCCGCTCCTCGGTTGATACATTGCGTCAACTGGTCGACCAGTTTGCAGCCCTCGCCGACTTCCCTGCTCCAAATCGCACGCCCACCGATCTGAATCGAGTGGTGGAGAATACGCTGACATTGTTCTCGGGCCGCCTGGACGGGATTGAAGTCCGGCTCGACCTGGCCGCGAATCTTCCCCCGGTGACGGCCGACGCGGAGGCGTTAAAGCGGGCCTTCAGCAATCTCATCGACAATGCGGCGGAAGCCATGCAGTCCAGTCTGCTCCGCGTCCTGACAGTGCAGACCGGATCCAATGAAGCCCAGACCATGGCGGAAATCGTGATTGCTGATACCGGACACGGCATCACGGACGAAATCCGCGAACGTCTCTTTCTGCCATTTTTCTCTACCCGTCGTCGCGGCACGGGCCTTGGGCTTTCCATTGCAGCCAAGATCGTGCAGGAGCATCAGGGCAACATCCACGTGGAAAAAAATTCTCCCGCTGGCGCTCGTTTTATTGTGATGATCCCGTTCGCCGACTCCACGGCTGGGCAGGAATTGGCCGTGCCATCCACCAGCGTGGTTGAGCGATGAACCACATCCTGGTGGTCGACGACGAACCGGATATCCGAAGCACGCTGGACGCGATTCTCGCCGAGGAGGGATACGCGGTCACCACGGCGGGCACCGCTGCCGAAGCGCTGGATCTGATCCGCGATGCAATTTTCGATGCTGTGCTACTGGATATATGGCTGCCCGACCGCGACGGTCTCGATGTTTTGCAGCAGATTCGCAGCCTGGATGCTATCGCGGGGCCGGAAGTCATCATCATCTCTGGACATGGCACCATTGAGGCCGCCGTGCGGGCGACCAAGCTGGGCGCGTATGACTTCCTCGAGAAGCCCCTGTCGCTGGAGCGCACGCTCATCATTTTGAAAAACGCGGTTGAGGCGCGACGCCTGCGTATCGAAAACAGGGAATTTCAACAGCAGCTCACTGCGCGCGCGCGTGTCACCGGAGAGAGCGTCCCAGTAAAAGCGCTGCGGCAGCAGATTCGCCTGATGGCACCCACCAACGGCCGTGTCTTGATCTATGGTGAGTCTGGCACAGGGAAAGAACTCATCGCGCGCGCGATGCATGCGGAAAGTCAACGCGCCGACCGAGTCTTCGTCGAGTTGAATTGTGCCGCCATTCCCGAGGACTACATTGAAACCGAACTCTTTGGCTATCGCCACGGCGCTTTGCCCGGAGGCCCCCCGGAAAAGCGCGGCACGTTCGAGCGGGCCGATAGCGGCACGCTGTTCCTCGACGAGGTTGGCGACATGAGCCTGAAGACGCAGGCCAAGGTGCTGCGCGCACTCGACGAACAGCAGTTCACTCCCGTCGGCGCAGCCCAGTCGATCCGCATTGATGTTCGTCTGATTGCCGCGACGAATAAAAATCTCGAAGAAGAGATTGGCAAAGGAAATTTCCGCGAAGATCTGTTTTACCGATTGAATGTAATTCCTTTTTACGTGCCGCCGCTGCGCGAACGAAAAGAGGATATTCCGCTGCTTGCGACGGAACTGCTGCGAGAATTCGGTCGACAGTATGGCAGGCCAAGAATGGACATCTCCGCCGATGCCTTGGCGGCGTTGCAATTGCATCATTGGCCAGGAAACGTGCGCGAACTGAAAAATATCCTGGAGCGCGTGATGATTTTAAATCCGCAAGTCTCCCGCATCGAACGGAAGCACCTGCCGGTATTGGTGGCGCGCAGCACGGGCCGCCATGCCGAGGAATTTTCTTCGCTGCAACAAGCCCGAGAAGCCTATGAACGCGATTACATTCTGCGCAAATTGGAGGACTGCCACGGCAATGTCAGTCGCGCGGCAGAAATCCTCGGCCTGGAACGCAGTCATCTCTATCGCAAGATGAAAGCGCTCGGAATCCACGCCAAAGAAGCGTGATGTGTAGCTGCCGCCCGCTCATCCGCAAGGCTATTCGTCCGTTGAATCTTTCAGCTGCTGATGTTTGCCCAGGCTCTCTAACTGATTACGCCAATCCAGTGAGTCGAGAAATGCGCTCGAGCCGCGCCAGTCGTCTGCAATTTTCACAAACAGTTCAAGATGAACCTGCATGCCCAGAAATGCTTCCAACTCCTTGCGCGCGGCAATGCCAATCTGCTTCAGCATGGAGCCGCCCTTGCCGATCAGGATGGCTTTCTGTCCAGAACGCTCGCAGAAAATCGCCGCTGAAATCTTCGTCAGCGGTTTCGGCTTCGGTTTGCCGGGCTGCGCCGCGCGGTTCTTTCTTTCTTCAAACCGCTCAATCACCACCGCGCTCGAGTACGGCACTTCTTCGCCGGTAAGATTCAGTATCTTTTCGCGAATGATTTCCGCCGCCAGAAAACGTTCCGGCTGATCCGTAAACTGACCCTTGCGAAAATGTCGCGCGCCTTCCGGCATGTATTCAACAAGTTTCTCCACAAGCCGTTCCAGACCATCGCCGCCTCGCGCGGAAACCGGAATCACTTCCGCATAATTGTGCAGCGCGCTGAATTGAGCGATCAGCGGCAGCAGCGATTCCTTTGTATCGATCGCGTCGATCTTGTTCAACACCAGAAATACAGGGCACTCCAGCTTCTTCACCATTTCCAGAATGAAAACATCTTCATTGTCGAGCGAGTGCTCCTGAGACCCGCGTTGCGCTCGAATCGATTGTGTTGCGATCTCCGCCCCCGCGGGTGCGTCGAGATCAATTTCCGTCACCTTCTCCTTTGCCGCCGGCAGGCGCAGCCTCCGCGTCACATCCACGACATGCAGCACCACGTTGCGGGATTCCAGCGCCCCATAGACCTCCTGCAACATGCGCTTGTCCAGCAGATTCGCAGGCTTATGCACGCCCGGCGTATCAACAAAAACTATCTGGGCAGCGGGATGCTTGCCCTTCACCGCGTCCACTTCCAGCACGCCGTGGATGCGGTTGCGCGTCGTCTGCGGCTTGCGCGTAACAATCGCAACTTTTTCGCCAACGAGCGCATTCACCAGCGTGGACTTCCCGGCATTCGGCCGGCCAAGAATCGAAACAAACCCTGAACGAAGAGGCATACCCTCTAGTATCTACCTATACTGCGCGGCGGTCGGGTGAGCGTTCGTCAGAAGATCCTGAAATTGATCACAAGATTGACATTAGCCATTCCAGGTTCACCGTTCTTCATGACAGGTCTAAATCTGTATTTGCGGACGGCATCCACCGCAGCTTGATCGAATGCTGCCCCTCCAGAAAGTTGAACGTAAGGCTCTCGCACCGCACCTGTCGCGTCAATCGTACACGCGACGACTACCATGCCTTCGGAATGGCGGATGCGTTCAGATTCTGGATATTTTAGGCCAGCGCTATGAATAACCTTAGGCGGCGTCACATCTTTTGCTGGGACATCCTCGAATCTCTGCGACGGAACCGCGGTTAGATCGGCAGGAATTTTTGTATGAATCAGCGCGGAATCAGCGCCCGATAATGTCTCCAAAGAAACGATGTCAACAGCAAGTAAAGGATCGACCAGCAGCGTTAGAACAATATTTCTTGGAAACATCTGCTTGCCCAATGGTTGAAAGTTGCTGTAAATCTCAGAAACATTATCGTCACGAAAGGATTGCAGAAGTCCAGATTCAGCAAAATGATATTGTTTGGTGCATAGCAACTCCTGCCCTCGATAGCATGGTTTCTGCAGAGTTGCGACTTGATCTATGACCGAACCTTCTAACATCCGGGATAATTCCCAATTTCCCTTCTTTTCTTCTGGCATAGCAATATGGAAGATCTTGAGTCCCATGACCTGTCGAACACGCAGAGGAATATAGGCATTGGTAGCGGCTGCCGTATGCTTGTCCCCGCTCTGAATCTCTACATACTTGTAATCGCCCAGCGTGGCTTCCTTCCGCCACTCATCTTTTGACTTCCACCATTCTTCATACGTCCCATTGCCCTTGAATTCCGTATCGCCACTGGCAACATACGTGGCCTTCAGATGAAATGGAATGCCGGACGCCTCCAGGTCGCTCAACTGCCGCGCACGCGCGAAAAATTCCTCCGGCGTTTGTGGGTTGGCCGCTGCAACCGGCACACTAGGAGCCGTAGCCGCTGGTGCTCCAGCAGTAGTCGCACTCGCTGGCGGCGCTTGAGCGCGCAACTTCAACGGAGAGAACGCAAGGCAAAGTAAAAGAGTGCAGGAGAGACGAATGCGACGCATACAGAGAATTCAGCCTCTCCAAAACATTCAGTACCTACGATAAAGTTCCGCGCTACCGCAGGCGATGTTTCAACAACGCTTTCGCGAGGGTCAGGGGACCCTCAAACATATCGATGACTTCATAGCTCACAAGAAAGACAAATGCAGCGAAGATACCTGGGGAGGACTGCCAACATTTCATCACCAGCCGCCAGACAAAATTTCGATACGCCACAACGGCCACGATGCTTGCCAACCCCGTACCAATCACCGCCCCGGCCAAAAGGTCCGTCGGCCAGTGGAGTCCCAGATACACGCGAAGAAATATATTGACGGCAAAGGTATAGAAGAGAGCGATGCTTCCCAAGGGTCGAGAGACCATCAGCAACCCAACTGCCAGCGTGATCAGTAATACAGCATGGTCGCTGGGAAAGGAACTCCAGCCATAAAGGACCGAGGGGTTAAGTATATGAGGTGTTTGGAAATGGAGAGCGGCAGTCCGGAGCGGTCTTTCTCGAAAGGGAAAGACCATGGCGAGGATTCGCGCAAGCACCACGCCGAACAGAGCCAACGATACCGTCGCGGCAATTTTGCGGCGTTTCTCCAGAATGTCCTCGGCACTTCCTGTTTGCGGAAAGAAGGCAATCCAGAAAAGAAACACCATCGGTCCGTCTTTCAGCAGATTGTGATCGAAGAAAATACGGACGGCTGGATTTAACCATCCCCAACGGTTGCCAAGCTGATTCACATATCTCACGATCCCCGCATCGAAAGAATTGAACCATCCCTGCGGCCATGCAGCGGTGTGCAAAAAGAAATGCCGTAGGGCAATTAGGCAAACGACCAGGAAAACGCAGCCGGTTGCTATAAGGAATACTCTAGGGCTGGCCCTCACGGGCGGAGGAGATACTTCTTCTGGAAAAATCTCGCTGGCTGTGCTTTCGCCATTCATACTCAGTGTCCTCGCGTTCTGCCGAATAAACCACTCGACATATTCTCTTATTGGTTTCTTCGGAAAAAACAGCAAAGAACGTCGCCACAGCCATGCCTTCAGAGAGGCTCGCTAGCTGATACCCACCCGCCCACACTAAGGCACTTCAGCAATCAATGATTTGAGAGTCGGCGATCAGAATTGCATCCCTGCCGCAAATCTGTCAAGAGAATAACGATGCTAACCGAATAGGAGGTCGGGCCAGAATCGCAGCAATCAACAGGCTCTTGCCTCAGAATTTTCTTTGCCGCTTACCGGGACGATGGGCTGAAGAGTACCTGAGTTCCAAAGGACTGGGTTTTCGGGAGCTGCCCTGAATATTCCGCAATCTTTTCCGAAGCATCGAGACAATCAAGACAGATCACCATACAGACTGGCGGGGCAGATGGATTGCGCGTACCGGATCGACGAGTTCTCAACGCCTACGTAGCGAATCTGGCGTGAAACACCATCCTCGCCCAGCATCGCCATCATCGGGTACTCGAAGTGCAGCAGGTTCGCATCCAGCCCGATCGTGCGGCAGCCGGATGCCCTTGCTGCAGCTGCAGCAGCGATGAACGATGCCGCGATTTCTCGATGGAAATCAAAAAAATATGTCTCGTCCCGCGACGTTGTCAGGATGCTTCCTCTTAGGCCATGTCTCGTGACCAATGGCCTGGTTTCGTTTGCGAGGGCCAGTTGAATAGCGAACAGCAGAGCCAGCCCGAGGATTGTGTCCACGGCCCATTTCGGCAAGGTACGCACCAGGACAACCGCGCTGATCGCAGCTCCCAGCACGAAAATCGGGATGAGATATCTCGCATTCCATTGCGACCAGCGCAACAACGCGGAGTACAGCACGAATGCGCCTGCCAAACCCAGTCCGAGCCAACCTGCTTCCTTTCCAATTTTCCGATGGTATGCCAGAAACAGTACTCCAGCCAGCAACAGCAAAAGCAGTGGCAATGGGTCTCCCGCGAGAACTTCATAACGAGGATGGAACCGTACTTCGAATCGAGGTGTATTCCCAAACGATGTTGCGCTTAGCTGGCCGGGGTCATTTGGATCGATGCCAATCGCGCGGATGAACCCGGAAAAGGCTTGTGTCGAGCGAGCATTGATGCGGTCACTGGGTACCCCTGCATGAAGCGCCACATTTCTCGCCATGTTCGCCACAATCGCCGCTGGCGTGATATGCGTGTTCCTGAGCATCCGTCCTTCTAAGCTGCCCGCACCATCGAAATACGGCAGGCCCAGCGGGGAGCCAGTGTATTGATAATTGCGCACCCATAATGGCGCACACACAAGAATGCCCATCGCCGCGATTACCGGCAGGCGCAAAAGAAAACTCCGTCTCGCCGCCCCGTTCCACATCAATGCGCAGGCCAGAACAATACACGGCAAGAATACGTAGGCTGTACCTTTGGTGAATACCGCCAAGCCCAAAGTAACTCCAATTGCAAGCGCGTGCGTCCAGTCCTGGCTGCGTCTCCAACGCAACAGAAAAACCACGGCCGAGGCTATCCAATATGCTCCAACCAGCTCGGTCTTGGTCCCGGAAGCTTCCAGCACCGCAGTTGGAATGGTCGCGGTGAAGACTGCGGCGACGATTTGCGAGTGCCGCGTGCCTCCCAGCTCTTTCGCAATCAGCGATGCGGCCAGGATACAGCCGACATAGCCAAACCATTGCACCAGTGCGACAAGCCGGTCCGAGCCGTACAGCAAGTCCAGGTGCAGCATCGCGTATTCCGCAAAGGGAGCCTGATCTAATTGAAACCGGTCAATCGTTGGAAAAAACTGGACGCCTCGATTGCTTATCCATTCCACTATGCGCGGCAGATGGTACAACATCGCATCCCAGGTGTTGGGTGCCGACGTCAATGCGGTCAGGGCAGTCAATGCCAGGATGGCTGCGATCACACCCAGGGCGGTCCGGTCGATCCAGGACAGGGGCACATTTTCCGTGTCTGCGTTTGCCTCAGTTTCCAGGACAGGCGTGGCCCGTCTCATCCACAGAAAACAGAGAACCGCGAACCCCAGCCAGCTGAGGGCAACCCCAGGGCGCGTGAGAAATCGGAATTGTGTCAGCGCCTCGGTAATCAGGGCGAGAAATAGCGCCCACACAACCGATGCGAATAACAATGACTCGCGCCAACCATTCCGCTTGCGGCGAAACCCAAGGAACAGAAAGACAAGTGCGAGAAGTGGCAGCATTCCAAGCATGCTCTCCTCCATCACAGCCATGTCTCGTCCGATTCCCGATGAACCGGTCACAGCATACTCGTTCGAGGGAGGAGCAATTCGGTTCTATTCGTTGTAGTGGAGCAGGCTGAAGACGTCAAGACCTTCGAAGCGTTCGCGCCCTTTTAGAAAATCGAGCTCCACAGCGAAGGCCAGGCCGGCAATGTCGCCGCCCAGTTGGCGGACCAGTTTTACCGTTGCTTCCATCGTGCCGCCGGTAGCCAGCAGATCGTCGACGATCACCACTCGCTGCCCGCTCTCGATCGCGTCCAGATGGATTTCCAGCGCGTCGGTGCCATATTCCAGGTCATAGGTGACGCGAGCCGTTTTCGCCGGCAGCTTTTTCGGTTTGCGTACGGGAACAAACCCGGCATTCAGTCGATACGCCAGCGCCGGGCCAAAGATGAATCCGCGCGCCTCAATGCCCAGCACCAGGTCGATGTCCTTCTCAAAATAATGGGCGGCCAGCGCATCGATCAGCATGGCGAAGCCGCTCTTGTCTTTCAGCAGCGTGGTGATGTCGTAAAACAGAATCCCCGGTTTCGGGAAGTCGGGTACGGTGCGAATTAAATTCTTCAAGGGCTCACAATCGATATGCAGTTGCGACATTAGTTCACCATGCTCCTTCAATCTCAAATGCTTGCAGGTTTTCTGCCTCTGCTTCCGGCCGCTGACGCTGCTCAATGCTATCGACCCGCGAACCGCGCGAGCCGCGTTTCAAACTTGCGTACAACTTCTGCAATTGTTCTTCACTGCCCGCCGCCAGCACTTCCACATCGCCATCGGCGGTGTTGCGCACCCAGCCCTGCAGGCCCAGCTCGAATGCCTCCCGCTGCACAAACCAGCGAAAGCCAACTCCCTGCACGCGGCCTTTTACAGTGAAATGACGCACCATCACAGCAAAGGCAGTGTCGCAGATGGAAAGAGAAATGTGCAACCTGTGGACAATGAAATTTGCCGCGCGCCCGAAGCTGTTCAAATTACATGAGGGATCAGCGCTTTCACCCGCTGTCGATAGGCCGTGTACTGCTCGCCGAAAGTTTCCAGCATAAATTGCTCCTCCGTGCGCAGCTTTAGCCACAGCCCCAGTGCGACCACGGCCACTTCCAGCGTGCTAAGGAATGTTCCCAGCACAACTGCCGTGCCCAGCAATGCCAGCAGAATGCCGGTATAAATCGGATGCCGCACCCACGCATACGGCCCGCCTGTGATCAGCGTGTGATTCTCTTTTACCGTGACCGTTCCGCTCCAGTTGCTGCCTAACGTGACGCGCGCCCAGACCGCAAACCCGCAGCCGATCAACATCAGCAGTATGCCAAGGTACTGGACCGCTAGCGGATCTCGAAAGAAATGTCGATGCAGAATTCCGAATCTTTTATCGGCAATAAAGAACGGTGTCAACGCCAGCAAAATGATCGCCAGTTGGCTCATACGCGAGCCCGTGCTCTGCCGGCGAACGCTGCGTTTCTGTACAAAGGCCGCCAGCAGCCAAAAGCTGCCGAACACGATCCAAATCCACTTCACTGCCGCATAAGGATTCATCGATGATCGCCGTTCCTCCACAGGACGCACGTGATTCTTGATACGACACAGTCCGGGATTTAGTTTCAATGAATCGATTGGACCAGCAGCGGAATCTATGCGCGCGATAGATACGCGCCTTCCGCCGTATCGACGCGGATTTTCTCGCCTTCATTGATGAACGGGGGCACCTGCACCACCAGCCCCGTCTCCAGCTTCGCCGGCTTGGTCACAGAAGAAGCCGTCGCGGATTTCAGCCCTGGCTCCGTCTCTACCACCGTCATCTCCACCGTCTGCGGCAGATCGATGCCCACCGGCACGCCATCGAAGAAGGAAACTTTAATCGGCAGGTTCGGGATCAAATATTCCACGGCATCGCCCAGCGTTTCAGCATTCAAATTCGTCTGTTCGAAGTCTTCCGTGTTCATAAAGTAATAGTCATCGCCGTCGGCATACAGAAACTCCATCGCGACTTCGTCCACCACGACGCGCTCGATCGGGTCAGGCGAGCGGAAACGATGCTCGTACATGGCGCCGGTGCGCAGGTTGCGCAGCTTGGCCTGGATAAACGCGCGCAGGTTGCCAGGGGTGCGATGCTCCACCTTGAAAACGGAATGCAGTTCACCGTTGTGCTTGATGATCATGCCGGGACGTAACTGAGTGGCGGGAATCGCCATAAGAAAACTTACTCCTTAACACTTTGTCAGAATTTCGTTCGCAGCAACTCCGCCGCCGAACGCAAAGGTCAACCCTTCCAGTGTAGCCTAGCCCGCGAAAGCCGTGATGTTGCACGCTCAATTGCCGAATCGACTACCCAAAAATCTTCGCGAAAAATCTTCCAAGTTTATGGAAGAAGCCTGACTTCTGCTGCGGCTTCGGCTGCGGAGCTGGCGGCGCCTCTGCAATCGCCACAGGTCCCGTATTCACGGATGGCCCAAAGCCCGGCGCGGGCGTGCCCGCTGTCGTTGCAGCACTTTCCGGCGTTGCCATACCAGAAGGCGTTCCCGTCGGCACCGTCTGCTTCGGCGCATCGTAGCTCAATGTCGTCGTCACTTCAGAATGAGTTTCTCCCAGAGGAACGACAGGCTTCGTCGGAGCAGTGGGCAGCGGTGCCAGGCCTTCACTCTCCGCCAGCGGAAAGGCTGTGTCCGCAGGCGTGGAGCTGGGTCCGCCCACATTCGTCGACTTATCAGCCGCGTTCGCAGCGACCACTTCACCCGGTTTCGCAATTGCTTTCCCTGGCTCGGCAGTCGCGCCAGCGCTTGCCACTGAGACCACCGGTGCCGCCGGACAACCGCAGGGCTGCGCTTCGTTGTCGACAACATCGCGGACGCTGCCATGCTCAAACGTCACGCGCTGGTTCGGCTGCACGCGATACACGCCGGAACCCATCTGCTCGCTCACCGTAAGATACGGCGAGTTATCCCCGCGATTTTCCACGCACGTATCGCCCTGATCGTTCACCCGGATATGAACATCCGCCTGCCCTGGCCCGGAAAGCAAAATGCGCAGATCCGGAGTCAACACCACGTCGGAATTTTTTCCAACTTTATAGTGGGCCTCAATCGCGCCATGATCCAGCGCCACCATCAGCGGGCTGTTAGCATCGGACGCGTTATATTGCTGCGAAAGATGCACTGTGGTAGTGGAGCACAAATCCAGTTCGCCGCCGCGCGTCAGATGGATGGGCAGCGTCACTTTTCCTGCCGTGACCGTGCTGCCATTGCCCAGTAAGGTGCTGTCCCCGGTCAGCGTGACCGCACCCGCAACTCGAATTTTTTCCGCAGTCGCCGAAATATCCAGGTGCCCAATCGTCTGCTGCGCAATAGCAGGCGACGCAGCCGGCTCCACAGCGGTCGGCTGCGCATTCACAGGAGCCTGTTGCGCAACCGCACTCCCTGCGAACGCCGCGACCGCAAGCATCACGAAACATCCGGCGGAGGAAAGCGGGCGCAAGGAAAACATTCCGCTACTCCAACTTCAGAAAGTTGGCGATCAGTCGCTTGCCGTCATCGGTTAACACGCTTTCAGGATGAAACTGGACCCCTTCTACGGGAAAGTTGCGATGACGCAGCCCCATGATCAGCCCCTCCGAGCGCGCGGAAATCTGCAGCTCCTCCGGCAAACCGTCTTCCGACACGATCAGCGAATGATAGCGAGTACAGATCATCGGGCTCGGGATGCCGCGGAAAATGGTGCGCGTATCATGTTCGACTGCGCTGGTTTTTCCGTGCATCAGCCGCGGTGCGCGAACGACTCTGCCGCCAAACGCCACGCCAATCGCCTGATGTCCCAGGCACACTCCAAGGATAGGAACCTTGCCGGCAAAATGTTTGACCAGCGGAATGCTGATCCCGGCCTCCTGCGGCGTGCAAGGGCCCGGAGAAATCACAATCCGTTCCGGAGCCAGCGCTTCCACATCCTTGACCGTGACTTGATCGTTGCGCCGAACTTCCACTTCCGCGCCCAGTTCCCCCAGCACCTGCACCAGGTTGTAGGTGAACGAATCGTAGTTGTCGAGGACGAAGATCATAGGCTGGCAAAGACGGCTACATTCAGGATATCAAGGCTTGCGGGCAATTCCCTTGGGGGCAAAATGGCTACGCTATTTGGCGAGACCGTTCCAGCCTATTGGCTCCGTGCCCGCTCAATCGCTCGCACCACGGCTTTGGCCTTGTTGATCGACTCTTCATATTCCTTTTCTGGAACAGAATCGGCCACGATGCCGCCTCCCGCTTGAATATGGCCGTGTCGGCCGCGCATCAACAGGCTGCGAATGGCGATGCAGGAATCAAAATTTCCGGAGAAATCCGCATAAAAGACGCTGCCGCCATAAACACCGCGCCGCGCCGGTTCCAGCTCCTCGATAATTTCCATCGCGCGAACCTTCGGTGCGCCCGTCAACGTGCCCGCTGGAAAGCAGGACCGGAAGGCATCCACCGCAGACAGCTCATGGCGCAGCTTACCTTCGAGCGCACTGACCAAATGCATCACGTGAGAATAGCGCTCGACGAACATCAAATCCTTTACCTCTACCGAGCCATATTCGCTGACGCGACCCACATCGTTGCGGCCCAGATCCACCAGCATGATGTGTTCGGCCACTTCCTTTTCGTCAGCGCGCAATTCGGCCTCAATCCGGCGATCTTCCACTTCGTCATTTCCACGCGGACGCGTGCCGGCAATCGGGCGATATTCGACGGTGCGGCCATGCACGCGCACCAATAGCTCCGGCGACGAGCCTGCCAAATGCGTGTCTCCTGGTCGGCGCAACCCCATGCGCAGGAAATACATGTACGGCGAAGGGTTCACGATGCGAAGCGCGCGGTAGATGGAAAATGGATCGACGCCCGGCTCCACATCGAACCGCTGCGACAGGACCGCCTGAAAAATATCTCCCGCCGCAATGTAATCCTGGATGCGTTCGACTCCGGCCAGATAATCGCGCTTACGCGTACGGGGTTTCAGCTGCAATTTGCCGCTTACCGTGTGTCGGCTTTGTTTCGGCAGCGGCTTGGCTAGGCGCCGCTCCAAATCATGCAGTCTGCGAATCGCATTCGCGTACGCCGTTTGCGGCTTATGGCGCTGCAGATCGGCGGTCGCTACCAGCAGGATTTCCTGCTTCACATGATCGAATGCCAGCACAGTATCGAAGAACATCAGGCACGCTTCCGGCATGCCCAGTTCGTCCTTCGTGGTTTCCGGCAGCTTCTCGATCAGGCGAACAGCATCGTAAGAAAAAAATCCGACTGCGCCCGCGGTAAACGGTGGCAAACCCGGCAACCGGGCCGGGGTATGTCCGGCCAGCGAGTCCCGCAGCAGCTCGAACACGTCCCCCTCGCTCGACTCGGCGTGCGCACCCGTATAGGTCGTGATTTGGTCGCCGTGGGCAATGATCTTTTTATAGGGACGAATCCCCATAAACGTATATCTGCCAACATTTTCACCGCCTTCTACGGACTCAAGAAGAAAGGCCTCCGGCTCTCCGTAAGCGACCCGCAAAAAGGCCGAAACTGGCGTTTCCAGGTCAGCGGTCCAGGACTTGCAAATAGGCACCAGGTCGTGGCTGCGCGCCAGACGCTGAAATTCAGACAGAGTGGGTGTAATGGCGGAATTAGTCGACATAAATCAACGCCAATCGTACACGGTTCCGGGCCAGATGCGTATCAGGAATTTTTCAAACCCGCTCCGGCGCGTCTCTCAGCACGGTCTGGAGGCATTGCCAGCAAAATGAAGAGAATGACTATGTCCAGCCATGCAAACCAATCGCCAAAACGCGAATACACGGTCGCATCGTGGCGAACGGGAACGGCCGCTACCACGATGGCAAAGGGAGCGGTGAGCGTATTGCGCTCAGCTAAAATGCGGCCACGGTCGTCGGTTGCAGTCAGAATACCCAATTTGGCGGAACGGGCAATGCTGAACCCGCTTTCAACCCCCCGCAGCACCGCCATCCGACCATGCAGCCAGCCGTCCACAACAAAATCCCACGCGGGCACCAGCAACAGCCCAACTCCATCCTGAGAATATTGCCGGCTAAGCCGCGGGAAATCCATATCCTTGCATATCTCCATGCCCCACTTTCCAGAAGGCTCAGGAACAACCGTGCGCTTTGTGCCTGGCGTTTCATTCTCCCAGTGCGGCAACAGATGATGCTTGTTGTAAGAAGCAACGAACGAGCCATCCGGCGAGTAAAGCCGCTCCTGATTCCAGGTAGTAGCGGCGGTGCTTCGGTCAATTCCAACCGCAACGTAGGCGCCGGTCTCTCTCGCCAACCGCCCTAGAAGGGCGTCGAATTCCGCCTGGGATGCGTCCGTCACCGGTCCGCTATGCTCCGGCAGGACAAACACTTGAACGCCCTGCGAGGCCAGAGGTTTCATCTGTTCTTCATAACGCTGAAATATTGTCTGTGCCTGCGCAGGTGTCCCGGCGCGCAGGTTTGCCGCTTCATCCGAAGCGATAAGAGCGACCCGCAGCGTTGGTGAATTTTTTGGCGTTACGGCAAGACGCCATGCTCCAAACCCAAATACGCAAGCAAGGAAAACAAAGACCGTGACCACCAGTGGAACCTTTTTCGAGACCGGACCCGAACTGAGAACCGCGGCAACTGTAGACGCGAAAAGAAAAATACTAAAACTTATGCCCCAGATCCCTGTGACCGAAGCAATCTGCAGGATCGGCAGAAAATTCATCTGGGAATAGCCGATGTCGCCAAAGGTGCCGTGAACGGAAATGACGGCGTTAATGTATTCGACGGCAACCCACAGCGAAGGAAAAATCAGTGCCGCCTGCCAAAACTTTCCCCGCAGGATGCGGCTGCGGAAGAGCAAAACCGCCAATCCGAAGATGCAGGACACGGCGAGCAGGATCGATGCCACCAGCCACGTTGGCAATACTGTCCGCGAGTAACTCCACTCGTTCAATGCGCCCAGCGCATACGCAGCAACCGCAAGCAAGAACGCCTCTCCAGGCGACACGCGTGCCGCAATCCATAACACAGGAATGGGCGCCAGCCAAGCGAACAGCCAGATTGGCGAAAGTCCCGTCCCGAGAAAAAACAGGACAGCCGAAAGAGCAAGGGACAGCACGATAAGAAAATTGCTGCTAGGCCTTGAGACCATGGATCATTCTCCTAATTGAACGGCGGGTGAGCGCGCGAAATTCCGTTTCCGGCAAATGGAAGCGTCCGGCGCGGTAGAGTGTGACGTAGCCGTGAGCGTGCGCCCAGAGCTGCAATGCAATCTCCCACACGTCACGGCGTTTCAGGAACCCGGTCTCCATGGCCTCAGCCACGAGATCGGCGATCGAGTTCAGTGTTGGCGAACGTCGCGCGCGAAAATCATCCGGATAGCGACGAGCATTCGGACGCGGCTGCGAAAAAACATAGTCGAAGATGCGCGGACGGTCGAAGGCATAGTCGATGTAAGCGTCCATGCAGCCGATCAGGCGGTTCTCCATGGAGCCGCGCATCGGGCGTGCTTGGATGTACCCGAGGAATTTGTCGAACTCTCGATCGACTACGAAATTGAGCAGAGCTTCCCGGTTTGGGAAGTGATGGTAGATGGCCATCGGAGTGATATCGACCGCCTCGGCCACCCGGCGCATACTGACATTCTGTTCGCCTTCTTTTTCGAGGATCTTCAGCGCTTCGTCGGCGATGCGCTGCGCTGTGGTCATTTCCTTCATGGCTATACACTGTATACCAGATGAGTATACACTGTATACCTACTTAGCGCCTTGCATACATATTCGCACGGCCCGTCGCGCCCTGTCCGCTCGCGGTCTCATAAAGGTTTGTCATCCCGAGCGAAGTGCAGCGAAGTCGAGGAACCTGCATTTTCTTCCGTTTACAGCCGAACCGATGACTAAAACCCCAATCTCCAAATGGCCTCCAACCTGCTCGAAACAAAAAGCCATAAGGCAGCTTGACAATGCCTACTAGTGTAGGCATATACTGCCTACACTAGTAGGTGACAATGATGGTTCAGAATAAGCGGCGGCAATCGGAATCGAAGCTCACATCGGCGCAATTGGAGATCATGAATTTGTTTTGGGAGCGCGGTGAACTGGGCGTTGCGCAAGTATGGAAATTGCTCGGTGAACGGCGGCGAGTTGCGCGCAATACAGTACAGACCATGCTGACGCGTCTAGTGGAAAAGGGCTGGCTTCAGGCTCGCCAGGAAGGCAAAGCATTCTGCTTCCGTGCCACTCGGCTGCGGAAGCCCACGTTGCAACAAATGGTGAATCACCTTCTGGACAGCGCCTTTGGCGGATCGGCAAGCGGGCTGGTAATGACGCTGTTGCATGCTCGAGCAGTTTCTTCGGATGAGGTGCAACGCATTCGTGAGCTTATTGATCAGGTGCAGGAGGCTGAGAAATGACCCCATGGTTCAGACTTATTGATGTCGTATATCGTCCAGCAATCACGACGTTGATCATAGCCAGCATAATTTTGCTCGCCGTCATCGTCGTTCACCAAACAATCAGCCGTTCTTCCGCTGGCAGACATGCAATCATACTGCTTGCATTGGTCTCTATAGGCCTGTGTCCAGTGATGGTGATTCTGGCGCATCTGATCAACGCAGCGGCATTGGTCCCTTTGCCGAATTCATTGATGTTCACTAGTTTGGTCGATAGCTCCCTGTCGGCTGTACCGTTCCGGCAGAGTAGCCAAAGTTTCCCTCCAGGTCACCCTCCGATTGCTGACGTCCTGCTCGTGTTGTGGGCGGCTGGCTCGTTGATCAGCCTGGCGCGTCTGATTCGTGGCTTACATACAATCAGCGCGGCCCGGAATACCGCAAGACCAATACCGGCAGTGAGAATCTCGGCTTTGCGAGATCGGCTCACCGAGATATTAGGCCGCAATCCTCCAGAGATTCTCACCTCGGAGCAGATCGGGGTCCCTGCTGCCCTGGGCTACCTGCGACCGGTAGTAATTCTGCCATCATCCTTCCTCACACGATTCAGAGACGATCAACTGTTCCAGGTGCTTGTCCACGAATGCGCCCATGCTCTTCGACGTGACGCGCTTGTCGGCCTGTATCAAAGGCTGCTGGCAAGCGTGCTGTGGTTTCATCCTCTGATCTATGTTGCCAATCGTCTGCTGGATCGTGCGCGCGAAGACATATGCGACAACTACGTGCTTCAGTCCGTTGCCTCTGCCGAGTACTCCAGGACGCTGTTGGCCGTGGCTCAATCCCTTTCACCGTTGCCAAACGGATGGTTCGCTCCGACCCTGGTTCGCTCGGCACGTCACTTGGAAAACAGGGTTGCGGGGTTACTTCATCCAGAGAGATGCATCATGACCAAACTGACATGGAAGAAATTTGTAGCGATCGCGACTGGATTCTTCGGCGGTGCGCTCGTTTGCTGTTGCTTCGCGGCACAACCAACGATTCAACCCGCAGTTCAGCAGGATACTCCCAGGGAGATCTCGCACACCGTGCACTTTGACTTGGGAACGACCTACTTCCAGAACGGCGACCGCATCACCATCGATGAAGTGCGCGGCACTGCGGATACGCTGACCGCGGGCAACGTGTATCAGGTGAAAGGCACCTACAAGCTTGTCTCGCGAGATCGGGCCCAGCTGGCGGTAAACGTAACAACCGGCGGAGCGCACAGCGGCGAATCGAATCCGAACATGCGCACCAAGGAGATGACCGTAGGCAAGGGCGACGGACGCTTCTCGTTGGTGTTTTACATGTGGCAGGATGGCAGCCCGCATGTGAGCTTCTATCCCTATCCGAGCGGCGATTCATTTGCCGGCGTCTATTTTGGTACCGGCAGCTCTGTCTATAAGGGTCCGCGAGCAAAGATCGTGGATCGGGTCAACGACACGCACTAAAAGCGATCTACTGGGCTTTGCCTCGCTGGCATTAAACCCCAAACTGCCGCAGATGATGGTCGAGATGCTTGTACATCAATATCGCCCACTCCTCCGGCGTTAGCCTGCCAAAGAAGCTATGCGGATGCGCGGTGCACCCCTCCGGCCCTGCCATGGCAAACCGGTCGATGAATCCGCGCAGCCGTTCCCGCTCCATACCCAGGTCCCGTTCATCCTGCACCGCAATCATCGTTGGCGAATTCCGGCGCATCGGCTCGTCGTTCCCAAGCGCCATCGGCTTGATGATCCGCCCCAGGATCCACCCCATCAACTTCCGCGGCGGCTTCCTGTCCCCTGCCGCCAACTCCAAACCCGCCGAGCAGTGGGCGACCGCTTGCGCCACGTTCATCGTGCCCCACTGCCGCTCGCTATCCGGACGCAGCTGCGCGATCCGCTCCTTCACTTCTTCCACCGCGGCCACCTGGAAAAGATTTTTCATCCATTCTCCTCTGCCTCACGTCTTCGGAGGGCGGCTCCTTGAGGGTCAGTGATTATATCGACCCACCTCGGATGAGTCATGGTCTCGGCACCGTAGTTGTCATGCCAGTTCCACCACTTGTACGGTGGGGTCTGGGGGTAACCCTCTGGCGAGTCCTCCCAGGTCTCCTGACGGCCTAGTGGGGTCATGTCGAGATAACTCCAGGTACTTCCCATTGCTTCGTCGCCGCGGTTGTTGATGAAGTATGTGCGGAACACCTTGTCGCCATCGCGGATGAATGTATTGTGGCCGTGCCATTCATCGACGCCGAAGTCCTTGTCGAAGTCATCGGTAATGGTGTACCAGGGCATTTCCCAGCCCATCCGCGCCTTCAAACGCGCGATGTCCGCCTGCGGTGCGCGTGAGGCGTAGGCGAGGGTGGTGTCGCGGGCGTTCAGATGGGCCAGGTGCGAGACTTGATCGGCTCCCAGCGAGCAGCCGCGGCAGGCATGGTCGGGCCAGCCGAACACGCCTGGTTCAAAGAAAGCGCGGTAGACAATCAACTGACGACGATCTTCGAACAGGTCGACAAGGCTCGCTTTGCCCTGGGGTCCATCGAACTCGTACTTCTTGTCCACCGCCATCCACGGCATCCGCCGGCGTTCGGCGGCCAGCGCATCACGGGATCGGGTCAAGGCCTTCTCTTTCACGAGCAGTTGCTGACGGGCGGCCTCCCATTCATCTCGCGACACTATTTTCGGGCTTTCCGTCATACTCGATGACATCTTGATTTCTCCTTTGATCTGGTTGTGGAACAATTCCTCCCGCTCCATACTTTTTGCGAGATACTTTCATGGTCAACGCCGCCAGGCCTCCGGTGGAAGCTGCACCGGCAACGATTAGCCCCATGGTTGCCAAACAGAATGGACACATTGTTCACCTCCTTGATGACACTGCAGCGCTTACTTCAACGCTCCCTCTTTGCCCGCCATCCGCCGCAGCAGGCCCGTTTGCCCCGCGTGGTAGGCCTGATGGAAAAACACGATCGATAAAAGCGAACGAACCGTTTCCTCTGGATTGTTCGTTGGAGACCAGGGAGCCGGCTGATCGAGAACCTCGGGCGTCAGGCTCTCCAGTCCGGCTTCCATGCGCTTGGCCGCCTCATCCCATGCCGCCATCATCTGGGCAAGATCGAGGGCCTCCGCCGCATTCTGGAGCTGAGCCGTGCCGCGTCCATATCGCTCGAGCGTATCCGCCCCAAGCACGGGCATTTGCCCCAGCATGGGCAGCACCCGGTCATACACGCGGAGCAGATGGCCCACGTTCCAGTTGAGACAATTCCCTCCGGGTTGGGGTTGGATCAGGCTGTCCTCTTGTGTCAGGCCGTCCACGTTCTGCCTGACGACCCAGTGGATGGCGCCTACTTGATGGCGAAGCACTCGGACTTCGCCTAAAGTTTCTGTTGCTGTGGTGGTCATCATTTTCTCCGTTCGTTGATGTCGTCTCTTTGGTTGATGTCATTCCATGTTGCGACCGGGCAATCCAGCGCTACTTCTTTCCCCGCGGCCCTGCTTGGCGCCGCTCCGCAACTTCGCGAATCCTCGTCAGTATGCTGCTCCATCCCCTGTTTACATTCACGCCGTCCAGCAGGTCCGGTTGGATCAGCCCCATCGCGCGATGCACAAACTTCAGGTGCGTGATCCCGTTTTCCTCCGTAAGCCGGTACTGCACGTTGGAGGTTGCCGGATAGGACATGAACAGCGGCCCGCAGATCTCCAGCAGCGAGGGTGGCTTGATGGCCTGCACGTGTCCCCAAAAGTGACCCGTGTTGTTGCCCAGATCGCGGAACCAGCGGCCGCCAGGCCACGCTTCCAGCTTCATCGACAGCGACGTGCCATCGGGAGTTTCGTTGAGCGGCCCCATCTGTTCCAGGATGGTCTCGAACACAACATCGATAGGCGCGGCAATCTTCTCATCCTTGTTGATTTCGAGCGTTTGAATTGTCTGTTCTGCAGTGTTTGTCGGCATCGTTATTTCTCCTTGTTGTTCGTTAGTTGGCTCTCGCGAGCGATTCGGTCCATCATCTTGCGCTCGGCCCGCTGCTTGATCTGGTCGATCTGGTGGGTCCAGTAGCGCTCATACGTTTTCACCCAGTCATGCACTGGCTTCAGCTGTGCGGCGTGCAATTGGTAGAACCGGTGTTGCCCGCGTTTCACCACCGTCACAACACCAACCTTGCGCAATACGCTGAGATGCTTGGATACCGCCGGCTGCGCCATCTTCACCCGCACAACGACATCGTTCACGGCCCACTCCCGGCCATCGTGGAGAAGGTCAAGGATCTCTCGTCGCCGCGGCTCCGCGATTGCATTGAAAACATCGGTAGTCGTCGCTGCTCTCGCCATGTTCGATATATTCCTATATAAGAATATATTTGTCAAGCGTCATTTTTCTTTTTCTTTTGACCGGCGAAGATGCATCGATCTAGATGTGGAATTTCTGATGAAGTTTGCTTTGTCTCAGGGCCCGGCTGTAGCCGTGCCGTAAGTCGTATCGAATCAGAGCGGTTTTAGCCGCTGCGGGACGGTTTATCCCATTGCAATAACTTATTCAGAGATTCCCTGGAGCGACTTGATAACTTTAAGGTGAGGGCGGAAGGACATTGAAAGTCCCCTGTTCATTGTCGGGTTATGGAGCTCTGAAACAGGCATTCCATTTCCTGTTGATGGCCGCTCCATTGATGGCATGGGGACAGATCCCGCCGCCTCAAACTCAGGCTCCGAATCATCCCGCTATCCAATCGCTGAGCGACAGCGACGATGCAAGAAAAGACTTAGACAGTTGTCGTATGTATGAAGTGAAAAGTCTTCCTGGAAGTCATCGCTTCGCGAGCGATTTTATTGAAACGATGGCCGGCGATCCCGATCCCAGGGCGAAAGATGCCAACGTTGTCTGGGGTCTCACCGCGGACTTAAACAGCAAGGTTCCCGCCCGGCGCCGGGCTCTCTACCTATCGAAATCGATCGATGGCGGAGCGAATTGGACTCCGGTGGCGCTACTGGATTCCAGATATTTCAATGCGAAAATCAGCGAGGGCCTGCGGAACGGGTTAGCCGTGTCTCCCGGTGGAACTGACTTTGTGATCACGACACAAAGGGGAGCCTTTCAGGTGTTTCCCCGGTCAAATCTCTCCGCTGCTCTGGTGAAATCGATCGTGGGACCCCGAGTTCCTCATCTGCGTCCGAAGATAAAGATTCCAAAAAAGCAGGGCGATCCTGTCCGGGCAGGTGTTGTCGTCATCACCGCCGACGGCAAACGTATGATCGTCGGTTACGGATACTTTGATCTGAACCCGCAGTTGCTTACTTATCATCGAGACCGTCACGGCTCATGGGTCGAAGACGGGCCCCTTCCCCATCTTCCAACCGACCTGGATATCTTCTCCATGCAATTCGATCATCCGGAGAAATCGCATCCAGGCTCTCTCTATGTAGGGACCGGCGATCAAGCCTACCGTCTGGACCTCCGCACCCTTCAATGGACCCACATCGAGGGAGTCGGTCCGGATTCGGCGATCCATTCCATGAGTACCGTAGGAGGTCTTCATCTGGCCGCGTGCTGGGGAGTGTACAACCCTGTCAGCGCGGATGCGGTAAAGAGAGTAACCGACGCAACCTTTCTTTTGCATCCGAAGAAAGATCAGGCAGGTCCCAACATTCGGGCCTACGGCATCGAGGTGGATCCAGCGAGGCCAAATCGAGAAGTTCTGACCGCCATCACCGGCGTCTACACAAGCAAGGATCATGGGGAAACCTGGAAAAGGCTCAATGACCTTCCCGAGGGAGAATTCCATTCCACCCATTTCAATCCAGATGGAACGATCATCGTCTCCGGATACCCAGGAACATTCCTGGCCAATCCATTTTCAAACAATTGTTCCCCTCACCTGCAAACTCGCGACCAATAGTTCTGTTGATCCGAACGAAGTGACTTGCCTCGAGTTTTTCGATGAGTGCTAAGGCCTGTTTTCATCAACTGAGGCCAAGCTCCGTTTAGTCCGTAATTCGGAAGTGATCCGGATCACTTCCCGTGAGCCGACCTCACGGTACAAATCTGTCTTGGTTACGTTGCTCTGCAGAAGTTACCCGGGTTTCAGAAGAAGCCCGAGGCAAATGCAGCCTCATATGGGCAGATGATGACCAGGCGTTGAGCGATGGTTCGGAACCTTCGGCAGGGGGCTGGGTCAGCGGAATCAGCGCGCAGAAACGTCTGCATGGCCTTTTGCCGAACGATGAGCCTGCTCTCACAACTCCTTCCTGATTTCCTTGAGAAGGCTGAGGACGCGGTGAACAAGCGGGTCTACATTGCCACGCGACCATAGAGCAAACGTGTCCAACGGTCCGATAGAAAAAGCGGGAGTTCGTAACACGACCCCATCAGGAACGAAGTCTTTTGCAGAAGACGGAAGGAACAAATTCCCACGCGGGCCTTTGTGAGGTTGACCGCGGTCTGAAAATGTTCCGCCATTTGATATCTGTCCAGCGGCATGTGATTCTTCAGAAAGGCCGTCGCGATCATTTGATGCAGACTTGGCAACAAGTCTTTCGAGGGAATAATGAAAAGCTCACCTTCAAGGTCTCTTAAGCTCACAGACTTCTTGCGGGCCGCTCTATGCCCTTTCGGAAGGGCCACAACAAGTCGCTCCCGAATCAGCAGCATGTTCTCGATCTGGTCGTAGGTACGGCTCAAATGTCCAATGCAGATATCAAAGGTTCCCGAACGAAGTCCTGTGATCCGGGGGGCTTCGGTCCTTCTTTGAGCTCCACATTCACAAGAGGAAGAGTGCTTCTGATCTTCTCGAGAAGCCGGGGAAGAATATGGAAGCTCGCAGTCGGAATGAACCCCAGCCGGATCGTTCCTACCTCGCCGCTCTCTGCATGAAGTGCCGCTGTCGACGCCTGCTTAGTCTTCAATAGGATTTCTCGTGCCGCAGACAAGAAGATTTCACCTGCCCGCGTGATCTCCACCCGTCGCTTTGATCGCCGAAAAAGGGGAACACCCAGTTCGTCTTCAAGTTGTTTGATTTGGACGCTTAAAGAAGGCTGGGAGACATGGAGTTGTTTGCTTGCCTGCCGAAAACTCAAGGCTTCGGCAACGGCAACGAAATATCGCATGTGCCTCAGTTCCATAGCTGATATCCCAGCCTATCAGAGTGACATGAACAAACTACCACACCGTATCACTGGGTAAACTCATCTTTCAGTCTGTAACGCCAATGAAAGTGGCGAAATCACAGCAGGAGGTGGGTTATGAAAATAGGATTTATAGGAGCCGGGAGCGTAACTCGCACATTCGGCCGTCACTTGATAAACGCTGGTCACACCATAGTTGTATCCAATTCCAGAGGTCCGGAGACACTGGCAGATTTTGTCGCTGATCTCGGTCCGGGCGCCGTCGCGGGGACGAAGCAGCAGGCGGCCGAATGCGACGTCGTCATTCTTGCCGCACATTGGGTCAGAGTGGCTGATGCTCTCAAAGGTATTGATTGGCGAGGCCGAATTCTGATCGATGCGACGAACGCACATGTGGATCCTAAACCCGATATCAGTCTGGCGGAGTGACCAGATCGCGGGCCGCGTTGAAGGGGCGCACATCGAGCGAGATGGTCGCTGAGATGGCGGTTGGCGCATGGCTTGTAAAATCGATCAGCAACATGCCGATGGCCTGGATACAGGACTTCTCGCCGAACAAACCCCGTACCGTCATCTTTACATCCGGCGATGACGCCGAATCCAAGCAGCTAGTGATCGAGTTGATCAACAGCACTGGATTAGTCGCGATTGATCTCGGGTCACTCGCAACAGGAGGTGCCATGCACGAGGTCGGCGCTCTTTTATCCGGCCTCGAACTCCACTTTGTCCGCCGGCTTCGTTGAGATAGATGGCTGCCGCGTTACTTCGGCGCTCGACCGCTGCCGAAGCAGCTTTTGCTTCTGTTGGCAGTGCCGGCACCGGACACACGGTCCACCGGAGGTCTCGACGTGGCCGCGGATTAGATTACGTCCGAACGAATGCGCGCCATAAAATTGACCAGGAGCATCTACCCTCAGCGCCTGGATCACAGTTTACACCATGAATAATTCTGCTTTTAATTGGCGCTGAAGGGCCTAACCCCTGCCGTCACGGCTTGCACTGGAGATGAGGTCGCTTGTATCGGTTGGTTGAAGAATCTGCCGTTTGTAGAGATTGGCGTACAGCTTTTTCGTCACCCCATAGCAGTCGCAGGCCGCCGCTTCCAGTTCTGCATGGTTCAAAATCTGAACAGTCCCGCGCTTATATTCAATCAATCCGCTACGTTGCAAAGTTCCGGCGACCATGGTGACCGTGGTGCGCTGCGGCCCCAGCATTTGCGCCAGAAACTCCTGCGTCAGGCCGATTTTGTCTGACTGGATGCGGTCCTGAACCATCAACAGCCAACGCGCCAGCCGCTCCTCCGCTCCATGCAGGCGATTGCATGTGGCGAGCTGGCTCAGGCTTAGGGTCTGCTCCTGCACAAATTCCAGGATGCGCGTGCGGATCTCTTCAGACGTTCGAAATATCTGCAGCAGTTTTGGGATACGGAATTTTCAGCGCCGACGCCGGCAGTTGGATGAAGCAATCTGTAGGAGCCAGTGCCGGACCCAGCAGATGTATCGCGCCGACAATACCTTCCCGGCCAATAATTCCCACCTCGGCCGTTTCGCCGTCCGTCGTGGAGCCCACTACGAGGCAAGGCCCGAAGTCATGAAATATGCGTCGCTGGGAACACTACCCGCCGTGTACAACACAGTCCGCAGGGGCAGCGTCACAGAAGTCAAATGTGAATGCAGCAACTCCTGGCTCTCTGCGGAGAGCGAAGCCAATAGGAGATTTTCCGACACGCTTAGCATGACTAGTCCTTCGTCAGCTCGCAAAGGACTGCCCAACCGGCAGAAAATTACGTCTCTGATCGATAAAAGGGGGCAGATTACTCTGCTCTTGGTCGAATATACGCTGGAAAATCAATGCGTTATGTCGTCTACCGAACAGACTGCCGGGAAATCGAGAAACATACGTTTGCTCCCGACGGTATGTGTAGAATCCAACACCCAAGACGGGATCGAAATTGTCGGATGGGCGACATATTGGCGAACGCACGCATCTATTTTTGTTGTACGAGAACGTTAGTCAGCACCACTGGTCTGCGGAGCAAAATGCCTCCATTCCCGGCGCGACATGCATGTTCGCGTCCTCTCCAGCGTTTGGACGGGAGGGCTCCGTGAAGGAATCCGTCATCATCGCAGACCTTCAATCGAGACTTACGCTGATGAGTGAGGCGCTGCGGAAAGCGGAAGAACGTGCAACCGCCGGTCTGCTGGCGTTGGAGTTAATGCATGAAATCAGAAACCCTCTGGAGGCGGTTGGAAATCTTACTTACCTTGCAGGGGAAGAAGCGGAGAATGCTGAAGCCGTCAGGATGTACATACGCCGCATCGAGGAACAGTTAGCGACGCTGAACGATATTGCAAATCAAACGCTGGGGTTCGCACGAACGTCGCATTCACCGCAACAGGTGCGGTTGTCGACGCTGGCAGAAGCGGCGTTGCGCATTCATCAGGGAACGATGCAAGCCAAACAAATCCATATTGTGAAGGACCTTCCCGAAGACCTGGTAGCGGAGATCTACACAACGGAAATGCTGCAGGTCATTTCCAACCTGATCGTCAATTCACTCGACGCATTGCCACGCGATGGCACGCTGTTTGTGCGCCTGCGGAAGCGCAGCAGCGAGATTCATCTGGTCGTTGCGGACAATGGCCATGGAATTCCCGCAGAGCAGATTGATCAAGTGTTTGAGCCGTTTTTTACGACGAAAAAAATCGGCACAGGGCTTGGACTGGCGCTCTCAAAGCGCATCGTGGAACACAACCGCGGCAGGATTTCGCTGCGCAGCAGCGTGCGTCCGGGCAAGAGCGGAACCACTTTTAAAATTTCACTTCCAGCGTAAAAAGGATTCGGATGCAGGCGATTTAGACGCCGCGCGGGGCGCGGATGAAAGTAATTGCCTAGGCAACCAGTTTTGCAAGATAGTTGCCTAGGCAACTATCTCGGCTGCAGCGGATTTGGTGCAGTTTTGGGCGGGAAACTGGACCCTGCGGCAGCGCGGGAGGGAAATTTCTTGTCGGTGGCGCATTTTGTCTGCTTTACTGCCAACTAAATGGACAACGCAGAGGAATATCTGTCGCGATGGCAGGGCGCCGGATTGCTGGACGAGAATGCGGTTGCTGCCATCCGCGCGTACGAAATCCAACATGCGAAACCGCACGGCCGCCAGTGGCAGGTTTTGCTGGCGCTGATTCTTGGCGGAATTCTGCTTGGCGCTGGCGTACTTTTATTCGTCGCGGCCCACTGGGATTTTGTTTCTCCCGGCATGCGCCTGCTGATGGTGCTGGCGATGCTGGTGTTTTTTCATGGCTGCGGATGGCTGGCGCATGAAAAATTTGCCGGGCTCGCCACCGCGATGCACGCCGTGGGCACGGTTTCGGCGGGCGCGGCCATCGCACTGGTTGGCCAGATCTTCAACATGCAGGAACATTGGCCGGCGGCCATTCTTCTGTGGGCGTTGTGTGCGGCGGCTGGGTGGATTCTGCTGCGCGACCAATTTCAAGAGACGCTGACGCTGCTGCTGGTACCGGCGTGGATCGTTTCGGAGTGGACGTATCGAACCATCGGATACGGCGGCGCTGATATTTACCTGGCGCGCCTCGTGGCCGTGATTGCGGCGGTCTATGTGGCTTCCTTTCTGTATCAGCGGAAACGAATCGTCTTCGGCATCCTGTTCAGCGTGGGGGCCATCCTGCTGCCGATTGCAATCGGCATTCTGGCGGAATCGGGGTGGGGTTCGGGCTATCAGCGAGACTGGGGTTTTGTTCCCCTCGGGTATCGAGCCGCTGCGATTGGGATTCTGGTGCTCGCGGTTCTCTTTGGCGCGTGGATGGATCGTCGCAGCCTGGTTCCCTCTTTGATTACGGCTGCGGTTGCGTTCGTTCTGCCATGGACGGAAAAAACCATCGCAGTCAATTCTTTCGCACATACGTGGACCCGTACAGAGACAGGGTTGCTGGCATATCCGATTGTCGCGGCGGCGGCTGTGGCGTTCGTCTGGTGGGGCGTTCGAACCCAGGCAAAGGCGCTGGTGAATTACGGTATGGTGGCGTTTGCGATCGTCGTGGTGTGGTTCTATTTTTCCAACGTGATGGGTAAGCTCGATCGGTCGCTGGGACTGATTCTGCTGGGAGTGCTGTTCCTGGCTGGAGGTTGGGTGCTGGAAGTGACGCGACGAAGGCTGGTACGCAGCCTGGATAGCCCGAATGGAGGCGCGGCATGAAATATCGCAGCGCTGCTTTGACACTGTTGGCGATTCAACTGGTCCTGGTGCTGAGCGTGGCGGGCAAATACTGGTGCGAGCGCAGGAACTGTCCGCGCGTGTGGGTGAAGACGGCGCAATACGACCCCAGTACCCCGTTGCGCGGGAGATACCTGGGATTGCAATTGACGGTCGACGCGTGTAATTTGCCACGCGATGCGGCGCACTTCACTGCTACCTTTCGGTATTCCAACGGCCAAGAAATGCTCGGCCATTGGGATTGGGATGTGACGCTGGGTGCGCAGAACGGACATTTGGTGCCGCGGGTCGCAGATCATCGAAGATCGCCGGATGGGGTGGAGCGGTTGACACTGCTTGAGAACCAGCCGTGCAACAGCGTACGTTTGTCCTCTGTGGAGGAATATTTCATCCCGGACACGGCGAAGGGTCCGTTTCCGCTGAAGCCGGGGCAGGAATTATGGGTGGAAGTGACGGTTCCGCCGAGCGGTCCGCCTCGACCGATTCAACTGGCTCTCTCAAGCGAGGCAGGTTTCAGCCAATCAAGTTCAACTGAGTGGCGGGTCGACTTGAATGTCGGCTGTTTGGCAGACAGATTTCCGCGGTCACGAGCACAATTTGGAGTGGAACATCCGTTGGATCACCGCGTCATCGCTGCGGAGAGACTGGATGAAGGCGTCGCCATTACATTCGAAGATGGCAGGTGCGCAATCTATTCAGCGTCTCTTTTATACGAGACTCTTCCCCAGGCAGATGAGGTAGAACCCGAAGTTGACGACTGAGCTAGATTGAACAGATTCCTGCGATGGATTTTCATAATTTTTGCCTCTCCCCCAGAATTTTGCCTCTCCCCCAGAAGAGGAATCATCCCGTGTCTATTACCCGAGATGCAATTTATGCGCACAGGCATAACCACGATGGAACGTTTGATTCGATTTGCAGAAGGTGTTTCGCGACGGTATGTCGTGCCAAGAATGAAACCAATTTAGCCAACTACGAAAAAAACCACTCCTGCGAACGGTCAATCCTGGTGGATGAGTCGCTCGATGCAACAAACTGAGATTTAACTATTTCATCCTGTATTGCGAAGGAGCCGTTTCCGCTAAAGTCGTCTGTAAGGAGAAATTTCGATGCAGCGAAAATTGGCGAGGATGATCGCATTCGGAATCTTCGCGCAGGTTGTGATATTGAGCGGGGCGTGGTGGGCGCAAGCGCAGAACGCTGCAACGCGCTACCCCAAGATGGCGCCGATTGAGCAGTACCTGATGGAGCGAAACGCCGAAATCGCCATGGCGCGGAGTGCGGCCCCGAAATCCATCTCCGGCGATGCCGAGGTCCAGGTGCTGGGGCGGCAGGGTTACGAGACCGCCGTGAAAGGTAAGAACGGTTTCGTCTGTATGGTGGAACGATCCTGGACTGCTGAGATCGACAATCCGGACTTCTGGAATCCTAAACTGCGCGGGCCGATCTGCTTCAACCCGCAGGCTGCGCGGTCCTACATGCCGATCACAGTCGAGAAGACCAAGTTGGTATTGGCGGGACGGTCGAAGGCGGAGATGTTCGCTGCGACCGAAGCCGAGCTCGACAAGAAGAAATTGCCGGCGCTGGAACCTGGCGCGATGTGCTACATGCTGTCCAAGCAGGGGTACCTGAACGATGCTGTTGGGCGCTGGCATCCCCACCTGATGTTTTTCGTTCCGACAACGGACGCGATGGCCTGGGGCGCCAATCTGCCGGGCTCTCCAATTCTTGCCACCGTGGAGGCACCGGATCGATTGACCATCTTTATGATTCCCGTTAGCACGTGGTCGGACGGTACGGTTGATCCCCAGAAGGAAAACTGACATTCGATTCCGGGTGGGTCCTGCCGGTTCGATTCGCGATGGTGTTGGGAGAAGGAATCGAAAAGCCAACACACAGTGATCGCCAACCACATTTGGTCGCTGGAAGAACCACTATCGCCCGCATATGCGGCAAATCGCACTTATCGATGGACCCTCTACTAGGATGCCCCAACTTGTGCCCGTCTTTAGATGCTTAGGCGGCTCATATTCTTTACTTTCAGTATTTTCCTAGCTGGTACAAGAAAAAACTTGTATTAAATCAACAGTTAATATAAGATTTTTCTTGTGAAGGAAGGCGCTGCGTGATAGATTCAATTGACGAGTGGGCATTCCGGGATTTCATGACCAAAAGAGGATCGAATGTCATTCGCGAATGGACTTTTACCCTCCCCATCGCTGCTCAAGCCAAATTCGATTGGTTTCTGCTTATGCTCCGAGTCCAAAAGGTTTGGCCTCCCCACTATGTGAGTTCCCTTCGCGGGTACGGCGGCATCTATGAGCTGCGGGTCGGCTGTTCGGGCGTGCAATACAGACCGCTTGGCTGCTATGGGCCTGGGATCAGGGAATTCACAATCCTTCATGGAGCCGTTGAAAAGGGCGGCAAACTGCCGAGAGGCACCTGCGAGAGTGCAGTTGAGCAAGAGCTCTCATCCTAAGAGACCGGGGATTTACCTGTGAACATGAATTCAATTAGAGAAAGCCTGGCGGCGAAATTCGGCAAAAAGGAATATCGAGATGCTTTTGTTGCGGAACAAATATTCTCACGGCTACCACTGAAGATTCGTCGCATTCGGGAAGGGCAAGAGTTAACCCAAAAGGAGCTTGGCGAACTCTCCGGTATGGCGCAAACATGGGTATCGAAACTTGAAGACCCTAACTACGGAAAATGACAGTCGCCACTCTTTGAAATGGACTTCGGCTTTCGACGTGGGCCTCCAAGTCGATTTTGTGCCGTTTTCTAAGGTTCTCGAAGACGCTATACAGCTCTCTGCTGATTCTTTTTCCGTGTTTAGATTTGAGGACGATTTAGGATTCGCCAGTAGCTCCAACGTGGAAGGAACCAGCATTGTAAATATTTCAGCCGCAGCCGAAATGGGGATAACGTTTGCAACTTCCGTTCATCCGATGCCCTTAACTGGCAAGGATGTGCCCATACCGCCAAGAAGTGCATCGAGTGGCTTTCACCAACAGATCCCCGCAGCTTGATTTAAGGAAATGAAGTCTATGCCAGCAGAAGAAAAAACACCCGCCGCCACCGAACCGAAGCAAAAACGATTGGAATACATAACTCCACCCAACCTGCCCCGCGTATACGCAAACAATATCGTGGCGGCGTCCACTCGATTTGACTTGAGAATTCTTTTTGGAGAGATTGCGGATTCCAATGACGAAGCCGTCACGATTCAACATTGCGCCCAGGTGACTATCAGCTGGTATGAAGCAAAACTTCTCGCAGAATTCCTCCATGCTAATGTGAGGGCATTCGAAGAACTCAATGGCCCCCTGAAGCTACCAAACATCCCGCCTAAGATGGTAACGCCAGAACCTTCAGTAGATTCAAAATAGGCTACGGCTAATCCTAGGCGCTAGGCGGGGACGGAGACTCCGAGGTCTTTCTCGCGAGTCTTCTTCTTTTTCAAGTCCATGGCGGCGGCAGCCTTGATCCTGGACAGAGGCAAAATCGCCAGTCCGCCGGAACTGGTTGCGCAATCCTTCCCCGGTTCAGCCTCGCAGTAGGGGCATGTTAACGTGATCGGGCTGACGGGAAGGACCTTGGGGATCGCGACTTTATTCGTCATACTCCTGAGTCTAGCCCTCCATCGGAACTTATAAATTTTCAAACTGACCTACTCCCCAAAACCAATTCGGCTTGCCGGGGGTGAGGGGGCGGGCCTATACTCCGTGGGTTTGGCCGGGATGGGGTTGGGGACGACCCAAGCTCGCCGGGTGCATCTGAAATTGATAGAGAGAAACAAACGCAGGTCCCTCCACTGCGCGCGCTCCGGTCGGGATGACAATTTTTTTGCGAGCGCCAAGAGATGTTTCATGGAGACAAGGCATGGCTACGGTAACGATGGCGCAGGAAATGAATCCGTGGGAGGCGCAGGCGGCGCGGTTCGACTTTGCCGCGCGCAAGCTGAATCTGGAAGACGATTTGTGGAAGGTGCTGCGGTCGCCCAATCGGGAGATCATTGTGCACTTCCCGGTTTCAATGGACGACGGGCACATCGAGCTGATGACGGGATTTCGCGTGCATCATTCGATGGCGCGGGGGCCGGCCAAGGGGGGCATTCGCTACTCCCCGGACCTGACGCTGGATGAGGTGCGGGCGCTGGCGAGCTGGATGACGTGGAAATGCGCGGTGGTGAATATTCCGTTTGGCGGGTCGAAGGGCGGCGTGATCTGCGACCCGAAGGTACTGTCGCGGGGCGAGCTGGAGCGGATTACGCGGCGGTACACGTCGGAGATCATTGAATTTCTGGGGCCGGAAAAAGATGTGCCGGCGCCGGACATGAACACGAATGAGCAGACGATGGCGTGGGTGATGGACACCTACTCGATGCACATGCGGCAGACGGTGACGGCGGTGGTGACGGGCAAGCCGATCGAGCTGGGCGGCTCCCGGGGGCGGCGCGAGGCGACGGGGCGCGGGGTGCGGGTGGTTTGCGTGGAGGCGCTGCGGCACCTGAAGATGCCGGTGGAAGGCTGCCGGATTATTATTCAGGGCTTTGGGAATGTGGGGTCGAACGCGGCGAAACTGCTGCAGGAAGTAGGCTGCAAGATTATTGGAATTGCGGAGTACGATGGCGGGCTCTACAACACGAACGGCATCGATATCCACGCGCTGATCCGACACCGCCAGGAGCATGGTTCGGTGACGGGCTTTCGCGGAGCGGAGGCGGCGGACTCGGCGGAGCTGCTGACGACGGCGTGCGACATATTGATTCCGGCGGCGACGGAGAACGTGATTACGAGCCGGAATGCGGCGAAGATTCAGGCGAGGATTGTGTGCGAAGGGGCGAACGGGCCGACGACGGCGGTGGCGGACGACATCCTGGGAGATAAGGACGTGTTTATTATTCCTGACATTCTGGCGAATGCGGGGGGCGTGACGGCGTCGTATTTTGAGTGGGTGCAGGACCGGCAGGGATATTTCTGGCGAGAAGAGATGGTGAACGAGCGGCTGGATGAAATCATGGCAAAGAGCTTTGAGCATGTGGTTCACTACCGCCATACGCATGGCGTGAAGAACCGGATTGCCTCGTATATGCTGGCGATGGATCGCGTGGCGGGCGTGATTCGGCAGCGCGGATTTTATGCGTAGGGTGGGCGCGCGGTGCAGCGCACACGAGGCGGAGTTTTTTTGAGGGCACATTTGTGCGGATGATCCAATTGCTTGCTGCGGCGGTCCTCGGCATCCCGCTGAGTCTTGTTTCATCCTCGTTGGCAGGCATTCAACCGGCATCCTCTGCCACGACCAAGGCAACACCTGCAGTGGCGGTGGCGCCAGAGTACGACTCGATCCATGTTTATGTGGCGCCGCAAGATCTGAACCGGTTCGTGGAGAGTTTTCTGGGAACGTTCGGCGGGCATAGCTCGAAGCCGGTCGTCGTTACGGTTACGCCCACACCGAGTCGCGCCACCTGGCAATTTCTGCAGACACCTGTGGGCACGCTCTCGGTCTTTGGATACACGACACCGATCCCATATCCATTTGGCGCCGAGCGCACTGGATACCTTGTCAAAGACATGGATGTTGCTGTCGAAGCCGCGCGGAATACCGGGGCTCAAGTTGTTGTCGCGCCCTTTCCCGATGCGATTGGAAGGGACGCCGTCATCCAATGGCCCGGCGGCATTGACACGCAGCTGTATTGGCACACGAAGCCGCCTACCTATACCGCCTTGCAAACGATTCCTGAGAACAGGGTCTATGTGTCCGAGGACGTTGCCGAGGCGTTCACTCGCAGCTTTCTCGCTTTTTCGCACGGAAAAATTGTCTCCGACGATTCTCATGCGCCTGGAATCGAAATTGGGCGTCCGGGTGAGACCTACCGCCGCATCCGCATCACTTCAAACTTTGGCAAGCTGACTGTGCTGGTGACCGATGGGCATCTTCCGTATCCCTACGGGCGTGAGACCACAGGATATGAGGTGAAAAACGTCGCCGACACAATTGCGAAAGCGAAGTCATTTGGCGGGACGGCGCTGGTCAAGCCGTACACGTCTGACGATCGTACCGCAGCGATGGTTGAATTTCCGGGCGGCTACATTGCGGAAATCCATTCTTCCGCGACAAAGTAAATCTCTGCATACTCATCGTCGAAATGATGTTGGGATGCCCAATGGTCGGGATGACAATAGTTTTCAATCCCACTCAAGCCAACGGAGGGCTTGCATGGGCCACCCGCCAAATTTGAGGTGATTTCGATGAAGCTTAAAGGACAGTTTTTCCTGCTTGTTCTTGTGCTCATATTCTTGCCGAACGGTGTACGTATAGCGCGAGCGGCTGGAACTGGGGCTGAATCTTCTTCAAGGGTTGCTCTGCAGCCTTTTATGGACGAGGTGCAGGGTTTGCAGACGGCGCTCAACTTTCTCGGGCAGCCGCTGGCAAAACAGGACCAGGAACGTATCAAGTCCCTTTTCGCCAGTCAAAACCCTGAGGCCGCCGTTTCCCAGACAGAAGCAATTTTAGATAAATATGTGCTCGCGGTTGTAACCATCAGTGCGGAGAGCCGCGTGGATGTAAAGCGCGGCAGCGCTTTGCCCGATCTTGTGCAGGATGGCACGCGATTGTTCCTGGTTAAAGTTGTGAATCAGGCGGGAGTTACTGCTCCTCTCGCAGTAGAAAGCCCAAACAGCGGTCCCGTTTATATCAAGTCGAAAAGCAGTCCGGAACCGGAACACCGTCTGACATTCGGAGACGTTCGTAACCGGTGGGCCGATATATCTCTATTTGATCAGCCGCCAATGTCCGGCGAGCGACTTTCGGGTCTTCCTTTGGAATACCGAATTCTTGTTATTTCCAGCCGTGACGCCGGCCAGCGAGCCGGCAGACTCAGTTTTAATGTGGGACAAGGCTCACAGGACGTGGGATTTTTGAATGAGATCTCGGTACTGTTCAAAATTGCACCGGTCCATTCGATTCGCCTTCATGTGATCGACTCGGACGGTAAGCCGACTATGGCATCTTTTATCTTTCTGGATAGCCACGGACGTATTTATCCAAATCCCGTCAAGCGTCTCGCACCCGACTTCTATTTCCAGCCGCAGGTATATCGTGCCGATGGCGAATCGATTCAGCTTCCTCCGGGTCTTTATACGGTCACCTCTACCGGAGGACCGGAGTACATTCCGGAAACAAGAAAATTTACTGTGACCGGGAACACACCTTCCGACCTTACGTTTCACCTGGATCGCTGGATCGATCCGGTGAAGTACGGCTGGTACTCCGGAGACGATCATATTCATCCGGCCGGTTGCTCTCACTACGAAAATCCAACCGAGGGGGTTGATCCCAAAGACATGGATCGTCAAGTGCTCGGGGAGCACCTGAATGTAGGTGCTGTGCTAGTGTGGGGTCCGTGCTTCTATTATCAGAGCCACTTCTTCCGAGGACGTCAGGACAATCCTGCCTCGACTTCGGATTCTCTGATCCATTATGACCTGGAGGTCTCTGGATTTCCCTCCAGCCATACGGGCCATTTGGTGCTGCTGAATCTGAAAAAAATTATGTATCCCGGAACGACGCGTATTGAAGAATGGCCGACCTGGGACCTGCCAGTTCTGCGCTGGGCCAAGTCACAGGGTGCGGTCGCGGGATTTGCCCACTCCGGCTGGGGACTCGCGGTTCAAACCAAGGATTTGCCGAATTACATTGTGCCTGGCTTCGATGGCATCGGAGCGAACGAATATATCGTGGACGTGACGTATCCCAACACGGTCGATTTCATTTCCCTCGGCGACACCCCTTACGTGTGGGAGCTGAATATCTGGTATCAGACCCTCAACGTCGGATTTCGCACACGCATTTCCGGCGAAACCGATTTTCCATGCATCTACGACAGTCGGGTAGGGGAAGGGCGTACGTACGCCAAAGTTCATAGCCCGCTCACCTATGACAACTATGTGAAGGCAGTGAAGGATGGCGCGGTCTACGCCTCGGATGGTCGAAGCCATCTGATGGACTTCACGGTCAATAACACCGAAGTGGGCACCCATGACAGTCAGGTAAATCTGGCTGCACCGGCGAATGCCAACGTAGCAGTCACCGTAGCTGCTTATCTCCCCGTAACCCTGGATACTGCGATCGATGAACTCCCTTATAACGAGAAGCCATATTGGAACCTGGAACGTTCGCGCATTGGAACCAGTCGCAGAGTCCCGGTAGAAGTTGTGATGAATGGAATAGTGGTGGCCAGAAAAGAGATTGTGGCGGACGGATCATTACAGAAGCTCAACTTCAGTGTGCCGGTCACTCAAAGCAGTTGGATCGCCGTCCGCATACTGCCTTCTTCGCACACGAATCCGATTTTTGTGCTTGTGGCGGGCAAGCCGATCCGGGCCTCACGACGAAGCGCCGAGTGGTGCCTGAGAAGTGTTGACCAGTGCTGGACTCAAAAGGTCCGATTGATTTCTTCCCGGGAGTTGCCGGAGGCGAAAAAGGCCTACGACCACGCCCGCGAGGTTTATCGCAAGTTAATCAGCGAAAGCAGCGCTCAATAACAAACGCTGTCGGCGGCGTTGGGTTTGACTGTTTGGCTCGGCATCCGTGGCACGTACCGCAGCGATGGTTGAATTTCCGGGCGGCTACATTGCGGAAATCCATTCCTCCGCGACAAAGTAAATCTCGTCATCGAAATGATGTTGAGTGTAAAGTAAACCACAACCGTTCCACGTGGCCCTAAGCTTGATCGATTGAAGATCAAAGGCGACTGGAAGAGAGCCATCAAAAAATCGCTTGCCAAGAAAAAACCTGCTGCGGGATGGCCTAAAGAGAAATAGGATTCGGGTCTTCGCGGTATTCGTGGTTCTTGAAGTTTGCCTCAAACAGAGGATAGAACGTGTCACTAGAAGACGAGCAAGAACACTACACCGCTGATGCAGGTCGTCAGGAAGCCGACGGTGAGAGAGGTGAACCCCCACGCAAACTGCCACCCATTAATAATCCGCTTCAGCCGCCACAACCCCCAGCCAGCGATCCCCCATCCGATGAGAATCCTAGCAGCTGGCGTCAAAATACCAAACTTGGCCTTGAGATATTTGGTCTCCTCAGTTCTGTGCGCGTACACAATCTTCTCCTGTCTTCAATGGCTCCAAATTCGATGGACCAACGGATTGACCAGAGAGGCTCTGACTCATAGTGAAAGCACTTTGAACCAAACCACCATGAAGATGCAGGGGCAAACCAACGCAAGTAACCGTCTTGCGAAGGCCCAAGAAATCGCTAATTCGAACGCCCTTGTTCGGATAGACCTTGGATTGGAGGGTGGATTCATGTCACAGGTTTCGCTGTGGGACAGTCGCCAGAGGCCATTTGCACATTCATAAATGCTGGAAAGCGGCCAGCTTTCATAGAACGCTCGAATTGCACTGTCGTCATGGATAAGTACGATATGAACACCATCAAAGAGGACCCCAAAAGCCTGGACGATCGATTCTCGTCCCTGGGCAGACAACTGTTGCACCCATGCGCTTCTTCAGAGGCGGTACTCCCAACTTTATTCAAAACGGTGACCAAATGACCACTACGCTCGTCAATGCTTTCAATGCTGGGGATGTCCACATAAAGCGTTATTGGGAGTACCACGTATCGCGATGTCAAAACTGGAGAAGTGCATCATACTAAATTCTGCATGAGATACCTGCCATCTCTTTATGGAAGGGCTGCTGGCTTCTACGAATGCAACAGCGACACCGACGTAGATAAGCAATAGCGCTGTCCTGTCACGGAGTTTCCGTCTTGCGTTAAGTACATACTTCCAAAAATTTTTAGCTCTGGACGGTGGCGTGGTCTTGATAGCACTTGAGGACGTCGGCCTGGGTGACGACACCTTCAAGCAGACCGGAGACGGCGCGGTTGACGATGGGCAGCAACGGCCAGCGATGGAAGTGCGGCAGGGTTTCATTCAGCGGTAAATCCGGATACAAATACGGCACGCGGTCTTCCGGCAAGAGCTGCTCGATGGGCTGGTCGACCCTGGTGGATACCTGAAGAATTTTTGCGAGGTCGGCGGCGGGCAGGACGTACCAGCGGTTGCGGCTGGCGCGGATGACGGCGAGGTCTTCTTTTTCTTCCTGCAATTTTGCGGCAATCACGGCGGCGGGGTCGGAGCCGGAGAATACCTGGCCGTCGAACGGACGCAGCGCATCCTCAATACGCAGGGTGGTCTCTTCCCTGGCCTCTTCCATGGAGGGAAGATTGAGGCCGTCCTGAAGCGTGAGCTGCTCAAAGATGGGGACGGGCTGCAGGCTGCGCGCGATGAGATAGGCGAGGGTGTTCGCCAAAATTACGGGCAGAACAATGGAATAATTTCCGCTGAGCTCAAACACCATGAAGACGCTGGTGAGCGGAACGCGGAGGAAGGCGGCGAACAGGACCCCCATGCCGACCAAAGCGTAGGAGCCGACCGAGCCGGTAAGGTGGGGGAAAAAATGGTTTTCAAAGCTGCCCACCGAAGCGCCCAGCATGGCCCCGATAAACAGCGTGGGAGCGAACATGCCGCCGGGAGTTCCGCTGGAGAACGAGAGCGTGGTGGCCACGATCTTGAGCACGGCCAGGGCCAGCAGCACATGCCATAGATATTCGCCGTGCATGGCGTGGTCGATGGTTTCGTAACCGGCACCCATGACCTGGGGAAATCCGAAAAAACCAATGCAACCGACCAGCAGGCCAGCGCCCGCCGGTTGCAGCATTTGCGTCCAGCTGGGCAGCGAGCGCAGCCAGGGACGCAGCGTACCGAGGAGGCGCGAAAATAGAACGGCGGCAAATCCGCCGACGATACCCAACACGGCATAGGCCAGCAGCTCCCGGCTATTGAACGTGACTGCCGGAACACGAAACATCGGCTGCGCACCCCAGAAGGAGCGGGCAACGACGACGCTGGAGACGGCGGCCAGCACGATGGAGCCAAGAACAGCCGCGCTCCAGGCGCCGATGACTTCTTCAATAACGAACAAAATCGCCGAGATAGGCGCGTTGAAGGCGGCGGCCAGACCGGCGGCGGCGCCGACGGGAGCAAACAGCCGCAGCCGCTCCCGGGACAAATGCAGACGGCGACCGATCAGCGACGCGATTCCGGCGCCAATCTGCAGGGATGGGTCTTCCGGGCCGAGGGAGTGTCCAGAACCGATGGCGAGGGCCGAGGTGATGAATTTGCCGATCATGGTTCGGGCGGAGATAAAGCCGTTGTAGATGTAGAGCGCGGCCTTGGTCTGATTGATCCCGGAGCCTCTGGCCTGGGGAAACAGGTACTTGACCAGGATGCCGAGCAGCAGGCCCACCAGCATGGGAGCGAGCAGCAAGCGGTATTGGCCGGGGTGCGGCACCGAGCCCAACAACAAGACACGCAGCCATTCGATGGACATGCGGAAGCACACCACCAGCAATCCCGACAGAACGCCGATGAAGATCGACAGGACGAGAAAGAGACGATCTCCGCGGGTGGGAGCGAGGCGTTGAATTTCCGCATCGCTGAGCACGAAGTGGCCTGCAGACGGGGGCGCGGCAGCGAGCGGCAGACGGGCACTGGCGGGGCGGGACGGAATCGAACTGGCGGACACATCACTCATTTCTGTAGATCACTCATTCTGTAGGTCACTCATTCTGTCTTGTCCGGAGTTTGGGCCAGTTGCAGCAGGAGCGCGTCGTCGCCAGTAGGCGGACCGCATAGCCTGGCTGCGAGTATTTCGCTTTGGTCGGTCCATGCAATCACACTTTGCTGCAGCGGCGCATTGCCCACGAAGGCCGCCGGCGTCAGCGGCCCCATTTGCGTCCACTGAGATTGAAGCATCGAAAAGGCAGTGGCATCGTCGCTGGAGATGTCCTGGAGCTGCAGTTTCGCGGCACAGCTTTCATAGCGCCGGTGCGCGATCTCCGCTCCGAGCAGGATTCTCTCGACGTGCTGTTTTGGCGGCAGGGCATAGAAAGGAATCAACTGCAACATGTGCTGATATTTGTCCAGTTGTTGTTGGACCGCCTGCTTTTGAACCGATGTGGCGGCTGTGGGGAATTGACGCGTTTTCGCCATGTAGCGAGTGAGAGCCTGGGTGGCCCGCTTGTATTGGCCCATCGAGGCGGCAATCTGGGATTCGGCATCCAGAGACTGCAATACCTGGGAGGGATTGGCGTTGGGGTGCCGCTCCACACGCTGAAATGCGGTCAAGGCATCGATAGGATCATCTGCCGCGCGCAAGAGATTGGCAATTGCAAACAGGGCCGATGGATTGTCGAGCGAGTTCCCCTCGGCAGCGAGAAGATCTCCCTGCACCTGAGTTGAGCGTCCGAGAGAGATGAGGTATTGCGCCAGCTCCAGGCGGATTTGCAGCCGCCGTTCGGTTCCCTGCCCCTGCCATAAACCGTTCAAAGCGTCCTGATAATAGGCGATGGCCTGCTCGGGATTTCTGCGCCGCACGGCCAGGCGCGCCAATTGCAGATTCAGGAATCCGTCTCCGGGTTCCGTGTCGTGCAGAGCGGAAAAATATGCGGCGGCCTCTTCGGTTCGTCCCGATGCAGCCAGCGCTTGCGCCAGTGCCATCTGATATTCGGTGTTGCTGGAGGAGAAGGAAAGCGCGGAGCGGAAGTCTTCCACCGCATCCGCGGGCTGGCCGGCGGAAAGAGCGATCTGCCCTCGATCAAACCATCGTTTCTGGAGCACACTGCGATGCTCCACGAAAGAGTGGAAGAAAAAGTAGGTCAGCACGGCGAAGCAGATGGCAATCAGCGTCAGGCTCAACAACGCCAGGCTGTCCTGAACGATGAGTCGGCGGCGCAGGATTCGCTCGGCGGGAGTGAGATGGAGTTCGCTATCTGCGGTTCTGGGGATCGGCATAGAATTCAAACGTAGACATCTTCATTATCTCTAAACATGGAGGGAATCGACCATCCGTGTCGCGTCAATTCGATGCGCCCCCATAACTTTTTCGCTTCCCCGCCGTCAAAATAACGGCAGGCTGAATCTTGTTAGATGCCGCAGATGTGCTGCGATGAAATGATCCGGCCATTTTCCCAATCGCCATCCGGCAACGTATCATTTCATCAGCGGTTGAGAACGACACAGTACAATCTGGTCATGGCCCGAGCCTAGAATGTCGAGAAAATCACATTGACGACAATCTGCGGAGCCGCATCCGAACATGGAATGGTCGCGAAAACGTACATGAACGACACCCAGAGATCGCATCGGCAACCATTTGCCCGGATCTATACCGAACGGCGTGTGGTTCGCCGGAAGTTCAGTGTCTGTTTGTTGATCGTCGTGCTGGCCGTTTTCGGCTGGGCGATGCATCGCCGCCTGGCGCAATACGATTCCACGCCACATGCGATCCATCAGTCGACCGCCATCAAGGTATGCCTGACGAAACGCAACCCGATCTCCGTGCCGTCGATGCATGGAATCGATGCATTCGCCGCATTTTTCCTAGCCTTTGCCTTTATCGCGATGCTGGGCTCGCTGGGGAATTCTGAAGCCTCTCTTGCTTTGCGTGCTCGACGCGATGGTTGGAACAGGCGCTCCTCCGCGCGAACCCGACCTTGCATGGTCCACTTCTTCTTTTTCCCTCCCCCAGCCCTCTCGCCTGTGTTGTAGAAGCTGTGCCATTGCAGACTGGTTGACCGGAATTCCTGGGTCGCCCTTCGTGCGTGGCACGAATTCTTTCTGCTGTTTACAGCTATGCCCTTTGGCATAGGCAGGAACGTTTTCTCATGCATATTTCGAAACGCACTGCTGTCCTGGTTGTGGTGGTGATTGTCGCGCTGGCCGCGCTCTGGTTTGGATTTGGACGGTCCAGAAGCGGAGACGGGAACGAAAACGGGCGCGAACAAGGAAATGCGGCCCAGTCCTCTGCAAATGAGCCCGCCTCCGCGGCGGTGGCGACCGTCCAGCTTCGGTCGGCGGAGTCTTCCATCACGGTACCGGGAGTTTTTCAGGCGTACCAGGATGTCCTGGTGCACGCCAAGGTTTCCGGCTATGTGAAACAGATATTTGTCGACATCGGCGACCGGGTGCACACGGGAGAAGTGCTGGCGATTCTGGAAATTCCAGAACTGAATGCTCAGGTAGACTCTGCCCGGGCGGCCGTGGCGCGCGACCAGTCGGAAATCCAACGCACCCGGCATGACGTGTCGCGGGCGGAAGCGATCCACTCCGCTCAACACTCGGAATATGCCCGGCTGCGATCGGCTGCCGACAAATTGCCGGGGCTGGTTGCGCAGCAGGAATTGGACGACAAGCAAGCACAGGATCTTTCGTCGGAAGCGCAGATTGATGCCGCGAAATCGTCAAATGCGGCAGCGCAGGAAAAAGTGAGCGAAGACGCCGCAACGCTGGAGCATTACAAAGCGCTGCAGGCATACTCCTACGTGCGTGCGCCTTTCGATGGCGTCATTACGTTTCGCTATGCGGATACGGGTTCGCTGATTGCAGCGGGAACGGACGAAAGCACCAACGCGATGCCGATTGTGCGGCTGGCGCAGAGCGGTGTGTTGCGGCTTCGCATGCCGGTGCCCGAATCCGATGCGGATTACATGCGTATTGGAGGCCCGGCCGTGGTGCGAGTGCAGGCCACGGGAGAGACGATCAACACGAAAATTGTCCGCTTTACGCGCTCGCTGGATCGCAGCACCCGCACTATGCTGACGGAAGTCGACATTCCAAACAAGGACCTGCATCTGGCTCCTGGAATGTATGCCGATACGACCTTTCCCTTGAAACGTGATAGCCAGGCGATGATGGTGCCGATCGACGCGATTGTGGAGGGCGACCAGCCGTATGTGTTGATGGTGGACAGCACCAATCACGTCGTGAAGAGTCCGGTGGTGCTGGGGATACAGGGGCCGAATTTTTATCAGGTGGTGAGCGGGGTTCAGGTTGGAGACCGGGTCATCGTCGGAAACCAGTCTGACTATCAGCCGGGACAAGTGGTGACGCCCAGTCCGGTCGATATAAATCTGACTTCGTTTCGTCAGACATCGGCGCCGAACCGTGGAGCGGCGACGGGCGCTCCGGCGGGAACAACGGGGCATAGAGGACAGAAGCTTGAGGGGGGCGAGAAATAGATGTCCTCCTTTGCGATACGTTATCCATTCTTCATTCTGATGGCATGTCTCGCCATCGTCGTGATCGGGACCGTCAATCTGTTGAGCATGCCGGTCGATTTATTCCCGGCAGTGAAAATACCGGTGGTGGTGGTGGCAACGTTTTATTCCGGGATGCCGCCCGAGCAGGTGGAAGCGGACATCACCGACACGTTTGAACGATTTTTCACCCTGGGCAGCGGCATCGACCACATTGAATCGCGATCGATGACAGGGGTGAGCCTGATCAAGATTTACTTCCACGCCGGGACCGACCCGAACGCCGATGTCAGTAATATCTCCAACCTGGCTATGGCTGATTTGCGCCGATTACCGCCGGGAACGTTGCCGCCGGTGGTGTTGAGTTTCGATGCCTCCAACCTGCCGGTGTGCCTGATTACGGTGGAAGGACAAGGCCTGAACCAGACGCAGCTAAAGGACTATGCGCAGTTCGATATCCGCAACCAGGTGGCGAACGTGCAAGGGGCGTCGGTGCCGCAGCCGTACGGCGGGACCTATCGCCAGGTGATGGTGTATGTCGACCCGATGAAGCTGGAAGCCAATGGGCTGAGCATCAGCGACGTGTACAAGGCGGTGAACAACTCCAACCTGATTTTGCCGGCGGGAGATGTGCGGATTGGACCGAAAGACTACAACATCTACGCTAACAGCCAAGTGGTGAAGCCGTCGGATGCAAATTCGATTCCGCTGAAGACAGAGGGGAATTCCTCGGTGCTGGTGGGCGACGTGGGTCATGCCGAGGACGCGGGGCAGCTGCAATACAACGTGGTGCGGGTGAATGGAGAGCACTCGGTGTACCTGCCGATCTTCAAGCAGGGCGGCGGGAGCAATACGATCTCCATTGTGAATGGGGTTCGTCGAGCGGGTGAAGCATTTGCTGGATGTGCCGCCGCAGTTGAAGGCGCGGGTAGTGTTCGATCAGTCGATCTTTGTGAAGATGGCGGTGGACAACGTGATCCGCGAGGGCGGGATCGGCCTGCTGTTGACGGCGCTGATGATTCTGCTGTTTCTGGGCAACCTGCGGGCAACGGTGGCGGTAATGCTTTCGATTCCGCTATCTACGCTGGCGGGATTTCTACTGCTGAATGCCACGGGAAATACCATCAACACGATGGTGCTGGGCGGACTGGCGCTGGCGCTTTCGCGGCTGATCGATAATTCCGTGATTGTGCTGGAAAACATCTTCCGGCATATGGAGATGGGCGAGGAGCCGACGGTCGCCTCCGAACAGGGTGGCAAGGAAGTGGATCTTGCTGTGCTGGCGGCCACGGTGGCTACTTCCATTGTGTTTTTCCCGGTGGTGCTGCTGACGGGGGTGAGCAAATATTTATTTACCGCGCTGGCGCTGGGTGTGGTGCTGGCAATGTTCGCTTCGTATGTGGTAGCGATGACCGTGATTCCGTTGTTTTGCGCGAAATTTATCCGATTGGCGGGGCACGATGCGCATGAAACTCAAACAGAGTCGAATTCAGAACCGTCTGAGTTACTGATAAAAAATTATGAAGCTGAGCGGCTGCAAGAACATGAGCGGCCAAGCTTGTTCCAGAAAATTGTCAGCGGATTCAACCATCGCTATCGCCGCATGGAAAGCAAATACAATCGCGGTATTGATTACTGTCTGCATCGTCCTGTTTTTGTAACTATCGTAGTGGCAATTTTCGTAGTCGTAAGCCTGGCGCTGTATCCGTTCCTGAACCTGGCGTTTTTCCCGCGCACGGACCCAGGTCAGTTCGTGATCAACATGAAGGCGCCACCGGGGACGCGGCTGGAGTTGACCGACCAATATTGCGCGCGGATTGAGAACATCATCCGGCAGGTGGTACCGCCTTCCGACCTGAACATGATCGTCTCGAATATCGGCGTTTATCCCGACTTGTCGGCGATCTACACCACCAACACGGCCATGGACAATGCGTTCATCCAGGTAAGCCTGAAAAAAGAGCACAAGGTGGGCAGCTACGTGTATATGGCCCGGGTGCGGCGGCGCCTGCATCGGGAAATCCCCGATGTCCAGGCGTACTTCCAGACTGGCGGCCTGGTGGACTCGGTGGTGAACCAGGGCAAGCCGGCTCCCTTCGATATTCGGGTGAGCACGATGAGCATGCAGCAGGGCTACGCGGTTGCTCAGCAGATTGCCACGAAGGTCCACGGATTGAGTCTTGTGAGTGACACGCTGATTCCGCAGGACATCGATTACCCGAGCCTGCAGCTGAACGTCAATCGCCAGCAAGCGGCGATTCTTGGATTGACGGAAAAAGATGTGGTCGACGGCGTGATCACGGCGCTGACTTCGAACGGCATGATCGCGCCTTCCTTCTGGGTCGATCCCAAGTCGGGCAACAACTACATGCTGACGGTGCAGTACTACAACAGCCAAATCCAGAGCCTGAAGGACTTCAAGCAAATTCCCTTGCGGGCCGACCACCCGGTGGGACCCGGAGCGCAGTATGTCGGGGCGAATGGAGGCGCGCAGAACAATATTGTTCCACTGGAAGCGGTGGCGAGCGTCAAGTACATCAATACGCCAACCGTGGTCGATCATTATCAACTGCGCCGCGTCTTCGATGTTTACATCATGCCCAAGACCGAAGACCTGGGCCGGGTTGGCAGCCAGATTCAAAAGATTGTGAACGGTATTCACCCGCCGCATGGCACGCTGATCACGATCGGCGGTTCCGTCACGGACATGCATGCGGCTTTCCGCAGCTTTGCCGAGGGCCTGGCGCTAGCCGTGGTGCTGATCTACCTGGTCCTGATGGCGCAGTTCGCGTCGTTTTCCGATCCTTTTGTTATTTTGCTGGCGGTGCCACCGGGCATTGCCGGAGTGGTGCTGACGCTGCTGGTGACAGGCTCGTCGTTGAACATCATGTCGTTGATGGGCCTGTTGATGATGACCGGCATGGCGGTGTCGAACAGCATCCTGATCGTTGAATTTGTGGGCAAGCAGCGCGAAGAAGGCCGACCACTGAAAGTCGCGCTGGCAGAAGCATGCCGGTTCCGTCTGCGGCCGATCCTGATGACCACACTGGCAACGGTGCTGGGAATTATCCCCATGTCGCTGGGCCTGGAAGCGGGCAGCGAGCAGTATGCTCCACTGGCGCGAGCACTGCTGGGGGGCGTCGCCATTTCGGCGGTCATCACGATCTTCCTGGTGCCGACGGTGTATTACCTGATCCATCGCAGGGAGGAACATGCGCAACGATGACAATGCAGGATTGGAACCGAGCCGGTTTGCATCCGATCGAGAGGTACAGTCATGACAAAAGCAATCAAGATCTGGCCGACCGCCGGCATTCTCGCGTGCCTTCTGGGAAATTGTTCTCCGGCCTTGCGAGCGCAGGCACTGGCGGACGCGCCTTCCACGGTGATGCTGGCCAAGAGCATCCAGCAGCAAAATGCAGAAGCGTCTCCGGTCGCTCCGCATGCGGCGGCGATGCCGGGCGATACGCTTGCGGAGACGCCGTCGCAAACCGGAACGAGTGAGACGACAGAAGGCTCTGTATCGACGATTCCATCGCAGCTGACACTGAGCGAAGCGGAGCAAATTGCGATCCATAACAATCCGCGCGTCCACGTGAGCCAGTTGCTGGCGCGAGCGCAGCACCAGGTGGTGAGGGAAACACGATCGGCTTACCTGCCCCAGTTGGTGGGGGGCGCGGTGGCGGTGCAGACAAATGACGGAAGCCGCTTTACCTTCGACGGATTGCGGTCGACGCGGCTGCTGACGCACGCGGGCGGAGGCCTGGACTTCCATCAATTGCTCACGGATTTTGGCCACACTTCAAACCTGATCGCATCTTCCAAGCTCTACGAAAAGGCGCAAAATGCGCAGGCGATGGCCAGCACGCTGGATATCGTGCTGATTACCGACCAGACGTTCTACAGCGCGCTGGAAGCACAGGCGACGGTGAAGGTGGCGGAGCAGACCGTCGCTACGCGACAGACGACAGATCAGCAGATTGCCGAGTTAACGAAGAACAAACTGCGCTCCACCATCGACCTGGCGTTTGCAGAGGAAGACCTGGCCCAGGCAAAACTATTGCTGCTGGACGCGCAGACGCAGTACGACAGCGACTTGAATGCATTGACCTCGGTGCTGGGATTCGATCGACCGATGACTTACACGCTGGTCGAAACCGGCGGTCCTGTCGCGTCGCCCCCGCCCGATCGGGACCAACTGGTGCAGATGGCGCTGAAGCAGAGGCCGGACCTGATGGCGCTGGACTACGACCAGCAGGCGGCAAAAAAATATAGCCGCGCGGAACGCGAACAATTGCTGCCTACTCTGAGCACGATGGCGGTGCTTGGCGGCACGCCGGTTCGCGATGACCAATATTTCATCAGCAATTGGTTTGGCGCGGTCGGCGTCGACCTGGAAGTCCCGATCTTCACTGGATTTCGTTACAACGCCGAAGCAGATGAAGCCGATGTCCGGGCGAAAGCAGCGCAGGAAAACCTGCGCGACCTGCGGGACCGCGTCGTTCGCGACGTTCGCGACGCGTGGCTGCAGTGCAATACTTCGTATCAGAAAATTGCAGTGACACAGCAGATGGTCCAGGCTTCGAACATGGGGCTGCAACTGGCGCAGGCCCGCTACAAACTGGGACTCAGTTCCATCGTTGAACTCAGCCAGTCGCAATTGGAGCAAACCCAGGCCTCGATTGAAAACGTCAATGCGCAGTTTGAATATCAGCTTTCCCTGGCGGCGTTGAATTATCAACTCGGCAACTTGCCGTAGGGGCGGTCCCATCGCTCCACGACCAGGTTAGCTGCGCGAAAACGCAGATCCCTCCACTACGGCCGGGATGACAATCCTTCAACCCCACTCAAGCCAAAAGAAGGCTTGAATGGGCCACCCGGGAACAATCGCCCCGGTGGCCTCTCCGCGTCGAACCGCCGCCAATTCCACATATACGGCGGGAATTCATCTCCCATTCATCTCCTGTTTTCAGGATATTCACGCAGCACTGTAAGACTACTCGCGGTGCAACTCAGGATCCCCGCCTGAGATGCTTCGCTGCTAGAGAGATTGCAATATGTGCCATGAGTCGATGCCCGGTACGGTGGGCATGGTACTTTCATGGATTTTCTATAAACCACAAGTGAGAGGCCGAATGAAACACGGACCGAACAAGGTAAGAGCCCTGATTCTTGCATCCTGTGTGGCGATGGTGCCGATAGCGGGCACATCTATGTTTGCGCAATCGAGTGCAGACACGACCACGCCGCCAGTGCGCAAGAAACATGTGAGCAAAAAGCGATCGAGCATCGACTCGCAATTGCAAGAGATGCGCCAGCAGTTTCAACAGCAGCAGGACGAGATCGACCAACTGAAGCAGCAACTGCAAAGCCGCGACCAGCAACTGCAGCAGGCGCAGGATGCGGCGCAGCAAGCGCAACAAGCGGCCCAGCAGGCGCAGTCCCAGGTACAGGCAGTGCAGCAGAACGCCAGCCAAAACAACCAGGCGTACACCAATCTGCAGCAGGCAGTACAAGGCGTTCAGGCAGACCAAGCGCAGACCAAGCAGAGCGTATCCATGGTGGAGGACGATCAGCAAAAGCTGAAGAAAGCTGTTCTGCATCCGGATGAAATTACCTATAAGGGCATCACGATTTCGCCTAAGGGCAGCTTCATCGAAGCAGCGACGGTATGGCGCAGCGCAGCCACCGGCGGCGGCATCAATACTCCGTTCACCGGCGTTCCTCTACAAAACTCCGACGATGCCCAGTTGAGCGAGTTCTTCGGTTCAGCACGTCAGTCGCGTATCGCACTGAAAGCGACGGGCAAGCTGGACAGCATGACGCTGACCGGCTATTACGAGATGGATTGGCTCGGCACCGGCATTACCTCCAACAACAACCAGTCCAACAGCTATGTATTGCGCCAACGCCAGCTGTGGGCGCGGGCTGATCTGAACAGCGGTTGGAGTTTCACGGGCGGCCAGATGTGGTCCCTGGTGACGGAAACGACGGACGGCGAAACAGCCGGCACGGAAATTCTGCCGAGCACCATCGACCCGCAATATACCGCGGGCTTCAATTGGGAGCGCCAATATGGCTTCCGCGTCGTCAAAAACTTCGACAAGAAACTCTGGGTAGGCGCTTCGGCAGAGAATGCCGAGACTCTGAACCCAGGTGGTAGCGGTCTGCCTACCAACCTCTTATTGGTTCGGCTGGGACGGGCGGTGGTCTCTACAACTCCACTGCAAATTACTCCTTTAACCTGGCGCCGGACATGATTGCCAAAGTGGTGGCGGAGCCGGGCTTTGGACATTATGAGGTTTACGGTCTTGCCCGCTTCTTCCGCGATCGCATCTATCCCACGGGAGGAACGCCGTACAACGATCGTACGGTTGGCGGCGGTATCGGCGGCGGCGGTCGCGTGCCAGTCTTCAACAAGAAGCTGACGATCGGCCTGAAGGGTCTGTACGGCTACGGAGTCGGGCGCTATGGCGATTCAACCATCGCAGACATCACCCTGCGTCCAGATGCCACTATTGCTCCGTTACGGGCCTTTTCCGCACTGGGCACGGTGGAATTCAATCCTAACAAGCGGTTGAACCTGTGGGCCAACTACGGTGGAGATTATGTATATCGCCGCTTCGATGGCACAGAAGGCTACGGTTCACCGTTCACGAACATGTCGGGTTGCGATGTTGAGCCTCTTCCCGGCACTTCAACCGTGAATGGCGCCGTAGGATTCTCGCCTTCAACACCTGCCAATTGCGGCGGGAACAACAAGGACGTGCAGGAATTCAGCGTCGGCTACTGGTTCAACTTCTATGACGGCGCGAAGGGTCGCCTGCGTCAAGGAATCCAGTACAGCCATTTCCGGCGCGACATCTGGTCGGGTGACGGCGGTACCACCAACCCGGGCAATGGCGCTTATGGCACCGACAACGGGTTCTGGACATCCTTCCGCTACTACCTGCCATAAACCAGGCAGCATGATTCAAATAGAAGAGGCGTGGAATATTCCACGCCTCTTCTATTTGTGCGATTAACTTTAATTGATCTTAGCCAGCTGGGCGGCGTAGAGAGGATTATTGGGAAATTCCCTGGCGAGGGACGATAGCAGCTCGCGGGCTTTCACCTTGTCCTTATCCCGCACGGCAGCGACAGACAGCAGCAGTTTTGCCAGCGGACGAAGGTAATGGCCCTGAGCCGCGGTCAGCTCCAAGTCCTGTTCGCCCAGTACGCGGTTTGTTTCTCCGCCGGCCATTTGCAGCAGCCAGCGAACGGGCGCCGGCTTCAACCCCAGGATGTAATTTTCCATGCCGACCGCCAGGTAGGCATCATACGCGTGGGGGTCGACCGCTAACAGACGGTGGGCATAGGCGCTGCCAGCTTTCGTAAATTGGAATCCGGCGATATCCCGACGTTCCAGCAACGATGCATAGTCGGCGCGGAGGCCAAAGGTAAGGGTTTTCGCGAACAATGCCGTCGCGTCGTTGGGGTACTTGCTCAAGATGGCATCGGACAATTCGTCCGCCTTATCCAGATCGGCATCGAACGATTTTTTTACTTCTGGATCGAGGACGTCTTTTTTGTGATGCATGTAATTCGTGTCGTTGGTAAACAGTTGCATATCCAGAACGCCGGTACGGTGAAATTCAGAAAAAAGATAGCCGGCGGCATCCGATACCGGTCCCATGGGATCGGTAGGATTTTCCGCCATGTACTTTGCAAAAATAGCGTGCGCCTCCGGGAAGTGGAGGTTGTACATTTCGTGGAAGCCCTCATCCAACATGGGAGGCTTTTCGACGGTTTGGCTCTGCGACCATAGAGGACAGGAAACGGCCAAGCCAAGGCTTACAGCGATCGCAGGGATCAAAAATTTAAACCTCATCACAGTTGCCTTTAGATTCTGAATTTCAATTCCGAGTGGTATGCGATCGCCCGCTCTGGAAATATATATAAGTTGGTCTTTGTTAATTATTCCATCGTTCCTGAAAATCGACGTACTGGAAGTCGCCTCAAGTGTACCTCCGGTGGAATTCAGGAGGAGCGAACGGGTTTGCCGGTTTGCTCGACGAAACGCCGCTGGTTATCATCAGGCCATGTTGAAAATTGGGCTTCCCGAGAACATCTCCGAAGATTTTCTGCAAGATTTTCCGACGGACAATGTTGCACTTGTCCGTCTGCCTGAAACGCTGGACCACGACGTGGAGGTGGATTTCTGGATTCCACCCTCGTTCGGATGGCTTGCCACGCCCATGTTTCCGCATTTGCGTGGGGTGAAAGTGGTCCAGTGCCTGCTGGCGGGTGTCGACTGGATCCTGCCGTGGCTACCCAAGGGAATCATCCTCTGCGATGGACAAGGCCTGCACAATATTCCTGTGTCCGAGTGGATTCTGGCGGCCATTCTGAGCACGCTCTGGCGCTTCCCGGAGTATCGCGACTGCCAACGCGAACAGTTCTGGAATGGCCAGGTGCGGGCGCAAGCAGGGGTGACGACTCCTGTCGCAGGCGATTCGCAGTCGAAGGACCATCGGCATTCCTATCGCATTCTGGGAGATGAACTCCATGGCAAGCGGGTCCTGATTGTCGGCTACGGCGGCATTGGCGCGGAAGTGGAACGTTTGCTGCGTGTCTTCGATGTCGAAGTGGTTCGTGTCGCGCGCACGGCAAAACCCGGTGTCTCTGCGATTGGCGATCTTGCCGGATTGCTGCCCGAGGCCGATGTGGTGGTGCTGCTGGTTCCGCTAACGATTGCGACCCGCGGATTGATGAATGCCGACATGCTGGCGCGGATGAAATCGGGCGCGCTGCTGGTGAACGCCGCGCGAGGTCCGGTTGTCGACACGGACGCATTGCTGCAGCAACTACAAGCCCGGCGTATTCATGCCGTGCTGGATGTCACGAGCCCCGAGCCGCTGCCCAAGGGTCATCCTCTGTGGTCGGCGCCAAACTGTTTTATCACGCCGCATATCGCGGGTTCCGTTGCCGGCTTTTCGATTCGCGGATACAAATTCGCCGCCGAGCAGGTGCGCCGCTATCTGGCCGGAGAACCGCTTCTCAACCGCGTGAACGATGCGGGTTATTGAAGGTCTCGCGCAAGTACCTGAGACAGATGCACGGCACGGCGGTCGGAGAGTTGCGCAATTTGTTCGCGGCAACTGAAGCCATTTGTAACAATCAGTGTTTCTTTTTCAGCGCGCTCGACGGCGGGCATTAGAACTCTGTTGGCCAGCGTAGTCGAGATGGAGTATTTCTCCTTCTCAAAGCCGAACGGGCCGGCCATGCCGCAACAGCCGGAGTCGAGCAGGTCAACCTGAGCGCCGGATGCCTGCAATAACTGGACCTCTTCCGACATCAACGGTTTCTGGTGGCAATGGCCATGCAGCAGAATGCGCTGATTGGTGCGGGCGGGCGGCGTGTAGTGTTCGGCTTTGCGGACAAGGAATTCGCTGAGCAGATAGGTCTGGGCTGCGAGTTTTTTGGCGCGTTCGGCATAGTGAGAATCGTTGGCAAGCAGGCTCAGCGCTTCTTCACGGAAGACGCTGGCACAACTGGGTTCGAGAACCACGATGGGTGTCCCGGCTTGCAGTTGCGGTTCCAGCTTGTCGAGCACACGGAGCAGATACCGCTTGGCGCGATCCAACATGCCAAAGTCATACAGCGGCCTTCCGCAGCAGAAATGGCCCCGGGGCACCTGCACGGCGAAGCCTGCATCGCCCAATACCTGCGCCGCGGCCTGCGCCGCTTGCGGATAGAAATAGTTGTTCCATGTATCGGGCCAGAGCAGGACTGGAGAGCGAGAGTTTTCTTTCTGGGTAGTGCGCGCTGCGCGGCGCGAATGGAAACCACTCTGAAAAGTCTGGTGCGCGAAGGCGGGGATGGTCCGCTGCGGCGCCATGCCGATGGACGCCTTCAAGATATCTCGCACAACAGGAAGTTGCCCGGGCAGGTTTGCGAGGCGTGGCATCGTTGAAGCAAGATGCGCCCAGCGATCCATCATGCCAAAGGCATAGGCGTGAATGGGGCGGCGGCTGTGTTCGTAATAGTGGGAGAGAAATTCTGCCTTGTAGGTGGCGATATCCACGTTCACCGGACACTCATGCTTGCAGGCTTTGCAGGAGAGGCATAGCTCGAGTGCATCTTTCACGGCTTCGCTCTGCCAGCCCTGTGGCTGCAACTCCCCTTGCAGCATTTCCCACAGAAGATGCGCCCGTCCGCGGGTCGAGTGCTGCTCCTCGCGGGTCGCCATGTAGCTGGGGCACATGGTGCCGGCGGTTTCTTTGCGGCAGGCTCCGACACCGACGCAGCGCAGGGTGGCGTTGGAAAAAGAACCTCCGTCCTCGGGGAATTGGAAATGCGTTTTCACCACCTTGGCTTGATAGCCCGCGCCGAGACGAAGATTTTCCTGCGGCTGGTATACAGCGATGGGATCCGACAGCTTGCCGGGATTCATCTTGTTGGTTGGATCCCAGACAGCTTTGAATTCGCGGAAGGCCTGGACCAGTTCCGGCCCAAACATTTTGTGCAGCAGCGCCGCTCTCGCCTGGCCATCGCCATGTTCGCCGGAGAGCGAACCACCGTGCGCGATGACGATGTCGGCAGCTTCGTCAATGAATTTGAGATATTTGGCGATGCCTGCTTCGCTTTCGAAATCGAAGTCGAAGCGCATGTGGACGCAGCCCTGACCGAAATGCCCGTACAGAGGCGAGCGATAGCCGTAACGCTGCGCGACACCCATGAGTTCGCGCAAATAACTGCCCATTTTTTCGGGAGGGACCGCAGAGTCCTCCCAACCTTCCCAGCTGAGCGGTTCGCCGGGGACGAAGACGGTCGCGCCGAGGGCCGATTCGCGCACCTTCCAGACACGCGCGGCCTCCGATTGGGAATATTGCCGGGTATGGGGAGCGGGAGAGATTTTCTTTGCGGCCTCGATCATCGCCGTGGCCTGGGCCTGGGCTTCTTCGAAGCTGTCTGCGCCAAACTCCGCCAATAAATGACCGCCGCCATCGGGCAGCAGTTTCAGATCGTTTTCGACGAGATGCTTGCGCCGCATAAATTCCACCAGCAGGCTGTCGAATCCTTCCAGACCAATGGGCTTATGCTCCAGAACAAACGGCACGTAATCCGCCGCAACGAACGCATCCGCAAACCCGAGCCCGACAAGGATGCGGCAAGGCGGACTGGGCATGAGGCGCAGCGTTGCTTCCAAAACGGTGACGCATGTGCCTTCACTCCCAACCAGCGCACGAGCGACGTTGAATCCTTTTTCCGGGAGCAGATCGTCGAGGTTGTAGCCGGAGACGCGACGCGGGATGTTGGGAAAACGTTCGCGAATCAGCATGGCATAGCGGTCGCGGATGTTTCGCAGTGCGGCGTAGATTTCTCCACGGCGTCCGCCTGCCTGGATGATGCTGGTCAGTTCTACTTCGCTGGTTGCACCGACTTCCAATATGGTGCCGTCGTAGAGCAGAACACGCATCGACTCGATATTGTCGACCGTCTTGCCGCCCATCAATGCATGTACACCGCAGGAGTTGTTGCCGATCATTCCGCCGAGGGTGCAGCGGTTGTGCGTGGCGGGATCGGGTGCAAAGGTCAGATGATGCTGCTCGGCGGCCTCGCGAACACGATCCAGCACAATGCCTGGCTCGACGCGAGACTGCTTGCGCCGGAAGTCGAGATCGAGGATGCGATGGACATACCGGGAAAAGTCCAGCACCACGGCCACGTTGCAGCACTGGCCGGCGAGGCTGGTGCCTCCTCCGCGAGAAAGAATGGGAGCACCGAATTTGCGGCAGACGGCAACAGCGGCTTCTACATCGGCTGTGTCCAATGGCAGCACGAGGCCGATGGGAAGCTGGCGATAGTTGGAGGCGTCGGTGGAATAGAGGGCGCGGCTGCCGGAGTCGAAGCGGACCTCTCCACGGACGGATTGGCGCAGTGCAGCTTCCAGTTCGCGATGGGCGGAGAAATCCTGATGCGGATGCGCCTGTTTTTGCTCGACCAGAATTGAAAACTGTGACCCACCCATTACGTTCCCTCGGTTGCCTGGACTTCGATGCGGCATCTTCGCCGGTGCGTCGACTTTCGGTTTAGGGCATGGCCGGATGATTCCAATCGTCCGCGACTACACCCAAGTCTTCCAGCGTGCGGACGGTGATTTCGAGATGACTGGGAAACCATGCGCGATTCTGCGGCGTCTCTCGTTCCCTGCCGATGGCGACGACACGGCCGTATGGCCACGCACCCGTTGGCAGTGCGGACAGGGCCTGCGGTAATTCCGCCAGCCGAATATTCAGGACCTGCTTGCGGGCGGAACTCATGCGGGTGAGACCACCACGATCGATAGAACTTGCATTTTCATCCGGCAAATAGATGCGCAGCTGAATCATGTTCTGCTCAATGCTGAGAAATGGATTTTGCCATTGCGCTTCCTGATCGATTGCCAGATAGGTGCTCTTGGAAGGGGAAGAAATTTGCAGCAGCTCCTGACGCGCCTCACTTTTGGAGGCAGCCCATTGGGCAGCGTGGGCGGACATATCGAAGGTGTTGCCAGAGCGCTTGCATCCGCTGACCGCAAGCGAGGCGGAGAGCACGAGCGTGACCAGACAAGCGAGTCGAAGGCCAGCAAATCGAAATATGGGGCGATGCATCGTTTTCAGGATACCAGTGCGGCGTGCGAGAAGAGCCGCTAGTGGCCCTGCCAGACAGCGGCACGCTTGGCGAGAAATGCGGCTGTGCCCTCGGCTTTGTCGGCGGTGCCGCAGCTGAGGCCGAACAGAGCAGCCTCAAGAAACAGGCCTTCCTGCAAGGGAAGATCGTAGCCGCGATCGACGGCTTCGAGCGAGTAGCGGATAGCCAGCGGCGCCATGCCGGCGATGGTACGGGCAATCGCTTCGCCGCGGGCCAATAACTGGTCGGGCGCGACGACTTCATTGACCAGACCGATGCGGAGCGCATCGGAGGCAGAAAGAGTTTCTGCGGTCAGAATCATTTGCAGCGCAATTCCCTTGCCCACCAGCCGTGCCAGCCGTTGCGTTCCACCATAGCCGGGGATCAAGCCGAGTTTCACTTCCGGCTGGCCGAGCTTGGCATTCTCGCTGGCGATGCGCAGAGTGCAGGCCAACGCCAGCTCGCAGCCGCCGCCAAGCGCGAACCCATTGATGCAGGCGATCACAGGCTTGCCGCAGGTCTCGATGGCGCGAAAGACAGCTTGTCCTCGCAATGCGAGCTCGCGACCTTCTGTGCTGTCGACCTGGGCCAGCTCCTGAATATCTGCGCCAGCGGCAAATGCTCGTTCGCCGGAGCCGGTGAGGATGACGGCGCGGACAGAATTATCGTCCCGGATTGCCTCGATGGCCGCGTGCAGCTCCTGCAGTGTTGCCGCGTTCAGGGCATTCAAGACTTTGGGGCGGTTCAGCGTGAGAAAGGCGATTCCGTCGCGAATTTCGAACTGAATATTGTCCAATGTTTTTTCGAGCGTCATGGTGTGGATGAACCCCTTGGTGCAGCGTGCGGAGATTGATTTCCGAGAAGACTGCTGAGTCTATCAATTCCAGCTGTGTGTAGCAAAGGAAATGGAGGGATAGCTATAGGCAGGGGAAAATTAACCCCCATCAAGAAAAACAAAATAATAATAAATAAAACTGATAGTCGTTCGGACAGGCTTGGACCGTGCATCGGTGGAAGCAGTTACCAAGTGCATTGCTTTTTTCTGCCGCGACTTTTACACGTTATTTCTGAGTAGAAGTCCCGCCCGACGCGGCAGAGATTTTTTCAGAGGCCAATTTCTCTGCTGTCGCTAATGCATCATCGGCCTTCACCGGCACGTCTGGAGTTACGCCTTTTCCTTCCCAGTCGGTCTGTGAGACAGGATTGATGGGACGTTCAACCGGCATAGCCATGAGAAAATGTTCGTCGACTCGGATTCCATCCGTTGGGTGCGCCCCACCGCCGGTTGTTTCACCCACAATGGTTGCTCGTTTCAGTTCTTTCAGATCGTAGGTAAATTCCTCTGCTCCGGAGAATGTCTCATGTGACGTGAGGACAAATGCAGGAACGGATAGTCGCTTGCCCGGCACATATGGCAAGGTCCAATACTGAGTCGTTGCATTTTTCTTTCGGTTGTAGAGGTCGTTCAGGTGGGTTGGTTCATCAAAAAGATAGCTGGCAATCAAAGACACCATCTCGGGATAGCCGCCGTGGTTCCCTCGTAGATCAAAAATAATCGCATCCACATGGGCTAAGAACTGCATTGCCGAAGCTACAGTGGGGCCGCACGATCTCAGGATCATCAAAGCCATTAAAACGAACATAGCCAATGTTGTTAGGCAGCACTTCTACCGGTTCGAAATGGCAGTTTGACCGCTCCAAACCCTTGCGATGAATCGCCACTTCTTCAGGACTGGGCTTTGCGCTCTTTCCCGATTGCTCTTCTGGTTGTTTGAAAGGTGTAAAGCGGACATCCAGGTGCAGGTCGTGACTAACCGCTCGCATCTGGTCGGTTAGTAATCTTGCGAACTGCGGCCCGTCGGTCGCGTCTTTATCGTCACCCCTTTGTTCAGCCAAATGTATGCCTGTGATCATCTTTTCAGCCACTGCAGTGTCTATATAGTTCTCGCGCAACTTGGATGCGATCTCCGCTATTACCTTGCGGCGGCTTTCATCGTTCAGCTTCACGTGCTCATACGCTGCGTTCGCAGGCGCAGCTACCAGATCGAAGAAATCCACCTTCTCCGGAGCATTAACCTTCACCCGCAGGCTTCCGAATCCAATTCGTGGGCTCGCCTTTTCCTTCACCTCAAAATCCACCTCCTGCGGTTCGCTTGCGTCGATCTTTACCAGATCGAAGCCACCTGTTTGTGAATGGAACGCCAACATCCCATCGACAGATTGCGTCGAATCGTGTTGCTGAATATACGCTGCAACCCTCGCGCAATCTGCGCTATTGAAAGCGCCTATCCAATCGTTCAATACTCGACCCGCTGGAGTATCTGGAATGGGAACGCTTTGACCGTGGGCAGTACCGCATCCCAAAGTTGCGAGTCCAACCCAAAGGCACTCGACTGCTAATTTTTTCCAGAATCTCATCTTTTTCTTCTCCTCCAGTGCGCTTTGTTTTGCTAAAGTGATGGTCAACTGATATTTATCATCTGAACAGGTAATTTTGCAGAGTAATTGCAGCATCTTAGGAGAGATTTGTGACTTTATCCTCTCATTCCTTTCAAAAAGCACTTATTTCAGGAGAAAATACCGTGCTTGATGAACGCGACCTCACGATCCTCACTGCTCTCTCGGCAAACAGCCGCATCAGTTACCGTGAGCTCGCTTCTCTGATCCATCTCAGCCCTAATGCAACGGCTGAACGCGTCCAGCGTCTACAGACGCAAGGCGTGATCCAACGCTTCAGTATCAAGGTCTCACCTTCCGCACTGGGCTTGCATCTCCAAGCCTTTGTTGACATAAAGCTGCAGCGTGGCATAAGCATGGAAGCCTTCGAAAAATCGCTCCGCAAGATTAGCGGCGTGCGGGAAGCAGCATCGCTCACCGGTTCATTCGACGCGCGCCTCCGCATAGAATGCCGCGATCCGGAACAACTTGGATTACTCATCGAACAGATTCGCAAAGAAACCGGAGCAGAGGAAACAAGTAGCACGGTGATCTGCCGTGAACTCAAACTCACCCCGTGACAATAGGTACCGGCGCTCTATGGGCCGAGTGCGGATGAGCGGTAGCGGTGCCACAATGAAGCCGCACGGGCCTGTGGTGTGCAAAGCATATGGAGTACGTTTTTCATCGCGGCTGCTGATTTAAATGAACCGCGTGGGAGCGGCGGCCATTCCAGTTGGCGGCGTTGTACCATCGAAGCATGATCAAGGGAATCACATGGGTGCGCGCCGCCCGCACACCGGCTGAATTTGACACGCTGGCCGGCTTCTTCGCGGCGCTCGGCTTCGAGCCGGGCAAGGGATGGGCCGACGACCAGGTTCGTACCGCTCCGTTCCTGGCTCCGCTGGGCAATCTGGAATTTGTGACGGGCAAACTATCTGCCACGCCGGAAATCTTGATCGAAGTGACAGGGCTGGAGGCGGTGCATGCCATCGCGAAGAACTGGGCGAAAAAGAATCTCGCCGAAGCGGATGCCTGGCAAAAAATTACGGACATCACCCATACGCATTGGAATTCGCGCCTGTTTACCGCAGAGCCGGTGCTGGGAATGGTTCTTGGCTTCTGGGAATCGGAAAATCCTCACCACGGAAAACCAGTAGCCATCGAAGGAGATTTGAGCGCCGCGGACATGCGGTTCGGAATTGTCGTTGCGCGCTGGAATGCGGTGATTACCGAGCGACTGCTGCAGGGAGCGCTGGACGCGTTGCTGCGCAGTGGAGCGAAGAAAGACGCGATTACCGTTGTGCGGGTTCCGGGGGCATGGGAAATTCCAGCAGCGGCTCGCCTGCTGGCCGAAAGCAAGAACGTGGACGCCATCGTCACGCTGGGAGTTTTGCTGCGCGGAGAGACGGCCCACTATGAAGCTATCTATACCGAAGTCTCGCGCGGAATCGGCCAGTCGCAGCAGGAGACAGGTGTTCCGCATGCCTTTGGCGTGCTGACCTGCGAGACGCTGGAGCAGGCACTGGATCGCGCCGGATTGAAGATGGGCAACAAGGGATTTGAGGCGGCGCTGGCGGCGATTGAAATGGCGGCGCTAAAAAAGAAGATTGCAACCGATTTAGTTACAGATTCCGCGGCAGGCAGATAACCCATGGGCAAGCGCCGCAAATCCCGCGAAATCGCGATGCAAATGCTGTTCCAAGCAGACCTGGGCAAGCAGAATGCGGAACAGGTACAGCGTACATTTTGGCAGGCGCGCGAGAAAGTCGATCCCGGCACGCAGGGGTTTGCCGAAGATATCTTTCGCGTTGCCATTGCCAGGCAGGAAGAGATCGACACCTATATTGTGACTGCCAGCCAACATTGGCGGCTGGAGCGAATGGCGGCGGTGGACCGGAATCTGTTGCGGGGCGCGATTGCGGAGATGCTTGGCTATCCGGCGACACCGTTGCCGATCATCATCAACGAAGCGCTGGAAATTGCGCGGCTTTACGCGGCGCCGGAATCAGTTCACTTCTTAAACGGCATTCTGGATGCGGTTGCACGCGCGTTGCCGCGCACGGCGAAGCAACTCGCGCCTCGCTCTGTAAAAGAACCGCAAGCCTAGAGATTCTCAATATAAATGCGAAAGAATCCCATGTCTCAGAAGCGGGCAATAATATAGTTGACACACCATGCCCACTTATCCAAACTCGAAGATGAAAGCAGACTTCGAGTTTGAGCGTTTGGGCGAGAGGATGCCCACTCATGTTTAGAGAGGGTGAGTGCAATTATGTTGCTAGTTTATGGAGATGAGAGTCTCGACGGGACTCAAAGCCGGGTATGCGCTGTCGCTGGAGTAATCGGCACTGAAGATTCATGGAAATCTCTGGAGTCAGAATGGATCGCAAGAAATGGGGGAATCCCGTTTCACGCTACTGACTGCGAAAGTGGACACGGAGACTATGAAGGTTGGGACCGCGATCGAAGGAATTCCCTCTATAAAGATTTGACCGTTCTCATCGCTGAAAGCGGTGTCGGCGGATACGCATGCGCCCAAGACCTAGCAGCGCAGAGAAGGGCTTTCCCGTCGCCATATAGACCCTGCTCTACTACCAAGGATTCATGGACGTGCTTGAAGCTATGCGTAATGCTGCTGATAATCGCGGAGAAATGGCTGAACTGACTTTCGATAGCAGAATCGGCACCGAATTTAACGCGACTGAGATTTATAGCTACCTTCAGCAGAGTGGTTTGTATTGGCGGGAGAGACTTGCCGAAAAGTTATCGTTCGTTTCATCGCGTGGCAATCCGCGTATCCAGATTGCAGACCTCTTTGCGCATGAGGCGATGAAGGAACTCGATAATGAGCTAAGCCCCATTGACGAACAAGAAAATCTTGGAGTGTCTGAAGTAAGGTAGATCAATCGAGAGTTTGGAGAAGTATTTAGCGATCCGCGAGAGGCAGAGTATGTAAGTAGGATTAAGGAGGCGATATGATGGTTGCAGCGAAAGAGATGGAAGGGATAATCTTGCGTTTTGAGCGCGGGCGAGATGAGAAGAGCATAAGCTTGATGTTTAGGCGTAGGTAGGGTGCGAGACATGGGGCACCCAGTCAAGTGCTGTTAGTTCTTACTGGCTGAGGTGGTGGGCGATCCCTGGGTCGGACGCGGACGGGCGGCGAGGAACAGCGCCGGAACGGGAGCTCCCTGGGTACAGGCTAGAAATGGATTGGCCGGCGCGGTGGTGGTGGTGGCGCAGGTCAACCCTGGATTGATCTGGCTGGTGTCGGTCAACGCATTGAGGTTCGCAGTGTTGATCAAGTGCACCAGATTGTCCTTGTTGGTCGATACATAAAACGTGTTGGTATCAGGACTGAAGACACCGCCGACTGGCGACCCTGCCTGACCGGTAAGATCAACATTCACAACGCTGCCGGTAGTCGTCTGTCCTGCGGGACAATTGCCAGCTGCAGACTGCGGTCCGGTACACGGAACGATGTAGGCCGGCAATGTGTTGTTGCCGCCCGAGGGATTCGCCGGATTGAAGGTAACGAAAGACAATTGCGAGTTCGGCGAGACCAGAACCTGGTTGATGGTCCCGATGTTCGGCGTGTTCAGACTAAATCCCTGAGGATTGCTGGGGAATTGCAAAGCTGTCTTCAAGGGGCAAGAACCAGCCGGTATCTGGACGCCAATGTCGGTGAGTTCGCCGTCGGTGGCAGCTCCAATGATGTGATAGCCATCCGTGGTTGCGGCCAGTTGATCGGTTGTCGCCGCCACAGTAGCGGCGTTCGGATAATATTCCGTCGGATTCACGGCCTTGGTAGGATCGGGCAGGCCCGTGGGCGGCGGCCCGGGATTATGCGCTGCATTGTTCGGTCCAAGGGCGCAGTAGCCGAAGGCGGTTGTCGGGGAACCTCCCGCATAGGCGCCTACCCCTGGAATCGTAACGGCAACGCTGGTGGAATCGACGGGGCAATTTCCGCTTTGTCCATTTTCCGTGCAAACGTGCCAGCCGGTGAAGGTGTTGTAGGTGTACAACGTATTTTCGCCGACGATGAACACGGTTTGGCTGTCCTGGGTGAATGCGGCGGCGTAGGGCGGATGAACCTCTACCGAAGGATCAATGGGCTGGTTGTTCACGTTGCAGGGGATGGTCGGCCCGGGAGCTCCGAAAGAAATCAACGCGGCGGAGAGGTTGGCCACTGGCGGTGTGTAGAGATAGAAAAGCTGCCGGCATGGATCGTGGACGACCACCAGGGTGTCATTGGGGGCGACCGCAAGCACGGTGCCCGTGACACCGGGTGTCTGGACTGTGAGTGCGGTACCGGATGTGGCGGAAATCGACGCAACCATCAGTTCCGCGCTGCTGCCGAAAAATAGATTGTTGCCGTTTTCATCCATCACCATCGAATTCGGCTGATAGGGCAAGCGTATCGGGTTTCCTACCGTCCCACTTTGAAAGTCCACGGGCACAAAGTTCAACGACTGCGGGCTGGACATGTAGAGAAGGTTGGAGTTGGGGCCGGGCGTATGCACCTGCACGGGGTTGCTGGTAATCGGCAAGCCGGTGCTGAGGTTGGCGATTTGATTCTGCGGCGACGGATTGCAGACCGCTGGCAGGCATTGCGCCGTGATGGCCGCGTCGCTGGGAAAGACCGGAGTGACGGAACCGGAGTTGTTGACCGGGATATTGATGGGATCGTTGGACGTGTAGAGAAGCTGCAGTCCAGTGATGGGATTGTTCTCCGTGTCAAGGATGGTTGTGGTCAGCGGTTGAACATTATTCGTATTGACGGTGACGCTGGTCTGTCCTGTGGTGCCCACGGTCAGCCGAATGCTTTTTGGCGGGCAGGTAAAGAAATATCCGGCGGTGCTGGTCGCTTGTGCAACGGTCGCCGAGATTGCGGTCGAACCCGGCAGATGGGCCGTCGCTACGCCATTCTGGTCGACGGTGACGACACTGGGACTCTGCGGAGCATAGGTGAGATGGCCCGCGTTGCAGGTAATGTCGTTCGGCGACCCGGGGGTGCAAACACCAGTACCGGTGCAGACGGTGGCGGCCAGCTGAGCGGTTTGGTTCTGCGATAGACAGCTGTTCAATGCATACGGCGGAGCATTCTCGGGCGACCCCGTACTGGGATTATTGGGGCAGGTATGCACTGCGCTTGCGCCGCCCAACAGGACGCTGGTGACAGGAGGATGCACGAAGACGGGCACCGGATTGCTGGTAGCTCGACCACTGGCGGTGAGGTAGGCCAGGCCTCCATTCGACTGAAAGGTCGGGCTGCCGGGCTGGGGGGGGATGCAGGTCGTAAAGTTCGGAATGTTATTGCCGGAATTCCGATTCCAGGTTCCGCCGCAGACCGCCCCCGCAGGCGGCACATCTGCGATCGAAAGGCTGGTGGTGCCATACGTATAGGTTTTTACGGTGACGGACGAACCCTTGCAGTTGGTCGCCGTAGGGGTCGACAGTCTCGCAATTTGTCCGTAGCCGAGGGAAAGACCATAGATGGCAGGTTGCAAATTAATCTTTGCGGGGGCTGAGAGCTGTGGGCCGCTCTGGAAACCGCTGCAGTAGTTCTGACCATAGTCATGGGCGCAGCCAGTGGTTGACAGACCGACGGGTAGGGATAGAGCAAGGAGAACTGCAAATAATACGAACCGCCGCATTGAACCTCCCCGCCGCCGCTTGGCGCGGACTGGCGGTTACTAAGAACAACTATCGTGACGTAGGTCAGCTAAACCATTTTAGAGCATTTTCACTTTTATTGTTATTTGGAGGGCGTTCCGTACAGCTTTTCTTCACGGAAAAGCTGCGCCGCGATGGTTGTTTCGGCCTACACCTAAAGTGAAAATGCCTTAGGGCCCGGCTGCTGCTTCGGCAACTGCGCGCCGCTTGTATCAGGCCGAGGAGTGGGCCCTGCAAAGTGCCGGTCCACAGTACCGGGCCGTAGCCATGATTTCTCTGTCCGAGAGGTCGAACGGATTGGAAGAGGAGCTGGGCGGCAGGTATTTGTCAACCAGGCGATGGCGCGTTCCAGCACACATGCCGCCTGTCCTTTGGGTCTGAAAAAGAATGGCCCTCATTTTGATACACCACCAGCTCCACCGGAACATGCATGGTACGCAGAGCATACCCCACATTTCAAAAGACTGAGCAGCGGGGCACTCTCCATCGCGATCACCAACAACAGCAAAGTGGGCGTCCTGGCATTCCTGATGAAATTGATGGGCGAACTTCTCGCATAGACGGCGGGGTCGTCATACACGCTGGCGCCGAAGTATGGAATCATCCACTGGTCGATGGAATTTTCTCCGTAGTAGCTTTTCCAGTTTGAAATGCCTGCCTCGGCCACGGCTGCATGGAAGCGATGCGTCTGGGTGATCGCGAACATCGACATGAATCCGCCATAGCTACGGTGCCGGTGATGCCAATGCGATTGGGATCGACGGGAAATTTCTTTGTTACGGCGTCGACCCCGGGCCAGCAGATCCCGCAAATCTCCGTAACCGAAGTCCTTACGGTTCGCGGCGGTAAAGGCTTCGCCTTCAGCAAAGCTGCCGCGGACATTCGGCATCAGGACAAAATAACCGAGCGCCGAAAATGCAACGGGGGTATGGCTGGGAGGGGGCCGCTGGGCAGCACTTTGCTGGCCGGACCGCCATGCACCCATACGATCATCGGATATTTTTTCTGCGGGTCGTAGTCTTGGGATACAGCAGCCAGCCTTGAATGCGGAAGCCGTCATTGTTCCAGATAAGGTTTTCACTTTTACCCAGGGGGCCTGCAGGGATTGATTGAGATGGGTGATCTGCAACAGATTTCTCAGGGGGCCGGCCCAGACTTCCGGCGGCTGATGAGAAACTGAGCTGGATCAAAGCGGCGACAACCGCAGGCGAGGTATTGCTGGAAACCAGAGGCTCAACTGGCAAACATCATCGCCAATGATCGCCGGAAATGTGACTCGCGCAGATTTGTCCTCTATGCCTGTTACCGCGTCCACGACGCTGAAGCGAGCTTCGCCGTCTGCGGATTCTGTGAATGCAGAATGGCGATTATCCAGCCAATGCGGCCATGCGGGGCTCAAGGACTCCGGCAAGACATCCTTACGCTGTTCACCGCGGGGGACCGGGTCGTGTCTCCGCCGGTGACGCCCTCGTCGCTCATCGAGCCGATAAAGGCGATCTGTAGGGCCGTCGGGCGACCATCGCGGAACGGCGATGATTTCGGTTGCACGATGGAATGCGGCGCTCCGCCATCGACCGACTGAGTATAGAGCTGCGCGACATACCAGTTGTCGTCTCCGGGAGGAGCGGCGGCGATGTAGGCGAGGCGGGTGGAATCCGGTGCCCAGTCAAATTCATACACATGCAGATTTGCCGGAGTCACTTGATTGACCTGGGACATCTCACAGTCCCCACCGCAGCGATATTGATGACGGCGATGCGTTGTACCTCGGCCATAGTCTGGGTGCTGATGACGCCGATTTGCGGTTTGATGGCGTCCATGGGATTGGGTAGCCGCGTGGCATTTTCCACGAAGAGAAATCCGAGCTGCCTGCCGTTGGGCGACCAGGCGAGGTCATGCAGATAGCCCTTTACGGATGTGAGCTGGTGGGGCGTTTGAGAGTTGTCGGAAGGACCTGAGGAATCAGCAGCCACATTGGAAAGAAATATCTGCCGTTGACCCGGGGTTGCGCAGTGGGAGACAAAGGCAATCTGGCGGCTGTCCAAGTTACGCGATGTCGCTCTGATCGCATTCGTTGCTGCCCTGGGCTTTGGCGCGGGAGAAATGATGCGCGTGGAGTCTGCAGTACCGTGGAGCAATCGAAGATGGATGCGCTCACCCACATTCGCAATCGGCGCGACCCAAGCCACGGTGCGACCATCCGGCGATATTGCCGCCTGTAGCGGGATGCGGGTGCGGTCCGAGTCTCCATCAGATTCGAAATGGCCTGTTTCCGCGCACCAGATTCCTGACTGGAAATTGCCGGTTGCGCGGTGAGCAGCGGGGCAAATGCCGGCCAGCAGAACCAGCGCGGCACATTTTCCAGCAAGGGCACAGATGAGCAGAAAAAGTTGAAGGAAACAGTTGGATGGGATTCATCGAGCGCGATGCTATCACGTTCCGCGGATCGCGTTCACCTGAGTCGGCATTCGGCCATGTGCAACAGCGCCGCCTACTGCGCTGCGGGAGATGCAATGGAGTTGGCGTTGCAGTCGCGTACGGCCTGGCAGGTGATGGGTTTCAGATCTTTGCTGAGGCAGAATGCGACGGCGGACAAATAGCGATTGTGGCAAGTGATGGCAATGCTTTCGCTGGACATTCCCGGGTTCGCGTCGGTGAAGAGCTGCTTAATGTCACTGGCACTTTGCGTCTGCGTACGTGTGGGGCTGACGAGTGAGGGCGGAATTTTGATGGAGGCGAAGGCCTTAAGTATCGCGCCAAAATACTGGTTCGTAGTGAGCCCTGAGCAGGTGCCGTGCGTCCAATCCATTCATGTTGAATTAATCGCTGGTCGGGCATGATGGCCAGCACTTGCGTCGGATTCGATAGTAGTCCGGTGCCACTGGGACAGGTGGATGGCCATTGACCGTTATTGAACTGCGGCCACAATCCATGAACAACAAAGCCGGGATGGCTGCCGTCGCACTGAGGAATTCTCGGGTGGCCCATGACAATATTCCGGAGACCAGGAGAGCGTGAAGAGGTAGTAGTCGAAATGTCCACTGGGAACGGCGGAGTTCACTGCGTCGGCGTTGTCGATGCGGGCCTGAGCGATTCTGTCCGCAGGACGACTGGCTGGCTGCTGACAGCCGGAACAGATCAGCCGGAGACGCACATACGAAGAGCAGACATCGACGCAGCATGTTTCCTTCTCCTCGAACTTTGGCGACGAATCAGTGAAGTTTAACGCACCAGCTCCAGTACGGGTTTCCAGGGTTTATTCTGCGACTCTGCGACAGGCTTGCAGGTGAGAATGCCGTCGTAGGTGTTGACGCCATCCTGCATACCGGCATCGGCCTGGATGGCGGCCTTCGGCTCCCATGGTTGCCAGCCGCATCACGTAAGGGAAGGTCGCGTTTGTCAGCCCCAGCGTCGAGGTATGCGGCACCAGCCGCAGGCGTATTGGTCACGCAATAATGCACGACTCCGTCGAGCACATAGGACGGGGATCGCTGTGGGTGGTGGGCCGCGCCGTGTCAATGCATCCGCCCTGGTCGATGGCAACGTCAACAACGACCGCACCCTTCTTCATGGTCTCGATCATAGCGCTTTGGTCACGATCTTGGGAGCGGCGGCGCCGGGGATCGAGTACGCCGCCGATGACCAGGTCGGCCTCACGCACGGCGCGACTGACGTTGTAGGAGTTCGACGCGAGCGTGTACGCGGCGACCATTGAAGATGTCGTCCAGTTCGCGCGAGGCGGTTCAGGTTCATGTCGATGATGATCACCTTGGCACCCATGCCAGCGCGACCTTGGCTGCGTTGATGCCGACGATGCCGCCGCCGATGACGCAGACATTTCCCGGCGGCACGCCCGGGACGCCGCCCAGCAGGACGCCACGTCCGCCTTTTTCTTTTTCCAGATGAGCTGCGCCTACCTGGACGGGACATTCGACCGGCCACTTCCGACATGGGCGTGAGCAGCGGCAGAGTACACGGCTTTGTCGCGGATGGTCTCATAGGCGATGCCGATGACTTTTTTCTCCAGCAGCTTGGCGGTGAGGATCGGCAGCGAGACGAGATGCAGGAAGGTGAACAGGATCAGTCCGTCGCGGAAATGACCATACTCTTTTTCGACCAGCTCTTCGACCTTGACGACCATGTCGGCGAGTCGCCAGACGTCGTAGGGCTGAGCCAACGATTTCGGCTCCGGCGGACTGGTATTCGTCATCGGGAAGCGACGACAAATCTCCCGCTTTGGTTTCAACCAGAACAGTGTGACCGGCTTCCACCAGCGCATTGACGCCCGCAGGGGTGACACCGACGCGGCTCTCATGATATTTTACTTCTTTTGGAACGCCAAGAATCATGTTGCTCTCCAGTTCCTACTCGTCAATCTGCGCGCGCTGCAGGCGGCCGCTATAGTCCACGTAGATGGCCTTCCACTCCGAGAAAGTCGAGAGCCGCAGTGCCGGCCTCGCGGTGGCCGTTGCCGGTCTGCTTGGTTCCTCCAAAGGGCAGGTGGATTTCCGCTCCAATGGTGGGCGCGTTCACATAAACGATTCCGGTGTCCAGCTCGCGCATAGCCGCGAACGCCCGGTTGACGTCCTGCGTATAGATGGAAGCCGACAGCCCATAGCGCACGCTGTTGGCGATCTGGATTGAGGATTCCAAATTGTCGGCCAACATCACGCAGACGACCGGGCCAAAAAACTCCTCCTGGGCGATGCGCATCTGCGGCTGTACATTTACAAACACGGTGGGCTCAAAGAAGTAGCCGCCGTGATAGGCCGGGTCGCTGACGGCGTGGCCGCCGCACAGCACGCGCCCGCCTTCCTGGATTCCGATCTGGACATAGCCGTCCACCTTATCCAGTTGCTCGCGGTTGATGAGAGGCCCCATCTGTACGGTGGGATCCAGGCCATCGCCGATGCGGATGTGCTCGGCGCGAGCCACCAGCGCTTCCACAAACGGCTTGTACACTTCGCGGTGGACCACAATACGGCTGGCCGCGGTGCAGCGCTGTCCGGTGGTCCCAAAGGCTCCCCATACGGCGCCGTCCACCGCCAGGGCGAGGTCCGCATCGTCCATGACCAGGATGACGTTTTTCCCGCCCATCTCCAGGTGCAACCTCTTAAACTCTGGCGCGCACAACTCCGCGACGCGGCGGCCGACGGCGGTCGAACCCGTGAAGGAGATCATGCGCACCGCTGGATGCGACACCAGGGCTTCTCCGGCCGGCTGGCCGTAACCGGAGACAAGATTCAGCGCTCCGCGCGGCAAACCCTCCTCATCCAGCGTCCTCACCAGGTGATGGCAGGACAGGGGGGCGTCTTCCGAAGGCTTGATCACCACCGTGTTGCCGCAGATCAGCGCTGGAAAAATCTTCCACGCCGGGATGGCCATGGGGAAATTCCAGGGCGAAATCAGCCCGCATACGCCGAGCGGTGCGCGCACGCTCATGGCGAACTTGCTGGCCAGCTCCGCCGGGGTGGTTTGGCCGTATTGCCGCCTTCCCTCGCCAGCCATGAAGTTGGCCATGTCAATAGCCTCTTGGACATCGCCGCGGGCTTCCAGAAGAATCTTGCCCATTTCCCGGGTCATGTCGTGGGCGTAGAGTTCCTTACGCTCGGTGAGGAGCTCACCGGCGCGGAACAGGATCTCCGCACGTTTTGGCGCAGGCACCAGACGCCAGGTTTGAAATGCCTCTTTTGCTGCGGCCACGGCATCGGCGACATCTTTTGTGCCGGATGCTGGAAATACGCCGACCAGATCGCTGGTCTTGGCAGGATTGCGATCTTCAAACGTCTGGCGCGAATGGGCATGAACCCATTTGCCGCCGATCAGATTTTTGCATTGCCTGGTTGTATGTTTTACGACTGCCATTTGATTCACTCGGTTTTCTTTCACTCTCAAATCGTCCCCTCGCCCGATAGAGGATACAGCAAACACTCTCTACAGGATATTGATCGAATCTCTCTTATTTTGATGCGGCATCGGGCGAAGATCGCACCGTTAACCGGCCAATGGCAACAGCCAATACGGCCACGAAGAAGAAGCCCACCAGCATTCCCGCCGCATTTCCCATGGCGCGGGGAAAGCCGAGCGCGCTGACATCGATGAAGTAGTAGGGCCACCAGTTGGAGACCAACCCGTGCGCCAGCGTGTACCCCATGTAGGCGACGGGATACGCGAGCCATCGGACCGCGTCGCTCCAACGCAGCGTGGCCTTGGGTACAAAGATCGCCCAAAACGCCACATACAGTACCGGGACTACATCATGCAGCAGCACATCGGCAATCTTTTGCGCGCCTTGCGGATTCCACAGATGCCGCAGCAGCAAGGTGTAGGTGATGCCAACCACGGCGATATATACCGCGATCGCAGATTGTGTCGATGGCCGCAGGAAGAAGCGTCCGGCTGCCGATCGTGAGGCCAGAAGTCGGGAAGCTAGTCCCCACAGCAACCAGCAGGTTGGTCAGAATGGTGAAGAAGCTGAAGTAATTGACGACCGCCCGCAGCTCGGCACCCTGGTCAGCGTTCTGACCATCAAAAATAGTTGCAGCAACAGGGCGCACCAGGCCACGACGGCAATTACCGCCATCGTGGTGCGCATCGTCTGGTTTGACGGAGTATCGGCCATTGGTTTTATCCAATTTATGGTGGAGCGGACTGCGGTGCGAATCCCACTCAAGCCAAAAGATGGCTTGCATGGGCCACCCTCGGAAGAATCCCATGTCTCAGAAACGAGACATGGGGCACCCGGCACCCCGGCGTCTTCAAACGGCTACTGCCGTCCGAAACGATAGAGCATCCCACCATCAACCCCTGATTATGATCGATATTGCCGCCAAAATGATCAAGCAGCATGTGCGGGGAAAGCCTCAAAGCCAAGCCTGGGCTCAGGTTGTAATCCAAATGAATGCTAGCGATGGCCGCGCCCACGTTGCTGGCGGATAGAAGCCCACCGACTGCGGCGGAAACGGGCCGGCGTTCTTGTCGAAAAATCCATAGATATCGCCCACCTGGAGCGCCGCGCTCACGGAGATTTTCGGACTGCCATAAAAGCGATATTGTGGGCCAATGGTGAACGGGAACACGGCAAATTTGGCGTTATAGGTGTTGTTGCCTCCGCCCTGAACGGCGCCGAGGAGTTGTTGCCATAATCGCCGCGGGCGTCGGCGGTGATGCCCAGACGGGGGGTGAAATACCGCGTCGCTCCCAGTATCCAACCGCCCATACCGGAGTTATGGAGATTCGGTCCGGGCGAAAGCGCATGTACTCCCCACCGGTATACACTTCCCAGCGATGGGTATAGGTGTCGGTGATGATCTGTGCCTCGCGGCGTTGCTTGGTCAGCAGTCTGCGGTTCTCCAGTCCGCGCCTCGACGATTGTGTCTGCTCCGGAGTCGTTGAGGAAGACGAAGGCGACTGGGGCTGGAGCTGCGGGGTTGTGTCCTGCGCCTGCAATGGAGAAGCCATGCCGCAGAGAAACAGCGCAAGGACGCAGCATGCGGCGCTGAGCAGGGACAAGCGGACACCTGAAGGCGAGCGGAAACCTGAAAAAGTGGCGCGACGAAGTGACATGGAATTCAAGATGGGCAAAGGAAAGCGTTGGGCTCCCCGGGTGAACTGAGACAGCACTGTTTTCTCCTAAGTCTCCATTAAATCATTTACGAGCGATGCGTGACCTAGGTAGTCTATCTGTACCGCAATGGAAGAGGCGAAACCGGCCCTCTTTTCGTCATCCAATTCCGCAGCCAAAAGGGGGTCTATGAGGTTTCTGCTTGGGCTGGTGATCGGGGTATTGCTGTTGCCAATCGGCGCGTTTTTTTATCTTCACCATGGGAATCCTCCGGTCGCGGTCGCCGACGCACCCTTCCCTTTCGAGAGGCAGATTGTGCATGTGCCGCTACATGCCCGCATTGCCAAAGAGATGCCGAAGTCTGTGCCCATCCAGGCCACTGCGGACAATTTACCGCGGGAGCGCAAATCTATCGCCAGAATTGTGCGTTCTGCCATGGATTGAACAGCCAGAATTCCACGGTGGCTTCGCATATGTATCCGCATGCCCCGCAATTGTGGCAAGCGCACGGCTCCAACAGCGTTGTGGGCGTCAGCGACGATCCGCCGGGAGAAACCTATTGGAAGGTCGCGAACGGAATTCGCCTGTCGGCAATGCCGTCGTTCGACCAGGTGCTTTCTTCGACGCAGATGTGGCAGGTAAGTCTGCTGCTGGCGAATGCGAACAAGACGCTGCCGCAGCCGGCGATGGATATTTTGTCGAAGCCGTTGACGTTCTAAAAAAAGATTTAGGATGCAGCTGAATTTTGGAAGCCTGAGACTTTTGCCAAGCGCTCAGGCTTGCTGATTCCTATGCACGGCAGTTGCGTCGCTTACCTACCGCGCAATGGCGTATGTCAGTCCGGTATTGAATTGACGGAATTCCCCTTGAAGCCTGGCGGCGGATCGTTCAAGTAGCTGTCAATCAGGCCGACGGAAAAGCCAAAGTTCTTGAAGACTGGAAAAGATGCCCCAACCGCGACGTTTCCGGAAAAGTCCGACGGCGAGTTCCAGGCCGGATTGAAGGCGGCTATTTCGGTGAATACGATCTTCCTGGGAAATTTGCGGATGTAATTGTCGCCGAAGCTGGAGCCGATCAGGTCATTGCTATAAGCGGCCACATAGTTGGGCGGAACATTGAGCAGGGAGCCGGATGCGGCGAATGACTGCTTGGTATAGTCCACGACTCCGGACAAATCGAGCTGCTGTTTGGCGTCTTTGATGAGCGTGAAACCGGCGCCAACGCCATAGAGCTGCTGCAAATCCAGGCCCTGGGAAAAATTATGATCGTACATGGCCTTTTCCAGCAGATAGAAGCGCGGATTGAAATATTCGTCCTCTTCGATTCCACCGTGCAGGATACTGGTCTTTACGGTGGGGGTATTGGCTCCGAGACCCGTCCGTAGTTATTGCTAAAGTCCAACAGCGTGCGCTGACGCGCCGGCATCCAGGCGATAGGCGGCACCGCCCGCGCGAGAACGATGGCTGTGTTGATGCTGACGCTGTTCTGGGTGGAACTCACCGTGCTGAGCCCGGCACTGACAGAGCCGGTGATTCCCTGGAGCAGGCCCTGACCATGCGCGACATTTTTATCGAAGGTCGGCTGGTCCACCAGATATGCAATGTCCTTGACGGCAATCTGCTGGCTGCCCTGAGCCGTTGTGACGGTGAGGGTATCGCCATCGACGCTGATGGTTCCGACAGGAATATCCGCGTTGGCCGCTTTGCGGTGCACCTCTTTTCCAGTCTTGATGACAACAAACGGCCTATTGGTATGGAGCTCCTTCAGCTTGGCCCAGGCGACGCTGATCGTCCCGGCATTGTCGCTTGCGAAGAAGACGCTGCCACCAGCCACATAATTGAGCTTGCCTGTCAGATGGTCTCCATTCGCAAATACCAGGAGGTCGGGCTGGGGGGTATCGGCGGCGCGGATCTGGGTTGTGGGTAACAAACTACTGGCCAGTAGAATGCAAAATGTTATGGTCATTTTGCGCACAGAAAAGAAATTTTCCGCTTGAAATCGCATAGTTTATGGCTTTCCTGAAAAATTCGATGCCAATATGTTGGGGGGCGTTGGTCGGCACCGCAAGAATCTACGCCCGTACTACACTAATCAAACGAGAGGGCGTGAAATGTTCAATGGAATCTTCAGCAAAATAGGCCGCGCGCTTTCAATCCTCGGTGTTTCCAACCCAGACGATATTCGCAGAATGCAGGCACGAAAAATTCAGGTTTCGAAGTCGGAAGCGACGAAGTTGGGGCTTACGCAACCTCCCGCCAATAATACGCCATCGCAGGAAAAGCGAACGGAAGACGAGTAGCTTGCTAGCCCGGTTGAGGAAAGGCGACATGTTCAATCATGTTTTGAATCGACGTGGTTTCGCCATGGGCGCTATGACTGGGGCGGCTTCCCTGTTATTCGGCGCGGCAGCCTCGGCGAGTTCCGATGCTCCACAGGGAAGATTTTTTCTCGATGCACGTAAGCTTGGGGCCGTTGGAGATGGAAATACCGACGACACTGCGGCCCTGCAACGCGCTCTGAATGCTGCTGCCCAGACAAGCGGAGCGATATTTGTACCACCCGGCGTGTACCTTACCGATGAGCTCCATGTACCCTCGGGCATTGCCCTGGTGGGTATTCCGGCCTGGAATTATAGCGGGCCGGGCGGTAGTGTTTTGCGTCTTGCCAGCGGCGACGCTACTTGCCTATTGAATCTCACCAATGCGCGGGGCTCGACGATTGAAGGCCTGGCGCTGGACGGCCGGGGACTGGGCCGGAATGTTCATGGGATATTTGTCGACCGATCGAAATTCGCTGAACATGAGGACGGGTTTCGCATCGAGCAGTGTCAAATCGCGCGCTTCAGCGGAGATGGCGCTAGCTTGATGTGCGTGTGGTGTTTCAGTGTCCGTCACTCTATGCTGGCCTACAACGGGGGCGATGGCCTGAACCTGCGCGGGTGGGATGGGTTCCTGCTGGATAACTGGTTCTCCGGAAATGGGCGTGCTGGATTCGCGGCGCGCCATGAAAATGCTTCGATTACGTTTACCGGGAACCGGATCGAATGGAATCACGAAGAAAACATGTTGGTTGAGGGCGGGGATGGGTATCAGATCACGGGCAACTTCTTTGATCGTGCGGGAACCTGCGGGCTGGCCCTGCGCAAACGCGATGGAAGGCCATGCTCCCAGATGACGATCACCGGAAACTTCTTCAAACGCAGCGGCAAACTACTCGTTGCTGAAAGCCACGATTCCGCACAGGTTCTGCTGGACGGCGCACGCGGCGTGGCCTGTGTGGGGAATAATCTACAGGCGGGACGGGATGACGGAAACACGGGAAATTTCAGCCCGCTTTATGGTTTTGTATACAAGGGGCTTGAGAACTGCGTGATCAGCAATAACGTCCTGAATGATGGCTCTTTGCGACAGCTGCTGTTGGATCTGGGCGGGCAGGGCGACGGAGTGATTGTTAGAGATAACCCTGGCCGCATTTTCCAGCACAACGGGTAAACTAATGCCATGGGCATCACGCGACAGCAGGCTCTGGACGCTTTCGAGTCCGACGATTTAATCGGGCTTGGCATGGAGGCGAATGCTGTTCGCCGCAAGCTCCATCCGGAAGGCGTTGTCACCTACATCATCGATCGCAACATCAATTACACGAATTTCTGTACGGAGTATTGCAGCTTCTGCGCGTTCTATCGTCCGCTGAAGGGAAAGCTTGCGGCGGAGGGTTACATTCTCGATTTCGACACCATTTACGACAAGATTCGCGAAACCATAGAGATGGGCGGGACCGGCGTGCTGATGCAGGGCGGTTTGCACCCGGACCTGAAGATCGACTGGTTTGAGCGGTTGTTGACCGGGATCAAGCAGCGCTTCCCTTCCATCTGGCTGCATTGTTTTTCTGCGTCGGAGATTCTGGCGATTGCGGAATACAGCGAGCTTTCTGTGCGCGATACCATTGCGCGTTTGCGCGATGCGGGCCTTGATTCCATTCCCGGCGGCGGCGCGGAGATTCTGGACGATGAAGTGCGGCATCGCATCGCACGCCTGAAATGCGGTACGGAGGAGTGGGTGCTGGTGCATCGCACCGCGCATCAACTGGGGATGCGCACCACCGCGACGATGATGTTCGGCGTGGGTGAAACCTTCGAGCAGCGCGTCAACCACTTTGAGACGCTGCACCGCCTGCAGGAAGAGACGGGCGGATTTACGGCTTTTATTCCATGGAGTTTTCAGCCGCACAACACGGCGCTGGGCGGCCGCGGCTGGGATGAGGCCACGTCAGTCGAATACCTGAAGGTGCTGGCGATTTCCCGGCTCTATCTGGACAACATTGAAAACGTGCAGTCGAGCTGGGTGACGCAGGGGCTGAAAGTGCTGCAGATGGGTTTGCGATTCGGCGGCAACGATGTTGGCTCGGTGATGCTGGAAGAAAATGTGGTGAAAGCGGCGGGCACGGCGAACCACACCACGGAAGAAGAACTTCGCCGCGTGATCCGCGATGCGGGGTTCAAACCGGTGCAGCGCGACACACTCTATCGGACGATGTTTTTGAATTAGGCGCGGCGCCAGGATGCGATCATGACAGATCAGGCTAAACGCTACTTGAGCGTCGGTATATTTTCCTTCGGCATGTGCGTCGGGCTCTGTGGCTGTGCGGTACTTCCGGTCTCGCTATTCACGATTGGGATTAACGATTCTCTGATCGCAACGCCAATTTTTGTGGGATGTTTCATGTTCTTCTTCCCTACATGCGTGCTCGCATTGTGGAGGCGAAGGCCGGCGGCATGGATACTCATGGTGATGACGGTCTCGTGGATATTTGCGGTTTTCATCCAACGGCATTACGAAGTAGCGGTCCGAGGATTTCCGCCCGAAAGTCTTTTCGATCTCTTCAGGGAGATATCACTCGCTGTTATTCCACTATCTCTCGGTGTGTTCGGCCTTTTTACAGACCGCGCCGGATGGCCTCTTTTGCTATCGAGAAAGCCAGATGCAGAGTAGTCATCTTTTTCGCGAATCCATGTTTCTGAACTAGCAAAGGGCGAGCTCCGCGCGGTTAGATGGTTTGCATTCGGGTCCAGGTGCGGCGCAGAGCTTTCACCACCCATCGCGTCATCAGAATCGCAATCAGAGTCAATACAATCGCAATGCTGGCAGCCGTCCATGGATGCCGGGTCAATAGCCAGGTAAGGCCGATGGCGATGCCATCTTCGCCGGTGCTGAGCGTGATGTTGGAAACCGGCTCGGGACTTGGAGTGACGACGGCCCGTACCGCCGTCTTCGAGCTATGCGCGACCATGGCGATGGCGGCGCCAGCCACGGTAGCCAGTAATTGCATCTCCGGCGAGAGGTGAGAACTGGCACGGTAGGCCAGCAGGCCTGCGACCGGAACGCGAATGAAGGTGTGCAGCGCGTTCCAGATCATGTCGAGGCCAGGAATTTTGTCGGCGACAAATTCGGCGGCGAACAAGGTTCCGCTGACCGCGATCACAATCCAACTGCCCAGCACTTCCAGGCCTGGGGGCAACACGACCCAGTGGGTATGGGCCAGCAGGCCCAGCGTCAGCACGGTGGCGTAGACGTTGAGTCCAGCGGCAAAACTGGCCGCGATGATGATGGCGGCAATCGTACTGGGTGTAAAGACTGTCACGTGATGCGAATTCTATCCATTCCCGTGCGGCGCGTCACGGAAAACTGAACTTGGGTAGTGGGTTAGTTTGAATCCACAGGATTAAATCATAGTTTCCGGATTGCCGGTCGTTCGCCAAGAACTCGAAAATCTGGGCGCTAGATTAATCCACGGCGTACGATGTTTAGGATGATTCCATCCCGAGATGAGTCTAGGTGAATTTCCAGGAGAACTATGCAGGGCTGAGTGACGATGAGCTTCTAATGATCGCGGCCAGCCGCGCTGATCTGGTGCAGGAGGCTGCCCTCGCACTGGATTCCGAGATGGCCCGGCGCGGGCTAAGCTACCAAGAAGCCCGCGCGAAAAAGAGGGAGATAGCACGGCTGGAAATCAAAGAGGCAAGGAGGCACCACCCATCGAGGAAGGGCTCAAAGTACTTCGTGGCAAAGATGAACGGGTGGATGTTGCTGCTGCTAGCACTTGGTGTACCCGCGCTGGTCTTAGCTTTAATGTTCTTACATCTTGTCCCGGAAGAATGGGATTTTCCTATACTTGCGGTCTGCATGGGTATTGTTGTTGCCATCTCAATTGTTCAACCATGGCTCAGGAAAACGGTAAGTTTCTGGATTTCGTTGTTTGTTTCATCTGCTGTGCAGTTGTTTGTCGGTTACTGGATCAGCCTGCACTTAGCGCCACAAACAAGGGGCGAATTAAAGGGAGCCGCGCTTCTTGCCCTCATTCCGGGATATGCGGTGGGAACGATACTATTTCTTGTGCTCCAGAAACTGGAACTAAGAGAAGACCCGCTATTGAAATCCCCGTAACGTATATATCAACGGCGCGCACCGTCGCGATCTGAGCGGGTTGTCGGCTACTCGGAAAATGACGCGTTACTTCATCCGTGTTTCGATCTCTGGATTCAAACTGAGACATTCCCTGAATTTGCGATTTCAGTCAGCGTTTTTCTGTCACGTACAATTAGGTCTAAAGCATGCTTCTGTGGAGGCCCATTTTGGGGCGATGCCGTTGATTTCCATTGCTTCAGTCTGGAACCATGGATGGGTCGCCGGCTCGGCGCTGGCCGGTCGAGGAGACCTATGCGCCCTGCTGTTCGCATCCCATAATGGGCTGTTGCATTACCTGCGTGAACAGCAGGATGCGAATCGGATATTTGGCCACCTGTACGCGTGGAACTGGTTTGACGCCTCGCTGCTGATTCCCTATTTTCTGCTGATGCTGATCCTGGCGTTCTACGGATTGCATCGCTACCAGCTGGTCTGGCTGTATTACCGATACAAGAAGAACGCGACGCACGAAGCGCCGCAGCACTTCAGCGAACTGCCGTTCATCACCATTCAGCTGCCGATTTTCAACGAACAATTTGTGATCGACCGCCTGGTGGATGCGTGCTGCCGCCTGGAGTATCCTCGCGATCGCCTGGAGATTCAGGTGCTCGACGACTCGACCGACGAGACGCAGGAGGTGGCGGCGGCGGTTGTGGAGCGCTACCGGAGCGGATTGCATGGCGAGCCGCAGCCGATTGTCTACATCCATCGCACCAATCGCCACGGGTACAAGGCGGGCGCGCTTGACAATGGATTGAAGACCGCGAAGGGCGGGCTGATCGCGATGTTCGATGCGGACTTTGTGCCGTCGCCCGACTGGCTGATGCGCGTGGTCCATCATTTTTCCGATCCGAAAATCGGCATGGTGCAGACGCGATGGACCCATCTGAATCGCGACTATAGTTTTTTGACCCAGGTGGAAGCGATCCTGCTGGATGGGCATTTTGTGCTGGAGCATGGCGGGCGTTCGCGCTGCGGCGTATTTTTCAACTTCAACGGAACTGCGGGCATGTGGCGCAGAGAGGCCATTGAGGAGGCAGGCGGCTGGCAGCACGATACGCTGACCGAAGATACCGACCTGAGCTATCGGGCGCAGTTGAAAGGATGGCGCTTCAAGTATCTGCAGGATGTGGAATGTCCGGCGGAGCTGCCGATTGAAATGACGGCGTTCAAGACGCAGCAGGCGCGGTGGTCGAAGGGACTGATTCAGACTTCGAAGAAGATTCTGCCCCATGTATTTCGCGCCAAGGTGTCATTTCACGTGAAGCTGGAGACCTTTTATCATCTGACGGCGAACATCAGTTATCCGCTGATGGTGCTGCTGTCCATTCTGTTGATGCCGGCGATGATCATCCGTTTCTATCAGGGATGGTTTCAGATGCTATGGATCGATCTGCCGCTGTTTCTGGCGTCGACGTGCTCGGTTTCCTCGTTCTATTTGATCTCGCAGAAGGAGTTGTATCCGGGCAAATGGTATCGCGCGTTGCTGTACCTGCCGTTTGTGCTGGCGCTGGGCGGCATCGGCCTGACCTTGACCAATTCGAAGGCGGTGATGGAGGCGCTGTTGGGAATCAAAAGCCCGTTCAAACGCACGCCGAAATATCGGGTAGAAAAGCGCGGCGAGAAATCGCAGGCAGCAAAATACCGGAAACGCCTCGGCCTGCTGCCGGTGGTGGAGTTGCTGATCAGCGCGTACTTTGCGTTGACCATCTGGTATGCGTTCGTAAACGCGAACTACATTACCATCCCATTCTTATTTCTGTTCATGTTCGGCTACGGCTATACCGCAGTCTTGAGCGTGACGCAGGGTATGTTCGACCGCTTTCGCGCGGGCGTCGCCAATCCGGACGAGTCCTCGCCACGACCGTTTCCCGTGGGCGTGTGAAGAATGACGACGACGCAAGACCCAGTGTTTGTGCGTTATCTCCCGCTTTATTTCCCACTCTATTTCCTCTCGTTATGGATCTTTGTCACGTATGTCATCAGTTGGATTGGCGGCTGGCATCTATTGGCGCAGCGCTTTCGAACAGACGCTGAATTTACCGGCACTATCTATCGATGGTTCCATACAACCATGCGATGGGGTGTCCATTACAACGGCGCATTGAAGGCTGGCACGAATGTCGAGGGCTTATACATTGCGCCCTTGTTTTTATTCCGGATTGGGCATCCGCCACTCTTCATTCCCTGGAGCGAGATCAGCGTGGGATCTTCGCGGTGGTATGACCTCTACCTGAGTGTTACGTTGATACTCGGCAGAGAAGAGCAAGTGCCATTTCGTGTCAGCCAGCGTACGGCACGCAAACTACGCATCGAGGCCGGTCCAGGCTGGCCAGATCCGCAAAATCTGCTGCAACTTTGATCTCCGTATCATGAAAAAACGCGCCCAGAAGAGCGCGCTTTTTCGAATGCAGAGTGAGAAGCTTACCAGCGATAGCCCAGCGTGACGGGCACGAAGGCGGCATCTTGTCCGGGAGGAAGAGCACTCTTCGGACTGAAGAGCTTCTGATAGCGTGCTTCAAGAAATATCTTTCCGCGATCATACGGCGAGACGCGCCACTCGCCACCCACGCCGATATCGACATTTCCCTGGTTGGTGGAAGTCTGGGCAACGGTGACGTCGCCAACGCATCCGCCGTAGAAATACCAGCCGCAGGGAACATAAACGGGATAGGTAAACGAGGTCAGTGCGCGTGAAAATCCGCCACCGCCGATCACATATCCATCGGTCCTGCCGCGCTGAATTACGTTGAATTTTGGATTCAGGTCAATGGTCCAGATATGCTCGTTGCCATCGGGCACCTGGGCTTGCTCGAAAGCCAGGCTGTGAGGAACGCCCATGCGGTTGAAGTTCCATTCCGCAAGCAGGCTGAGGCGGTCGTTGAACTTGTAGCCGGCGCCGAGCATTACATTCCACCCGGTGTTCGCGTAGTCCTGCGTGCCTCCCGCCGCCGGGGTGACTCCCGCGCCGCCTTCGAGAATTAGATGATCGCCCCAGCCGGTTCCGGTATAACGAGGCGTCTTGTGGTACGGAGACGCGTTGTTGTATTGGGAATTGTAGGGGGCGTTGGATTGAGAATTTTCCTGAAAATTGTAAGTGACTTTTGAACTCGAATAATTCTGAGCCTGCAACCCGACCGTCAGGGGAAGTCCGCATGCCAGTGCCAGATAGGCTGCTCGTTTCAGGGTCGTGCGCACAACTGTTTTCGCAATGCTCATGATGGTTCATTGCCCTCCAAATAATTTGCTGTCCTCAAGTGGACAAGCCGCAAAGCCATTTTTTCCTTAACCTCTGTCGGATGCGTTACGCGCAAGCCAAGATGCTCCATTACGATCCGGGGCCTGGCACGGAACTGCCCGCGGTTTTTTCACCGTCTAATGAAACTTTAGACGCCGATCGACGAAATTTGTTGCTGACGTTCTGTCCTTTGCTATTCGCTCGCCTAACGTGATTGAAGCAAAGGACTTTGCGCTTTTCAGAAAAACCGCAAAGTCCCGTTGCTCCACGGTGCTACTGGATATCGAACTGCTCCGGATGCAAGGTGGCATCGCTCTTCACGATGACGGTTTTGCCGGACATTTCTTCCATCTCGCTGAGCCAGCGGCCATTCGATGTCTTCAATTGCTTCACGACTTCAGGATTGACCCGCAGCAGAACATCGCCGCGATCAATCTGGCGATACATTTTGCGCAGCTCAACATAGATTTCATTGCAGACTGTCAGCGGCCCCTTGACCATGCCGGTTCCGGTGCAAACAGAGCAAGGAACAGACAAGGTGCGCTCGAGCGACTGCTTGACGCGTTTGCGCGTAATCGCCACCAGGCCGAAATCGTTGAATTGCAGCACCTTCGATGGAGCGCGATCGGACTTCAATGCGTCTTCCAGGGCCAGCCATCACTCGGTTGCGGTTCTTGCGCTCATCCATGTCGATGAAGTCGATGACGATGATGCCGCCCAGGTCGCGCAGGCGAATCTGGCGGACGATCTCCGGAATGGCATCGAGGTTCGTCTTGAGAATGGTGTCTTCCAGGCGCGCTGTTTTGCCAACGTATTTGCCGGTGTTGATGTCGATCGCTACCAGCGCTTCGGTCTGGTTGATGACAATGGAGCCGCCAGACTTGAGCCACACCTTGGAATGCAGCGCATTGTTGATTTCTTCCTGAATGCCGAATTGCTCAAAGAGCGGCGTTTCCTTGGTGTAGAGCTTGACGCGCCGGACCAGAGAAGGCTCAAAGCGTCCGAGGAAGCGCAGCACACGCTCATAGTCCGCTTCCGTGTCGACCCAGATGGAGGAGAAATTGTCCGTCACCTGATCGCGCAGGACGCGTTCCACCAGGCTGAGATCGTGATAGATCAAGGCTGGAGGTTTTGCATTGTCTGTGCGCGTGCGAATTTCGGCCCATAGCGTCAGAAGAAAACGAATGTCAGCGCGAAGATCTTCTTCGCTGGCAGAGGCTGCGGCGGTGCGGACAATGAATCCTCCGGAAGCAGTGCCCTTTTCGCTGAGCAGAATATGCTTCAGCCGCTGGCGCTCTTCATCGGACGAAATTTTGCGCGACACGCCGACGTGATTCACGGTCGGCATGAAGACCAGGAAACGTCCCGGTAACGCAATATGACTGGTGATGCGCGCACCTTTGCGCGCGATGGGTTCTTTGGCGATCTGGACCAGGATTTCCTGATTCGGCTTCAACAGGTCCGTGATGGCAGGCAGATTGGTGGTTTGCGCGGTAGAGCGGCGCATGCGGCGATCACCACCATGGCCACCGTGGCGCTGCTGACCGCGATTTCCGCGCCGGCCGCTGCGGCCTCCACTGGAACGGGTACGAGCGCCATCCGCATTTGCGGGTTCGCTGTCTTCCGTGTCCTCTTCTCCGGAGTCCGTTGCATCTTCCAGTTCGATCTCGCCCAGCTCGGTTCCGAAGGCCTCTTCTTCGCTGAAGGAGTCGTCCTCGATTTCCGATCCCTCCGCCGACTCGTCTCCGTTTTCATCGACGAAACGCGTGCGCTGCTCGATATGTTGATCGCGTACGAACTCACTCAGCAGGCCGCTGTCCATCTGTACATCCAGCGTCTCTTCAATCAGATCGTCATACTCCGCATCTTCCTGCGGACTCTGCGCCGCATACGCTTCCGGCTCCTCTTCGTCGATGGTCTCCTCTTCGAGATTTCCATGACCCGGATCAAAAACATGCTCATCGTGATCGGCAGATGCGTGTTCATCCAGTGCGCCTTCTTCCAAGTCGGACGCAAAGTCTTCGCCTACAAACGACTGGCCGTCGGCGTGGGCCGGTGCAACTTCTTCCGTTTCGGATGTAGCCGATGCCTCAACTGGATGTTGCTGCGTCGGTTCAACGATGGAATCGGCCTCGCCAAAGAAAGGTTCGGGCAGCAGACTGGCTTCTTGTGTTGTCTCTGTGATCGCTTCGTGGCTGGAAGATTCCTGCCATTGCTCCGGCGCGGTTTCTATCACCGACTCGGGCGCAGGAGGTTCGGCAACGCTGCTCTGGCGGTAGGCACTGGGACTGGACGGATCGAAGCGATAGGACGCCGAAGCCTCCGACGGTTCGAATTCCGGTGGTTCTACATCGGAGCTGACCACCGGAACTTCAGCGGCTGGGTCGTGCAGCACCGGGGATGGTTCTTCTTGGTGCTCGAATCCTTGTGCGGACACTTCGATCTCTGCGGGTGCGACCGAGCTATGTTCTGCAACCGGCCCTACCTCGGCTGCCGGTGAGGAAAATGTTTCTGCCGACGAGGATGCTGCTCGCGGACGCTTGTGACGGGAGAGAGATTCGCCGGGCAATACTCCGCTGCCATCCCACGCCAACGGGCCTACCACCATGGTGGAAGGCTGGAAGGTCGGCTTGGGCACTGCCGGTGTTTCCTGGGAGACCGACGGAGTTACAGATGCCGACGGAGGGGGGGCGTCGCCGCGACGATACTTCGACAGCGATTCGCCGGGAAGAACCATGGGCACATCCTGGCCGCGGGAATGCGCTGGCTTCGGTGCGGACGCGGTTGATTGGGTCGCAAAATTTTCGTGCGCGTTTTGGAAATCGACTTCCGCGGGAACAGCTTCCGTCTCGAAGTGAGTTGATTCGTGGCTCTCGGGTTGCTGCGATTCACCGGCCCCCGCTGAAGAGTTGAAGGCAGATCGCTCCTGCCCGCCTGATCCTTCACGGCCGGACGATCCGCCGCGACCACGCCGACGACCGCGACGACCGCGCCAGCGCCGTCCGCCAGAGCCCTCCTCTTCGCCGCCGGATGCGTTCGATGATTGAGCGGGCTGACTTGCGGGCTTTTCTGTTGATTGTGAGTCGGCGTCATTTGCGCCACGGCTGCCATTGGAATGGCCGTTTGCCGAACGCCCCTGGCCACGCGATTGACCCGGCTGCAGGGACACATATTCTTCGCCGTCTTCCTGTTCCTCAGCAAAGTCGGTGACGTAGAGGAACGCGTCGCGCTCCAAGCCAATATCGACAAAGGCCGACTGCATGCCAGGAAGCACGCGGGTGACTTTGCCTTTGTAAATGGATCCCGCGAGGGTGTATTCGTTCTCGCGTTCGTAGTAGATCTCCGCAAGCTGGTCGTCTTCGACAACCGCCAGCCGGGTTTCGTGCGGAGTGCTGGAGATATAAATTTCTTTTGTCATGCTGCCTCATTCCAGTCCGAAGCCATTACGGCGTCGAACCCGGGGTATGGTGAGGCAGATTTCTGCGCGCTAGGGAGTTCCGAGCGCGGCGACCGTGACTAGAGCGGTTGAATCGAGGGATTGTTCTGAAGACGCGGCGGACGTGAAACTTGCTTTAGGCCAGAATATAAATCTCCCGCCGTAGCGGGATGGCGGTGGAAGCGAAGAATCTTGACTGCGACGTGAAAGAACGGCACGCAAAGACTTTGTGGCCACTGCTTCCCCGATAAAGGGTGGGGCCGTTTCCAGTCCAGCTATGTTTCCTAATGCGTGCATTCGATCGAACCTGCCTGGTCTCGGTGGAATCTGCCTGACCGAGAAAACTTCTACTTGCATCCATGCCATCGGACGTTCCGATGCGGCGGACGGATGCACCAATCTGAAAATCCGGCGCGGTTTGCTGGTGCGCCAGATGTCTAACTAATTTACAAAGCGACTCATGCGGATGTTCATGACGATGCCAAGGGCCAGGAACGTAAACAATACCGACGAGCCACCATAACTCATTAAGGGCAACGGAATACCGGTGACCGGCATAAAGCCGATGACCATGCCCACATTGACCGCGATCTGAAAAATCAGGACGGCCACGACCCCCATGATAATCAACGTGCCGGGCAGGTCAGCGGCGGTTTGAGCGTTTTGAACCAAACGCATCAACAACAAGAAGTATAACAGCAGGACGCAGATGGCTCCCGCCAATCCATGCTCCTCACAAAACGCCGCGAAGATGAAATCGGTATAGGGGATGGGCAGAAAATCGCCCTGGGTCTGGCTTCCATGCTCCGCACCCTGCCCCCAGATGCCGCCGGAACCGACCGCGATGAGGGATTGTCGAATCTGATACCCGCTGCCTTGGGGATCGTTGTCGGGTGACATGAAGCTGGTCAGCCGTGCCTTTTGATACGGTTTCAGCACCTTGTACCAGGCAGGCACAAGAGCCAGCGAAGCCGCGATGCACAGGATCGCCGCATGCTTGAAGCGAATGCCGCCGAGAAACAGCCCGCATAACAGTACGGGGGCATAGGTCAGCGCTGTACCAAGATCGGGCTGCTTAAGCACCAGCAGCATGGGCACTCCGACGATGACCATGGCCTTGAAGATGTCTTTCCATGTGAGATCGCGGCCGCTAAGATTGCTGAAAAATCGCGCCAGCACGACAATCAGGATCAGCTTGACCCATTCCGAAGGCTGGAAATGAATGCCGCCCGGCAGGTGGATCCAGCGCCGCGCACCCAGCACCTTGGTACCGACGGCCAGGACCGCGACCAGCGATACCAGGCAGAATCCATAGGCCCATATCGCGATATCCAGCAGGATGTGGTAATCGATCAGCGACAGGATGAACATGCTGACGAAGCCGGCCGCGAGCCACAGCATCTGCTTCTCATCGAAGTGGACAAATTTTGTGTGCAGCGTCGCGCTGTAAATTTCCAGCACGCTGATCACAGAAAGGCGAGCACAAAGGCCAGCAGGGTCCAGTCGAAGTCGCGATAGGAAAGGAATCGGCGCATGGGCTACGTCCCTGTCTTCCGTTGCGATCGGCTAACAGAATGCGAGCTCGGCAATCCCGGGGCTTCCGCATGGGAGGGATGCGAGATCGAGCTGGTGGGAGACGGAGGAAGGAGAAAGGTTCCGGCTTCGAGCGACGTTCCGGCAGGCATGGGAAATTTGGCGGCAATTCGCGCCGGGATTCGATTCGCCGTAGCGTCCGCCGGGGTGTTCCCGGCGCTGGTCCAGAGGCCAGCCATTTCTATCGGCGGCGCGTTGGCGATGCGGGGCTGGCGCAAGTTCCCTACTGTTTTTGGTTTCTGGCCTGCATCGGGCGAGGACTTTTGCTTTTCAGCTGGGGGTGCGGTGGGCGCAGGCTTGATGGCATCGGGCTTGTTCTGCGTGGCGATCTGGACAAGATTGTGATCGCTGCTGCGCTGCTTGTTGACGTAGGCCGCTATCACGCGAGCCGCGATCAGCGCACTGAAAGGGCCATCCGCTCCGTTTTGCCACAGCACGACCACGGCGATCTCTGGATTTCGACGGGGAGCGATACCAACAAACCATGCATCCGCGCGAAACTTGCCGGTGGCGACCTTCATTGTCGAGTGGCTGACAAGCTGTGCGGTCCCAGTTTTCCCGGCGAAATCGATTCCTTGCAGGTGGGAGGCGTATGCCGTGCCGCCGGGCAGTGTGGCCATGGCCATGCCATCCGTGATGGTTTGCCAGATGCTGGGGTCTATGGGAATCGTCTGGTTGCCGGTACCGGGAAACTGGTCCGCATAGTAGTCCTTCAGGTCCGCAGGAATTTCGTTGGGGAAAACGACATGTGGACGCTTAAAAACACCACCCGAGGCAATACCGGCGATGGCGCGGATCAGCTGGATGGGAGTGACGGCGACAGCGCCTTGGCCTATGCCGACGGAGATGGTTTCTCCCGCAAACCATTTCTGATGGTAATTCCGCATCTTCCATTCGGTGGAAGGCATGATGCCTGTAGCTTCATTTGGCAGATCGATGCCAGTTTTTTCGCCGATCCCAACCTTGTGTGCCCATTTGGCGATCGTGTCGATGCCAAGTTTTTCCGCTAGCGTGTAGAAATAAACGTCGCAAGACCAAGGAATGGCGTGCAGGATGTCGACAGAGCCATGTCCGCGATGGTGCTCCGCACCTATCCAGCAAGCAAAATATCTTCCATAAAACGTTGCTCCGCCGGGACAATTGACCTTCAGCGTCTGCGCGATATTTTCTTCCAGGCCAGCGAGAGACATGATGATCTTGAATGTCGAGCCGGGAGCCAGCTGGGCCTGGATGGCCTTGTTCATCAGCGGATGGTCGGGATCGGTGATCAGCTTGTTCCACTCATCGCGATGGATACGGATGGCAAATTGGTTGGGATCGAACGTCGGGTGACTGACCATGGCCAGGACTTCGCCCGTTCGCGGATCGATGGCGACAATCGCTCCCTGGCGCGGACCCAAGGCCTCTTCAGCAGCTTTTTGAATGTCAAGATCGATGGTGAGCTTCAACGCTTTTCCGGGGACGGCCGGTTCGATGCCGAGTGCGCCCAGCTCACGGCCGTGGCTATCGACAATGACATCGCGGGAGCCGTCCTGGCCGCGCAGGATTGGGTCGTAGGACTCTTCAACCCCGGAGCGGCCGACGACGTCGCCGGGTTCATAGAAGGCATACCGCGGATCGTCGAGCATGTCCTCCGATACTTCGCCAACGTAGCCGATCAGATGCGCGGCAAATCCGTTGCTGGGGTAGAGCCGCCGTTGTTCCTCAATCGTTTCCAACTCAGGAAGCTCATTGGCGTGAGCCGCGATAAATGCCTGTTCGTCCGGCGTAATGTCCTCCTGCAGCGGGATAGGTTGGTATTTGGGCTGATGGCGAAAGCGTAGCAGTATGGCGCGCAGTTGGTCCGGCTGCATGTGAAGGCCCTGGGCGATCAGCGGGATATCGCTTTCAAAATTGTGGACCTGCTCCGGAACCAGGAAACACGTGACAGAAGGATAGTTGTCGACCAGTAAACGTCCATCACGATCGAAGATCTTTCCGCGAGGCGCCAGGATGGGCACTTTGCGAATGCGGTTGGCCTGGGCGAGGGCGCGATAGTTCTGCGCGCCGAGGACCTGCAACCTCCACAGACCGGAGACAAGAATTACCAGGATCAGCGCGATGATGTACTGCATCACCGTCAGCTTGAACGATGGAATCTTGTCGGCGTTGTTATACGTGCCAGCCATGGGGAAGGTTTGCCTTCAGAATACTCCCGATTCGACGCATTATTCCCGTTGTCGCAAGCGGTCAAGTAGTGCGAAAAGAACCACCCCCACCAGCCCATTCACCAGTGCGCGGATCAGGTCATGCAATCCATACCATTGTTCGTGGATGCCCAGCAGTCGACGCAGAATCAACACATGCAGGATGCTGGCCAGCAGGATAAAGACAAAGTTCATGATCAGCCGGGTGCCGGGATTGTCGACATCGATGCGCAGGCCGATTGACGCGGCGAGATAGCCGAGAATGCAGTCGATGATGCCGTTGATGCCGAGCGGCAGGTGCGTCATTGCGTCCTGGATGATGCCGATGACCAGGCCCAGGAAGGTGCCGCCAATTGGATTCCGTCGCGAGACGGAAAAATAAATCACGATCAACACGGGGAGATTCAGGATCGCGATGGTGGGAAAACGCAGCGGCAGATATACCTGCAGAAAAATGGCCAGCAGCGGCACCAGAATCAGAACGAGCGGATGGAAGCGGTGTTCCTCCATCTCTCGACGCGAGCGCTGGGTCAAAATGGCCATGGTCAGTTCTGCGGCTCCTGATCGGTCTTCGGATGCTGCGGCGCCTGCGAATGCTTTGTCGGCGTGGATTGCGAAGTTGCAGGTTTTGATTGCGAAGTCGCGGGGCTCGATTGCGAAGCGGTTGAACCAGGCTGCGCTTCGCTGGCAGGATGCGCCGTCACGGTTGGCGGCGGTTGCGCGGGATATACCTGATTTGGATATGTGGCGCCCGGAGTCAGATTCGATGCCGGTGGTGTCGCGTCCGGCGTAAATTGGTCCGGATGCAGAGAAGCCGGCGGGCGTACCGGCGGCGGCGGCGAATTTGCGTTGATCGGTTTTCCATCGGGCCCAACGGTCGCCGGCGGCGGCACGGTGGGGAGTCGCTGCGCCAGAATATCGGCTGCCTTCTCCTCACTGGTTGCGATGTCCTGCTGCATGGTGGCCGGTATGGTGTCCTTCGTTTCTGTGATCACCAGCACTTCATCCAACCGGGACAGATTGACCGCCGGACGAACCAGAACGGCAACGTACGGGTTGCGCTCAGGATCGTTGACCACGCGCTCAACCGTCCCAACCGGGAGCCCTGAGGGATACACGTGATCGCCGCCGCTGGTCACAATTTGCTCGCCAGGATGAATGCGTTCATCCGGCAGGATGTCGATAATTTCCGTTTGTCCCGCAGTGTTGCCGCGCAGGATGCCGCGCAAGCGGGTCTGGGTGAGGATGATACCGAGTCCGCTGGTCTCGTCATTGATTTCCAATACCTGCGCGGTGAGTGGAAAAACATCGCGTACTTTGCCCACCACGCCGTCCGGTGTAATCACAGGCATGTCGGTTTTCAAGCCGTCTTTCGATCCTTTATCGATCACCAGCACGCGGGAAAGATCGGTGCCGCTGGTGCCGATGACATGGGCGGCGACCGTCTTCGAAACATACTGCTGCTGGAATCCAAACAGTTTCTGCAGGCGAAACCCTTGACGGGCATCTTCTGCCAGCGAAGACTGCTCGAGTCGCATCCGGTCCAATTCCGACTGCAACTGCTGGTTCTGCTGTCGAACATGACGTAGATCCAGATAATTGTTCCAGGTATGACTGACGCCATGTCCGATGGATAAAAATACCCGCTCAAACGGCGCAATGGCGCTGACCACCCAAAGCCGAACCAGTCGCGTCTGATGACCGTCATTGCCTGGGGTTGGACGGCGTACCTGCACGGCGAGGCCGAGCAACTGTGCCAATACAACAGCCAGCAGGATCAAAGGATTGCGATATCGGCTGAGAAAAGATTCCATGAGGCTTGAGACGGGCTGCGAGGATCATACCGCGCAGCCCGGCGGATATTTGGGGGAGGGCAAAAATTAATCGATCTTGATCTTGCGCAGCAAACGGAAATCCGACAGCATCTTTCCTGTACCTAACACCACGGAGGCAAGAGGATCGTCTGCCACTGAGACCGGCAGGCCGGTTTCCTCTCGAATCCGCTTATCCAGGTTCTTGATCAACGCGCCACCACCGGTCAGCACAATACCGCGGTCGCTGATATCGGCGGAAAGCTCCGGCGGTGTGCGTTCGAGGGCCACGCGAATGGCGTTCATGATGGTGCTGATGCATTCCGCCAGTGACTCGCGAATTTCGCTGTCGTCGATGGTGATGGTCTTGGGCACGCCTTCAATCAGATTGCGACCTTTGATTTCCATGGTCACGGGCTTGTCGAGCGGATAGGCGGAGCCAAGTTCCATTTTGATATGTTCGGCGGTGCGCTCGCCAATCAGCAGGTTGTACTTGCGCTTCAGATAATTCATGATGGCTTCGTCCATCTGATTGCCGGCCATGCGGACGGAGCGCGAATAGACGATTCCGGAAAGCGAGATCACCGCTATATCTGTAGTCCCGCCGCCGATGTCGACGACCATGTTGCCGCCGGGTTCGGTGATGGGCAGACCGGCGCCGATGGCGGCCACCATGGCCTGCTCCACGAGATATACTTCGCTGGCCTTGGCGCGATAGGCGGAGTCCTCGACGGCGCGCTTTTCCACTTGCGTAATTTCTGACGGGACGCCAATCACGATGCGCGGATGGACCAGCATCTTGCGGCCATGCGCTTTCTGAATAAAGTAGTTCAACATCTTTTCCGTGACTTTGAAGTCGGCGATGACGCCGTCCTTCATGGGCCGGATGGCGACGATGTTGCCGGGCGTGCGCCCCAGCATTTCCTTCGCTTCCTTGCCTACGGCCTCTACTTCGCCAGTGACCTTGTTCAGCGCAACAATGGAAGGCTCATTGACAACAATGCCCTTGCCAGCCGCGAAGACAAGCGTGTTGGCCGTGCCAAGATCGATGGCCAGGTCGCTTGAAAAGAGGCTGAACAGCGAACGCAGATTATGGCTGCGCGAAGCGCGAGAGTGGTAGCCGTTAGAGTTCAATGTTTAACGTGCCTTTTGGGGAATCCTGTTACCTCTCATTGTAAGGCCATGTCACGAAGCTTGCGGATGTATCGTTTGCACGGGGAATCGGGGAAGGTATCAACCCGGGAAATGCCTGGGTGGGTTGAAATCGCCAGTGGAGAGGTCGAGCGTCGTGAGTGGAGGTCGCCGTGGGTGGTCGTGGCGATCGGAGTGAAGATTCTTGCAGTTTCCGCGCTGCAGCCTCGGTTTTTTGGGCGTTTTGTTAGTTTTTCTTGCGCTTCGTCGCCGCATCGCGTTTTTTCGCGACTGCCAGCGGAACCTGCGGCTCGGTCATGCGAACGGGATCGAGAATTTCAGCGATTTCTTTTTCGCTGAGCAGCTTTTTCTCGCGCGCCAGCTCGATGATGGATCGCCCTGTCGCCACGGATTCCTTCACAATTTCCGCTGCTTTGGCGTAGCCGATGTAGGGATTCAGCGCGGTTGCCAGCGACACCGTGCTTTCCGCATACATCCGGCAGCGGGCCTCATTCGCGGTGATTCCGGCGATGCAGTACTGATCGAACTGGCGCAGCATGTTGGCGAGAATCGTAATCGATTGCAAGACGTTGTAGGCCATGGTCGGCATCATCACGTTCAATTCGAGTTGTCCGGCCTGGACCGCGTAGGCAACGGCGGTGTCATTGCCGATCACCTGAAAGCCGACCATCGCGGCCAGCTCCGCCATGACCGGATTGATTTTGCCGGGCATGATGGAGGAACCGGGCTGGAGACTGGGCAGAGAAATTTCGGCGAGGCCGGTATTCGGCCCGGAGGCGAGCAGGCGCAGGTCGTTCGAGATGCGAATGATCTCCAACGCGAGGCCGCGCAGTGCGGCGCTGACGTCACCCATGCAGGCATTCGACTGCATCGCCCAGCGCATATCTTCGGCTGGAATGAGCTTCTGGCCTGAGAGTTTGGCCAAGGTTCGCGATTGCCTTGGCGCGATAGTCGGGATGGGTGTTGATCCCGGTGCCAACGGCGGAGCCACCAAGACCTAGCTCGCGCAATGAATCGCTGGCGTGGCGGATGTTTGCGTGCGCTTTGCGGATCGCGACCGCATAGGCGGCAAACTCCTGGCCGAGCCGAATCGGGCACTGCATCCTGCAAGTGGGTGCGGCCAGACTTCATGATGCGGTCGAATTCTTTGGCCTTCTTCTCGAAGGTTCGCGCCAAGCGATTCCAGAACCGGATAGAGATCTTCCAACGCGAGCAACGTGCCCAGCCGCATCGCCGTAGGAAATACGTCGTTCGTTGATTGACCATAGTTCACATGGTCATTGGGATGGACGTGCGCATACTCGCCCAGCTTGCCGCCAAGGATTTCGTTGGCACGATTGGCGATGACCTCATTCGCGTTCATGTGGAAGCTGACGCCGGCGCCGGCCTGAAACACGTCCACTAGAAATTCCTCATCCCACTTGCCATCGATGACTTCCTGCGCGGCGCGGGAGATTGCGTCGGCACGATGGGCGTCGACGAGACCGAGTTTTTTGTTAGTCTCGGCGGCAGCACGCTTGACCATGCCCAGGGCGCGGATCAGCACGGAATGCGCGCGCATGCCGGAGATGGGATAGTTCTCCACCGCACGTGCCGTTTGCGCGCCGTAGTAGGCGCGCGCGGGAACCGCAACGTTCCCTAGCGAATCTTTTTCCTTGCGAGATTTGGCCATCGCGGTTTGCTCCTTACCTTCGGATATCCTGTTCGCTTTTTGCTCGACTAGATCCCATTCGATTCGGCATTTTGTTTGATCAGAGCGTTTCTCGCGGCGAGAAACTGAGTTAGTCGCCGCTGTACAAGTAGACGCTCTGTAATTCCTCCAAGCAAATAAGTTGGTAATGAGAAATGCAATTCATCGCGCATCTCTGTGCTATGAGGATTCAAACTACGAAAGAAGTGATCGTGATGGAATGAGCGGAAAAGACCGCGCACCATGGCATCCTGAAAATAGGTAGGCGCTTCCAGACGGGTGATCTCGCTGGTATGGGTCATGTAAATACCAAATTGTCTGATCTTCCAAGTTACCCGCTCGCCGAGTCCAATGGTTCCGGTTGTGACTCCACCAATCGCTTTGATTCCATACTGGTGAGCAGCATATAGCTCCAAATTGATATTTAAAGACAGATGGAAACAAACTTCCGCAGGAGCATCGATGATCGTTGTTGCTTCGATGATCGTCATGGCAGCATATCGATCTATAGTTCGGGTCTAAAATCATATGTTCGACCCTATTCGAGGAAAACACCACTCATCATGGCCACGATTCGCCAGCAGGATCTGATCCAGAGCGTCGCCGACGCGTTGCAGCACATCTCCTATTACCACCCGGTCGACTACATCACCAACCTGGCGCGCGCGTATGAGTTGGAGCAGTCGCACGCGGCCAAGGACGCGATTGCGCAGATCCTGATCAACTCCCGCATGTGCGCGGAGGGCCATCGCCCGATTTGCCAGGACACTGGCATCGTCACGGTGTTCCTGAAGATTGGCATGGATGTTCGCTGGGACACGACCAGCATGACGGTTGAAGACATGGTGAATGAAGGCGTGCGCCGCGCCTATCTGCATTCCCACAATGTGCTGCGCGCCTCGATGCTGGCCGACCCTGCCGGCGCGCGCAAGAACACGAAAGACAACACGCCCGCGGTGGTCAACATTTCGCTGGTGAAGGGTGGGAATGTTGAAGTGATTGTCGCGGCCAAGGGCGGCGGCTCCGAGGCGAAATCGAAATTCGTGATGCTCAATCCGTCGGACTCCATTGTGGACTGGGTGATCAAAACCGTTCCTACTATGGGCGCGGGATGGTGCCCGCCGGGGATGCTCGGTATTGGCATTGGAGGGACGGCGGAAAAAGCCATGCTGCTGGCGAAGGAAGCGCTGATGGAGACGATCGATATGCAGGACCTGATCGCGCGCGGACCGTCGAATCGCCTGGAAGAGTTGCGACTGGAAATTTACGACAAGGTGAATCGTCTCGGCATCGGCGCGCAGGGCCTGGGTGGGCTGACGACTGTGCTGGACGTGAAGATTCTCGATTACCCGACGCATGCCGCGAACCTGCCGGTGGCGATGATCCCCAACTGCGCGGCTACACGACATGCGCACTTTGTTCTGGACGGCAGCGGGGTTGCGAAGTTAGAGCCGCCATCGCTGGAACATTGGCCGAAGCTGACCCATGATGTTTCGAAGGCGCGACGCGTTCACCTCGACACCGTCACGCGCGCTGAGGTGGCCACGTGGAAGCCGGGCGAGGTGTTGCTGCTGTCCGGCAAGCTGTTGACTGGCCGCGATGCCGCGCACAAGCGCATGACCGACATGCTGAACCGCGGCGAGAAACTTCCAGTCGACTTCACGAACCGCTTCATCTATTACGTCGGCCCGGTTGATCCGGTGCGGGAGGAAGTTGTCGGGCCGGCGGGACCGACGACGGCGACGCGCATGGACCGCTTCACGCGGCAAATGCTGGAGCAGACTGGACTGCTAGGCATGGTGGGCAAGGCGGAACGCGGGCCGGCTGCGATTGAGGCCATCCGCGACCACAAGGCTGTGTATCTGATGGCGGTTGGCGGAGCGGCCTATCTGGTCTCGAAGGCCATTCGCGGCTCGCGGGTGCTGGCGTTTGACGATTTGGGGATGGAAGCGATTTATGAGTTCGACGTGAAGGACATGCCGGTCACGGTCGCGGTCGACAGCCAGGGGACTTCTGTTCACCAGACGGGCCCGGCGGAATGGCAGGCGAGGATCGCCGGGGATTCCGATTTTGCAGTAATTCAAAACTCTCTGCAAAAACTATTCCATACTGCTGGAAAAGAAGCGCAGCTAGATAGCTGCGCTTCTTTCTATCTCGGAAATCGCGAGTTAGAACAAGAGTTTTAATGCCACTTGCATGATGCGTGGGTCGCGGGCAGCTGTCACATAATCCAAAGCCAGACTGGACGCCAGAATTGTTGTACTGCGGTTGTTGAATTCGCCTGACGGATTTTCGAACTGCGCATGGTTGAAAAGGTTGAATGCTTCGGCGCGGAACTGAAGCTTCATATCTCCCTTGATGTCGGTATCTTTCAGCAGCGCCATATCCCAATTATTGATGCCGGGGCCGACAAAGAACCGGCGCATGACATCCCCAACCTGGCCAAGGTTTTCCGAAACAAAATAATTGGGGTTGAAGTAGGGCAATCCTTTGCGCGGATTGCGATTGATGTAGAGCGGGCTGCCGTTATTGGCATAGTTGGGCGCATCAAAACTGGTGTTGGCTCCGATCAGAGAAAAATCGTCGTTCTCTGAAAGCTGAACCGGCTCACCAGACACGAAGCTGGTGATTCCGGACAGCGCCCAGCCAGACGAAAAGCGCTTGGCTACGTCGCCTTTCCCGATGAAGTTGTCAAAGGGCAGCTGCACGGTATAACTGATGACCAGATTTTGCGGCACATCGAAGGTGGAAAGCGCGCGGCTGGCGCTGGGATTGAAGACATTGGTTGGATCGAACACTCCCGAACCATTGTCCATCGATTTCGACCAGGTGTAGCCGAGGAGAAAATTCGCGTACTTCTCGGTGTGCTGCAGGCTTACTTGCAGAGAGTTGTAACTGGAACTGGCAGAGGAGGACATGAATGAATCTGCGCCGAAATTGGCCCCAAATCGGGTACGGGTGCTATTCACGACTGTTCCATTGGCTTCAATGTACTGATTTTGCTCCCCGTTTGGACCGCAGGTGCCGGTGTTGGGAGCTACATTTGCAGGGTTGCTTAAATACAAGCAGAGCGCAGGGTCTCCCGGATTTGCTTCCAGGAAGGTCAGGTTGTGCCTGCCTACCGCGCCAACGTAGCTGACGCTAGCCACGGTAGCTGTTCCAAGCTGTCGCTGCAGCGACAACTCAAACTGTTGCGTATATGGCAGCACATTTGTTGGAGAGAAATAGTCGGAACCGGAGATCGGTTCCACCTGAGACCAGGGGAAGGTTGTGTCTGGATTTTTCGGAGACACGTTGGTTGGCGGAAACACGAATGGAAACGCATTCGGCTGCACCTGCCCGGTTTGACGAGTCACATAGGGAGATGCAAGCAGCGGAGGTCCGGGGCTGGAATAGAACAGGCCGTAGGGAGCATCGCCGACTTCCACAAAACCGGTAGCATCGACGATGGAGGTGTAGAAGATTCCATACCCGGCACGGATGCTGAACTTGCCAGGACCGCCCAGAAGTTTCCCCAACCAGCCTTCCGTGACATCGGGGGCAAATGCAATTCCAATTCTTGGGGCGAAGTTCTTGTATCTTACCGGCGACAAAGTCCGCGGCACACCGGGATCCAGCGGCATTACAAGGCCAGTGGGGGCGCCTGGGAAGGACAGGGATTGCTCGCCTTGGATGAGGGTTTCCAATTTGTTCTGGGTGTCGTACCAGGGTGTGGCGACTTCCCAACGCAGTCCATAGTTCATGGTTACAGTCGGTGTGACGCGCCAGCTATCCTGTGCGTAAAAACCATAGTATTTACTGCGAGAGTCGAGAATCTGAAAGCTGGCCTGAATAAAGGAATTTGGGGCTCCGATCAGATAATCTCCAAAATCAAAACCAGTTTCCTGACCGCCGAATCCAAATTGCCCATTCTGGCCGTAGGTGTTGCGCTCGTTGATCTGGTCGTAGTGGAAATCCCCGCCAAATTGAAGGGTATGCGTGCCGAAGATCTTCGTGACATTGTCGATGATCTGGACCGTGTTATTGAACTCGCGGATTGTGTCTGCGGGAACGCCAAAGCTGTAGTTGTTGAAATCCACGTTTGGAACGCCTTCTAACGAAGGATCCGTAGAGGCAATTCCGCCGGTGGGTCCCCAGGGCGTGTTGAAACCTAAAGAAGCAAGCGAGACGCCGAGGCCTCCGATCGGGACCCCTTGCAGGTTTACGTCGCGGAGATAGACAAAACGAACATCATTTACGGTGGAATTGTTAATGGTTGTCGTCAGGCCGAAGTTTGCCATCTGAGTCAGCCCGGTCAGATCAGCATCAAAACCAGGGATGTTGACGGAATAGTAGGGATTGACCTCACTATATTTGTCGGCAAAGTAGTAGCCGAACAGGGCCCCGAATCGCGTGTTGGTGTCGACACGAATTCCGCCCTTGTTGTCGGTCAGGGTCTGATTGAAGGCCGCGGTCTGATACGCATCTTGCCCCGGCACGTTTGGCGTGGGGATGTATTTCAGCATGTTCTGGGCAACGGGGGAGATGGCATTGGCTGGGATGACGGCGTTGGGAAAAACGCAGGTTGCAGTATCGGTGCACCCCGCGGAGTAATACGGTTCGCCGTTGGTTACGGGATATCCCAATTCCTGAGACAGAACGCTTGCGAAGTATGCCCCCTGTACTCCCAGACCGCCATTTGCAGGGTCTGACGATTCGAGCGCTGACGCCTGGTCGATTAAATTTCCCGTGCGATCCGCCAGGGAAGGCACAGCATAGAACTGAGTCGCACCAATAATTTGTTTGGTCCCCTGGTAGTCGCCAAAAAAGAAAAGCTTGTTTCTTTTGATTGGGCCGCCGATTGTTCCGCCGAACTGGTTCTGAATAAAGACGCCGCGATCTGGGGAAAAGTAATTCTTCGCGTCCAGATCGGTATTGCGCAGGAAGTCGAAAACATCGCCGTGAAACTGATTGGCTCCTGCTTTGGTGACAACATTGATTTGGCCGCCGCTGAAGTTTCCGTATTCCGCATTGAAATTATTGGTGATGATGCGAAACTCTGCGATGGAGTCGAGATTGGGAACAAACGCCGCCGCGTTGTGGACGCCTTCTTCGGCGTCGGCCCCGTTCACCATGTACCCGTTGCCTTCCGGCTGACCGCCGTTGACAGATTGCAGGCCCATATTGCTCGAACCGCCACTGCTCGAGCCGCTGCCGTCTAAGCCCGGAACGCCGGAACCCATGGAAGTGGCCACGTCGCTATAAGGGGAAACGCCGGGTTGGAGAGCCAGCAGGTCGATATAGGAGCGGCCATTGAGCGGCACCGAGGTGATTTTGGATCCCTCGATGACATCGCCCATTTGCGTGCTCTGGGTCTCCACCTGCAGAACGTCGCTCTGGACTTTGACTGTATTTGTGACCGCACCTATCTCCATTTTGATATCGATGCGGACGGCGGAATTGGCGTCGATCTTGACACCGCTCTCAAGGAAGTCGCGGAATCCAGCTTGACTGACGGACACGTTATAGGTGTCGACGTTCAGGGCAGGAAACGCGTAGAAACCTTTCGCGTCGGTGACGGTGGTGTGCTGAATATTCGTTGACACCTCGGTCGCAACAACGGTCACGCCGGCAACGACAGCGCCGTTCGGATCGGTGACGACTCCAGAGATGGAACCGGTGATACTTGCCCAGGCTGGGTTTGGACTTAGGAGAACGATGACGCAGCAGATGACTAAGAGAGACTTCATGAATGACTTCATTGATCGCGGCCTCGCGTTCGTGCTGATGTCCAGAGTCAAAAAAATACAGTGTCGTTTTCTATCAATCTCTTATAGAGACTCGGATTCAACCACACTTAATTTATCACTGTCAATTAGGAAGTAAATTTCTGAAATCTACGAGTGGCGCGGTGAAAATCGCGACCAACGTTTTGAATTGACTATGAGATTAGGAGCGTGATGAATCCCACCTTCGCGATGGTGCTGCGAAGAATGGAGTACCCGGCGGTGGAAGTTATATTCTGGATGCAAGGAGGAACTGAGATGGACACATTCCTTCCGCCCATCGAAACACCTGATGGGTTCATGATGAAGCTGGTGTACTACTTCACACGCCGGCAATTCGGCAAAGTGCTTACACCATTGAAGGTGTTCTCCGCGCGGTTGCCGCTCGCCTTCGGCATGTTTTATGGAAAGATCAACAAGCTGGATAAAAAGCTGCTGCTGCCGCCGGAGACTGCTTTTCTGATTCGTGAACAGGTGGCGCGGATCAACATTTGCCTTTTCTGCATGGACATCGGCCGGTTGTTCGTGATGAAAGCGACCAAGAATGAAGCCAAGTTCGATGCGCTGGATCAATACAGCACGAGTACTCTTTTTACCGAGGCAGAGCGCGCAGCGCTGGACTACGTGACGGAACTGACAAGGGAGAAAAAGGTCAACCCGGAAACTTTTGCTCGACTGTCACGTTACTATTCCGAACGCGAGATTTGCGAAATTGTCTGGCTGGTTGCCAGCGAGCACCTCTACAACATGACCAATATCGGCCTGAATATCCATTCGGACATGCTCTGTGACATCAGCGGCATGAAGAAGTAGCAGCGCGTGAGCAGCTCACAATCTCCCCTGGTGCTTAGAAGCGCCAAACCAGTCCGGTGGATATGCGTGCGAAGTAATTGGGAAGCGCATGAATTTCATCGTTAGGAATCGTAAAGTTCGCATGCAGCAAATCTCCCTGCACGCGGAAGGAGAGGTTCCGTGCAATCGGCGTATCCAACCCCGCGCCCACGGCTGCGGTAAATGAATTCGTGCTTCCCTGACCCTCGCCGCCCCACCAATTTTTATTCAGATGGCCAATCCCGACCAGTCCTTCGACATAGCCGGTCTCTTTGCCAAAGTGTTTGGAGTATTGCGCCCCGCCCAAAACAAATATCGGGTGCTGGGGGGAAAACAAACTGGTTCCGTAGTAGCCGGAAACATCCGCCTTGATTCCAAATCCGCGCGAGACGCGCGAGACAGGTGCACTCAACGCAGCATTCCAGCCGTTTAGCGGCGTGTGAGATGTTGCGCTGTTATGGCCATTGAAGGAATTCGACAGCAGGCTGTAGCCGCCAAATAGGTCATATTTTCCAGGGTCGGATGCTTCAGAGTGTGTGTTCTGGGCTGTAAGCGTGGCGGGGAGCAGTAGACCGGACAACAGCAGCGTCGAGAGACGAAAAAATTGTGTAGCGTGCATGTCTCACCTCAACAAATTTTTTGTCGAACATTTGACTGCATCGCGTGCAATGGACGCAGGTTCGCGCCATCCTACTTAGACGTGCCGACGCTGTCAAAGTCAGCGATAGAAATGCGTGCCTTCATCCTGCGGCAAAATCTTTGCCTACAATAAAGACATGACTCAACCTGCGGCCTCTGGAAGCGATGCTGTCGATGTACTTGTGATTGGGGCCGGGCCGACTGGCCTAGCCTGCGCTATTGATGCGCAGAATGCCGGCTTCCGCACCCTGCTGGTTGACAAGGGCTGCCTCTGCAATTCGCTGTTTCATTACCCTTCCGGCATGACTTTCTTCACCACGCCGGAACTGCTGGAGATTGGCAACATCCCGTTCAGCAGCCCCAACCAGAAGCCGAACCGGCAGGAGGCGCTGGAGTATTACCGCAAGGTGGCGCAGCACTTTCGTCTGAAAATCCACCAGTATCAACATGTCGATCGCGTCGAAGGCGTGGCCGACAATTTTACTGTCCATTGCACCGACGCGGCAGGCCGACCGCACAGGTATCATGCACGCGCGCTGGTCATCGCTACCGGATATTACGACCGCGCCAACTATCTCGGCGTGCCCGGCGAGGACCTGCCCAAGGTCTATCACTATTATCAGGACCCGCATCCCTACTTCGATCAGGATGTGCTGGTCATCGGCGGGAAGAACTCCGCTGCCATTGCCGCGCTGGACCTGTGGCGGCACGGCGCGCGCGTCACGCTGGCGCATCGCGGCGCGGCCATGCACAGGCATGTCAAATACTGGATTCTGCCGGACATCGAAAACCGCATCGCCCACGATGAAATCCACGGCTATTTTGAAACTGTTGTGGAGGAAATCGCGCTCGACTCCGTGCGTCTTCGTACTCCGAAGGGACCGGTCACACTGAAGAACGACTTTGTCTTCGCCATGACGGGCTATCATCCGGACTTCAAATTTCTCGAAGCCCTGGGCATTCGCTTGACAGGACCCGACCGCACCCCGGCTTTCGATCCGCAGACACTGGAAAGCAATGTTGCCGGCATCTATCTTGCCGGCGTTGTTGTCGCGGGAGCACGTACCAGCGAAATCTTCATTGAAAATGGCCGCTTCCACGGCGCGCAAATTGCTGCAGGCTTACGCCGGAAGCTTCTCCGAGCCGTGAAAACTCCTTAATTCTATTGACGTTTCCAGCACTGGTGCTTCGCAATCGCCAGGCAAGCCGCGCTCCAATAGAATTTGGATTAACCTCTCTTTATGCCTCGGCTCTTCCCACGCACCATTCGATGGCAGCTGATCTGGGGCACGGCATTGCTGCAATGTCTGCTGGTAGCCGCTGTGTTCGGCTACGTGTACCACCAGGAACGGGACACCCTGCGCCATCGCACCGCTGAGCGGCTCAACACTCAGGTGCATGTGCTAAGTAACTTAGCTGCCGCAGAACTGAAGTACCAGGAACTTTCTCATCTGCAAACCATTCTGGATGAAATAGCGGATGCGCCGTCGGTCCGTGCCGCGCGCATTACGGATCTCTCCGGCGAGACGCTGGCGTATAGCGACGAAGGCGGAAAAGGCGAATATCCGCCTCTGTCCGCTGCAGAATTACGGCACCTGCACCCGATGGCCACCGCGACGATTTTTGAAAATGGTGACCAGGGATTGATGGCCGTGGAAGAAATCGACGTCGACAATGCCCCCGTCGCCATGGCGTGGGTCTATCCCGACATCTCTGAAGACCAAATCGATTTGTCGAGCATTCTGCGGTCCGCGCTGATTTTCGCCCTGCTGGCGATTGCCGCCAATGCGCTATTTTCTCTGCTGCTGGCCCGCTCCGTCACCCGTCCGCTGCGAGGGCTTCTGCGCGGCACCAAGCTGTTGATTCGCGACCCGGAACGCAGCGATGTATTTCCCTTGAGAACCCGCTCCTTCAACGAAGCCGGGGAATTGACCCAATCCTTCAACACCATGGTGGCGGCGCTGAAAGAACAGCGTGCAGGCCTGAACGAAACCCTGGCTCTGCTCGACTCCATGCTGGCGAATGCACCCATCGGCTTTGCTTTTTTCGATCGCAAAATGCGATATGTGCGCATGAACCAGTTTTTGGCGGAGATGGATCAGCTCTCGATCAGCCATCACCTGGGCCGAACCGTGCAGGAGATTTTCCCGGGCTCCCTGGGCGCGGAACTGACCACCGCGATTGAGCACGTATTCATTACCGGAGAGCCGGTACGCGACCTGGAAATCCATGGCGAGCTGCCGACCATGTCGACCAGCCCGCGCATCTGGCTGATCAGCCTGTATCCAGTGCGTACCGGGGACGATCGACCCGGCGGGCCTGGAACCGGCGCTTCGCGCAGCAACGGCGAGGCTGCATCGAACCCGATTTCGACTTCACCCGCGCCGCGCTGGGTTGGTGCGGTCATCATCGATTCAACCGAGAGAAAGCTGTCAGAAGAACTGTTGAGGAGAACAGAGAAATTGGCGGCTACGGGGCAACTTGCCGCATCGATTGCGCACGAAATCAACAATCCGCTGGAAGCAGTCACGAACCTGCTTTATCTGTTGCACCAGCAGCCGCTCGATGTTGAATCGCGGCTTTACGCGGACATGGCCCAGCAGGAAATAGCTCGCGTCTCACAGATCACGCAGCAGACCCTGCGGTTCTACCGGCAGTCTTCCAATCCATCCCTCATCCATCCAGGTGATTTGCTTGACTCTGTGCTGGCCCTGCATCAGGGGCGGTCGAATGCTGCCAAGGTCCAGATTGTCCGCCGCTATCTGGAGCCCGTGGAACTGTTCGCATTCAGCGGAGAGATGCGCCAGCTATTTGCCAACCTTATCGGAAATGCGCTGGATGCCATGCCAAACGGCGGCAGCCTGTTTCTTCGCGCCCACGCATCGCAGGCGTGGTATCAACCTGAGATTTCCGGCGTACGCATCACAATTGCCGATACTGGCTCCGGAATGACCGAATCCGTTCGCCGACGCATCTTCGACGCGTTCTTTACTACCAAGGAAATCACTGGAACTGGACTGGGACTCTGGATCAGCTCAGAAATCATCGCGAAGCATCAAGGCACGGTTCGCGTCCGCAGCCGTGCCGCGGCAGACGTCGCAAAATCTGAGGCCAACGACAGCACAGAATCGTCGCCCACATCCGTTTCCTCGAATGCTTCCGAGCCAAAAGTCCGCAGCGGCACCGTCTTCATGCTGTTTTTTCCTTTCAATGGACTGGCCGATCCAGCCGGACCGGAAGAAGACGGTTAGAATTCTTTTCCGCCGAGTACGATTCCCGAAACCGGGCTAAGGTTCATCGCATCTCCAATATCGAGAACCCAGGCTGACAACAGCCCGATGCAAAAAACGTACTGTTGACGCGAAGGGACCGCCGGGTGGTGCATAATGCTTGCAAGGCCCCCGAGGCTGGGTCCTCAACTTAGGAAACGCCGTGAATCTCCCCAATTCCATCACGATGAGCCGCATCTTCTGTGTCCCGCTGCTCATTTGGCTGCTCTCGCGGACCTTTCCATTCCATTCGTTTTACGGCGAGGCGGAGATTCTCGCTTCCGCGCTCTTCATTCTGGCTTCCATTACAGATGGAGTGGATGGATATTTAGCGAGAAAACGCGGACAGATCACAACCATGGGAATGCTGCTGGATCCGCTGGCGGACAAGCTGCTGGTGACGGCGGCGTTCATCGCCCTGGTAGAGATGAACCCCCGGATCGTGCCAGCCTGGATCGCGGTTTTAGTGATTGGACGGGAGTTCCTGGTCAGCGGACTGCGTTCGATCGCGACCTCGGAAGGCTTCACGATTCAGGCCAGCGATCTTGGCAAGCTGAAAATGGTCACGCAGATTATCGCGGTGGTGGCTGCGATTCTGGATCATCGATGGACGGCATGGCACTTTGGCTGGTTCATTATGCCTGTCCACGTGATTGCGATTACCGCCGTCTACTTCATGGCGATGGTCTCCATCATTTCCGCAACTGATTATTTTGTGGCGTTCTGGCGCAAGATAGAACATGCGTCGGTGACACGACGCCGGGAAAGCTTCATCCTGAGCAGGAAAAAAGACGTTTCCACCGTCGACCGCTTTTCCTGATTCCATTTTTTATTCCCATGCGTCCATAGAGTGTGGGTTGCAATGATCGCATTTGTCTCCTCCTTACAGCGAAGCCCATAAAAAACCCTCGTCGGCTGTGGGGCCTCGAGGGTTTTTTCTGTACCAATGATGAGTGAGAGCTGTAATTGAAACTACGCGTGACCTGCGGCCTGGGTCGCGATGCGACGCGTTCCGTGGATGAAGTGATACGGCGGCCACGGACCCGACAACATGATCTGGCAATCACGCATGGTCTGACTGGCGCAGGAGTATTTGTTCTGATAGCGAACAATACTTCCGTGTTCAATCAGGTGGGCAATGTCCAGCAACATCTTTCCACTGTCTGTGCGGCGGCAGGAAATATCTTCCTCCAGCGGGGAAAACATGCGATGGACCTGGACAAAGACAGCCTTTGCCTTGGTCTGCCGCTCCCGCTGCACCGTCGCTGATTCCCGCAGTCGCGAAAGATATTCTTTTCCCGCGCAAGGGGAAGACTGATACTTCCGCGAAGCGGGCCCTGCGTCTTCAAACACAACTTTTAAGTGCATCTCCGCTTTGCCGCGCAAACGTTCCACGTTGGCGCTGAACTGACGCTGGTTACTGCGAACCGAACGGCGTAAAGCCTCGTCGTCGGGAAATACCGTTCCAAAACGGAAGGGCAATACTGTGGAATGCTCAAAACAGTTGGCAATCACACGAGCGTGATCGACGGCTGATTTTTGTTCTAAATTGTCTTCTGGATTATGTTCGCTGACGATTACTGCGAAATCACTGGCTGGGTAGAGAAAAATTTGATTTCCGAGGACGCCTACCTGCGTATCGAACGGAACCGGTTTGCGATGATGAGCTAGTTCTGGAAATGCCTGCTTCTCTGCAATGCAATACGCATACCATGCCATGCTTAGTCACTCCATCACGCTGGAACGCACGACTAGAACGTCCAGGCTGAAAGTTTATTGTTTGTTGGGGCTACATTTGAGTCAGGTCTCCGGAATACAACTATGTACTGGCACGCCGAAAGCAGGCTGCACCGAACATGGATCATCGTAGTCCTCAGCATGAAAACCGGCAACTGTCGAGGCCAGAGGGAGGAAAATTTTGAGAATTTTTGACGGGCGGAGTGGAAATATCGTCCCCTGGACAATAGAGGGCCGTCGTGAGCACGGCCTGGGGGTCGAGGGAGTTGCGGGCCGCCACGGGTATAGCTCTTCTTGACGGAAAACGGCGCGAACATGCAGCCCGGGACGGATCGATCTGCTGCGGGAACCGCTCTTAGTGGCCGTGGATGGCCTGGAACAGCTTCAGAGCAAACATCAACGTCAGCAGAAACAGAGCGGCAACAGCGGAGTTACGCACCCATCCTGCCATGGCGCGTACCTGATCGGCCAGATCCAGTTGATCCTCAGAAAGGTTCGTCAAAGAGTGGTTCAGTTCCGACGCATGCTCTTCGAGCTTCTCCAGTCGGCGCTGCTGTTCTTGAATCGCGGGGGTCACGTCCACTTGCTTCGCCTCCATTGCGGCGAAATGTTGTTTCAGGTCGTTTCTCAGATCGCTTCTGATATCGGCGCTGAGGGTTCGCAGTCCGGGAGCAACAGCCTCGCGCTTCGGGGCCATCACTCGGTCTACCAACGGAATCATCCAGGCAAGATAAGGCAGCATATCGCCGCAAATTCGAAAAAATCGACGCAACATAGGATTTTTATTCACCTGCCAACGGTCATCAACAAGTTCGGTCCGTTGTGCGGTGTCTCCTCTCTTCGTATGCACGTTAAACATCTTGTTTTCCCGTTTCCGCGCGCGAGCGCAAAGCGTGCGTTACAACGCGCCACATATCTTCTCTAGGGGCGGGCTTACCAGTCCATAACTGGAATTGCTCGGCTCCCTGTTGAACAAACATTTCCGCCCCGGTAATGACTGCCAGCCCCTTGCTGCGAGCCATGCGCAATAGCGGAGTGTCCATCGGGCTGTACACCATATCGAATACGAGTTTGGCATTCAGCTCTTTTTCTTCCAGAATGGTCTGCTGTTTACTGCCAACCATTCCGACCGACGTTGCATTCAAAATGACATCAAAACTCGTCTTGGCCACCTGATCGCGCCGGATCGTCTTGGCCTCCGCCTCTCGCGCCAACTTCTGCGCGGTCTGGGGCGTGCGGTTCAAAATAAAGACGTCGGCGCCTCGTTGCCGAAGCGCGAAGGCCGCTGCCCGCGCTGCTCCTCCGGCTCCCAGCAGCAGAATCTTCGCCTTGCGTAAATCTATCCGTTGTTCCAGGGGCCGAATTACGCCGGTAACATCGGTGTTGTAACCGATCAGCTTGCCATCCTGGGAACGAACTACTGTATTACAAGCGCCAATCTTCTGCGATAGTGCATCTGTTCTGTCGAGATGTTTCATTATCTCTTGCTTGAACGGCATCGTAACGCTAACTCCCTGGACAGGAACCTCGCGAATCAACAGCAGCAGGTCGGACAATTTGTCGGTTTGCAGCGCCAAATAGACCGCATTTACGGTTTCGCGATGGAATGCGGTATTCATCATGATCGGGGACAGGGAATGGCTAACTGGATCGCCTGCAACGCCGTAGACCTTTGTCCCGGCATCGACCTGGTCGGCTCGGTAGGCTTCTGTCAGCGTGCGTGCGGCGATTTGGCCGGGAGCGGTTTCTTCTCCCGGGCTGGCGGAGGCAAACGTAAATCTGCTGCCGGCGCGCAGTCCCAGCACACGGCTGATGACGCCATGGTCACCCATGCAAATGCCGATGACGTTGCCTTCATCGCGCTTGGATTCCAGAAACCGCATCATGGTCACGTTATCGGCCAACGAACGCGCCGTAGTAACAATCTTGATAAAGTCCGGTTGCAACGGACGAATTCGTGCGTAGATCTTTTCCAGGTCCTTGGTCGTCTTAAAGTCGTGGTATGAAACAAGAATGGCCGCACTATGCGCACGCAGCTTCTTCCAGTCCGAGGACTTCATCGACTCGGCTGTCTGCAGCTCCACATCTAATAGATGGAAGCCAGCCGTCGCGGCTTTCGACAGAACTTCGAGCTGGCTGGCAATGGAACCGGTGAACTTTCCGCCGTTCACCTTGCGGCGGCAGGTGGCAATTGCGGTGACTTCGCGGCGCAACTCCAGAAAATTCTTTAGTTTCGGCATCGCCGCGAGGGGCTTGGGCAAGTAATCCAGCCGAAATTCCAATAACGTGTTTTCTCGGACAGCATCGGTAGCTTTCTCCAGCATTTCCTGGGGCGTGCTACCGGTAATGGCAACGCAAATGCGGCCCAGCCGAGAGCGAAGGTAGTGCAAGCTTACATTTTGAGCGGACTCTGTCATTATCATTTTTCCAGCACCTTTTATATCAGGTGCAACTGCGGCATGGCATCAGGGTTGCGATCGGATGCAACCTCAGGAGGAGAAATCGGTACCGTTCAGTATCAGATAAGTAAGCGATTCCGGGATTCTTTGGTTTTTGCTTTCTCTCTCATTCTGCAAGCTTTGGTCAAAAAAACTAAGATGCACTCCCTGCCCATTCGATGCATCCTTTTCCAGCGATCCAGCTTCTGCGGCGCAGAAGTTCTTTACTATGAGAAGGAGGCAGGCAGAGGGTCGCGCTGACCCCGTCCCTGCCAACATGTTGACTGTAGAACGGAATCGCTCCCTATGCTAAATGATTCGTCAATTCTCGCGCCCGGCCCAATTCGGGACGATTTGCACGCCTGGGCTGGCGGTCTTGATCCAGAAAGCCTGAAAACCTGGGTTGGCCGCCATCTGGACGCTCACAAAGCCGCCATCGAACGGCTTCTCACAGTCCAACAGCCGCGAACTGTCGATAATACGCTGGTTCCCTATGATCGAGCCATCGCCGCTCTCGGCATCGCTGGGTCAGAAGCGGGATTGCTGCACTCCGTTGCGGGGGAAAAAGCCGTCCGCAATCAGGCCGAAGCAATGGTGCAAGCCGTCTCGGAGGCCGCGGTCCAGCTATCGCTGAACCCGCAGGTATATCACGCACTCTCGTCGATCGATCTCTCCGACGCGGACGCCGCCACCCGGCATTACCTGGAGCGCACGCTGCTGCAGTATCGGCTTGCCGGCGTCGATAAAGACCAGCCCACGCGGGAACGCATCCAGCAGTTGCAGGAACGCATCACGGAGCTGGGCCTCACCTTTGGACGCAATGTGCAGGAGCAGGTCAACACGGTCGTCGTCACCGATGCGGTGGAGTTGGAGGGTCTGCCGGAGGATTTTCTTGCCCGCCACGCACCCGATGCCAATGGCCATCGCACCCTGACCACGGACTATCCCGACTACCAGCCGGTGATGACCTTCGCCAAGAGCGATGCGCTGCGGCGGCGCATGTTTCTTGCCTACAACACCCGCGCCTATCCAGCCAACCAACAAATCCTGATGGAGATTCTCGCAACGCGGCAGGAACTGGCCAACACGCTGGGATTTTCCTCCTGGGCGAACCTGGCGACCGCGGACCAGATGATGGGATCAGCAGCGAACGTAAAAACATTTCTGGCCGAACTGGATGTCGCCTCGAAGCCGGGCGCTACCCGTGAATACTCGATGGTGCTCGATTTTGCGCGCCAACATCGGCCTGGCTTGACCGATATTGATGCCGCCAGCGCGATGTTCTGGTATGAGCAATATCGCCGCTCCGCGTTCGATTTCGATTCACAGTCGGTGCGGCCGTATCTCCCGTATGAACGCGTCCAGCAAGGCATCCTGGACACTGCCGCGAAACTGTTTCATGTTGAGTTCCGCCCTGCGCCGCAAGATGGACCCGATGCCGCAGCCTTGTGGAACTCGTCCGTCACCGCGTGGGATGTCTACGATCGCCCGACACAAGGCGAGAAGGGCAACGCAAAACACGAAGAAAAAATCGGCCGTTTTTATCTCGACATGCATCCCCGCGAAGGCAAGGACAAATGGTTCTCCGCGTTTCCACTGGTTCCTGGAATCCAGGGCGTGCAGGTGCCGGAAGCTGCGCTGATTTGTAATTTTCCAGGCGGGAATTTTGCAGGCGGCGATACCGACCCCGCAAATCAAGATCCTGGCCTGATGCAGTATTCCGACGTAGTGACCTTCTTCCATGAGTTTGGCCATCTGATGCACGCCATTCTCGGAGGCCAGCAGCGGTGGGCGGGCGTCAGCGGCATCGCCACTGAAGGCGATTTTGTCGAAGTGCCATCGCAAATGTTGGAGGAATTCTTTCGCAACCCAAAGCTGCTGGCATCGTTCGCCATGCACTACCAGACGGGCGAGCCTATCCCTCCCGAACTGGTTGCCCGCATGAATCGCGCCAGCGCCTTTGGCCGTGGCAACGGCATACGAGGGCAACTGTTCTACACGCGGTTCTCCCTTGATTTGCATGATCTGGACCCGGCCACCATCGATCTGGATGCGATGATGCACGCGGGCTACACCGCCGCATTGCCCTATACGTGGGTCGAAGGCAACCGACTCTATTCGAGCTTTACCCACCTCGTCGGCTACTCCTCGAACTACTACACATACTTGTTCGACAAGGTGATTGCGCTCGATTTCTATCGCCAGTTCGATGCGAACAATCTTGTCGCAGGTCCGGCAGCATTGCGGTATCGGAAAGAAGTGCTGGAACCCGGCGGCTCCCAACCGGGAGAAACCTTGGTGCAGAATTTTCTGCACCGCGCACAAAGCATTCAGGCGTTTGAAGCGTGGATGAACGAAGAATTCGCATCTGAATAGAGTGCAGAGCCATTCGTAAATCATCAGGAGCCTGCATGTTTGCAATTACTGGAATCACCGGCAATGTCGGAGGAGAAGTGGCGCGTGCTCTGTTGGCGGCAAACCGCCCAGTACGCGCAGTGGTTCGCAACCCAGCCAAATGCGCCGCATGGGAACGCGTGGGCTGTGAGATCGCGATTGCGGACATCGACGATGCGGATGCGCTGGCCGCCGCGTTCCGTGGAGCAGAAGGTGTATTCATAATGATTCCGCCAAACTTCGATCCGGCGCCCGGCTTTCCGGAGGCGCGGGCTACGGCGGCGGTCCTCGATTCTGCGCTCGAACGTGCCCGTCCAGAGCGAGTCGTTTATCTCTCAACAATCGGCGCTCAGGCAACTCGGTCGAACCTGCTCACCCAGCACACCATCATTGAGCAAGCGCTGCGGCAGCTATCGATTCCAATTACATTCTTGCGGCCGGGATGGTTCATGGAGAACTCCCTTTGGGACATTGCCCCGGCGCGTGAGCAAGGAGTAATTCCGAGTTTTTTGCAGCCGCTGGATAAACCAGTGCCCATGGTAGCCACCGCCGACATCGGGGGTGTCGCAGCCGAACTCCTGCAAGAGAAATGGAGCGGTCATCGAGTGGTTGAATTGGAGGGCCCCCGCCGCGTGACCCCGAACGAAATCGCTATTGCCTTCGCAAAAATTCTGGGCCGCGACGTGCGTATGGAAGCCGTGCCGCGTGCGAGCTGGGAGTCGCTGTTCAAATCGCAAGGGATGAAAAACCCAACGCCACGCATTCAGATGCTCGACGGCTTCAACGAAGGCTGGATCGAGTTTGAGGCCGGAGAACGCGGCTCGCGCAAGGGTCCGACGGCGCTGGAAATCGCGCTGCAAGCCTTGGTAAACAGGGGCTGAGCAGCCCGCCGGAGTGAATTTGCAGGATCTGCGTGCTGATTTACCTTTCCGCTTGGCAGTCAGAATGCATCGAATTACATAGTTTCGAGAGAGACTGCAAAATGAGACGCAAACCACTGCAGGCCCGCTAACACTCCGGAGGCACCCAGTCTTGAACCGCATATTGGATGCACCCCAGCATCTGCCAGCCACGATCAACAAGATTCTGCAGCCAAGTTTTTTGCTGGCCGCCATCGTTGACTCGTCTAACGACGCCATCATCAGCAAAGATTTGAATGGCATCATTACCAGTTGGAACCAGGCTGCCACCAGGATGTTTGGGTATGAAGCGGAGGAGATTGTTGGGCAGCCGATTCTGCGGCTGATTCCTAAGGAGTTATATCCGGAAGAGGCCGATATCCTGCGCAAACTGCGATCGGGAGAACGGATCGAGCATTACGAGACGATCAGGGTTAGGAAAAACGGAAAGAAGATTGAAGTCTCCCTCACTATCTCTCCCGTGAAAGACGACACGGGGCGCATCATCGGCAGCTCGAAGATCGCACGGGACATTTCGGATCGAAAGCAGATGGAGCGGTCGCTGATCCAGGCGGAAAAGCTTGGCCAGCGCGGGACGCATGGCTGCCACGATCGCCCACGAAATCAATAACCCGCTGGAATCCCTGCTGAACCTGGTTTTTCTCGCTCGCGAAACCTGCGCCAGTGACAGTGAAGCGAATGGCTACCTGCGCACCGCTGAAAAAGAGCTTGAGCGCATCTCTCACATTGCCCGGCAGACACTCGGCTTCTATCGAGATAATGGGACGCTGACGGAAGTTATTGTTGATGACCTGCTGAAGAACGTCCTTGCCGTCTATCAATCGAAGCTCCATGCCAGAAAGATCGTCGTCCGCTGTCAGTTCGAAGCGATGCACACGCTGACGGCCAGCCGCGGAGAACTGCTGCAAGTATTCTCGAACATCATTGCAAACTCCATCGATGCCATGGGGTCCGGAGGATTCCTCGACATTCAAACCTTGGAAACGACGAACGCAGAAGGCGCGGGCATTCAGGTTGTCATCCGGGACCAAGGCAGTGGCATTGAAGCGGAAGATCTTGACAGGATCTTTGAGCCGTTTTTTACCACCAAGGAGCGGCATGGCACAGGCATCGGATTATGGGTGGCAAAACAGCTGATCGAAAAACATGGTGGCCGCATCGCAATCACCAGCAGCACCGAAGCCGGAAACAGCGGCACGGAGGTGCTTATTTTCCTTCCGTTTGAATTCTTATCCAGCGGGCTGTGACCTAAGAAGGCTTTTTCAAAAACTCAAAATGTAAATGAGACGCCGACGGTGGCGTGCTGCTGGCGCAGCGGACCCTGCAGAACAGGCCCTAGCTCGGCGATCGAATAGTCGCCGACATCGATGTTGGCGAGGATGTCCTGCTTGGATTTCGACCAGAAATCGGGCTGCCGCACCAGGGTCTCGCGATAATCCAACCGCACCATCCAGCGAGGCGTGAGCCGATACCGGATGCCGGCGCCGTAGTTCAGGCCAGGCTGAAAGATGCCGCCGCCGTCCAACGGCGGCGTTCCGCCAAAATTGTAGGCAGCGCTGATCAGCCCGATACTGCTCAATCCCAACTTGAAATAGTTTGGCGCCTTTTTAATAGGGGCGTCGTCGAGGTGCATCAATTGCAGCGCCGGTCCCACGGCGAGATAGGGCCGCCAGCGCGACTCGCGTGGACGGCCATTGATGAGCAGATCGTAGGAAAACTGGGAGGTCTGCATCCCGGAATTCGAAAATGCAAACGCCGTAACCAGCGACGGCGATGTGGCTTCGTTGTCGACAACCTCCAAGGCAAGCTTGAAGGTCGTAAAGCTGTGGTCGTAGCTGAACTCATGCGAGAAGTAGCGTTGCGAATCCAAAGTGACCGAGCCGCCTATGTTCCAGCCGGGGTGAAAACTATTGCCGATGGAGAGATACAGCGAGCTGCCCGGGGGATTGGTCGATTCAAAATCATAGGACATAGCGCCGCCATTTCCGCCAGCGTACCCTTCCCATCCAGTACGTATTCCCAGTTCCACCGAAGGCGGCGTCCACAAGGCTCGACGCCGTTGCGGGCTGCTGGTCACAGGACTGGAAGCGGACGACGATGTGTATACATCGTCCGGGCGGAAGCCTTGCTCGATATTGAACTCCTGTCCGGACACGTTGATTTGGCGCGTCGTCGCTTCGCTTTCTTTTTTCTTTTTTGACTGAGCAGCGTAGCGAATTCCGGAGTAGGCCATGACTCCAACGTTGTCGCGCAGAAGATTGTTTTTCACGGTCAGCACGGTTTGACGTGTCGACCTGTCCAGCGCATTGCCGTGGACCTGCAAGGTCACAGGCTGATCGTCAGCGAAATCATCCGTTGGAGCATTGCAGTTGTTCAACTGAATGACGGCGATTTTTCCATCGGTGATGAGAGCTTCGTTGGTTCCGTTTTTCGCGTCCCTGGGGACCCACGGCCTGCTCACCAGCTGGACTGCGGTAACGCAACCGGTCAGGACAAGATCGTTGACGACCTTGGCGCGTTCGTTGTCGATATTGGAATCGATGAGATGAATGAAGGTTTTATTTTTCTTCGAAAAGCCAATGCCGATGTCGTGGGTTGAGGATGAGCTCCAGACAGGTTTGTCCTGCCATATTTCTTCGCTAGCGAATATACGCAAATGATGCCGCTTGGCAAAAGTATTGAGCGTCTTGGCATAGGCATACTTCGGCGGCGCGCCGTTCAGCAGAAGGATCGACATGGGTGCGCGACGGTATCCCTGGTTTTCCGCAATGGAGCGAACGGTGCTGTACGTCGTCTGGGCGTTCAGCTCATCCACGGGCTCCCATCCGCTGGCAGCGAAGGCACGCTCAATTGCGCCGGAACTGCCGATAAAGAGCAGGTTGGTCAAATCGGATGGAACGTTCGAGCCTTCAGTCGACGTGCGAAACGGCAATTTCCGAATCATGCCGTTCAACTGCCTGGAGTCAGTTTGAGTGGTTGCAACCGCTGGAACGGGTTTGATTTTTTCTGCTGGAACTTCAATGGGAGAGGTAAGCTTCGCAGTCAATTCTGTTCCGGCGGGAAACGATATTTCCGGCTCGGAAAATCGCAGAACGGAACTGGTTGCCGCGGTCGTAAAGATGGCGGCAATGGGATCTCCAAATGCCAGCGTGCCCACTGCGCCCGACGCGCGATGGCTCAGCGTAGAAGTGGAACGGATCCCTTGAATGCGGCCCTTTTTGTCGACACTCTCACGCGCATTCTCGACTTCTGTCACCTGACTTGCCAGCAGAACGGACTTTCCATTCGCGAGTACGAGACTGTCCAATTCCAGGTCAATCTGGGCAGTCTCATGAACAAAGCCCAGGCCGACCTTGCGCACGGCAATCACCGATCCTTTCAGCGTAGCCCCAAGCGGAAGAATGACTTTTCCATCTTCACTGACGGGAGCAATCAAAAGGCAGGAGATTTGTTGTCCCTTGCGGGTGGAGTAGGAGCTGATTGGCTGCTCAAGCCGAACTTCTAGTGTGGCGCCCGCCGGAATTTGTTCCGCAAACCCTTGAAGGGCGAACAGCGAGAGCGGCACAACGCAAAGCCATACCAAAGCTCGAAAGAGATCGCAGCGACCCATTGAATTGGTCTCTCCAGAACGGTTTTGAAGTGGGTGCTGCTAACGCCAGCTATAAGGGGAATTGTTCTGCTTGAGCGTACCACAATGAGATAAGAGACATCCGCGTTTCCGCGAGGCGGCGCACTGGTATCAGGCCACTGCGGTGATTGCAGATTATCGAACGGACAGCGCTTCGCGTTCGTTTTGAATCGCCTGCAACATCGTATCGTCATCGGAAAATTTGAACGAGGTCAGGTTGCGCTCGCGCGCTTGCTGTTCTTCGATTCGGCCCAGAATCTCAAGGTCTCGCTTGGTGACGGGAGTTGCTCCTTTTGCCTGCAGTGCAGCCCGCAGTTTCTCTTCAGACAGCGAGCTTGTATCCGGCTGGTCCTGCAAGTATTCCAGCAACTTCTTCGCGCCTTCTTCCCCGTCGTGGCGCGCGATGCCGACCAGTCCGGTGCTGGCGAGCCGCGCCCATCCCACGACAAAAATTCCATGCAACAATTCATTGGCTGCGGGGTCCCACGCTTCGTAGGCCGGCTCCTTCAGCGATTCAGGGTGAGGTCTGGTCGCATACCCATCGGGGCCCATGGGGAGACCGACTGCTGGATCATGTTTGTCGCCAATGGCAAAGATCAATGTATCGACATCGAGGGCTGCGGTGCGGTCCGTCGCTTTCGCCTGGGTGGTGCCGTCACTTCTGAGGACGAGATTATTCTCTGCTACCACGAGCTTCTCGATCCGTCCGTCAGGCCCGACGAGGATTTCCCTGGGCGATGAGAGGAAGCGAAAAGTCAGCTTCGGCCGCTCTTCTTCCGCAGGAAAACTTTTCTTCAAAAAAGGAAACGTGGCATCGCCCAGCTTCTCCGGGGACAGGTCCTGGTTACAGGCCTCGCACGTCTCCCGTATCCGATCCAGTTCGCGCAGAAACTCCTCGCGCGGAATGTGCTGCTCCACGTATTCAATTTCTTTTTTGTCGAACTTAGCCTCATACGGACCGCGACGCGCGACGATGATCACTTCTTCCGTCTGGCGCTCCGGATTGTCACGAAGCAGCCATCGCATAATGTCTGCAGCAACATTGCCCATGCCGATAATGGCGATGCGTTTGCCCGTAGAGAAATCTCTGGATGCGTAGGGGGGTAGTTGGTTGTAGCAGTAGACAAAATCTTTGGCGGAATACACGCCGGAGCTGTTTTCTCCGGGAAGGCCCAGCTCATTGTAGCCCTGGGCACCGCAGGCAAACAGCATTGCCGAAGGGTCCATCGCGCGCAAGTCAGCCAGCGTCAGGTCGCCCTGTTCTCCAACTTTTACATGCCCGAAATAATGGACATTCGGCAGCGCCAGAACTTTGGCGAATTGCTTGCGCAACCCGAATTTCATCTTGTCTTTCAGCGGATAAATTCCATACTCCGCAAGGCCACCGGGCTTAATGTCCCGGTTCAACAAGAAGACTTCGTGTCCAGCCAGAGCAATTTTCTGGGCGGCAAACAGTCCCGCAGGACCCGCACCCACAACAAATACATTCCTCATAGTCTTCTTTCTTCATAACATAAACGCGCGTTCCCCGGCACATGGGCTTGATTCGACGGCAATCACCAAGTTGCGCGGGCAGCCGAGCCGCGCACGAATCCGGACGCGTATGCAATCGGAAGATTCCTGAAACTTGCCTTGTCATCGATTCGTCCATCCTTTAACCGCCGAATTCCGGACATGTTCCAATGCCGGGATGCCGGCAGCTCTGCGTTTGTATCGTGTGTTCTGTGACACGGAAGGATATAAAAATATGCATCTCTCTTGACCGAAACTCTCCTTTGACTGTCGTGTCTATAGGGATGTCGGACATTGTCCGAGGATCAAGATCAACCTGATCACAGGATGTACCTGAACACCGGAGAAGAAGAAATGCGAATTCACTCAAAACTTGCACTCGCTCTTGTTACATTCGCCGTCTCATTGCCCCTGGCCTTTGGCCAGAGCGATGCGCCGGCTCCCGCACCCCCAACAGCCCAGGCACAAGCCGGACCGAACAGGCAGTTTCGGCATAACGGCATGCACCAACGGCAGATGAATCGACCCGGTCCCTGGGATCGCGGAAGAATGCAACAGAGCCGCGGCAACTGGGGAAGGATGCATCACCATCGCGAATTTATGCTGGCACGCCTGGTCAACAATCCCACGATTCGGGAGCGCATCGGCGTCACGCCGGAGCAGACGCAGAAGATTCGCACCGAGACATTCGATTTCCGCAAAGACCAGATTCGCAATCGGGCCGACCTGCAGGTGAAGCATCTGGAATTGAGAGAACTTCTCTCTGCCGAGACACCGGACCGAAATGCAATTGACGGCAAGTTGCAGGAAATCAGTGCTGTTCGCCTGGCCCAGGCAAAGTCCGCCATCAATTTCCATCTTGATATGCGTGCTGCACTGACAACCGATCAGAAGCTGAAGCTACAGCAGATGCATCAGGAGTTTTTCCGGCACCGTGGCTTCGGCCCCCACGGACCTGCCGGCATGGGACCCGGCGAAGCACCTGGCGCCCAGCCTGGACAATAATCTGGGCTAGATTCTGGCAATGAAAAAAACGGCCTGAGATCCGCCTTCAAAGCCGGTCTCAGGCCTTTCCTGCAGCAGCGGAGACCGCCCCCCAGAGCAGTCCCCAAAAACTTGTTATCGCGGGTCGTCGAATGGGCCTCCCTCGGCGGGCCCCAGCTTGCCGCTGGGCAGATTTTCAGCCCGGTGAAAATCAATGGGAGAAAGCATAAAGCCCGGCGTGGTCTTAAAGAATTTGTCTCCGGCGGAAGAATAGAAGACGGGCGGCCCATGGCTCAACGGAGTAAAACCTCCAATGGCGGTAGCGCGGGTATTGATATCGAGCCGTTGTATTGGATAGCGATGGTACAACAAATCCTGCAACATCCAATTGCCGTCGCTGGCGAGAATCACGTATTTACCCGCATGGCGCTGGAACGTCGACAGAGAAACAATCGGTACATGGTAGAGGCTGTTCCGCCCTGCCCAAAGATTCTGCTCCGGAGAGTCGTCTCCGCGATACATGCGGATCGCCGGAAAATCGACTGGAAACACAACTCTGGATGCAAGGTTTGCAGGCGCATAGTGCCGGAAAGTAAGCGCCATCAGCGGATCGGGAATGGCAATTGGACCGTTGGGAAATTCCGCCATGGGAAAGCGATCGATCACTTTGTAGAAGCACTGCTTTTGTTCCCTATACCAGTAACCAATTACGGACTCCCGAACGCCGAACCATACCAGGCACAGCAATAGCAGGCTTGCCGCTGCCAAGCGCAGATGACCGAAGATGCGATAGCTGGCGAGCGTCGCCGCAATGGCAAAGCCAAAGCACACTGGGATGACGAAGCGCGGCGACATCATGCCGCCGTGGATGGATGCAACCAGGTAGCCCAGAAGTGGATACGCCATCAGGAAAAAGACAGCAACTGCCTCGTGCAGGGGAAGTGTGCTGTGCTTAAAATAGGCCTGGTGCGTCGCCAGAGTTCCGATCCAGCGCGGACGGACTGATGCTCTGCAATGCGCGCAAAAATGGGAGAGCACAAGAACGACGATGGCGAACAAAAGCAGAGCAAGGATGGGAAACAGGATGTACTCGACCATCTCGGTGTAGGAATCACTTACCTGGTCGAATGAAACTTTGTTCCACGCGTACGGCGCGAACTCCACGATGGCATGTTGAATCAGCGGGCGAAACAGCAACAGTGGCGTGGCTGCGACGGCCATCGCAATCCATACCCGAAACTGAATCGAGCGTGAGAAAGCGCCTTCACGCCAGCCTGCGCGGCGAAATCGATCGAACGTGCGCGCGCATTCTCCGCCCGCAATAGGAAGAAATGCCAGCACGGAAAAATAACTGGTTGAAATTCCAGCAGCCAACGCGCCGATCATTCCCAGCAACGCAATCCATTTGCGGAGTGGGGATGCAGTAGAATCCACGGCCACAGACCAGCAGTACACAGCCAACATCGCAAGACCGTAGAAAATTCCATAGGACCGGCTCTCATAACTGTACTGAAACGCAGCCATGCTCATTGACATGGCGACGCCCGCCAGCGCCCACGTTCCCGACACCCATCGCCGCAAAAAAAGAAATAGCGCCAGCATTCCAATCCAATAGCCCGCCATGGCAGGCAAACGCAGGGCAAACTCATGCTGGCCAAAGATGCGCATGCACGCCAGAACCAACACATGGGTGAGCGGTGGATTTGGGTCGGCTCCGTTGGCAAGCGCATGCCAGATTGCAGAGACACTGCCCAGACGAGCGATGTGCAGAGTGATCAGCTCATCCAGCCAAAGCAGCTTGATGGAAGAAAGCATACCGACAACCGCAGCGTAGCCAACTGTCAATGCAGAAAACGCGAGGACAGGATAGCGATCAATCCAGGCGCTGATTCGCGGTGGTCTGGAACGTGCGGGTTCAGCAATGGATATCGGGCGCTGAGGTAGGTAAGGTCCGACAACATTCGGTGCGGCCAAGCAAATTCACCCTCGGGGGAAATACGAACACAGCACAAAGTGAATCCATGCACTGAAGAACGCTCTGTTAATTGGGATGCCGAGAGGGTGAACAGATATGCTTCACGTAAGCCGACGATGGACGCAGTTTTACCGTGAGATCAAAAATCCAAAAGCGAGTAAAAAATTCATTGCGTCAATCGATAGATTTTATTAGGTGGCGAGTAAATATTTCGCAGGCCTCTTCTGACTGCTGCGGCGGAAAAAGAAATAAATCACCACGCTGACCACGGCGGCATAGGCACACCACACCGAGGTAAAGGCATAGGACTTGATCACCATCACGACGAGCAGGCCCACCAGGTTCAGCCATCCCAGCAAAACCAGATCGCGGAAGCCGGAAAAGAATAGCGCGCCGCAGGTCGCAATCACATAGAGCACCGCAACTATTGTCGTCGTCGTAAGCGCATTCTCATACACGATGCTATGGCCTACCGCGGATACCTGCAGCGGATCCATCATCAGTCCCCATAGGATGTAAAGGGCCAACCCGCTTCCGAGAATCAGGAATCCCATCATTCGTTGTCGTCGATGGCGCGTCGGCTCAATCAGCAGCACACTCAGCGGCAACAGAAATGGCAGCAACCCCTGTGCGTACAGGACGTAGGCCGCTGCGACCCCGTGCAGGGTGGTCTGCGAAAGTTTGCCATTCAGCCCCAGCCAGACAAAGCCTTCAGTAAATTGGTGCAGCGCGAACAGGCACGGCATCGATGCGAACAGCAGCTCTCGCCGATGCTTGACCTCGGCCAACGTAGCTACGCCAATCGCTCCTAATACAGCACTGCCAGCAAAATTTGCGGTCGCGGAAAAGCACATGAGATTCCCTCCCTGAAGAACGACAAGCCTGCCTGCACGGTTCTCATTACTGTAGAGGAAACTTGTTCGATTGTTGCAGGAAAGTGATTTGGAGCGTGTGCTTTCAGAACTGGTACACAAGCGAAACGCTGCCAAAGGAGCAAAGCTGGACAACATGCTCAGCCTGCGCTGAGGCAAGAATGGGAAGCTCGTGCTAACCAGCTCTGGGAAGAAGTAAGCATGCTACCGGCCCTCGGGTGCGATCGTCTCATTTGGTCTGGATCTTGTCCGTCTGGGTTTCCGCCGCTTTCAGCTGCTTATCGAGCTCTTCCATCCTGCGCTGTAATTCGCCGTTTTCCAGTTGCTTCTGAAGATTTTCCATCTGCTGTTTGAACTCGGAGCTGTTGATCTTTGCCGTGGCGGCGTCGATCTGTTGCTGGATTTTGGACATATCCAGCGCCTTCAGGCTTCGCTGCCGCTGCGCTTCCGACCGCTCCAATTCCCTGCTGGCCCTTTCCATGCTGCGTTGCAGTTCGCCGTTTTCCAGTTGCTTTTGGAGGTTCGCCATTCGCTGTTTAAATTCGGGGCTGTTGATCCTTGCCGTGGCGGCGGCGATCTCTTGCTGGCTTTGCTGCCGCTGCGCTTCCGACTGCTTCAATTCCCGGCTGGCCTTTTCCATGCTGCGCTGCATCCCGGCGGTTGCATTGTCGATTTGCTGTTGAATTTTGGGCAGCTCAATCGCATTCAGCCTTTCCTGCATCTGCTGAACATTGGCCATCTGCCGCTTGAACTCCGGACTATCGAGATGTTTTGTGGCTTCCGCGACCTGCTGACGCATCGCATCCATTTCCACCCGCAAGCGCGCCTGCTGCTCGGCAGTCAATGCAGGACTTTCGTTTATCTCGATCACGAACTGTTTTTGATCGGTTGTTTTCCGCCGATGCACAATAGTTCCGTGCTTGGCCGTCGCCTTCGCTTGCGGTGAAACCAATGAGACCGGCGACGCGGAAGCACCTTGGGCCATCACGGGATTTTTGACTGTTTCGGTTGCAGCGGGTGGAGATTGCACGCTGGCGGTTGTGCTTTGGGCGGCCACAGGCAATGCCTCCGCCTTCGACTGCGCCATGGTCGGGGTCACGTGGAACAGGGCCGCCATCGCGGTTGCAACGATCATCACAGTCGCACCGCCGGCTACACGGGCGAGCTTTACCCGCAGGGTCATCGTGCTCTTGCTTTCCATCAGCCGCATCATTCTTTCCTCCAATATGTTGTCGCTGAATAAACCTATCGCCTGCGCCGAGTCCGCAAGGTCACGCTGTCCAAGCGTCCTTTGGGCCATCGCCAACAGGCACTTCGCGTAGCTAATTTCAGATTGCATTTCGCGCGCCGCGATTTCGTCACAGATCATCTCGCGGGTACGACGGATACGCTGTTGCACGCCGTAGATCGCCGGATGCCAGACCACCGGCAACGCCGCCAACCGGCAGATCACATTCACCAGATAATCGTGCCGGCAGACATGCGCCAACTCGTGATAGAACACGGCCTGCGCCTCGTCCTGAGTATGATGGGCGAAATTTTTCGGCAGCAGCAGAACAGGACGCAGCGCACCAACGATCACGGGACTCTGGAGCACGCCGGACTCCCGCAGTTCCGGCAATCTCGCTCCAAGTCGATGGCCAGCGTCTTCAAACATCCCCTGCCACCGCAGTGGAAGCACGGTTGCGTGCGAGTTTGTCAGCAACCGACGCGCTGCGCGCCATGCAACCGCAACGCGGTACAAGCCGAAGAACAAGACGGCCATATATAAGCCCACGAGACAGTGGGTGGTGGTGTTGGATAGTCGGAGTCTCGGTGCTGGAAACTCGGCGAATTCTTGCCACCATCCAGAACCTGCAACGTCGGAGTTGGGGAGGGTTGCGAGGGATCGGTTTGCTTCTCCGCTTGCCAGCGCAATCGGCTTCACGTTGCGTGCAGTGTACGACGGTGCTGTGGGGGGAAGGTTCGCACGAACTCCTCGCAGCGGCAGGCCGACGGCCAGCACCAGCACAGTGAGCCAAATACAATGCTGGGTCTGCGGTCCAAATTTGCTGAGTCGAAGAAAGAGCCACGCTGCGATTGCCAGCAGCGGAATCTGCCAGGCTGCATTGACGATGTACTCCATCAATATTTGTTCCATACCGGTGCTCCTGACCGCTGTTCCTTACTGTTGTTCCGCCGCGGCAACTTTCTTCGCCAGCCGCTCCAGCTCCTCGGCGCTGATCTGCCGTGTATCCACCATCGCCATCAGCAATGCCTCGGCAGAGCCGCCAAACATGCGCCGCACCAGGTCTTCGACAGCGTTTCCGGACGCGCGTTCTCGGCTCACCACTGGGCTGTAACGAAAAGCCCGGCCTTCCTGGGTCCGCTTGACCTTGCCCTTGCGCAGCAGAACCATCAGCATGGTTTGGACTGTGGTATATGCCAATGCGGCTTTTAGTTTTGGGATCACCTCGGTCACGGTTGCGGAGCCGTTCTTCCACAGCACTTGCATGATTTCCAACTCCAGTGGTGTCAGGGTTTGCTTTATTTTCTTCTTCGCTGGATTGTTCACGAGCTTATCTCCTAATCCTTTCGTAGATTAAGCCACAACCGGGGCGAGACTGTCAACTAAGTTATTAGTAGTTGCCGACGAATGGGCCGCTGTTTCCGATCTGTCAGAAATCTACGCCGGTGGAACAGGACGATTGCAGCGGCGATGGGTTGCCAAAGAGTGCTGGGCTGGCTAGACTTTTGAGCGAGCGATACTTTGGAGTGTACGGTGGGCTGGCCCGGTTTCGGAATCGTATGCCCACGATGAAACGCAGCAGAAGACATCCCCATTGCCCGGATCAATTTTCGTTTCGTCCCAGGCATGCCGCAGATATAAAAGCGCTTTGTTGCAGAACGTGCTGACCAGGAGACTGCCCTTGCGACCTATTCGTACGATCCTCTCTATCTTTCTAGCTCTTTGCTGCTTCGTTGCCTTCAACCCAACCCTTCAGGCGCAGAACCAGGTGGAAGAGAATTTCGAGATGCCACCGCCTCCGCACGCAAAGGAAATTCATCTCAAGCATGTTCTCGTGATTGGCCAAACCAAGGGCTTTGAACACGACTCCGTCTCCGACGCGATGGTTGCCATCTACAACATGGGCCGCAAAAGCGGTTTGTGGGACACGACGTTGCGCACCGACACTGAGCTGCTGACGAAAAAAGACCTGGGGAGAAATACCAAGAATCTGAATTATTTTGATGTTCTGGTCTTTGCGAGTACAACCGGCGAACTGGATATGGATGCGAGTCAGAAGCAGGACATGATGTCCTTCATCAAAGAGGATGGCAAGGGATTTGTGGGCATTCATGCGGCGCTGGACACCAATTACACCTGGCCGGAGTATGGGGAGATGATTGGCGGTTGGTTCGACCAGCATCCCTGGGGCACGTTCAATGCGCCCATCGTCAATGAAGCTCCGGATTTTCCTGCCGTGCGGCACCTGCCGAAAACCTTCGTAAAATACGATGAGATCTATCAGCCAAAAGATTGGTCGAGAAGCAAGGTGAATGTTCTGCTGAGCCTGGACGCAAGCAAGCTCGACTATTCGAACAATCCACGCATTCACCGCGCCGACCATGATTTTCCCGTGGCCTGGGTAAAGATGTACGGGAAGGGACGAGTGTTCTATTCCACCCTGGGTCATACGGAGGAATCGTGGGAAGATCCGGACATTCGCAAGATGTATTTTGAAGCGATCAAGTGGACACTGGGCATGACGGACGGCAGCATCGCGTCACACCCCAAACCGACGACATCCGGTTCAGACCACTGATGGGCTGGCGCGGATGCCTCCAAGCCTGAAATCTCTCAAGCCATTTGTGACGCGACTGAACTGACCGATTAGGAGTAGTGAATCAGGACGATGAAAAAATTGCAGGGTATCGCATTCGCAGTAATCCTTGGAATCATTTTTTGTCTGAGCAGACAGGCACCCGTCTATGGTGCCTCCGCGCAAAGCTCCGCCGAGAACAAACAGCCCGTGAGCGCACCCAGTGAAAGTAAGGCTCAGGCGGAATTGGGCTCTACTCTCTTCCTGCAGAACTGTTCGTTTTGTCATGGCCGCGACGCAGGCGGCGGAGAAACCGGGCCGGACCTGACGCGATCCAAGCTGGTGTCTCAGGATATTGCGGGAAGCAAAATCGCCGAGGTGGTGCGCGAGGGACGGCCGGACAAAGGCATGCCGCCTTTCAATTTTTCCGCTTCGGATTTGGCCAGCATTGTCGACTTTATCCACGCGCAACGAGCCAAAGCCCTATCGCAGAATGGGAACCGTCGCGGTGTCGAGGTAGCCGATCTTCAAACCGGGAATGCAACTGCGGGCAAAGAATATTTCAACGGCGCCGGCGGCTGCGCTTCGTGTCACTCGGCCACCGGAGATCTTTCTGAAATAGCGTCGCGCTACGAAGGGCTGGAACTGGAAGAACGAATGCTTTACCCGGAAAATGCAAAGAGCACCGTCACTGTTACGTTATCGCCCGGCCAAACTGTCACGGGAACTCTTGCATATCTGGATGAGTTCACGGTTGGCATACGGGATGCGAGTGGAACGTACCGTTCCTGGCCTGTCGACAGCATTCGATACTCCGTATCCTCGCCCGCTGATGCGCACGTAGCTCTGTTCAGCAAATACACCGATGCAGACATCCACAACCTGATGGCCTATCTGCAAACACTGCGGTAGAACGCGCGCAGTCTGATCGATTCAACTGACGAAAAGGTTCCTGATGCATATGAAGTTTCTGAAGAGCACTTGGTTTGTTTCTGTAGGTGTGTGGGCGGCATTGATCCTGTTTCCCTATGCTGCTACCGCGCAGGGAGTCGACGCGTCGATGTTGCTGCATCCACCCGCGAACAGTTGGCCCAGTTATCATGGCGATTATTCCGGCAGGCGTCACAGCAGCCTGACGCAGATCACGCGTCAAAACGTGGGCGATCTCGGCCTGGCGTGGGCTTTTCAGACGGAACAGACACAGGCGCTGAAATCCTCGCCTCTGCTGGTGGATGGCATTTTGTACTTCACGGTTCCGGAAAATATCTGGGCCGTGGATGCGCGCTCTGGCCATTTGATCTGGCACTACACCAGCCCGCCCACCAAAGGGGACCACATCGGCAATCGTGGCGTGGGCATGTACAAGCAGTGGCTCTACTTCATGCTTCCGGATGGACACCTGGTATCTCTGAACGCGAAAGACGGCACGGTGCGCTGGAAGGTGGAGATCGCCGATGCAACGAAGGGCTACTGGACAACCATGGCGCCGCTGGTTGTCGGCGATCATGTCATTGTCGGGATCTCGGGAGACTTCGATAATTTGACTGGCTATCTCAGGTCAATCGATCCGGAGACTGGCAAGACGCAATGGCAATGGAACAGTACGCTGCCAGCCGGAACGCCAAATTCCGCGACGGGAGGCATGACCTGGATAACGGGCACCTACGATCCAGATTTGAACCTGGTGTACTGGGGAACGGGCAATCCGACGCCGGTGTTGAATGGGTCTACACGGCCTGGCAATAACCTTTACACCTGCAGCATCGTGGCAATCAATCCGGATACAGGGAAACTTGCGTGGGGATTTCAGGTGTCGCCGCACGACACCCATGACTGGGATGCCGTGGAGGTTCCCGTGCTGGTCGATGGAGATTTCAACGGGCAACCGCGCAAGATGGTGATGCAGGCCTCTCGCAATGGATACTTCGTTGTTCTGGATCGCACAAATGGAAAGAACCTGCTCTCGGTTCCGTATGGGCCGGTGAACTGGTCGCTGGGAATTGACAAGCAGGGCCATCCGATCCCGAATCCTGACAAGGAGCCCGCACCTGACGGCCGCTTGATTGCGCCGGAGGAAGGCGGCCTGACCAACTTTCCGATCGCCCAGCTTTGATCCGCAGACAGGGCTGTTCATTGTCGACGCCCATCCGAGCTACAGCCTCTACTTTGCAAAACCTGCCGATGGCAACTATGGCTGGGCGGGCGCGGATTACGGACTGTGGGGCAAAGGTGTGATTGAGGCAATCGACTACAAGACCGGGAAGATTCGCTGGAGCCATGAGGCCGGTCGAAACGGCGATGATGCGGGCATATTGACGACAGACTCCGGCATTACTTTTACCGGCGACCAATACGGAAATGTTCTCGCACTCGATACAAAGACCGGCAAAACTCTCTGGCATGCGGGCTCTGGCGCGTCCATGCGGACCTCACCGATTACGTACCTGCTCGATGGACGCCAGTATGTCGTGACCGGGAATGGCTCGGTGTTGTTTGCGTGGGCTCTTCCGGCATCCACGTGGAGCATCGTGGACGCGTTTCTTCTGCCAACGGAGGAAGGTCTCATGGCAAGCAGACAGTAGGAAATCACCGCGGCGTAGGGCAATAAATCCAACCGGATCTTGTATTAGGTTGGTGGCGGCGAGTGGACGGCGGACTCGCTGCGATTCTGGATAACTCAGCGTTCGGCGCTGTCCCGGCAGTGCAGCGCATCGTATCTGCACTCGCTTACGGTAACAAAGAAAAATATCGGCGCAGCACAGATACCTTTCGATGGAATTCAAACTGAGGCACCGTTTTGCAAGGGTGCAGATCAAGCAGCGGCCATACGCGCTCTAGCGACGGATACTATTGCCATAGTTTATTGAGGGGTCAAAAGACAGATGGAGCGACGCAAGTTTCTCGAGATAACAGGCATGGCGGGCATGGCGCTGGTGTGTGGACCGTTGCACGCAGGAGCGCTGAAAGAGTATGGAAAGCCGCTGCCGAAATTTCCAGATGCAAACCCTAAATGGAAACGGACATGGGATGCAGCGCTGGCGACGCTCTCCGGCAACGTGAAGCTGTTGTCCACCTATAACCATCCTGTGCTGATTGAAGGCGCAGAGTATGGGGGAATTTGGCTGGAGTGCGGACCAACGGAAAGCCTGGTGTATGCGAAGTTAGCAGAGTTTGTGCCTGACGTTGAAGGCAAGCCGAGCCCGGCTGAGATTGCGCGTGCGAATCACGCGGCATTTTTCGCGCGACAGCATGGGGACGGTCAGTTACCTGCCTATATATGGATGGACGAGGTTGGCTACGGTCAGATCCAGATGGTAGTGCCTGTAGCCGCGACCGCTTGGGAATTGGTGCAGCTAACCAAGGACGAAGAGTTGCTGAAAACGGCATACGCTGCGTGCAGCCGGTGGGATGCATGGCTTAGACGGTATCGCAATACCCGCAAAACCGGGCTGGTTGAGGGCTTTTGCACCTACGATACGGGGATGGACAACAGTCCGCGGTGGGCCGGTATGCCGAACAGCTGCCCAGACAACGACGCACGGAAATGTCCTCCAGTGCCGTCGCTTCCCCGGCTGTGTCCAGATCTCTCGGCCACGGTATTTGGTGGTCGAATCGCGCTGGCGGCAATGGCCCAGGCACTGGGGCGGAAGAAAGAAGCAGACCAATGGCTTGAGGATGCGGAGACGATCCGGCAGCTGATTATCAAGAAGCTTTACTGTGCGGAAGATGCGGCATTCTACGATCTGGACGCGCAAGGGAAATTTGTGCGGGTGCGGTCGGATGTGATCTCGCGTGTGATGGGTGAGCACGTGCTCAAACTGGAGGTCGCATCAGACCGACAAATCTTCGACGCGGTGTGGACGCGGCAGTTGCACAATCCAAATGCATTCTGGGCACCGTATCCCTTTACCTCGGTTGCAATGAATGATCCGCTGTATGTGCGGTCGATTCCGGCTAATAGTTGGGGTGGAGCATCCCAGGCACTGACGGCTCTGCGGGCCACCCGCTGGATGGATCATTACGAAAAGCAGCGGGAATTCAGGCATCTGATGCAGCAGTGGGTTGCGGCAATCAACAAGTCTGGAAAATCAACGGGAGAGTTCTTTCAGCAGATGAATCCGGTGACTGGAGAATTCACGCGCAACGGCGCGCAAAAGGGGTACTCTTCGACTGCATTGGTGTATCTGGATTTTGTCAGGCGTCTGCAATCTAATTCCATCTGACGCACCCCCGCGCAACCAGGCGAGATGGCTGAAACCAGGATTCCTCCGGAACCTATGGACTTAATTGGTGGCGGCGAGTGGAATCGAACCACCGACCTACGGGTTATGAGTCGCACAAAACCGGCTGCTTCTAAACAGGATCAACAACTTAGCTCGGCAGAAAACGGTCGTTCACCTCTGACGCAATCCTGCACTCGTTCCCGCCGGCGGACTCAGCGTCTTCTTGTCCGTCGCCACCCATCCCCACCGCGCCACAATCGCATTCCCAATCACCGACGGCGGCAGATAGATCTTTCCCTTGTCCGATCGGTTCGCCACTGCACTCTCCAGCACCGCCAGAAAGAAGAAGCGCCTGCCGGAGTTCGGGGTGAAGTAGAACCCGCAGGCATTCACATTACATGCCACCTTCAACTCACGCATCTCGCTCTTGGCCAAACGATCCGTCTCATCGGTGCCCACATAAATCGCCCCATCCTTGTTGATGGTCAGGTGCCCGTACTCGTAGCGAATTCCGTTCACATGGAACACCGGGAAGGTGTACTTCGCACTCTCAACCTTTTCCTGCTCCTGTTCAGCAATCGCTGACTGTTGCGCGCGATCATTGTCTGCGCTCGCCTGCGCTGCCGTTGCACCTTGCTTGTCCAGCCAGCCCAGCAATTTTAGCTTTGCCAGCAATTGCTGCAGGCTGGCGTCGTTGCTGTCCCCGGCTCCGGCTGCAATCAGTTTGCGCCCCGCTTCATAGCCATCCATCGGCTCTTGCAGGTTGATGGCCGATGCCGCCCGCAACTGCCACAGCAGCATCTGATCCGGATGTTGCTGCAGAAACACCTTACTCTGATCCATGAATTGCTTCAGCAGCGCATTTTGCTGGTCCAAATCCGTGCTTGCCTGTGCCTGCCGCGCCAGCTCAATCAGCGCGTTGTAATCTACCTTGTCCATTCCGGACAGTTGTTCCGTGTTCGCTGTTGGCGGTGCATGCGCATTGCTGCCTGCAGCCGGAGCCGGAGCCGCTGCTGTCACCAGCTTGTCCAGCAGTGCCTTAGTATTAATCAGCCTCTGATCGTTCGGATACGCAGCCAGCAGCCCTGTCGTCAGCTGCTGCGCGTCCGCATACTTTCCTGCATTCACCAGATCGCCAATCTTGTGGATCACATCATCCGGAGCCTGTCCCACTGCTGCTGCCGGGCTCGCTGGCGCCTGGCTCTCCGGTGCCACGCTCGCCGGCGCAGACGCTGCATCTGTAGACTCTGCTGGGGCTGCTGCGGCCGGCGGTGACGGCTTGGGCGGTCGCTGCGCTTGCATCGGTGCCGTTCCAAGCAGCAAAACAGCAAATCCACAGCCGAATGATTGCATTAGCTTTCTCATGTGGGGAACCCTCTTGCGCTGCCCATTTCAATTATGTGGCTGTGTGTTTGCGCTTGCAGGAGAAGTGTTATTTATCTCGCCCTGTACCTTCTGCTGAGTCGTCTGTGCATCAAATAACTGCTTGTTGATTGCGTCCACCACGCGTCGCTGCTTTGCGTCCTGCGCTTCCTGTGTCTCAAACAACTGCTTATTGATTGCATCCACCGTGTCCTTCTCGTCCAGGGATTGCCCTATCGGTCGTTGCACCCTCGGCTGCGGGTCGGGCGCGCCGTTATTAAAGAACGCAGGGTCAACCGATGTCTTCGCCGCTCCACTCAGGTTCACCGTCTGCCCGTCCGATCCAGTCACCACATCGAGCAGGAAATTGGCATTCGGATTATCCAGATTCACCAGGCTAAGCGCCGAACTGTTCGGGCTTGCAATCCCTGCATGCGTCAATTGGTCCGTGCTGCTGCCGCCACCCAGTACGTTGCCCAGCGTAATGCTGTTTTGCCCCGCCACCGCTGCGTTCTTCTTCATCTGCTGCGCGTACTGCAAATTCTTCAGGATGTTTGCGTCGTTCGGGTCTTGCGCCAACGCCTGCTGAAACTCATTGATTGCCCCGCTATAGTTCTTCTGCTTGAGCAGATAGATGCCACTGTTGTTCAGCTGCTTTGCCGCCAGCGCCCGCTGCGCTATTGCTGGATCCGGCGGTGGCGCGGGTTTGCCGTTCATCAGTTCGCTCAGCCCCTCCAGTATCATCAGCGTGCCGACCGCACCCACGGCGGTTCCCATCTGTTGCTGCGGCGTCATAGTGCTCATGATGGAGTTAATGGCGCTGGTTGTTGTGGTGCTGACTCCACCACCACCGCAACTGCACCGGATTGTGGGGAGGCCATGCTGCGCGGAGGCCGCCGCGGAATCGCAGGCACTCTGGCTCGCATAGTTGAGACTCCTCTGCGTCACGTTCCCGCCCATCACAGAAGTGCAGCCGGAGTTGCCGGCGCAGTCATACGTGACCGTGCACGACAGCTGCGCCGCTACGGGTGCGGCATCCGTGAGCGCAAGAACCACCAAACCCGCACCCAGCAACCGGGTCAGAGATTTGATCCGCATAGCATTCTCCGGAGCAGCAAGCCCTGCCAAGCAGAGCCCGCCAACCCCCGCCTCTTTGAAAGATTGCAGGTACTATACGCCAACAAAAGAACACAATGTTGAGTATTCCTTAAATCCGCTATCCGGAAGGTACCCCCCTTTTGTCGCGGTTCACGCTAAATCGCCAATGTGCTCATCGAGTTCGATCAGTAACGAGAAGTTGGCATAGCGCGAGCCTCCGGCAAGAATCCAAAGCGAGAGTTAATCATCGGCCAGCATGGGTAAAATGCTGTGCGCAATTACCCACCCACCTGGCTCATCCGCCTCAGGATGATCTCGCCGTAGCGATTCATGATCGTGGCGTTATCCCTCGTCTGCTGGATGCTGTGGGCGTTTGTTCTTTGATCTATCTGGACATATCCATCCCCAGCAAGAGCCCGCGTTGTCGATGACGTTCAGCCTCTACGCCACGCTCGGCGTTTTTCTGCTGCTGGCAGTCCGCAATCCTCGGCGCATCGCAGCCTGATCGCCTTCACGGCATGGTCGAGTGCCAAATCGCGGCAGAATTGCGACAAAGCAACAAGCGTGAATAGGCTCGTGTTTGCCTAGGAGCGGAAAGCAGGTTTCTCTCGTGCATAGATATAGTGCTTTACCTCAACAGGCTGCAGGGCATAACTCAGCACCTGCTTCTCAATCTCGCGATCGGCGTGCGTAAATCGGTTATGTTGCCGTTCGTGTTCGGCCCAGGAATCAACCCTAAAGCTCTCGAGATAAGTACCCGGTGCCTCTGTGTCGACAAAGATTCCCCAGCTTATCGCGCCATCTCGGCGGCGAATGCGCTGATATTTGTTGATCTTGACGGAGAAATTCGGGAGCTTTCGCCGGGTCAATAACATATTTCACGGTGACGAGGACCGGCCCCTGGTCGGGGTCGGGCGCCTCAATCATGGCTGGTTTAACCCAGTGATTCCAGACGGTGAGGTCTATCTTCGTATCCGGCAGCTGGAACAAAGGCCGCAGCAATAGACACGCGGCCGTTCCAAGGCTCGCGAACGCAAGAGTCGCATGGACACTTGTACGTAACGCCATAAAGCCCCACAGGGTGCTGCCTGCGGTAACACTTCCTTGAAATACGAAAAGATAGACTGCGAGCACTCGAGCGCGTACCCAATCGGGTGCAAGCTCCTGCACCATGATGTTGAAGAGAGACATGATCGAAGTCCAGGCGGCGCCGCCAAAGAGCATCAGCACACAGAGAACTGCAGACACACGCAACAGCGCCAGGCTCAAGACGATTGCGGCGAACGTCACCGTAGCGATTAAGAGAGCAGAGCCTCCGTGGTGAACTTCGATCGGGTTCGCTGAAGCACCATCGCTCCCAGTACTGCGCCTAATCCGAAGAATCCGAGTAGGAAACCATACGCGATTGGACTCTTGCTCAGTTCTCTTGCCGCCGTGGGCAGGAGCGCCCAGAACGAGCTGGTGAAGAAGATAAGCACTGCCGCCCGCAGCAGCAGCGTGCGAATGCCGGGGGAATATCGCACATAGCGAATGGCGGCTGAGGTTGCCCCGCGGAAGGTCTCTGCAGGCAAGGCGCTCTTGCGTGCCGGGCCTCTTCCATTTCGCGATAACGGCGATGACACCGAAAAAGGAGAAGGCATTGAATGCGAACGCCGCGCCCACACCAACGGCTGCGACGATAAACCCACCGAGGCCGGGTCCCACCGCCCGAGCCAGGTTGAACTCGATCCCATTGAGTGCCAGAGCGGGAGGCAACTCCTCCTTGGTCACAAGATCAGGAAATATTGCCCTCCAGGTAGGCGATTCGACGGCGTCCCCGATCGATAACGCAAAGGTAAGGAGGAGCAAGAGCCAGGGAGTCATCGCTCCCGCTAGTGTTACCCCAGTCAGCAAGACTGCAATGACGAGCATCCATATTTCTGTGCTAAGGATGAGTTTGCGGCGGTCAAAGATGTCTCCGATCGAGCCTGCGGGCAATGCCAACAAGAAAAAGGGCAGAGCGGTGGCAGTCTGAATCAAGGCAATATAGAGGGGGTTCTTGGTGAGCGAGGTCATTAGCCACGCCGCGCCGACACTCTGCATGAACGCCCCGATATCGGAGACCAGATTCGCAGCAAGCAGGTTTCGGAATGTGCGGTTACGGAGGGGCTGCCACGGCCCTATTGAGCGAGAGACTTCTGATTGAGTTATCTGAGCCATCGCTTGGGGACTCTACCTCGTCGTTCACGCCAAGGCGGTTGATGCTTACGAAAACAAACGACTCAACAGGTTCGTCTCCGCCAGATCCAGAACCTCATCACTTCGTCCGCTGAGAACGGCGTGCAGCAGATACAGGCTGAGCCCCTGGCTTGTTCAACCGTAATGTTAGGCGGCATCGTTATCAGGAACCATCCGCAACCCCCGCGCAACCAGACGAGATGGCTGAAACCAGGATTCGTCCGGAACTTGTTGATTAGGTTGGTGGCGGCGAGTGGAATCGAACCACCGACCTACGGGTTATGAGTCCGTCGCTCTAACCATCTGAGCTACGCCGCCAGAGGGGAATGTTGCCAGATTGCGATGCAAAAGAATAGCTGCATCCGCAGGCCGTGACGGAGCAAGCGCTCCACAGTCAGCAGCAAGAATATTGTAGCTGAAAGGGCCTTCGTCGTATCGCCCGCAAACGGATGCGGTTTCCACGCGCCCTCGTTTAGACTCAGACTTGCATGCCCGTATCTTCCAGTTTGCCTGTTGCCCAAGTGATTGGCGTCATCCCGGCGCGTCTCGCTTCCACACGCCTGCCGCGCAAAATCTTGCGCGAGATCGCCGGTAAACCGATGCTGGCGTGGGTTGTTCAGGCGGCAACGCAGGCCCACATTTTCGATCGCATAATTGTCGCGGCGGATTCCGATGAGGTGGTCGAACTCTGCCGCGCGCAGGGATGGGAAGTCCAGATGACCTCTCCCGATCTGCCCAGCGGAACCGATCGGGTCCACGCCGTGGCCCAGCAACTGGCGCGCGAAAGCGGTCGTGTTAAGCCAGTCAAGCCAAATGATATTTTCGTCAACATCCAGGGCGATGAGCCGCTGCTTCGTCCGGAACATTTCCATGCGCTGCTGGTTCCCTTTCAACGCGCCGAGGTGGATGTCTCGACCTTGATGACTCGCTGCCCCGCGGAAGATATCGACAATCCCAATGCCGTCAAGGTGGTCGTCGACCATGATGGCAATGCGCTGTATTTTTCTCGGGCGACGATTCCCTATGATCGCGATGGGAAAGGTCAAGAAGCGCGCGGCGACGGCATCCCTTACTGGAAACATCTGGGACTGTACGCCTACCGGAAGCACATTCTCGATCGCTTCCCTAGCCTGCCTGCCAGCAGCTCGAGACCATTGAGCGGCTGGAACAACTGCGGCTGCTGGAAAATGGAATTGCAATCCATGTTGAGCCCGTGGAGCACGATACTGTTGGAGTCGACACAGAAGCCGACTTGAAGACGGCTGCTGCACTGCTGTTGCAGCGTGAGCGGCAGCTGCTTGCGCCCTGAAGATTTTTCCCGCGCTGGCCACCCCACGCCAGACGAAACCCTACGCTTCCGATACACTGAATGCTGGAGATCAGGATGAATCTGTTTTGCTTTCTTCCTCGGGCGGCAACCCGCCTGAAGCTGGGAGCCTATTTGTGCGCTGTTTTGATGGCTACTTCCATGCTGGGGCTGGCCCAGTCACAGTCTCAGTCCAGCAGCGACAACGGCGACAATAGCGGTACCACCCCATCGATTAACAATCCGAACAATCACAACGTGAGCACGGGAAACTATATCCCGCCTCCGCCGCCTTCTGGCCCGGATGTCTATTACAACCACCGGTGGGACATCTACGGCGGCGCAGCGTATACGAATTTTCTGGCCGGACCGCAGTTGCTGCAACGATCCAACATGGGCGGATGGGAAGCTGCCGCAACCTACTGGCTGGGATGGCACTGGGGTCTGGAGGCGGACGCGCGGCAATACATTGGTACCTCCGGCGTGTTTCCGAACACGGACGGCGGAGGTAGCCCGCCCACCACTTGTCCGCCCTTTTCGACCACTTGTTACAACAACCCCACCATCACTGGCCCGCGCATTATGCAGTATTACTTTATGGGCGGCCCGGAATACCGGTTGTTTCGCCACGCCAGGGCTTCGGGTACGATTCATGCGCTGTTTGGCAATGCGTGGGGTATTTTCGACGCCGCCAACCTGACATGGCTTGAATGTGCAGACGATCGGATTGTTTGCAACGCAATGGACATTCACCAGCGCCATCGGCGGCACGTTCGATTACAACTTCAGTCCTCGAATCGCGTTTCGCGCCCAACCGGATCTGCTAATTACGCGATATGGCGGAACGGCACAGCAGAATTTTGCATTTTCGGTGGGTCCGATCTTTCGGCTCGGACATCTTGATACTTCCGGCGGTGCAACTCCAACTGAAAGAAAACATTGGCATTTACACAACCCGTTCCGCCGGTGACGAAGGTATGCATACCTTCGTGCTTTGACTTCCCCGCAGGCGGGCATGACCATCTCACTCAGAAGCGGAGTGGAATCTAGGCCCTCCCCCCAATCTCCAGTCTTTATTCCTTCCGCTTTCCTATCTCAAAAGAGACACATCGCCGATCAGCGCAATGGCCGACGGCGATGATTGACAGTTCCGCTGATCCCCAACACAGAACAAACGTATCAACCTGCTCCCTTTAAGTGAGAGCGAGATCGCGTGCGCAACTTCAGGGTTACGCGAGTTCGTAGCCGGCGAAGAAGTAGCCAATCTCAAAGCTGGCGGTCTCTTCCGCGTCCGATCCGTGAATGGTATTTTCCTCAATGCTGCCGGCAAATTTTTTGCGGATCGTACCTTCTTCCGCGTTCGCCGGATTTGTTGCGCCCATCAGCTTGCGCAGATCCGCGATCGCGTTCTCTTTCTCCAGCACCATGACGAAGATGGGGCCGGAAGACATAAAGGTCGTCAGCGAGTCGAAGAACGGGCGCTGGGCATGGACCGCATAGAAACCGGCGGCCTGCTGTTTGCTGATTGACAATCTCTTGATGGCAACCAGACCGAAGCCAGCGGCTTCAATCATGGCGAGAACGGCTCCGGTTTGGCTCTTGCGGACTGCATCCGGCTTAATAATGCTGAACGTACGTTGCAATGAAACTCTCCTTCACATCATGTTGAATATCAGTTGATTCTGCCTACGCCTTGCCAATCACCTGTGCCAGTGTTTCGCCAATCAGCGCCGGAGACTTGACGACGTGAATGCCCGCAGCAGTCAGGGCCTTCATCTTGTCGGCTGCCGTTCCCTGCCCTCCGGAAATGATGGCCCCGGCATGGCCCATGCGACGGCCTGGCGGCGCTGTCTGCCCAGCGATGAAGCCTACCACCGGCTTCTTTACGTGCACCCTCACATAATCGGCAGCCGCCTCTTCCGCAGTTCCGCCAATTTCTCCAATCAAAATGATTGCTTCCGTGTCAGGATCTTCGTTCAGCAGGCGGAGTCCATCGACATGGGTGGTGCCGATAATTGGGTCGCCGCCGATGCCGATGGCGGTCGACTGGCCAATGCCGCGCTGGGTCAGCTGGAAGACAGCCTCATAAGTCAATGTTCCGGAGCGGGAAACGATACCGACGCTTCCCTCCATGTGAATGCGACCTGGCATAATCCCGATTTTGCATTTCCCCGGCGAAATGATTCCGGGGCAATTCGGCCCGATCAGCCGCGAGCTGGAATGCTTCAGCGTCTCCCACACGCTTACCATGTCGAGGGTCGGAATCCCTTCCGTGATGCAGACGATCAGCGGCAACCCGGCATCTTCCGCTTCCAGAATGGCGTCTGCGGCAAACGGCGGCGGCACAAAAATCACGGTAGCATTGGCGCCGGTCTTATTGACGGCCTCTTCTACTGTGTCAAATACAGGCCAGCCTTCATGGGTAGTTCCACCTTTGCCGGGCGTCACGCCACCGACGACCTTGGTGCCATATTCGGCGCAGCCCTTGGCGTGGAAGGTGCCTTCGCGGCCTGTAATTCCCTGCACGATCAGGCGCGTTTTCTTGTCGACGAGTACGCTCATTTGCTCCCTTTCGCCGCCGCAACGGCCTTCTCGGCTGCGTCCTTCATAGTTTGGCCAATAATGAAATTCAGACCTGACTCCTGCAGAATCTCGCGGCCCTGTTCGACGTTTGTCCCTTCCAACCGCAAAATTACGGGCACCTTCACATTCATCATTCTCGCCGCCTCCACCACGCCGCGCGCCAGCGTATCGACGCGCAGGATGCCGCCAAAGATGTTGATGAACACCGCTTTCACGTTCTTGTCGGAGAGCAGAATGCGGAACGCGTTCTCGATCTGCTCCTGGTTGGCGCCGCCGCCCACATCAAGAAAGTTTGCCGGCGAGCCACCCGCGTACTGGATGATGTCCATGGTCGCCATGGCCAGACCCGCGCCATTCACCATGCAGGCAATGTTGCCGTCGAGGCGGATATAGTTCAGCGCGAACTTCGACGCTTCCACTTCCAACGGGTCTTCTTCGTTGGTGTCGCGCAGCTCCTTCAATTCCTTGTGCCGGAACATGGCATTGTCGTCGAAGTTCATCTTGCAGTCGAGCGCGAACAGCTTGTCATCCTTGGTGGTGATGAAGGGATTGATCTCCATCAGCGAAGAGTCTGTATCGACGAAGGCTTTGTAGAGGCCGGTCATGAAATGCACGGCCTGGCTGATCTGCGTCGGCTTCAATCCAAGCGCAAAGGCAAGTTTGCGCGCCTGATAAGGCTGAAGGCCCACGGCCGGATCAATATGTTCCTTGAAGATGGCGTCAGGATTTTTGGCGGCCACTTCTTCAATTTCCATTCCGCCCGACTTTGAAGCCATAAACACCAGCCTCGCTGCCGCGCGATCGAGCACGATTCCCAGATAAAGCTCGCGATCGATTGCGGCCGTTTCTTCAATCAGCAAACGCTTTACTTTCTGCCCTTCCGGTCCGGTCTGGTGGGTCACCAACTGCATGCCAAGGATCTTTTTGGAGTATTCCGCGGCCTCGGCAAGGTTCTTCGCCACCTTGACGCCGCCGCCTTTGCCGCGACCGCCAGCGTGAATCTGGGCCTTGACGACCACGCCGCCGGCTCCAGCAGCAAACAGCCTTTTGGCCACATCGACGGCCTCTTCCACCGTGTTGGCTACTTCTCCGCGCGGCACGGCAACGCCGTATTTCGCAAGAATGTCTTTTGCCTGATACTCGTGAATTTTCATAAGGATGTCTCTAATTGTAACGGTGCGGCGCTGGATGGGTAGCACGGCAAACCGGTTGCGGGGAACAAGAAAAAGCAAAAGACAGCGAACCTTCGATACTATCGGACGAGCGGGAGCCGAGCAAACGTCGGCCCGGAAATTGTGGAGTGCGAACGCAGACCTCGATGATAGATCTTTCCAGAACCTTGTCGATTTTGGCAAAACAGCATGCGACCTTGAGCCGCGAGCAGGCCCGCGCCGCAATGCAGGCAATTCTGGAAGATACGCAGAACGTCATCCTAGATGTGCAGATCGAAAGCCTGCTGCTCGCGCTGGCTGCGCGTCCGGTTACAGCCGACGAGCTGGCGGGATTTGTTGACGCCATGCGCTCGGCCGCCGTGACGTTGCCCTTTACAGACGCGGAACGTGCTGCGCTGGTGGACACCTGCGGTACCGGCGGCGATGCCAGCGGAACTTTTAATATTTCTACCGCTGCCGCGCTGGTGGCTGCGGCTGCCGGAGCAAAAATCGCCAAGCATGGCAATCGCAATCTCAGCAGCCGTTGCGGCTCAGCGGATGTGCTGGATGCGCTGGGAGTGCCCACGGCGCTGGCTCCAGAGGACGCTGTTCGCTGCCTGCGGGCCACGGGATTTGTTTTTCTTTTTGCCCCGTTGATGCATCCGGCGATGCGACGCGTGCAGCCCATCCGCCGCACTCTGGGCAGGCGCACTGTATTCAATGTTCTGGGTCCACTGACAAATCCAGCCCTTGCGCCTGCGCAGGTGCTGGGCGTGTATGCGACGGAGTTGGTTCCGCTGGTCGCGGAATCGATGGTCAAGCTGGGGGTACGTCACGGGTTTGTGGTGCATGGCTCGGACGGCCTGGATGAAATCGCACTCAGCGGAGAAACTGAAATCGCCGAGGTGAGGAACGGCGCATTTCGCCTTCGAAGATTTTCTCCCGAGGAAGCTGGTTTGGAGCGGGCACCGCTGTCGTCTCTGCAGGGAGGCGACGCGAAGGAGAATGCCTGCATTTTGCAGGCGATTTTCTCTGAATGGGTCTAGAAAGACGGGTCTGGAGAGACGCCGGGGCGCGATATTGTCTCTGCTGAACGCGGCGGCAGCCCTGGTTACGGCGGGAATGGTCCCGGATTTTCGCACTGGAATTGAATCGTGCGGCGCAGGCCATCGATTCCGGTGCGGTGCGTAAGACGCTGGACGCGTTGGTGGAATTTGGAAAGCTGGCTCAACGAAATTCAGAAAAAATAACGTGACTTGGCCGTTGCCGGTGTCTAAACAGAGTGTGACGCATTCGAATTCCAGGAGGATGGCATGAAATCTCTTCCCACTTTTTCCCGTACGTTGACGGTCGCCGCCGTTTGCGGCCTGTTCGCTGCGGTTGCTTCCGCGCAGCAGATTCAGATCAACAAAGACAACCGCACGATTGCCATTACGGCGACGGATTCGGCCAGCACTTTGGCCGACACAGCGACGGTGCATGTTGGCTTTGTGGCCTACGCGCCGGATGCACAGGCCGCGTACGCCGCAGGCTCGAAAATCTCGAATGCAATCGTCGGCGCGCTGACTGCGAAGGGTGTTGCGAAGGACGCGATTCAAAGTGAGTCGCAAAGTGTTGCGGAAACGCAGCACTATGAATTGGAAAAACTGCCGCCGGCCGAGCAGGCGCAACGGCGATTCCATGTGCGCCAGAGCTGGACTGTCCAGACCAAAGCGGACGAAGCGGCAGGGGTACTGAACACGGCCGTGAACGCCGGGGCCAACCAGAGCGGGCAGATCGACTGGACGGTTGCGGATGAGAAAGCACTGGAGGCCAAAGCTGCCGGAAACGCGCTCGCCCGGGCCCGAGCGATTGCCTCGCAGATGGCGCAGGGGCTTGGCATCCAATTGGTGATTGATCTATGCCAGCAATCAGGCCCCGGAGACTCCGCAACCGATGATGCGGATGCGGGCCGAGGGAGGAGTGATCGGAGGAATTCTAGGAGCCGTGCGGCCCCCGCTCCGCTGGCCATCAATGCGCGCAAGGTGGAGCGGTCGGCCACTGTGTACGCAGTTTTTTCAATCCAGTAACGACGCAATCCTTCCCTAGGAGTAAAGAATGCCTGACGAACAATATCGTGAGTTGAAGCCGCTGCCCGATGCCGAAGCCGCATTTACACGCTGGATCGCGCATCTGGACTCCGAATTCACCCGCCATAATAAACCCGAGATTCGCAGCGAAATTGTTCGCGACGAGCTGCACCAGCTCTACCTGGGACGCCCGCATGGCGGCAAGCTGAATTTCACCATGGTGACGGAGTTGCCCTTCAACGTGCTTCAGCTGACACTGGACCCGCGCAATATAACGCTTAGGCCGGAATATTATCTCGGATGTGGACGCAGAAAAATATGCCATCCTCAAGCCGCTCATCTGGTTCTGGCAGATGTTTGATCGCTCCCCTGTCGGCTTAAACCATTGGCTGGGATTTCGGTTTCGCTGCATGCTGGGGCGCCACATCTTCCGACACCTGGGCAAGAATGTAAGGATTTTTCGCGGGGTCGAATTCACCTTCGGCTATAATCTGACGATTGAAGACAATTGCACCATCCACAAATATGCCATGCTCGACGATCACAGCGAGCTTGTCGTGCCTGCGGGATCTACCATTCTGGATTATGCAAGGATCGACTTGCAAACTCGCGACTCTCCACTGTCGCAGCGATGACGGATTGGCAACACAAAGATCACGCCTAAGGCGCTCCCACGAACTTTCGTTTCAACGAGCAAACGTCCAGTGCTGGCGGACATTTGCATGCGTGCTAGAGCAAAACCACGGCCACTATGTCCTGTCCAGTTTCATTCAAGGTCGCCGCTCCCTGTCCACCCCCAGCGCACGAACACCGCGTGCGCCGGGGACCCCGACTGTGGGTCGCGTCGGCTCGAGTGGTTTGGCTCCGGGATGCACCCTCCCTGGTTTTTGCTATACCATCGGCAACAGCGCATGAATCTACACGCAGTTCTCATCATCTTTCAAATCGTAGTGTTGTTGTTTGCCATCAGCCTGCACGAGGCGGCGCATGGCTGGATGGCCTGGCGACTGGGCGACCCGACGGCGCGCATGTTGGGCCGCGTAACACTGAACCCAATCAAGCACATCGACCCGTTCGGCACCATCCTGATTCCGCTGCTGTGCGTGTATGCCGGCTTTCCCTTGATCGGCTGGGCCAAGCCGACGCCAGTGACGACGCGCAACTTCAAGCACATCCGACGCGACGACATCCTGACTACGCTTGCCGGGCCGGCCAGCAACCTGCTGACGGCGATTGTGGCGTTGGTCATTCTGATCGTCCTGAAGCATTTCGACCCCGCCCCAGTGTGGGCCATCGTAACGGGTGCGGTCAGCCCGGGAACAATGAATGGGAGTCCGGTATTGTTTCCGGTGGCCTTGCTGTTCTATTACGCTGTGCTGCTGAACCTGATGCTGATGGCCTTTAACCTGATCCCGTTGCCGCCGCTCGACGGCAGCCATATTGTGCGCCACATGCTGCCGTATAACTGGCTGCGCGTCTATGACTCGATTGGCATGATCGGCCTGGTCGTGATTTTTGTCTTTGGCGGCCGGTTTATTGACGGCATTGTCGGGCCTGTACTGTCTGTCTTCAACCACATTCTGCTCAGCATGTAGCTCCCTGCGTCTGACAAGCAGCGGTAGTGGGATCAGCTTGAATCCACAGTTCAAATGGCCAACAAACGGCCTGTGGGTTATGAACCCAAAAAGCGATGACCATTCGCCAGTACTTAGACCATTTTCCAGTTTTGCGAGGATAATTCAGTTGAGGATGGCTCGCCACATGCCACAGCAAAATGTCGATTCGCTAATCAGTGAGTTTGTGGATGGCCGCACAGACCTGGTTTTCCAGCTTCTCGCACAACGCCACTCGCCTAGCGCCGTGGATCAGAACGGGGTGTCATTTATGCGGTGGTGCGCTTATTACGGAGATGTCAGCGCAATGAAATTTCTGCTTTCCCAAGGTGCGACGCTGAACTCGCTTGGGCAGAACCTCGGTCTTAATGGAGCATCGTTTCACGGACATTGGCGTTTATGTAAATTCCTGCTCGAACAAGGTGCGGACGTGAATGAACAAGATACGGATAGTGGAGAAACGCCCCTCCACAACGCATTGTGCAACTCTGACCGTGTGGTTTACGACCGAGTCCTCAAGGTGCTTTTATTTCATGGGGCCAACCCAAACGTTGTGACAAAAAATGGAGCCGAGACAGGCGGATTCATGCGTGACTGCAGAACCAAAGGGGAGACGCCTCTCCACCGTGCGGCTGCGTTTGGAGACGAAGGCACGATCAAGCTGTTGCTAGATGCAGGAGCGAAAATTGATGCAGCTGACGCCAACGGAGATACTCCCTTAAGTTGGGCTAGTTGATATTTGCGCCTAGCTTCGATTCTCCGAATGCTTTGTTACGGTGACTTTAGAATTAACCCCAATAATCAACCAATGCGAGCGAACTTGTTGGGAATGCCACATGGCGAAGATTCATAGTTCACAGCATGCTTCTTTCGTATGTCGCTACCTCCCAAGCGTCCACATTTTGCTACCCATAACTTCCTTTATGCATGACTTCGATATCTGTGGGTTCAAACGACCCACCGCCCAAGCAGCATATCTTTGGCCTGCGGCCCTATACTTTCGATACCATTGAATGAACAATTGGCGCATCGCGGTGGCACATCGCAGATGCGCCACAGCAAACGAATTACAGATGACGAAACCTATTGAATCCAGGCCCTCCCTCAAACGCGTGCTCAGCGGCATGCGCCCCACGGGAAAGCTGCATCTCGGCAACTACATGGGCGCGCTGTATAACTGGGTCCGGCTGCAGGACGAGTACGAGTGCTATTTTTTCATCGCCGACTGGCACGCGCTCACCACCGACTACGCCGACACTTCCAACGTGAAGCAGAACATTCTCGATGTGGCGCTCGACTGGCTGGCGCGCGGGGCTCGATCCGGATCGCGCGACGCTGTTCGTCCATCCCATGTGCCGCAGCACGCCGAACTGCACCTGTTGTTTTCGCATGATTACGCCGCTTGGCTGGCTGGAGCGCGTGCCCAGCTACAAGGAGCAGCAGCGACAAATGCCTGACGACGGAGCAAAGACCTGAGCACCTATGGGTTCCTCGGCTATCCGTTGCTGCAATCGGCGGACATTCTGATCTATCAGGCGGATTTCGTTCCTGTCGGGCAGGACCAGGTGGCGCATGTGGAGCTGACGCGGGAAGTGGCGCGGCGATTCAATCAGTTTTACGATCTGCGAGCGAAGCCGCTTGTTCTTCCTGAGCCGCAGCCGCTGCTGACGCCCTCGCCAAAGCTGCCCGGCACGGATGGCCGCAAGATGTCGAAGAGCTACGGCAACACCATCCTGCTGACCGATCCGGAGCCGGTGATTCGCCAGAAGCTGAAGACCATGGTCACCGATCCGGCGCGCATTCGTCGCAGCGATCCCGGCAATCCCGATGTCTGCCCGGTCTTCGATCTGCACAAGATTTTCCTCGGCGGAAACGCAAGCGAAAGTTCGCGAGGGCTGCACCACGGCGGGCATCGGCTGCATCGAATGCAAAGGCTGGCTGGCCGACGGCGTTGTCGCCGAACTGGCTCCCATCCAGGAGCGCCGACGTAGGTTCGAAACCAATCCGGACCATGTCTGGGAGATTCTCCAGGAGGGTTCGGCAAGGGCGCGATCGCGCGCAGACGAAACCATGCATCAGGTGCGCGATGCGATGCACCTTGCCGCAAGTCGAAACTTCTCCAGCAGGCGCGGCACCATGACCAAGTCTGAATTTAGGGCCGATTCGGAACATCCCAAGCACGATCCAGCACAAGCGGACCGTGAAGCAGATGAGGAACTGACCGCTCAGCCGACGCAGGAACGCGCTGAGTACGCTACCGCCCGCAGAGACAGGCGCCGGTGCGACATCGCCCGAGCAACTCGACCTGCCCGCCAATCCGCCATTTGCGCCGGAGCAGAAAAATAAAGCCGCCGAAGCAGCGGAGCGGGCCGCGGAACGCGCTGCTGAAAAGAAGGCTGCGCAAGAGGAGGCCAACACCTTCCCCTTCGGCGTCACCGTCGGCCAGGTCTATGACGGCCCGCTCGACCTGCTGCTCGACCTGATTCGCAAGCAGGACATCGACATCTACGACATTCCGATTGCCAAGATCACCGGGCAATATCTGGCCTACGTCGAAAACCTGAAACAGTCGGACGTCGACTGCGCCGGCGAGTTCATCTACATGGCCTCACTGCTAATCCATATCAAGAGCAAGATGCTGCTGCCGCGCGAGTCCGACGGCACCGACAGACGCGGCGGACGAGGACCCGCGCCGGGAACTGGTCGAGCGCCTGCTGGAGCATCAGCGCTTCAAGAACGCGGCGCAGATGCTGTTGCAAAAGCAACAGCTGGAGGAAGCCTCGTGGACCAATCCCGGCCATTCGCGAATTTCAAGACGATGCTGGAACCGAGCCGGAGATGGCCGCCGACACGGTCGACCTGGTCCGCGTGTTTCGCGAGATTCTCGAGCGCGCACGGCAGCGGCCGGTGTTGGATGTCGACGAAGATGCAGTCACGGTGGCGCAGATGATCGACTATGTTCGCCGTCGGCTGATTATGGAAGACCGTCCGGTCGGGCTGCGACGGCTGCTGCAGCATGTACAGTCAGAACGTGCGTTGATCTGTACGTTCCTGGCGCTGTTGGAGCTGGTTCGGCTGCAGGCCATTTTGTTGCGGCAGACTGGCAGCTTCGGAGAAATCTATATCAAGAAACACGACAATTTTGAGTCGACCCTGGCGGAAGGCCGCGACGACTGGCGTTAAAGCCAGACGGGTCAGCGATTGGTATCCTAGAGATTCCTAACGTCCAATGAGTTTAAAAGCCAAAATCGAAGCAGTTATCTACGCGGCGGAAGAGCCGATCACACTGGCGCAGTTGGCCTCCATCTTTTCCGATGAGATCTTTGCAGCCAGGTCTGCGTCTGGCCTCCCGTTCGACGCGATACCACCTGAGAATGAGACTGCCGAGGTCGCCAGGCCGCGGCTCCAGCAGAGCCATCGCCGGATTCGGAGGCTGCGGGTTCGAACGAAGGTGCGGCGGATGCAACAGCTCCAGGGCAGCCTTCGTTGCCTATGGAGGATGCAGAAGCGCGCAAGCAGGCCCGTCTGCGCGAGCGCGAGGCGCGACTGGCTGTGCAGCAGATTGTCGAGGAGCTGATTGCGGACTATGCCAGCGGCGAACGCGGCATGGAGATTCGCGAAATTGCGGGCGGCTACCGCATGGCGACCAAGGCGGAATACCACGATGCTGTTCGCTCCTTTGTAAAAAGCCTGAAGCCGCAAATGAAGCTCTCTTTACAGGCGCTGGAAACGCTGGCAGTCATTGCCTACAAACAGCCGGTCACGGCACCGGAGATCAGCGAGATTCGCGGCGTCGATACCTCCGGCGTGCTGGGCGGCTTGATGAGCCGAAAACTGATCACGACCGCCGGGCGCAAACAGGTGATTGGTCGCCCGATTCTTTACAAGACGACGAAAGAATTTCTGCTGCGTTTTGGCCTGAAAGATGTGAGCGAACTACCCAGCATGGAAGAGTTTGAAAAGATGGCTGCGGACATGGCCGAGTCGGACGCAAACGACATGGATGCCCTTCCATACGAGTCTGCAACAGACACAGGTACAGCTTATTCGGAGGCTTCTGTAATCGAAACAGTTACAGAGGAAGACCCGGGGATTCGAACTGCCGAGGAATCGTCTGGATCTGAGCGATGAAACAGGCGAGAGACACGGACAAGCCAGCCATCCCCGCGACTGATGACGCGAAAAAAACGCGCGCGAACGGCAAGGTTGAACGCCTGCAAAAGATCCTTGCCAGCGCCGGTATAGCTTCTCGCCGCAAGGCGGAGGAGTTCATCCTGCAGGGTCGCGTCCAGGTGAACGGCCAAATCGTCAGCGAGCTTGGTAGCAAGGCCGATCCCGTCCACGACCACATCCGCGTCGATGGAAAATTGATCCATCCTGCCGGCGAATACCGTTACTACATGCTGAACAAGCCGAAGCAATTTGTTACCACCGTTAGTGATCCGCAGGGACGGCCGACAGTGATGGAATTCTTCTCGCGCATCAAGCTGCGCATGTTTCCCGTGGGCCGACTCGACTATCACAGTGAAGGGTTGCTGCTGGTGACCAATGACGGCGAGCTGGCGAACGCGCTGACGCGGGCCGCCTCCCACGTACCGAAAACCTATTTGGTGAAAGTGAGCGGCGTGCCCAGCGACGATGCCCTGAATGCCCTGCGACGCGGGGTCTCCATTCCGCTTGGCGATCCAGAATCGAATTCCGGGTATCGAGGCCGTGAAGCGCGCGTGCGTACCGCGCCTGCGACTGTCCAATTATTCCGTAAGGGCGAAAATCCGTGGTATGAAGTCACCATCACAGAGGGCCGCAATCGCCAACTGCGCAAAATGTTTGAAGAGGTCGGTCACCACGTAGAAAAAATTCGGCGCGTCGAATACGGCCCTCTGGTGTTGAACCTGCCTCCCGGCGAGTCTCGTGAGTTGACCGCGCAGGAAGTGCAGGCGCTGTATCGCGCCGCCAAGCTGCCGTCTTCGCACGGCGAAGGCACCCGGATCAGTAACACGAGGTCCCGACCGAATTTACTGAAGCATGTGGGCGCGAAACCCAATGGCACAGCAAAATCCACAGCTATGCCGAAAGTTCATCGTAACGGACCGAGGCAAAAACCAGAAGCCGCAGTCCGGAGCGGTTACACTATCCTCGTTCCGGGTATACTTCGACACGGTCATGTCCAGAGCCAGCAGCGCACTTTCAGGACCATAGCAGCTATCGCGATTGTGATGGCGCTTGTGCTGCTGAAGCTTCCTCACCCTCGCAGCAAAATGGTCTTGCGTTCACTTGCTTCCTGCTTCTTCCAGTCTTCCTGTTCGGTAGAGTGGACGTCCCGCATTCACTGTTTCCGATTGGGCAAACAAGCGAACTTGTTCTTCCTCAAACACCGCACAGCACCGTTTCAAGGCCGCTCCCTCTGCATTCGCAAACATCCTTTTGACATAAAGTACGCGGCAGCCCTGCGTTGTTGGCGTGCAAGAAACCTCTAGCGATCCAGCTTGTTTTGCGGAGGTGTTCTCATGGACTTCGATGCGGTTATTGGCTGAGGTGTCTTCTGCTTTTTCTTATTTTTGTTTGCGCATTTGGTTTTCAACGTCTTCGCTGGAAGCGCAACAAGCGTCTTGGAAAGAACATCAGGCTTCTACCCAACATTTTCATCATTGGGAAATTCTCTACAGAGACTGCAACAAATTGCGATACCGCAGGTAGAAATTGTGATGCAGGAAGAGGATGCGGTGGAAGACGCCGAGGACGAGGAAGAAATCGCCAAAGACGGGATCGAGCATTTACACCGACAACTGAAAAAGATAAGAAATGGAAACGAGATCGACAAACTGACTGTACTGCTTCGTTTCTGACGTTCGTAAATGCCAGTAAATGTGTTCAATCCAAATGCAGGCTAGCGCCTCGCTATACTGAGGAATTGAGCGAAATGTTCGCGGCGATTGCCAGGGAGCGAATCATGGAAAAAGCAACCTTTGGTGCGGGATGTTTCTGGGGTGTACAGGCAGCTTTCGATCGCATTCCAGGCGTGGTGGAAACAGCCGTCGGATATGAGGGCGGAACGCTGGAAAATCCAAGCTACCGCGATGTCTGCACGGACCGAACCGGTCACGCCGAAGTTTTGCAAATCACGTTCGATCCCGCGCGTGTGAGTTATCAGCATCTGCTAGACGCCTTTTTTCAGGAGCATAACCCGACCCAGTTGAATCAGCAGGGCCCGGACCATGGAACGCAGTACCGTTCTGTGATCTTCTTTCATTCTCCAGAGCAGCGGCAGACCGCGATCGCAACCATCGCGCGGCTGACAGCGGAGCATAAATTTTCGCGGCCCATCGTCACACAGGTGGTAGCTGCAGAAACATTCTGGCCTGCCGAAGAGTATCACCAGAAATATCTGGAAAAGCGCGGCGCAACCAGCTGCCACATCTAATTTGCTGTGGGGCTTGTTTGCGGCAGCAGACCGACGAACGCCAACACTGTGGCTGGCATCAGCGCGAAGGCGAAGGGCATAAAGATGCGCACTTCGTCTAATAGTCCAACTGTTGCCCACAGCGGAAGATATAGCAAGGAGCTGACCAGCAACATGGTCGTCACCGCGTCTGGACGATATTTTTTGGCAGCGATCAGACCCAACAGCAGCCAGAATGGAAGCGTCGCCAACAACATGGTGGCCCACATTTCCGGCTTCAGATTGTTCAACAGCTGGAATACGCCTTCCGAGCCGTAGCGCGCGTTGGGAAACCGCACCAGCATCAGATACAACTGCACGCAGCCAGCCAGGAAGGCGGCCAGCAGGCTCGTTCCCAGTTGCCAGGCTTTGCCGAGTGGGACAGCTTTTCTGCTGAACAGGACTGCCAGAAAAAATCCGGCATGCAGCACCACCGCAACATCCGCGCGGATGAATCCTTGAATCCCGCCGAGACACACGAGCAGCAAGCAGGCCAGAAACCTGCTCCGCACGATTTCTCCATACACCAACGCCAAACTTAAAGTGACAAACAATACCGAGGGCAGGGTGTCTTCGGCCTGGAACCAATGTCCCCAGATCAGATAGTATTCGGCCAGAAATAGCACTCCCGCGGTTGCCAGCCATTGTGTGGGTATCGAAGCGATTTTCCAGGCTTCAGAATTGTGCAGCACTCGCAAGATTCCCCACAGAGACACTGCCAAACACACGACATCGATCAGCGTGAGAGCGTCATACGGCCGCAGGTGGAACCACTGATTCATCCATCTCACTGCTTCCCAAACACCAATCCGGTATTGCCACGGCGCTTGAATGCCTCCTGAAAAATAAAGCTTCCAGCCGTCCGGATGAACACGAAAATTATCCCGGTAGATACTCAGGTCCAAAAACGCATAGGACAAACTAATCGCCCACACAATGAGATTGAGCCACGCCGATTGCGAAACCGGGGTCCGCCGAAGGGAATTCTTCTCCGCTGGCGAGGAAGCAGTTGCGGTAAGGTCATGGCTTCTCATCGTGAACCTCTTGGAAAAATCTGATACAGCACGATACCGGAATTGCGATACCGATCTAAATCAGGAAACGAAGCCTTTTCTATCAGGCGGCGATGCGCTGCCACTGTCTCCATCCGCGCTGAGATCGGGCCGGCCCAGTCCGTCCAGTTGATGAACCAGCCGGGATGATAGACGTCCAGCTTTTCTGCGAGCAGCATCGCACCGTCGCTGTCCATGGCGGGTAAGCCCCCGCTCAACAAAGAAATCTCATCTGCGCCGCGGCCAATCAGCAGATGGTTCGGTGCAGTGCCGGCTGGAGGTTGGGCGACGATCACCTGCTTGATCCGTACGCTGGCATCGACAAGACTATACCGCGGATGAATCAGGTATTCGCCGATCAATGTGATGTTCCACAGCACGGAGATGGCAATGCAGGCGCTGACAGCCACGGCAACGCGCTTGTTCGCACGCCAGATCCATTCCAGAAAAATCATCGCCAGCCAGATTGTGGGAACGATCAAAGTGACGAAATAGCGTGGGGGACCGTCATAGTGGAACGCGATGAATGCAGCGTATCCCGCTTCCCAGAGCAACGCTGTCATGAATAAGGTGTCTCGCCAGAGAAAACGCAACCGCAAGGCTGCCGCAATGAAACCAGCCAGCGCCAGCGGGAACAATACGGGATCAATCCATGTTCCGCGAAAGAAGAAGCGCAGCAGGCGGTCTGGGGAATGTTCCAATTGCCACCAGGGTTTTAGCGCCAGAATGATTCGCGAGTCTGGCGCGTAGTGGAGCAGCCAAACTATTTTGGCACAGCCCAACAGAAGAATAATGACAGCGAGCGAGACCGTGAGCATCCGCCAGGCAACCTTGCGGTTGGCACGATTGGTTGCCCAGATGGGATAGAGCACCGCAGGCAAGAGAAATGGCGCGGTCGTTTTTGTCAGCGTCGCCACAACAAAGACGAGCCCGACAACTCCGGCCAAAAGATAGTTCCCTGGCCGCGATTTTCCCGCCAGATAGATCGCGAGCAAGAGGAACATGACGAAGGAAGGTTCCAGAATCGCGAGGCGACCGTAAAAAAAACCAAGCGCATTCACTGCCATCAGGAACGCAACCAGGCAAGCAAATGTCTGCGACCGATACTGACGTGTGACGCCATACGCCAACAACACACTGACCCAAGTACATACCACGGCCAACGAGCGGGCAGCAGTCACGCTGATGCCGGTGAAATGAAACAGCAGTCCCACCAGCAGAGGCCACACTGGCATGAATATGCCTGGATTCCAGCTTCCAGGAATGTATGCGTGGCCAAGCGTGAAATGGTGAAGTGCGGCGTTGGTATAAAAACCCTCGTCGGTGAAGCGAGCCCGCTCCTGACTATAGAAGTGATAGTCCGGAAAGTCCGCGCGGATATGCCAAAGCCGCAGCGCCAACAGGCAGAGAGCCAACAGCAGTAGAACGAGACGCCATCTAGTTCTCATGCCCGCTTTTCTTCGTGATATTCCTGCTCCGTGTTGACAGCCCACAGATTGGACTTGTCGCGGACATTGTTCATGATGTTTTCCGCCGCCGCCATCGCCGTCAGCATGGAATGGTCCTGATTGTTGTACTTATGCATTCCATTGCGGCCCACCAGAAAAAGATTTTCGATGCGATCCGTGAATTTCTGAATTACGTCGAATCGATCATACGTCCCAAAATATGCCGGGTATGTCTTGGGAACCCGTACGACATGGCCATCCAGGACATCGGATTTTTTCAGGATGCCGATCTTTTCCATCTCCGCGACAGCGAACTTCTTGATTTCTTCATCCGACATCGTCCACAGCGGATCGGTATCGTTGCAGAAATATTCCAGACCGATCCACATTTTGTTGGGATCGGCAACCATCCACGGGCTCCAGTTGTTGAATATCTGCAACCGACCCACGGTGACGTCGGGCTCCTGGATGTAAATCCAGGTGTCTTTCAACGGGCTGCCATCCGGCTCGGTCACCAGTAGCTTGTTCACCAGCAGGCCGACGGTGATGAAGTCGCGATAGATCAACCCTTCGCTCACTTCCTTCACCTCCGCTGGCACAGGACACTGCAGGCTGCGGATCAAATGCTGAATGGGCATGGTGGAAATCACATAGTCTGCAGGAAAGACATGAGTCTTTCCTTCCGCGTCGATCGCCACGACTTCAGAAATTTTGTCGCCTTCGACCCGAAGTTCTGTCACACGCGTCTGCATATGCAGTTCGCCGCCATTATTCTGCACCATCGACGCTACGTGTTCCCATAACTGGCCCGGGCCAAATTTTGGATACAGAAAGCGTTCGATCAGAGAAGTTTCCACGCCCTTCTGGCTTAGATCGCCAGAATTCTTTTTCGCGCCGGAAAATGCCTGCTTCACAAAATGCTTTACCGCGCTGGTCAGGGACAATCCCTTGATGCGCTGCGCTCCCCACTCGGCGCTGATGTGCCGCGGATGCACGCCCCAGACCTTTTCCGTGTACGACTCAAAGAACAGACCGTACAACTGCTTACCGAAACGGTTGACGATAAAGTCTTCGAGGGATGTCTCCGGTTTGCGTGGAAAGCCACGCGCACGCAAGTAGCTAAAGCCAACCTTCATGGTGCGCGGCAGCCCCAGGCCACGCAGCGTTTCCGGCGTTAGCTTGATGGGATAATCGAAAAACTTGCGCAGGAAATAGATTCTGCTTTTGCGTGGACGCACCAGCATCACGAGGTCGTCGCGTTCCGGGTCAAGATTCTGCTCGCCGGATTGGATGGTCCGCTGTTTATTTTGGTAGCTGATGGGAATTGCGCCGCCAGCTCCCTCGGTCGCGGCCGCAGGCATCACTTCCAGCCACCACTCCATGACCCTATCGGATTTTGAAAAGAAGCGATGGCCGCCGATGTCCATGCGGTTGCCCTTGTAACGGACCGTGCGGGAGATGCCGCCGATTTCGTTCGTTGCCTCGAGCACGATGGGATGTATGTCCGAGTGCCGCTGCAATTCCAGGGCTGCAGTCAGGCCGGCAGGTCCGGCGCCGATAATGATCGCTGTTTTACTCACAGTTGATTGGTCGAGCGTTGGATCGAAGGTTATTGCCATTGTCTCGTATTCGTTCGATAAGGGACAGTGCTTTCGAGAATGTCCTTCCTCAGGATTGTTCTGTACTAGGAACCACAGCATGGAATGCGGCAAACTACCGGGACGATGCTATTCTGCCGCATGAGCGTCCCAGACATTGAAACAGTTTTCGGGGAACATCGAAATCTCATCCACCATCCACAGTCCGGCACAGAGAATCCCTGAACTAGATGGGCTGCGCGGCATCGCCATTGCCATGGTGTTGATGCGCCACTACATCCATCATCCAAGCCTTCTTTTGCTGGGGCCACAATGGGGGTGGATGGGAGTGAATCTGTTTTTTGTTCTTTCCGGATTTTTGATAACGTCCATTCTGCTGCGGCTTACGGACCATCCCGGCGCATTGAAGGTCTTCTATGCCCGGCGCTCGCTGCGCCTGTTTCCTCTCTACTTTCTGGCTCTGCTGGTCTACTTCGTGGCTTCGGCCTGCGTGGGAACACCGCAGCCGTTAAAAACAGTCCTTCTCTACGTAACTTTTTTGCAATCGTTCCTGCCGCCGTTGATGACCCACCTTACGATCGTCCCGCATCCAGACTGGGTGGTGATGGGCTTTGGCGTTCTGTGGTCCCTGTCGGTGGAAGAATATTTCTATATCCTCTGGGCTCCTCTGGTCACCTTTACACGCGCACGACGGACCCCACTCCTCACCATCCTGGCGCTGATCCTGTTGCTGACACCCTGGGCCCGGTATTTCTATCCCGACCCAAAAGGCGGCCAGGAATTGTTCCTGGCGCAGATGGATTCGCTCGCCGCCGGATGCCTGGTCGCTATCCTGTGGGAGGACCATAGCGACCGCTGGCGAGCCCGCTTGCAGCACCACGCGCGCTGGCTGTATGGATGCGTCGCAGCGCTGATTGCGTTGGCCATCTGGATCGATTTTGCCACGGGCATTACTAAGCGAAGCGAGTTTGACCTGCGCATTTTCAACGCCACCGATTACTCCGTGCTCTGGCTGGCATGGTCGCTGTGGCTGCTTGTCACCCTGGCGGTCAGCGGTACTTCAGGACTCGTGCCGCGTCTGCTGCGCCTTCCGCTGCTTCGCTGGCTGGGAAGGATCAGCTATTGCCTGTATGTGGTGCACTACCCGATCTACCTGGCCCTGCGGAATTATCTTCCGCACAGTGTTGCGCTGGTCGCGGCTTTGGCCGCTGCGCTGGGTATTTCAGCGCTTTCGTGGCGATATTTTGAAGGCCCGATTGCGCGATGGAAGCAGCACGCGTTTCGCTATCCCATGGCGTCCCAGCCAGAAGTCCTCTGATGGAAACACAGCCGTAAGATGGGTCACAGCCAGCTATTCATAGGCCAGGGCGTCGATGGGATCTTTGCGTGCGGCCTTATAGGCCGGATACACTGCGCCGAACAATGCGCCCACCAGCGACAGGATGCTGGCCCACAGCACCCAGTGCACCGTGATGGGAAATGCGATGGTAGGAAATTTTTCCAGGACGGTAGCGCGAGCCACGAAGCTAAGTGCGATGCCCAGCACGATGCCGCCCACAGCCAACATACCCGTCTCTCTCAGGATGGCCGAAACAATATAGGGCTTTGATGCACCCAATGCTTTCAGAATGCCGATTTCGCGGGTGCGCTCCATGACCGCCAGATACATGGACTGAAAGATGACCAAAAATCCAATAATGCATGCGATGCCGATCACGGTATAAAGCGCCGGTTCCAAACCGGGCAGCCGTTCCGGAGTCATCTGGGAAATAAGATCCTCCATAGTCTGCACCTGATACCCTTCCATACCTGGCGTATGTTCGATCTCCTGTTCGACCAGCGCATCGTTGGCGTGCGAGTCCAGCTTCAGATAAAAGGCGGATGCTTTGCCCTCGGAGCCGGTCAATTGATCCAGCGTGGCCAGAGGAATTAGCTTGCGGCCGCCCTTGCCGTGTTCCACAATCCCGCTGATACGGAACTGATGGTTCATGATGGAGATTTCCTCGCCCACGTGGTGCCCTTTGTCACTCCTAGCAAAAACGTCATCGACAATCACATCAAAAGGCTGCTGAAAGGGAGTGCCGGCAACAAAAACAAATGGCTTGAGTGCATTAAAGCTTTCGTAGTCGATGCCGAAGATAGTCTCAAGCGACTTGCCCGTTACAAATTGAGCGGCCACTGGCGCAGCCACAGTCACGTGGGGGAGCCGGCCGAGGACGTCGGCCACTTTTGCGGAGACGGGAGCGCCGCTGACGCCGACGAGGAAACTGGTGTTGGAGGGTTTCACAATGAGGTCGGCACCAATGCCGCTGGTGCGGTCTTTGGCGTCGTTCAGCATACCCAGCATGATGGCCGTTACGGAAAGAATCATCACCACTTCAATGGCGACTGCTGTCAGGCTGAGTAGAGAACGAAGGGGGCGGTACACCAGGTTTCCAAAGATAAGCTTGTTCATAAGTGGTCAGTAAAATCGGGGACACACCGGTAGAACCGGTTCAGGGCAGGAAAGGCTTGCGCTGCTCTGACAAGTATATCGGCTCCTCAGAAAAGATCGTTTTCATGGGGTGGAAAGCGCGAAAAACAGGGCCAGGCCCTTCGGTACTATAGAGATACGTACCCTTCACTTGGCGGCTTGAGGGCAACCTAATTGATTTGACTCGTTTATTGTGCAGGAATAGTCTGCAAACACCGAATAATCAGCGCAAATAGAGAGTTCTAGCTGTGACTGCTGGCACGACATCCATGGAACACTTCGGAGAAGCACTACGCTGCGAGCGACAACGCCGCTCTGTCAGTCTGGAAGATATCGCCCAGACGACGAAGGTGACTGTCCGCAGTTTGCAGGCGCTTGAGTCCGACGCATTCGATCAACTGCCCGGTGGAATCCTTAGCAAAGGCATTGTCCGTAGTTATGTGCGCTTCCTGGGCCTGGACGAGGGCGAATGGGTCGAGCGCTTCCTAGACGCCAGTGGACAAAACACTCCCCCTGGTCCGAACAATGATAAGGATTGGGCCGCATTCGCACTGAGCGTTTCCACCCACCGAGGCGGACGCATCACCGACACCAAACTTCGCTGGGCAGGTGTGATCGCTCTACTATTACTGCTGTGCGGATTAGGCTGGATCGTCTGGGGATATGTGCATCAACGGATGGCGTCGATTTCACTAGCACCGCCTCCGGCGTACGCTGCCACTGTCCCTACACATGTGGCTTCCGCGCCGCCGGCGGCTGTCCAGGCGAAGAAACCGCACCATCATCGATCCCATTCACTGCGATAATTGGCACGCCATCGGCCTATCTTCCCCATTGGCTGAGCTTCCATTGCCCCTCCAATTTGAACATTTGTTAGCCTAGTAGAAGCGATGTTTCGCTTCGTGTCCTGCCCGCTTCATTCCGTGGGCTGAGATCAGGTTCCCACATCGTAGCGAAGTTGCAGGCCGGGCCAAGAGCCAGCGGCTGTACCCGCATCAGGAGGAATTTTGCCAACACAAGATCGTTTGTTATTTACCTCAGAGTCCGTTACCGAAGGACACCCCGACAAGATCGCCGACCAGATTTCCGATTCCATTCTGGATGCATGTTTGGAGCAGGACCCGCACAGCCGGGTAGCCTGCGAAACCCTGACGGCGACCGGACTAGTGGTAATTGCGGGAGAAATCAGCACACGCGCCTATGTCGATTTTCAATCCCTGGTGCGAGGCGTGGTTGCTTCGATCGGGTATGACAACGCAGCCTACGGCTTCGACTCCAACACCTGCGCTGTGATTTCGACCATCAATAAGCAATCTGGCGACATCGCCATGGGTGTGGATACGGGTGGGGCCGGCGACCAGGGCATGATGTTCGGGTATGCAACCGACGAAACCCCGGAACTGATGCCGATGCCCATCTCCTTGGCCCACAAGCTGACCCGGCGACTGTCCGAGGTCCGCAAATCCGGCCAACTCAGCTATCTTCGCCCTGATGGCAAGAGCCAGGTCACGGTGGAATACGACGCCAATGGCAAGCCGGTTCGGGTCGATGCAGTCGTCATCTCTACCCAGCACGCAGACAGCGTCACCAACGAAGAATTACGCGCTGACATCCTGAAGCATGTTATTCAGGCCACCGTCCCGGCAGAACTGCTGGATGAAGACACCAAATACCACATCAATCCAACTGGCCGTTTCGTGATTGGCGGCCCCATGGGCGATACCGGTTTAACCGGTCGCAAGATCATCGTGGATACCTACGGCGGCACAGGCCGTCATGGCGGCGGTGCATTCAGCGGCAAGGACCCGACCAAGGTCGATCGCTCCGCAGCGTACATGGCCCGCTACATTGCCAAGAACATTGTTGCGGCTGGACTCGCCCGGCGTTGTGAAGTGCAACTGGCGTATGCCATTGGCGTGGCTGAGCCGGTCAGCGTGCTGGTCGACACCTTCGGCACCGGAAAGCTTTCGGTCGAGAAACTGCAACAGCTCGTCCGCAAGAATTTCAAGCTCACGCCACGGGATATCATCGAAAGCCTGAACCTTCGTCGCCCCATCTATCGCAAAACGGCTGCCTATGGTCACTTCGGTCGCAACGATCCCGACTTTACCTGGGAAGCAACCGACAAGGCCGCTGCTCTGCGGGAACAGGCAAGCGCCAAGGAAGCTGTCGCCGCAAGAAATTAAATCAGCCGGTGAGCACATTAAGGGCAGGCTCTTCGAGCCTGCCCTTTGTCATGCGTGAAGATTCGCGATCTAGCTGTGATGCCGATGAAAAACCCGATGTATCAAGTCTGGTGAAAACTCATGGACCTCGTTACCCAACGCCGATCCCAACAATGAAATTCCATAGCCCCTTGCGGTCTTTGGCCAGGTGGCGCTCACAGCGGGGTAGTAAGTCATGGTGAGCGCAGCAGCCCCTGCATATCCGACGAGCTGCGAAGTATTTGCCGTCTCATTCCCTGCATCTGTATGAGTGACCAGCACCCTGCTGGCCGAATAGAAGATGCGCCCCACAAAGTTGCCCGAACCTTTGCGGTAATATCGCGGATCCTGGCGAAAGGCGGCGGCGAAGACTCCGTCAGAAAGAATCGCCTGGCTATTTTGCCGAATTGACGCGGCTCCAAGACGCTCTCCGAATCCGGCCTTATCGGTTCCATATTTCGGATTGCTGTTCAACAATTGCTCCCACCCGGCAGCCAGTATCTGAGTCCCAAACGAATACGGCTGCAGCTGTTCCCAACCTGACAGCTCCAGCTTCTCCTTCGCGGAGAGAGGCACAGCTTGCTCATCCGGATCAATGTATTTCTCCAGTCGAGGGGCCTGCCGCAGCGGAGCCGAATTCGAGGACTGCTGGTTTGCGTGTTGCTGTCCCGGCAGATCGGAGGCGGTGGCGGTTGTAGACGCCGAAGGAGCGTCTGGCAACGTCGTCCTCGGATTATTGCCGGCAAACGCCGGTTGAGTATAAAGCGGCAGCATGGCTGCCATTAGAAAAAAAGGCAGTACCCTGTACTTTCCTGGAAAGATCAATCGAAAATCCGCCTTAGTGTTGTGTGTAGGATATGACGGCAGGCTCGGAAGCCTGCAGCGCAAAGCATGGCGTGTCGTAAAGATTTGGCTCGAGCGACGAGCCTTCAATCAGTCTCTATCTTCTCCTATTACTGTGAGATGCAATTTCACTGCGGTTGAGGTGGAGATTTTGGATAACACGAACACCATACTTTAACCGATCGCGATCTGAACGTTCTATTATTTTCTTTTGACCGCAAGATTCGGATAGCCGCGATCACAAGGGCGGTGCCATCCTGTTCTCTATGACAGTCCTTCATACACAATCTGCATGGCAGCAGATCCAGGCACACGATCCGAGCGGCGACGGTCAATTTCGTCTATGCCGTCCGCACCACCGGCATTTATTGCCGCCCTTCCTGCCCAAGCCGCAGACCGGCACGGAAAAATATCGTCTTTTACCCTACGACTGCCGAGGCCCGCGCGGCAGGATATCGCGCCTGCAAGCGCTGCCGACCAGACTCTCTCCATCCTCAGGCATCCATGAGTCGCGGAGACATGCCGCTATCTCGACCAACCGCGAGAGAAAGCTCCTACCTTGCCGGAGTTGGGTCAGGCCATGGGAATGAGCCCCTACTCTCTGCAGCGAATGTTTCGTCAGGTTCTCGGCGTCACGCCTCGGCAATATCTGGCTACGCGACAGACCAAACGTCTTCAGCGTGAACTAGCGACTTCCGCGTCGGTCACATCGGCGATGTACGAGGCCGGCTATGGATCGCAGAGCCGTATCTACGAGAAAGCCGGTCGAGCGGCTGGGGATGACTCCGAACCTATACCGCGACAAGGCGCCGGACAACAGATTCGATACACCACTGCATTCCACCCGACTGGGCACGATTCTGGTGGCCGCCACAGATCGCGGCATATGCGCCGTTGCGTTTGCGGATCGCGAAGAACAGTTGATCGCCGATCTGCAGCGTGATTTTCGGCAAGCTGATCTGCAACGCGATGATCAGGCGCTGGCCACCCGGCTATCCGCCATATTGGCGCGGTTGGAAGAACACCCGATCGGTGCGACATTGCCTCTTGATGTACGAGCCACTGCGTTCCAGCGGCGGGTTTGGGAAGCCCTGCAACAGATCCCACGCGGAGAGACGCGATCGTACGGAGAAGTCGCGCAGGCCCTTGGACAACCAACAGCCGCGCGCGCTGTGGCGCGGGCCTGCGGCCAAAATCCAGTGGCCCTGGTCATTCCATGCCATCGCGTCGTAGGGAAAAACGGCCAGCTCGCCGGCTATCGCTGGGGCTTGGCGAGAAAGGAAAACCTGTTGGCATTGGAGCGAAAAAGCAGTGGGTCAGCTTGATCGGTCGTAGCAAAGTTATCCGCAGCCTAATTACGATAGGTCAAGAAGTAAGGAGTCGTGAACATGCGTCAACACGAGGTTCATACTCAACTCGGCCGAGCAGCAGTCCAGATATTCGCCGCCAATGATCGCATGAACCAGGTTCTTATCGAACATCTTGACCCTGCCGCCTGGAGAGCCAAACCGCCCGGCAACACCCGCACCATTGTGGCGATCTTCACGCACATGCACAATGTCCGCTCCAAGTGGGTCAGGCTTACGGCTCCGCACCTGAAGGTTCCACCACAGCTCAACCGCGCGCACTGCACGCCTCAGCAGGCCCGTGCGGGATTGGCCGAGAGCGCCGCTCGCTGCGCGGAGATGCTCGCTGAAGCGCTCGGCAGTCGTGGGGACCGCGTCGAGAAGTTTCGCAGGGACGGCTGGGCTCGGCCTTGGCCGGTTGGGGTGGAAATGCTGTGCTATATGCTTTCTCACGAAGCCCACCATCGCGGGCAGGTGTGTATGCTTGCACATCAGCTCGGATTCCCGTTGCCGAACGATGTGGCGTGCGGAATATGGAATTGGGAAAAGCTCTGGAAGGAGTGCGGGTCGCCTGGCGGCCCCGGCTTCGATGCTTAAGGAATCGCGCAAGGGCCCAGGACGCCAGGGGATGGGCTGCGATGGTGAAGAAACCTCGGCAACAACACAAATAGATCGACTGCCAACGCAGACCCATCTTTTAAGGGCTGCGCTAGAAGTGATACCCTGAACGTGGGACGGAAATGGTCCCGATTTGGAACTTCCCCTCAAGAAGACCGCAGAGTTCTGCGGGTGTTTTCAATCCACGAAAGAAAAAGACATCTATGGCGACAACGACGACCGTTCCCTCGCATGTGAAGAATCTCGACCTGGCCGACCAGGGCAAACGCCGCATTGAATGGGCCAACCAATCGATGCCTGTCCTGCAGATTATCCGCAAGGAATTCATCAAAAACCAACCCCTGAAGGGGCTGCGCGTTGCTGCCTGCCTGCATGTGACCAGCGAGACGGCGAACTTGATGATTACCCTGCGGGATGGCGGAGCTGACATCGCGCTCTGCGCCTCCAATCCGTTGTCAACGCAAGACGACGTGGCGGCTTCTCTGGCGCGCGATTATGGAATTTCGACCTACGCCATCAAAGGCGAGGACAACGACAGTTACTACTCGCACATCATGACTGCCATCGACCATAAGCCACACCTGACGATGGACGATGGTTGCGACCTGGTTTCCATTCTCCACACCAAGCGCAAGGACGCGCTGGAGGGTGTGCTGGCCGGCACCGAGGAAACGACGACCGGCGTGATTCGCCTGCGCGCGATGGCAAAAGACGGTGTGCTGCGCTATCCCGTAGTCGCTGTCAACGACGCGCTGACCAAGCATATGTTCGATAACCGCTACGGAACAGGCCAGTCCACGCTGGATGGCATTATCCGCTGCACGAACGTGCTGCTAGCGGGTTCACGGTTTGTTGTAGCGGGCTACGGCTGGTGCGGTCGCGGCCTGGCATCCCGCGCACGCGGCATGGGCGCGGACGTCATCGTGACCGAAGTCGATCCACTACGCGCGATTGAGGCAGCCATGGATGGCCATCGCGTGATGAGCATGACGGAAGCAGCAAAAATCGGCGATATTTTCGTGACTGTCACAGGGAACAAGAGCGTTCTGCGGCAGGAGCATTTCGAACTGATGAAGAATGGCGCCATCATCGCCAACTCCGGCCATTTCAATGTTGAAATCGACATTCCAGCGCTGGAACGCCTCTCCTCCTCGCAGCGCCCCACCCGCGAGTTCGTGGAAGAGTACACACTGAAAGACGGCCGGCACATTTTCCTGCTGGGCGAAGGCCGTCTCATCAATCTGGCCTCTGCCGAAGGTCATCCGGCGTCTGTGATGGATATGAGTTTCGCCAACCAGGCCCTGTCCGCCGAATATCTTGTCGAAAGCCATTCGAAGCTCGAACCCAAGGTCTACTCGGTCCCACTGGAGTTGGACAGCCGCGTGGCAAGGTTGAAGCTCGATTCCATGGGCTGCAAGATCGACCGCTTAACGCCCGAACAGGAAGAGTATCTGGCTGGTTGGTCAGAAGGAACCTAGACGCGATATGCGGTCTCATCGACCGGAAAAGATCCTGGTGAGATCGCACCAAACAATCGAATCAACAATAAGGCCTTCGCCGAAGCGAAGGCCTTTTGCTTATTCTGGATTCAAGACGAATACGACTACATGGTAGTCGTGCCCGTCACTGGGTCGTTCACAACCAGCACGCCATACGTGTTTGCTCCCGGAACGGGCTGGATGGAGGGGGCAACGATAGGCTGAGAAGGATCCGGCGGATCCAGGAAAAATATCGAGTAATCCTTTCCCGCCGCCGGCGAAAACGGCTCAATTGCCAATACCCTGGAGGGATTGCCCGCCGGTGTAACCTGCACTTCCAGCGTTCCCGGCGACAATTGCGGAATTTTCACGACCTGCTGAAATCCAATATTTCCCACCACTGGCGGCCCGCCGACGCCAGCGCCGACCGCGGTAATATAAATATCCACAGGACCGGCCTGGGTTGAGGCGTCCATCACGCGCAGGTTATAGTCTCCACTTGTTGGAGCGGTATTGTCGTCAATGAGGGTTTGAAATTCTATGTTGGGTGCGGGCGCCGTCAAGACGATGGTGTAGGACGTATTTTTCAGAAACGATTGCGTCGTAGACGTCAGAACCGTACCCGGCGTTGAATAAGCGATTAACTGCTGATTATTCCCTGAGCCAAGGGGCCGATAATTTCCAGAGGTGTCTGTGGTTGAATACTGCCCCTGCTGTTGCACGCCCTCCGTTCCGTATGGCAGGCCGGCAACAATGCCGGTTTGGCCAGCCTGGATGGTGAAGCTCGATAACCCCTGCGACGCATTCACGGCGCGCACGAAGCTGTTACCACTGCTGCCGCACCCCAGCATCGCCAGAGATGCAGTCAGGGAGAGAATCCCGCACACACCACGCCACTTTGAATACTTCATCAATCCGTTCCTCCAAAAAAGGCCTTCAGCTTCATCGGCCGTTGCATCGTCATCTATGTCGCGAACTCACTTTGAGAAACTGGGATCATCTAGCTGACCACTATCTTCCCAGGCGGCCCGCCAGGGCTCGTTGCTGCTCCGAATAGATGCCGATTGCTACAACGAGTTTGCCGTTTCCTGACAAGATTTTCAATTGGATAATCATAAATGTCTACAATCTGTCACTCTACTACGTTGCCGGCAGGATTACGGAAGTTAGTCAGGAATGCCAGTATGCGCCGCAAATCGTGTCCAGGCAAGTGTCTAGCGCAGTTTCCTGGCTTTTGGGCCTGGGACAATCGTGCCAAAAGAATCCGGAGAGCGCCGCCGCAATGGAATCCGCGGATACCAGCCTGGGGCGCCAAAGAACCGGGAACTTTCACCCATACAATCGCGCCTCCTCGAATTATGCTCCTATGTCCGAACCGCCGGGACGTCTGCATTGTCCGCTGCCGATGTCTGCGCCGCCGGATCAGGAAGACTCACCCTCTGGACAACCTGGGCCAGGGTGGTACAAATCTGGTTTTCTTCCTCGCCCGTGATTACTTTTGCCGCCTTCTCAAGATCACCCGTGTAATTCCATAGTCCAATGATGATTTCCAGCTCCGACTGGCGAGCGCGCAGGGCTTCATAAATACCTCGCGCATAGGACATGGCGTACGGCGGCAATGCCGACAGACAAACAACTTCAGGCGTGAGCTTGAATACCTCCGCCAGCATCTGGTCCGCGCTGCCAAGAGGGACCGTTCTGACGGAATGACCTGCACGCTGCAGCATTTGGGCCAGCATCACCGCGATAATTTCGTCCGAATCGTCCCGGACGGCGACACACACCACATTCTTTGCCGCGATGGAGGAAGATATCGAGCTTTTGTCCGCAGTCATGAGCGGGCTTTCATTCGAGCCTGCTTCGGTTGCAGCATCGGCTGGTTGCCGCTTGTCGTTCCTCAGGCCCAAGTCTTCTACCTGCTCCTGAGCGGTCTCCGTGATAAAGTTGACGGTTTCTGAATCCAGAGCGTTCCGGTGCCGGTCCTGTTCGAACAGGCTCAACGCGGGGACCAGCACGTGGTCATACAGGGCCCCGACAGATTTGTCTTTCAGGTATGTTTCCAGCACCTGGGACGCCTCTTGTTCGTCGCTGGCCAACAATCGCTGGTAGTAGTGGGCTTCCGGGCGCATCACAGGCTGATCGCCGAGAAGGACAGTGAAGAACTTCAGGCTGGGCACGTGCGATCCCACGACCACCAGGCAGACGGTAAGCGGGACCGACAGAATCAGGCCAATCGGACCCCATATAAGAGTCCAGAAAACGGCAGCCACCAGAACCGCAAGCGGCGACAATCCAGTCTGCTTCCCATACACATGCGGTTCGATGAAATTTGCCGTTAAGACTTCCATGCAAAAGAAAATCGCGACGATCAAAAGCGTCGGGGTCCATCCGTTGAAAACAGCTAAGGAGAATGCGGTCGGCAAGAAGGCCGCAATGGGCGCTCCGATATACGGAACAAACCGCAGAAGCCCAGCCAGTGCCCCCCACAGCATCGCATGAGGCAATCCAATGAAATATAGCGCGGCGAAAATAATGGACCCATAGCATGTGTTCACCAGCAATTGCAGGGCGAGATATCGACTGACGCGATGACCCGCTTCGTCCATCGCTTGCGTCATCAGGTTCAAGTGACCGCGTCCGGTGAGACGGATCAGGCGGTTCCTCAAGTCCTCCCGCTGCAGCAACATAAAGAAGGTGAAGACAACTACCAGAAATACGGAGACCATCGCTCCAAGTACGCCATGAATGGTATCCAACCGGTCGCTCTTGCCTACTTCCTGCACGGTGAGTGGCCGGGAAGGCGATGCGCCGAGTCCTTTCGCCTCATGCCGCTGCCGGTCTCCGGAAAGGTTCCAGTTCAAGGCGCTAATCTGCTCGCCGAGACGATTCAGTTCTTTTTGCGCGGTGGATAAGCTAGTCGACCGGGTGCGGTTGAGCATCTCCACTTTGTGGTTAATGTTGTAGGTGTAGTCGCCCATATGATCGGTGACATCGACCAATTGCTTAAAAACAGCCCAGCTGGTGGTTCCCACAAGGCTTCCGGCGGCCAGTATGACCAACAGGATGGCCAAGACTCGAGGCAGATGAATGCGTTCCAGTAAAGTGACAAGAGGAGAAAATAAGAAGGAAAACAGCACAGCGAGAGCCAGCGGCATCACCACAGTTTTCGCAAGGTAGAGCACGGCAATGGTGACCAGCGAAAAAATTAAAGTCAGAAGCTGGGACAGCTCATCGGATTTTCGGGAGCGACTCATAAGGAAATCAACATTGGATGAGTCCCGAGATATTTCTTTCATTTGTGCCCCTACCATGCCAGCGAGGATGGACTCGATCTATAATTTCGCTTTGGTCCATTGACAGCCATCACGCTGGTCCCCTGCGTACATAAATAACTCGCCAAGGAAAATCGCGGATGATCAAGGAACAACCCATTCCGAAGCATCCTGTCAGCCACCCGAACCAAGAGTCTGTAACTACGATTCATTCCAGCCGTCGAAGGTTTCTCCAGGCAGCTGCGGCAACAGCTGTAGTCAGCATTTCGGACCGGCTTCAGGCATCGCCCGCACACAATCGCCCAAATGTCTTGATCATTTCGACCGATCAGCAGTTTGCCGACGCAATGAGCTGCCGAATCGGATCGCAATTCCTTCATACCCCAAATCTGGACAAGTTGGCGGCAAGCGGCATCGTATTCACGCGAGCGTACAGCGCCAATCCGCTATGCATGCCCTCACGCGCGTCGATGATCACGGGACGGTATCCCGTCACAACCGGGATTGAAACGAATGGTCCCGCGACATTGGATTCGACCCGATTCCCCAGTCTGGGAACCGTGTTTGCCCGCAATGGATATGCCACAGCGTACTTTGGAAAATGGCATCTTCCCTATCCAATCCAGGCCAAGGATGCTCATGGATTTCAAGACATGCATGCCGATGAAGTCTTCAAGAACCATGACAGGAACCTGGACACACAAACAGCAGCCGAAGCCGCGCAGTTTCTCGCTACCAAACGAACCCAGCCATTTCTCGCCTGGGTTTCATTCTTAAATCCACACAACATCTGCGAGTGGGCAAGGGGAGAAAACCTGCCGCAAGGGCCGATCGGCCCCGCTCCGCTTCCGGCCGATTGCCCGCCGCTGCGGGCGAACCATGACCCGCAAAAAAATGCGCCGGACATCATGACCTTGATGCGGCAGTCGTACCAAAACAATCCCATGTTCCCGGTGGGAAATTTTGACGATGCCAAGTGGCGACAGTATCAGTGGGCCTATTATCGGCTGATTGAAAAAGTGGACGCCCAGATTGGCCGGGTGCTGCAGGCAGTCCGCGAAAATCATCTGGATCAAAACACAATCATCGTTTTTCTGGCCGATCACGGAGACTGCCAGGGGGCGCATCGCTGGAACCAAAAAACAGTGTTCTACGAGGAGTCCGCAAGAGTTCCATTCCTTCTAAGTTATCCGGGAGTGGTGCGGACGGGCGTTTCCGATCATCTGGCGAATACCGGCATCGACTTGATGCCAACCCTATGTACTCTGGCTAGAATTGAACGGCCAGCAGGTGGAGATGGAATCAGTCTGATGAAGACGGCAACTCGCGCGTCCGCGCACGATCCACGCGAATACATTGTCTCTTCCAACGACATGGACCAAGGCGCCCCAGTGGACGGAACCACCCCCCATGCGAAAGGACGCATGGTCAGAAGCCAGCAATACAAATACTGCGCCTATGACCATGGCGAGCATCGAGAGTCGCTGGTGGATCTGAAAAATGATCCGGGAGAAATGGTTAACCTCGCCGGCGATCCGCATTATCAGAAGGTGCTGCAACAACATCGTCGGATGCTGGCCGAATGGTGCGTCGCGGCCAAAACGAAATGGCCAGAATCAACCGGCTGAAATGAAAATCATAACCGCCGGAAGGAATGATGAATTTTTCGATAAATCTCTGGCCGAATCGCATGCGCTAGAGAAGGGGCAGCCCGGTCAGAGCGCGATTTGTGAATCTTTATGGAGAGAAAATACGTCCTAGCGATAGCGTGAGACCGCGAGGTCAACAAACTGGATGCAGGAGACAACCATTGAAATCAGGAAAGTCCGTTTTAATCCGCCCGCTCTTTCGTTCGATCATCGCTGTCGGCGCACTCGTTACATCGTTGCCGGCTCCAGCCCAGAGTTTTCATAACGCACCCGCCTCATCGACTACGCTTGAAAACCCTTACGTCGGAAAGCAGAATGCTGCAGCGGGCCAGCAGCTATATCAGCAGAATTGTGCGTCCTGCCACGGCGCGAATGCCCAGGGAACTGGCAACATCCCGTCGCTGGCCAGCGGAGCGACCCAGGCAGCCAAACAGGGTGAGATTTTCTGGTTCATCACACATGGCGATATAGCCAGTGGAATGCCCGCCTGGGAGAGCCTACCTGCCCAGCAGCGTTGGCAGATCGTTACCTATCTGAAATTTTTGAACAGCTCCCGCTGCCCCGCGATTGGCTGCGGCCGGCAATGGTGAAACCGCGGCCACAGGAACGTTGGACGCGCCGCCTCCAACCCCCCCTTTACAGACTTTCGATTTGAACAGCCGGGAACGGTTCGCAAAATCACAGTGCAGGATCTTCCCGCGCCTTTCGCCACCAAGTCCGCCGGAAACGGCCCCACGATCGCTCCTCGCCCGGAAAGCGTTTGGCCGCAGGCTCCGAAGGGTTTCAAGGTGGAGCTCTACGCGACGGGACTCCACAATCCCCGCCTGATTCGAACGGCTCCGAATGGCGATTTCTTCCTCGCTGAAACCGGCAAGGGCAAGATCATAGTCTTTCGTGGGATCACTGCGGATGGAAAACCGAAGACGACCAGTATTTTCGCCAGCGGACTGAACAAGCCGTTCGGCATCGCGTTCTATCCTCCGGGACCGAATCCAAAGTGGCTATATATCGGCAACACCAACGCGGTCGTGCGCTTCCCTTATAAGAACGGCGACTTGACGGCCACCGGCAAAGCGCAGCACCTGGATGATTTGGCCGGCGGAGGGGGGCATTCCACGCGTGACATTCGGTTCTCGCCTGATGGCAAAACGATGTTTGTTTCCGTCGGTTCCGGTTCCAACGTAAATGACCCAGACACGCACCCGGAGGAGAAGGACCGCGCCAATATCCTGGCGTTCAACCCCGACGGTTCGAATATGCGAATTTATGCGTATGGGATTCGCAACCCTGTAGGATTGGCGATCAATCCCCAGACTGGGGAGCTGTGGTGCTCAGTAAACGAACGCGACGCGCTGGGCGACAATCTTGTACCCGATTACATCACTCACGTCCAAGAAGATGGCTTTTATGGCTGGCCGTGGTGGTATATCGGCAGCCACCAGGACCCACGGCTGGAAGGAAAGCATCCCGAGCTGAAAGACAAAGCGATCGTTCCGGACGTGCTGTTGCAGCCTCATAACGCGTCGCTGGAAATGACGTTTTATGAGGGTAAGCAATTCCCGAAAGAGTACGACGGCGACATCTTTGCTGCAGAACACGGCTCCTGGAACCGGGCGGTTCGCGCGGGCTATGAGGTGATTCGTGTTCCGTTGCACCAGACAGGCCATGCCACAGGAGAATACCAAGACTTCCTCACTGGCTTCGTGCTTCCCAACGGAAACGCGTGGGGTCGACCGGTCGGCGTTACAGTTGCGCCCGACGGATCGCTGCTGGTGACCGACGACGGATCCGAGTCAATCTGGCGGGTCGTCTATACCGGCAAGTAGCCGATTCAGCTCGAAATTCCGGCTGTTCATCTTTGTCTGCAGTACAAAGTCTGATACCGCCGGGCCGATTCGATTCTGAATCGCGTCCGGCGGTGCAGCCCTCGATTCTGTGCCCCACCGAAATTCGCCCTCCCCAGATCCTTTTCCTGAAGATCCTTGGAAGTTTGTAAATTTCCATTAGAATGCCATCAAGCGCCCGCAGTCCGGTCTGCTGCAGGTTTTCAGGAGGATCACTCAGATGAAGCCGATTCTTTTTCGCGGTGCCAGTGTGTGGGATGGTAGCGGTGCACCGGCCTTTCCAGCCGATGTGCTGGTTGAGGGCGACAGGATCAAATCAATCGCCCGCGCACCAGAGAGGCTTCTCGACAGATGGCGCCATCGTCATCGAGGCGCGTGGCAGAACACTGATGCCCGGCCTTGTCGAAGGGCACGCGCATATTTCATTCGGCGGAGCCGTGAATGATTCCGATCTCGGCAACATTCCTCCCGAAGAGCACGTCCTGCTGACGATGCGCAATGCGAAAACTTTGCTCGATCACGGCTTTACCAGCGCGTATAGCGCCGCTACCTCAAAATTGCGGCTGGATGTCGTCATCCGTAATGCAGTCAATGCGGGAGAGTTTCCGGGACCACGCATTCGCGCGGCAAGCCCGGAGATCACAGTCACGGGTGGACTGGGCGATGAGCGCAAAGCGCATATGTATTACGAAAGCTTCGGACTGATTGCCGATGGTCCGGAAGAAATCAGGAAGGCTGTTCGCTTGTGCTGTCGTGAAGGGGTCGACAACATTAAGGTTAATGTCTCCGGAGACGACCTGAGCCCGGCAGCGCATGGCGGCCTGACCGTGATGCGTGAGGATGAGGTGCAGATGGCCGTGAACGTAGCGCGCGATTTTGGCAAGAAGGTCAACTGTCACGCGCGAGCGGCTGAATCTGTAAAGCGAGCGGTTCGCTGCGGGATCGACGTGATCTATCACTGTGAGTCGGCAGACGAGGAAGCGCTGGACATGCTGGAGTCTGTGAAGGACAGGATTTTCGTGGGACCGGCGATCGGCATCATCTACAGCACGCTGTATGAGGGCGAGCGGTTCGGTTTCCTGCGCGATTCCAAAGTCGGACGAATGATGCAGCGCACCATCGATACGACAGCCGCAGTCTATACCGAGCTTCGCAAGCGTGGAGTACGCATCCTGATTGGAGGAGACTACGGATTCGCTCAGTCACCCCAGGGCGACAATGCACGAGATCTGAAACATTTCGTTGACCTGCTCGGCTTCTCTCCCAACGAGGCGCTGCAATGCGGCACGCGCATCGGCGGACAGGTGATGGGGCTGGGCAACGAACTCGGTCAGATAAAAGAGGGGTATATCGCCGACCTGCTTCTGGTCGATGGCGATCCGCTGAAGGACCTCGACCTTGTCGTGCGCGAAAAAAACCTGCACGTGATCATGAAGGAAGGATCACTCTACAAAGACTGTTCCACCACTGCGCCGTCGAATGTCCAGTGACAGCTAAACCAGACAGCGCTGTCTGTTGAGATACTGCCCTGTCTCCCTGAGAACATCGCGAGATCAAACTCAACACCGGGTCATTTGGGGGTTCTGGCAAGCAAGGCATACTGGCCGCCGAAGGGTATTTTACGAAACATCCCTTCCAGCCAACCCACTCGATTGAAAATTCCCTCAGGCAGATAGAGGAAATAATCTGTGCTGAGTGCTTGAAAGCCGGCGAGCCGTAGCAGTTGGCGCGTCTCTCGTGCTGTCAGAAGCTCTGCATCGACATCCACCGGACACCTGCGCACAATCGTTCGCGTGACGGGATTCCAGGGATTGTGTTCAAGGATGCAACATAGTCCTCCTGGGGTCAGAACACGCCTGATTTCGCTGGTCAGCAGCGCCCTTGCTGGTCCATGAACGTGATGGTAGACACACACGGCCGTCACAAAATCGACGGAAGCATTGTCGAAGGGCAATTCTGACAGGGATGGCTGATGCTCTACTCGAAACGACTTGGATCCGGAGATCATGACTGCGGATGGATCGCAGCCCGTCGCCTGTGCGAAATTGCGGCCCGCCAGTTCCAGCAGATCACCCTGCCCACAGCCAACGTCGAGCCATCTCTGCGAGGCTACGTCCACGCCAGCGCGCTTCAAGATGCTTTGCAGCAGAAGCCATTTCCTGCGATGAAAGTGGAGAGGATCACGTGCGAATCGATTTCGGATAGGATCTTCCAGCAGCTCCACGTAGGAAGGCGCATACTGGTCGAATTCAGGAGGTGTCCTATCGTTGGTCTGCATGGTCTTAGGTTTTCGCTCCATGATTCGGACACCGTCTGATTCTTTCATGAGCCGATAGTGCGATTCAAGATATCGTTCCAGCAAGATACGGACGAGCCTTTTGGCCCCCACATTTTTTATGGCGCAAGTGCTGCCGCTATTGCAGAGTGCCTTTCATCGGACGATGAAGATACGAAGTATGCGATTCGGTCTCTGGCAATTCCGAGGTTGATCTATCATCGTACTCAAATGCAATCTCAATGCCACGACACCCCAGGAGACACCTGTGAATTTGCGACGTAGAGACGTATTATGCGGATCGTTTCTAGCTGCGTTATCAGCCACACTAAAAATTCAGGCATCGAGTTTGCATCTTGCATCTTTTTTCACTGGAAAATCCCACCCGCTACGGGCGGTAAGTGTCGGAGCACCGGTTTCGGTTTTAAGCAGCAGGGGCGATACGTGGGCGCCGACGTGGGCCGATGACGGCTATATCTACTCGCCGTCAAACGATACATCAGGATTCCGCGGCGCTGCCAACGCGAATATCGCCTTCAACCGCATCGATGGACATGATCCATTCCATCTTGACGGGATCACAGTCAATCCAATGCTGGAGTATGGGAAAGAGACCGAGAAAGGCCCGATGGTTGCAGCTGGAAATCGAGCGGGTGCGCCTGCATCGATGGCGTCTTGTACTGGGTCGTCGCCCGGCATCAATACGGAGAGGAAAGCGGAGATCCTTACCGCAGGCAGACAGCGCAAAACGCGAGCATTATCAAGAGCACCGACTACGGGCGCACGTGGACACGTCCCGCCCAAGAGAATTATGACGCGCCAATGTTTCCAGGCAGACGTTTCGCGACGCCGTACTTCATCGAATTCGGCCGCAATGAATCGAGCCCGTCGAATGTCGGCAACTACATTTACGCACTGTCGAACAATGGATTTTGGGATTGCGGCGACGACATGATCGTGGGCCGCGTGGAGCGATCGAAGATCGGTCTTCTGGCTGCCTCCGATTGGGAGTTCTACACGGGCGGAAACGGCGACGCTGTCTCCTGGACAACAAACATGAATGAAGCAACGCCGGTTCTCAAGGATCCTAGAAAATTCGGCATGACAGGCGCCGCCTATCTGCATCATTCCCAAAGGTACTTGATGATCGGCTGGTACTATCCCGCGGGGGGTGGAAAGATGAAAGGCGCGTCGACAGATACCCTATGGGACTTCTATGAATCACCGCGACCGTGGGGACCGTGGACAAAAATCGGATCGCACGAATCGACACCTTCCGGATATTACTCTCCCCAGGTGTGCCCGAAATTCCAAACTTCCGACAAGGTTTTGGCGTTTACCGCGGGGAACTGGAATAGCCCGAAGGACTATCGTCTTACCGTAGTCCCGCTGAAGATCAGTACGTGATGCGGCAGGATTCACAACCCGCGAACAATCATCGTGAACGATACCGGGTTCCTATCGCTGATTTGCATGGTCTTCCGTCTTTCGCTCCATGATGCGGAGGCCATCGACATCCTGCACAACTCGATAGTGCGATTCAAGATAAGGCTCCAACAGCAGACCGCCAGCGGGCCGGTATACATCGCTGCGGAGAAGTACGGGGCTGCTTTCGTTTCAAAATTCGTGTTCCATACGACATACCGGACCTTGTGCTGATCGAGGACGCGGATCACCTCATGAAACTGGGCAGGAGTGTTGTAGTTATAGATCAGAAGGCTGTAGCGAGTCGGATTCGTGGTGCCAGAGAGGAAGTAGTACATCGGGCAAGATGGATAGCAGAATATCTCTCTCGCCAGGAGCTACATAGGCTTATCCAGAAACGCGAGCGCCGGATCCGGCTTGAACATGGCTACTGTTCCAACGCGCGTGGGCACGGAATGGACGGCAAGGATAATAAACAGGTTGACAATAGCCAATGCACCCGCGCTGATTGCAAGAAGCTGGAGCGCAACATCGGCAATTTTTCCCCTATATTCAGCTAAAAAGTGCACGCATAGAATGATCAGCAAGGGAGAACCAGCGGTGAGATGAGCGATGTCCCGTCGGTGAAACTCGGACAGCCACAATGCCCATCCGCAAAGCCAATACAGCAGAATCTCCGGCCTCAGATTATCTTTGCCGCGGGGGATGCCGAGGATGGGTACCAGCGCAGGAAGTGCCGCTACAAGAAGGAACGGTGTTATCAGAACCACCGCCAAGGGAATCAACCACCGAACGCCATGGATCGGGATAACCCAATGAGCCCAAAATTGGAGAATACCCGTCGCATACGGTATGGCATTCACGTGTGCCGTAGTTCTGGAAGGCCATACGAAGTTCATGTACATCAGGTCCCGAAGGGCCCCCGGCTCCAGAAGTAGAGAAGAACGACTGCAACCACGCTACAGTAGCCAGCAACGATGACACCCAGCGCAGACAGGGACGCTGATCGCCTCCGATGCTGCATCCAAAGCCATACTAAGAAAGCAAACAGTAGCAGCATTCCCTTCGGCTGCAGGATGCAAGTGGTGACTCCAGCCAGAGCGCCCGCGGTGACAATACGATGTTTCCGAGAATGTTCCCACGCTTGTCCTGCCATAAGACCATGCAAACGACAGACAGCAACGCAAAGAAATTGCTGTCCACATGATGGTTCACCATCGGCCACATGCGTGCTGAAATAAACACCCACCAAAAGGATTGGCGGGAGAATCTGGTATTTTCCGCACACCCGGCGGGACAGGAAGTACATCGCCAAAACCGTCCCTAGCGATGTCACAAAGAGCCAGCTACGATCCACCAAAAATGTTGCGCCGAACAGCTTTGAAAAATCCCGCCAGCACGTAGAAGGTGCCTGGGCCCATCACCTCAAAGAAGTCGCGGGCGAAGACCTGGCCGTGAAGAATTCTCACCGCGCCATCGACAAGAGAACCCTCGTCGCCGCCTATAAAAATGAGACGCATGAACGGTAGCAGATAGATGACAGCGCAAAGCGCAAAAAGGACATAGCTGATGTAGGGTCGAGCCAGCGATTTCCGGTCTGCCGGGTGCAATACTGCATCAGCAGTAGCGCTTTTTTTCGGTCACCGCGGTGTGTTTGGAGCGCTTCCTGGACGCCTAATTCCACAGTTATTCCATCCCGAAGATTCGCATGAACCCGGTTATGCCCGGACGCCCACGAAAGGTTGATAGGAGGACGAGGCGGCAGCGATAGGAATCGCGGGTTCCGTGTTGTCAACCACAAACGGACCTAACGGCGGAGCGGAATCGGCCAGGATGACGGCGCGTGACAAAGTCATTTCAGTCAGACCAACGTTTCGCACTTCCGTCACGACGTAGAGAGGCCGTTTCTTCGCTTCTTCATAGCTTTTAGCGACGTAATCGCCGATGGCGCCAAGCGCCAACAAGATCATTCCCGAAAAGACGCATTGCAAGGCGACGACTGAGGCCCATCCGGGCACAAGGGTATGGGTCCAGAGCGCCAGATACATCACTCGCAGGAGATAGAGAAAGCCAACAGCACTCAGTGCGCAGCCGGCCGCAATGCTGATGCGCAGCGGAAATGCCGAGAAGGAAGTGACGCCGGTCCAGGCGAATCGCAGCATCTTCAGCAAGGGGTAGTTTGTGTTGCCGGCAGCCCGGGCCTTGCGATCGAACGGAAGCATCGCCTCTTTCAACCCAAGCCAGGCCACCATGCCGCGCATGTACCGGTGTTGTTCTCGAAGAGAGCGAATGGCCAACACGGCCCGTCGGCTAAACAGGCGAAAATCTCCAACGTCGGGGGTCATTGGCTGGTCCGCCATGCGTGACAGTACACGGTAAAACATCTTCGCCGTCCAGCGTTTGAACCGCGTCTCTCCTTCGCGGGAGTTGCGCTGCGGCGATACGATGTCGTAGCCCTTTTCGAACAGATCCAGCATTCGCAGCAACAATTCCGGGGGGTCCTGGAGATCCGCATCCATTACCACGACAGCATCCCCGTTCGCGAAATCCAATCCCGCGGTGACTGCGGCCTGATGGCCAAAGTTGCGACTGAAGCGGAGCAGCTTGATGCGCTCATCTCTCAGCGCCTCGCGCGCCAGAATGTTTGGCGTCGCATCCGTGCTGCCATCGTCCACGAAAATGACTTCCCACGTCACTTCGCGAAGAGATCGCGCAGACGCGTCCAGCAACAGGGGGACTACCTGCGCCTCGTTCAACACCGGGATCACGATAGAAAGGAGCATGGAAGTATTCCTTCGGATTGATGGAAGATACAGGGAGAGAATGCCGGTGAACTGGACTTGCTCCGGGTATCTCTCCCCAAGAACGACAGAGTTGCTTTTGTTGTATTGACTTCCTTCGCCGGTAATTATGCGATGGCGGCGGTCAGATCGCCGCCAAGGGTTGCAAAAGCGGTGTTGATATCCTGGGCCAGCGTAGTCATCCCGGCTGTTGCCGCGAAGGCGACAAACGCAATCACCAACGCGTATTCGATCAGGTCCTGGCCCCGTTCTTCGTCCTTCAGCATCTCGATCATTACCGACAGTTTGATCAGCAAATTTTTCATGTGGCTTCCCCCTTTCATTGGATTGAAGACTCCAGCCATAGGCCGGATTGGTTCCATGATTCAAGTTGCGGATAGAAATCTTCGCAACCATTGCGATGCAATCCAGTACATGCATCCTTGCGGAGCATTACGCCGTTTGTATGCTGCGCGTCACCAGTTTCAACAGAAGTACAGGGAGAGCATGCCGGTGAACTTGGTCTGCTCCGAGCGTCTCTCCCAGAAAGAACGACAGAGTTGCTTTGTTCATTGATCACCTTCACCGATAATTACGCGATGGCGGCGTTCAGATCGCCACCAAGGGTTGCAAAAGCGGTATTGATATCTTTGGCCAGCGATGTCATGCCGGCTGTTGCCGCGAAGGCGATAAATGCAATCACCAGCGCGTACTCGATCAGGTCCTGACCGCGTTCGTCCTTCAGCGTCTCGATCATTACCAAGAGCTTGATGTATAGATTGTTCATGTGACATTTCCCCCGTTCCGTTGGATTGATATTCCAGCCGAGGCTGGTAGTGCCCTCTCTAAAAGCAAGCAGAGAACCATTCCCGGGACTTCCACAGTTCCTGATAATGCAATCACTTGCGAAGCTTACGGCGCTCGCGGATGTGAACGTCTGTATACGGAGTCATCCAGGAAGATACGTCCGTATACATGGCGCGGATAGCGACACACTGATTGTCGTTACGATCCTGTGTATTTTCAGGTTTCACGCAAGTTCGCTCATATGGCTTAGCGTTCAGCAGCAGGAACGCTGGGCTCAGAATCCACATGTGGAGCGGGTGTGCAAAGATGAATGCTTTCGCTGTTCTCGCTCAGTGAACGGGCAAGAGAAAATTCCAGGATGTCGCCTGGTTCTGTGTTGGACGCACGGATCGCGCCAGCGGCCAACTCGATGACTGAATGTGCCGAAAGACAAGCCGACAGCCGCCACGGCCGCACGTCGCTTCTCACCTTTCTCACTCGCTTTTTGCGATCCAGGTACACAAGATCGATCGGGAATCGCATGCCAAAGGTATGTACGGCTTCACAAGGAAGGATCCACAGACCTTCTGCCGGTCCCAGGCCGCTGCGCCCCAGCAGACCTTTACTGCGTTTGGCTCCGCGATCGGCTACTTCCACGCGTTCGGCAAGTACCAGCTGGCGGGTTAAATTTGAAACCTTCCACCATACATCGGGCCTTCCACGGTGCGATCCATTAAAGCGATTCAACAGCCACCGACTCCTTTCGGTCCAAGTTTGAATCCACAACTGGCCCACCTTGTCGAATAAGCTCATTGGGTCGGCACCAGTTGGATCGCGGAATTTTGACTATACGGTATGTGCAAGCGCCCACATGTAAACCAAACGACCGCCGCTGCGTAGGGCACAGCCGTGAGCAGGTCGAAGAGATAATGCTGCCCCGAACCAAGCGTCGCGAGTACAGTAAGCGCGAGGAATGCCGCCCCGAAGTACCTACCCCAGCGCCACGGTCGGAGAAACCAAAGTATAAGCAGCGCACTCGATGTATGCACGGATGGAACACCATTCGGAGCCGCTGCTATTGTCAGCAGATGCGGTGTCCCGACCAATAGTGCGTGGTCGGGAAAATTCAGAAAGGCGAACCGCGGACCGCATACGGGGAAGAGGAGGTATAACGGAACCGCAGCGAACAAGTTAAGTGCAAAGGCCCAAAGCACGCGCAGTGATTCGGCTTCTGTTCGACGCCACAAATAAGTTGCGAAGACCACAACAATGACCATCGGCAGCAAGCCGTAGGAGACGCTAACAAGAATCACGAGCGACTTATGTTGTTCGACCAATCTGCCGAGTACAAAGCTCGGCTGTCCGAACAATCCGTCTATCCGATAGACGAACTCATCGTATTTGAGAGGTCGCAAACGAGATAGTGCGCCTGCCGTTCCTTCCGCAATAACATCGGCCGGCAGTGCGATGGCCAACACAGCGAGGAGCCACTCCGTACGCTTACGGTCGGTTGGGACTAAGAACAAACGGACTGCCGTCCCCACGATGAGAACTGGTGCGACCGCGACAGATGGATAGATAATAAGGAAGTTCATCGTACGCCAACCAGCTGGAATCGGGTGCTCATCTGAGTTGCCCCTCTCATGCCGCCGTAGCGGCGCACCTTATTGCGCCTTTAGTTGAAGATCGCTCCCACGGTATCGTTGGTCGTCAACGTGACCATGCAACTGTTGGGCCCGATTGCATTGATAGGTGCTGTTGGAAGGCAGTTGTAGGACCATCCGCCGAAGGCGACACCCGGTTCGGCGGGCGCGGTCAAGGTGACGGTAGTGCCTACTGGGTAAGTCGCCGACACAGACTGAGCCGGACGTGGCTCCGGGGCCGCAATCGAGCACGTTCGCCGTACCCGTGGCGGAGGGAGCCGTGACCAGCCAGCCGGTGGTATTCAAGCCCTCGTTATAGACCGTCAGAGTCGCCAGGAGTGCGTGCGCCTGCGAACCTCGGATAGCAGGAACCCGGAGTTGATGGAGGGTTGGGGAGAACCAGCGGGCAGTTGAACGTCGCCTGGGCGGTCTGGATCGATCCATCGCTGCCCGTTACTTCCGCAACAATGTTGGCGCTTCCATTCCCGTAGGCAGTGACGATTCCGGCTGTGGCCCCCATATTGCCGGCGCTGTTGGTGTTGACGGGGAAGACGCTGGGCGAGGAAGAAATCCAGGTCGTCGTGGGTAGGTTTGTCAGATCCTTCACGCTGGGCGGGTTCGAAAACGTTCCGATCGCCAGGAATTGCCCGGTATCCTGCAAATTGCCAACTGTAATCGTGCTGGGAATAATGGTGATCGAAACTAAATTCCCCTGAGCTGCGCCTCCGCCTGAGCCTGTAACTGCGAGGGTTGCGCTGGAGGTAGTACCACCATTGAACGCGGCTGCGCTGGCTGTAATTGTTGTTGTGCCCGCGCTCACAGCCGTTGCGATCCCGGAATCACTGACAGTTGCTACGGCGGGAATGCTGGAGGTCCAGGTCACCGTGCTCGTTATATTTTTTGTCGAAGAGTGGCTCGCATTGCCATATGTCCCGACTGCGGTAAATTGCGCAGTCTGACCGACCGTCAGAGACTGAGCTGCCGGTGTAACCTGAACGGAATCCAGACCCGAGGGGTTGCCACATCCGGCAAGGAACAGAACCAGGCAACTGAACGAAAGCACTTTGAAATGACGACAATTTAACATATGTCCCTCACTGGTATTTCCAGCCTGGCGGGCGTATCCGCAGTCCCGTCCAGGAAATTTCTTCGCAACATTGCAAAAGCCCGAGGATCTTTGCCTGCGCTCGTTTTATTCATTGCCACCTTTATTGGGGCGTTGACCCTCCGGAAGCGCCGCCACCGCCACCGGTCCCGTCCTCTGTCTGTATGACCAGCGGCTTCTCTGGCTTCATGACTGTCCATCAACTTCTCGATGGGAATTTTTGGCGGCGAGGCGGCAGCGGCTTAGCCCCGGTCACATCCGCGCCGGGAGTAGTCATGGGTATTTTGGAGTTCGGTGGCAGGAACTTCTCCGGATAATTCAATGCTGGCAAGGGAACACCCGCAGGGATGGGAGCCACAATTTCCGGCGTCACAATCACGATAAGTTCGGTGTTGGTTTTTGTCTTCGAGATCGACTGGAACAGTTTGCCAAGTATAGGAATGTCTCCAATGAACGGCACCTTCTCCAAATTCTGGGTTTCGCGATTGTCAAGCAGTCCACCGATTGCGAGGCTCTGTCCTTCGGCCATTTCGACTTCGGTATTCACCTGCGAACGTCCAACGCTGGAACAGTGAATCCAGAAATCTGAACGCCATTGGTAAAGTCCAGAGAACTGACTTCCGGGGCGACCTGGAGACGGATGGTATTGCGAGGAGTGATGGTTGGAATGAAGTTCAGCCGCACGCCAAATTCCTGAAACTGGATCGTCACCGCGCCTGTGCCGCCTCCCGTAATGCCCTGGACAACCGGATAGGGATATTCTCCGCCAGCGAGAAAACTCGCTTGCTTGCCATCGGCGGCTAATAGGTTGGGTTGGGCCAGGACTTCGATCACTCCGTCATTCTGCAGAGCCTCGATAGTTGCGCCCAGACCGAGGTCCTGGCGAAAGAGCGCGATATTCAACGCGTTCGTAATCGTTGCGACTGCGGGTCCACTTGCCGGAGTGGAAACCGTCGGCGCCTGAAATTGCCCAGTAGTGATAGTGCCAATTGTATTGGCCGCGCCAAGGCTGAAAATATTCAGGCCGAGCTGTCTCAGCCGAGTCCGGTCGACGCTGGCAAAGCGAACCCTCAAAAGAATCTGCGGTTGCGCCGGCGGTACATCGACATAGAGCAGATTGACGACCTTGCCTGCGGTGGAAGCGATTTGAAACGCGCGATCGGAACTATTGAGATCCTTCACCGTGCCACGCAGGAAAATCAGGCCGCCCTCGGAAGTGACTTTCAAATGTTGTCCGGGAAGTTCCATCGCGGAGCTCGCGCTGGAGACCCTCCATCGTGTCATTCTCTACATAAGAGCTGGGGCGCACCATGACCTTGAAGAATTGCCGGCCACCCGCGCTTCCCAAACAATCAGACTGGTGACACCGGGGACTTTTCCGTTCACCATGACCTCGGTTGGACTTGTCGCTGTTGCTTCGGCGATATCGCCCATGCCCACGGCCACCCGTACGATCGGCTGAGTCGTGTCGACCAGCACGGACTGTCCCACAGTGACAAAGAGCTCATTGGCCGAGTCCTGGCTGGAGACCGCCGCCGGTTGCGGTAGAGATCCTGGAGTCTGTGCCCGAAGGGTCCCGCCCCTCACTCGATACACAAGACAAGGCATAGAAACAGACGACTGCAATTCCGATTTTCGCTCTCACTGTTTTTCCTCGTGTGAGGCAAATTTTGCTTCAGTTTTTTTCGACCCATTGAAGACTTCGACCAGATATATGCGAGGCGAGGGGCTGGACGTTCTGTGAACCGACCGCGGCGGCGCTGGCGGTCCCACGGGAACATTCGCCTCTCCGAAAAGATGTGCCATGCCGGTTCCTGTCGTCTCAGCGAACTTTGTGTCCAGAGGGTTCCGCAGGACCAGTTGGATTTTGGTTTGATTGCTGGCCAGGCTCAAAGCCTCCGCCTGCTGTGGCGTCACCAACAGATTGACCACTTGGACCTGTTGGGGTTTCCCTTCCGCGTCCTTCTGAATATCCGTCCCGGCGGACAGAACCTCTATGTTCTGAAGCAGCGTCCTCACCTGCGATCCTTGAGAATTTGCATTGGTTGTCCCTGGAGGATTGCCGGTGATCAGAACATCGACCCGCATCCCTGGCGTCACGAACCCTGCCACGCCCACCACCTCATCGACTTTTACTGCGCATGCGCGCATTCCGTCGGGGATGGTTGCTGCGAGACCGCCGCCAGATCCCGGCGCGGCCAGGCGGCTTTCCAAAACAGGTTCGCCCAAATATAGGTCGGAGATTACGCCTCTGCCTACGGCATCTGCAGGCTTTAGTATGGCGCCCTTCGGTAGCGTGCCGGCAATCTCGACGGTGGTCAGATCGACATTGCGCAGGACGCTTCCAAGCTTGATGTCGGTCGCAGCTGCGACTACGCGCGTGACCCGGTGTTGTGGCGCGCCGAGGCGGTTTCCAACAATGCGGAAAACAAGATAGCTGCAGGCAACAGCAACAACAAAAGCGATCAAAAGAATACCCGTTAATCTGCGGTTCATTCAGGCACCTGTTCGAACTGGCAGTGAAGTAAGTTCGATTTCCTTACACCTAATCGCAATTGCTGTGCCAAAAGAAGGAGTGTCGCCGAATGAGAGGTTTAGCGGATCAATGGGAAAGCGAGTGTGAACACGTGTATACCACTCAACACTGCTGTGTAGCCGCCCAGACACGCCTGGTGCGGCGCGCTTCACGTTTGCAGGAACTTATGGGCATGCTGGTTGGCCGGAGAATTGCATTTGTTCCTGGTGGATCGAAGCGGAAGCGATACCTCGTTCATCACAACAGCGTGCTTTCTGCCGCGTGAGATGACGTGTCACAACCGCTAAAAGGCGTCGGCAGGAGTGGGAGTTCCACTGCATTGAACTCTTCTCGAATCATCACGATTTTTGCGAACCCACCGCGGTCGCGCACGAAGCCAGGCTTCTTCCTGGTCTCCATCCTGACGCACGGGTTGGTGCTCGGCATCGCAGTGCTTGCCCTTAACAACACGCCCAAGGTAGATGACTCGCTCACTCGGCGATATACGACACGGATTGTAAAACTGCAAGGGATTGAACCGCAATTGCACTGGTCTCCCGGAAGCGGCGCTATGCATCCCGCTGCGAAACCGGAGATGCAGGCAGCCCGGTCCGGAGGGCAACCGGTGGCGGCAGCCGCTCCCCAATCGCTTGCGTATCAAGTTTCTGCACCTGTCACGCTAGTGCAGCCGGACATTCCGCAAAATGCATTACCACCGCTAAAGACTCCGATTCCAATTGTCATGATGTGGACTCCAGAGAAGATCCCGGACGACAAGATTATCCCGCATCCGCCTAAAACAACAGCAGTGGCCAACGTTCGTCCGTCCCTTGCCATGCCGAACAACGAATTGAATGTTGCCAGCGTTGAGATTTCTTCTACGTCATTTGTCTCGGAGACAATTCCGATCCATGCAAGCACGACCTCGCCGATCACTATCCGCGGACTTCAATCACCTCAACTACCCGCAACGGCGTCCAAACAGTCGGAACAGCCGACACCAGCGACTGTGTTATCGGTCTCCGACGTGCTTCCCTCGCAAGGGATGATTGCCTTGCCTCCCGTCAACCAAACTGCCGCAGCGTCAAGTTCAGATTCGTTCGCGCCCGGACGGCCAGAGAGCACATCCGAAACAGGCAATGGAACCGTAACCGGCAAGCAGAATGGAAGTGGGTCCGGTGCGGATTCTGGCGACCATGGCAACCAGAGCGCTGCTGCAACGGGGCCAGACGGAGAGAACGGCGCAGAGACAGGATCGAATTCAGGGCCGGACTCGGGACTTACCTCAGGAAACGGGCAAACAATCGGACGCATCACCCGCCCACGAGACGGCCACTTCGGGGTGGTAGTGGTGGGAGCTTCCGTGGCAGAAGAATATCCTGAAGCAGTTGGAATATGGGCTGACAGACTCGCATACACGGTTTACCTGCGCGTGGGTGCAGCGAAAAGTTGGATTTTGCAGTACTGTTTGCCGCGCGTTCAAGAAGCAGCAGGCAGCATCGCTCGGCCCGACGCGCCCTGGCCATACGTCATCGTGACACCTCACCTCGCCGACGGCGATTCCGACACGGATGCCCTGCTGGTGCATGGTTTCATCAATGCCGGAGGACGGTTCGAGCAACTGGCCATTATCTTCCCGACGCAATTTCCGCAAACTCAATTCGTTCTCAGCGCGCTACAGCAGTGGCAATTCCGGCCAGCCGCACAGAACGGAAAATCGACGGCCGTTGAAGTGCTGCTAATCATTCCCGAAGAAACGGAATAGCTCACTCACGCAAGTTGGTCCTTGATTTAGTGCTGTCATTGCGAAATCACCATCGCGGAGGTGCTGCTCATGGCAATCACGCTGCTCTTGACGAAAGGGATGGACAAGGGAAAGTTATACTTCACCGTCACCGTGGCCAAATTTCCGGGATTGTTGCATGCAGCCGACGGGCTGCACGTCCCTCCTACTGGATAGGCCGACCATGTCGTTGTTACGGTCATGGCGGACGGAATGATACCTGGAAATCCAAGATTCTTGACGTAAGTCTGGATTTGCGCTGCAGTGGCGTTGCATTCGAAGCCAGGAGCCGAGCAAGCTGATCCTCTCACGATTGCAAAACGGGTGCCTTCCCGCGCGGCATCGGAAACGAAGTGATAGGTGTAGAGCGCCAGGCAAATCTCAATAAGTCCGAACAGGATGGTCAACAAAATAATCATGGAAAGTGCCATCTCCACCATGGTGGCGCCTTGTTCTCCGCGCCCGCAATGTTGCCTCGAAAAGCCTGCGACGGCGGGTTTCTGTTGATGGAGAGAGTGCGAGCGTGTTCGATCAAGCACTCGCCAAATCGTTGCAGCAAGTTTCTGCGGCATTGCAGTCTTGAATTTTGATGGTGGCGCGATCATTGTTCCACTCGCATGGTTGCGTGCCCGGTCAAAGTAAACGTATGAGGAAGTCCAGGATAATTGAACAGCGGGCCCACCGTCGCAGTGGTATTTACCTGGACATATTCGAGACTGTGGAGGGGCGCAGGGGAACAACTCGCGATGACGGTAGTACAGGAAACCTGAGTGGAGGGTGCACTTGAGCAGGCACAAAAATTTGTCGCAGTTGCGCTCAATCCAGTCACATTCGGGCCGTCATTGGTTGCCGCTGTCTCCATCCCGTAAAGTCCGATGCGGTAATGTGGTACTGCGCGCCATATGCAACCCCGGCACGCGCGGCGTTGGACACTTCGATGGCGGCGTAGGCCAGGCGCCCGAATTCCGCTGCCCCTACCAGCAGCAGAATGAAGATTGGAAACATCAGCGCAAGTTCCACCAGCGCCTGCCCGAGGTCGCCACGTATATCGCGCGAGGTGCCGGAATGCTGCTCCGCAACTTCATGGAACTGATTTTGGAATATGATCGGTATTTTTTCATAGTTCACTCCACCAGCTTTACAGCTGTAAGGGGAGGTTCCTGCCAGCGAGTCGCCGCATAATCATTAGAAGAACCGGACGTTCGTGAGTGTTAACGAGACCCAACGACGAAATCTGTGTATATGGTTTGTGCCGCTGTTTCCGGTAAAAGTACAGCTGCGCTTGGTGCGAACACGATACGCCGTCAAACGTGGAACCCGTGCCATTACCGGTAAGCGATAGCGCATTTGATTGCTCGAGGGCTCTGGTAAATCAGGATACCATCGTAAGTACCCGATGTCGGCGCGGTAAGAGTCGAGTACGTTGCTGCCATGAAACTGGTGCTCGTTCAGCAATGCCGTCGCTGATGACACTGTTCGCTGTCCATGGATACGTATCCCACGTGACGAGCTTAAGGGGCGCCGTTATGACGTAGGTGCCAGGATGCAAAGTTCAACGGTGGTTCCGGCGGTGAGTGAAATTCCGTTGTAGCATCCCTACGGGAGATCGTTTAACTCCGTCGCTCTTGACAGTATATTGGGATTAGTGCAATTCGGTGCGGACAGTAGGCGTCGGTAAGAAGCCAGGGGTCGCCATCCGGAGCGATCCGGGTGACTGGCGTGGGCGAAACGTGATGTTGCCGGTATCGAAAGCTGTCCTGCGATGCCGATCGATACTGGCATAATTAGCGTGACATTGCCTGCAAGGTTCATGAGCGCAGTTAGCAACCGGAGTCATCCACAATTCCGCAGAGGGGCACCGATATGTCGGGCATTTCCCGCTGGTTACATAGCTAATATCCGTTCCCGTGGGACTCAAGGTGATATGCACCCTGACTGACTACCTAGAGTGGCTACCGCTCTGGCCGCAACCGTCTGGGAAGCAATTGGAACATTTTCATGAAGAAGGTTGGCTGGGTCTGGGAGACAATCGCTTCTACATAGCCCGCCTGGCCCGCATATGCCCCTTCCGTAGGTGGATTGTTGATCGCCACCGCGCCTCCATTGGTTCCGATGATTACGCCGTTTTGCGCCGCCGCAGCATCGCCTGCCGTCTTCATATCCGTATAGTTGAGTTCCGCAGCACCTGCGATGGCGGCGCTGTCGGCTGCGATCTGCAGATTTCTTTTGGCGTGCAGCAATGTGCCGACGTCCGTCGCAAACCCCACAAACCCAAGCAGGCATGTCATGCACAGGAGCGTAAGGAACATGGCCTGGCCGCTCTCGTCTTTCAGTTTCCTTAGCATTTTCATAACTTCCTCCGCCGACGCTATGAAGCTTGCACTCTCAGCTCAGCAATGCAACCTAAACGTTCTGTAAAAGATTTTCTCCAGAGTTCCTCCAACATTCCGTGATAAGCGCTGCTGGCGTATGTTCCATCACGTTTGAACTTCGACCCTCCAGGAACCAGCGACGCATAAATCGATCGAGAGCTTTTTTATCGACCGCGTTATTCTTAGCATCCTTTCCCCCATCCGTAGATCTTGATGCCACGGGCGAGATGAAAGCGAGGCTGACGCCGTCGATGTCTGACCGCACTACCTTGGCATGGACCGCAATCGAATGGTCAGGGTCTGCCTCCGCGCTCTCCGTCTGTTGCAGCCTCATCGTCATGACTGTGCCCAGATACCAGCGCTGCCCTGTCAACAAATACATCCCGGTCAAACTGATCTCCCGGACGGAGTGCGCGACAGGAGCGCCTCCATCCCAGTAATAGGCGACGAGGCCGGGGATGGCACGCCGTTCGGCCTTCCGGCGCTCCCTGCCCGGCAATCCTCGCCAAAAATGCTTGACTGATTCCCCATACTTCACACTTGGCTCACTTCCTTTGGCTGGTCAGATATTCCGGGGCTTCCCTGCATCAATCTGTCTTCTATCTCGTCGGCCACGCAGATTACCATTTGATCTCCTGGCTGCGTCTGCGACGAATAGATGGTGTGGGTCGGCAACTCCAATACGCTTGCAGCACGAATTCTCAACGGCGCCACCTTGAATCGTGGAAAGTGCTCGTTCACATAAACGACGCGAAGATTCTCATCCAGATAAATCAGATCGAGAGGAAACAATACTCCCCACGTGTGAACTCCGCTGGAAGGAACCACCCAAAGTCCTTCGTCGGACCTCATCTTCAGCCTTCCAATGAGACCTTTGAGACGCGCAAAAATGGTGTCCGCCGGGGTAACGCCCAAGCTGAGGAAGCATTCGCGTGTCTGGTTGTATACGCAGTACGTCCGTCTTTCCATGTTCATCCTCAGGCATTCGCGGTTTCCCGCAATTGCGCGTTCTATTCAGGCTCGGGATTCATACGCAGACCCGAGCATCCATGCAATTTCTTTCAGCGACATCGCTCAACTGCCGACGCCCTTTGTTTTCGTCAGAGACCACTGAACCACTGCTTCCTTACGGAAGAGTGTGGCGCAGTCCCCTTCTCCGAAGAGCAGAGCGTATCCTTGCGTCCTGGCCCAGCACGCAATACGACATGCCGGGCCATGCTTGTCTAACCGAAAAGCGTTTAGCGAACTCGTGTCCGGCGGCGCTGAATCAAAATGACCAGTATGATGATGCAAAAAACACCGGCAATGATTCGAATGATCTCTACGTTATTCATGACAATTCTCCCTTCTCTTAATGGTTGAGAAACTGCTTAAAAAACTCCGACAGGATGATGACTTCCGGGCCTAGAGTCACCAGGAACAGCGCCGGAAAAATAAAGAAAACAAGCGGAAATACCAGCTTGATCGTGGTCTTCGCCGCCTGCTCCTCCACCTTCTGACGGCGTTGTGTTCTCAGGGTGTCAGAATGAATGCGCAAGGTTTTCGCGGCGCTCGTCCCAAACTGTTCGGACTGAACCAACACCGATACCAGATTGCGCACACTATCGACGCCAGTACGGTCGGCAAAATTTCTCCACGCGTCGGAGCGAGGGCGGCCCGCGCGTTGTTCCAGAACAACGACATTCAATTCATCGGTAGACAGCCGGTTGAGCCAGACGAAGTTCCTCTGCGGTACGAATTGTCGCCTGATCCAGGCTCTGGCCAGCTTCGATGCAAATCACCAATAGATCCAATACATCCGGCAGCCCGCGTCGGATGGCAGCCTGGCGGGCTGAAATCTTTCGTCCGAGCCAAAAATCCGGCGCCAGAAATCCGAGCCCCAGGGCAGATATATAAATCAGGAATGGACTCGCGTGGAAAATTCCGGTAACCGTGACGAGCACACACAAGGCCAGCGGCACCAGGACTTTGGCGCCATAGAAGTTCTTTAGCGCCGAATCTTTGCGGTAGCCGGCACGGATGAGACGCTGTTGCGTCACCGAGACCTCCGCCTGGCTTCTGGGCAGCAGGCGCTCAAATTGTTCGATCACCCCGCCGAGCGCCACACCCGTCTGATGAACGACGCTCCTCGATAGATTTTCCCGTTTCTCATTGGGCGCGACCACGGCGTTGATCCGCTGCAACATCGCTTCCCGATAGAACAGGAGGAGGCCACCGCTTACGAACAACAAGAAGATCACAAAAAATGTAAAGACGGCGAATCCCATATCTCACCCTTCAAACTTCCATGTTGACGATCTTTCGAATGATCAGAGCGCCAACGACCATCATTCCTGACGCAGCGTAGAGAAGCTTGATGCCAATTTCTCGCCGCCACAAAAGGCTCATCGAATCCGGGTTAATCATATATAATGCCATGCCGAGCACTATGGGCAGGAAAGTCAGGATCCAACCCGTCAAGCGTCCCTGAGCCGTGTGGACACGTACCTGCCGCCGCAAACGGTATCGCTCGCGAATTACATACGCCGTCTTGTCAAGCACCTCGGCAAGATTTCCTCCACTTTCTTTTTGAATCAGAATGGCGGTGACGACAATTCTCAAATCCTGCAAAGGGACTCGCGCGAGCAAATTGTTCATTGCCGTTCTTAGTTCAAGCCCATAGTTCTGCTCCTCGAAACAGATGCGGAACTCCGCCCCAATAGGATCCGGAGACTCACGAGCAACCAGACCTAACGCAGCGACTAAGCTGTGGCCGGCGCGGAGAGCGCTCACCATCAAGTCAAGCGCCTCCGGCAATTCCTGTTCAAATTTATTGAAACGCTGCCTGCGCTTATGCAGCACGTAGAAAATTGGCGCTCCCGCGATCAGCAGTCCGATCAGCGCCGAGAAGATCACGGTCCCGGTCCGCAGATAAATCAGGTATGTCGGGAACACAAAACAGGCCGCGGACATCAGAAGCAACCCACCCGTGGTCCATTTCACATTCGCCTGATACAACAGACTGCGCAGACGGGGCGCGATCTCGATCTTCAGCAACCAGCGATTGATCCATGGAACCGCGCTCAGCAGTTCATTCTTGCGGACATCAACGATCGGGTCGCCCGACCGCGACTTCTCAACAGCAAGCGCGGACTCCAGTACAGCCAGGGTCTGCTTGGTTTGCTGCGAAGCGCCTGTTCCGCTCGCGACCATGAGCAGCGCCAGCACTACGAATACGCCGATAAATACCAGCACCATCAGCAGCAACATATCTCGACTCCCAACCCTCGGCTTGGCTAGTTCACTTCCAGTGTTTGCTCAAACAGGCCCGTCGGCAGGAAGATACCCGAAATGCGGAGCTGCTCCAGAAATTTAGGGCGGATGTGGGTCGGCTGAAATGCGCCAATCACTCTCCCATCCGGTCCAATGCCTTTTTTGTTGAAGCTAAAAATCTCGTGCATACTGATCACGTTTTCTTCCATTCCGGTGATCTCGGAAATGCTGGTCACCTTACGGCTGCCATCGCTGAGACGGGAAACCTGGATCACAATGGCGATGGCGGAAGCTATCTGCTGGCGCACCGTCCGTTCCGGAATATTCAAATTGCTCATCGCTACCATGGATTCCAGTCTGGACAGTGCATCGCGCGGAGTATTGGCGTGAATCGTGGTCATCGAACCTTCGTGTCCAGTGTTCATCGCCTGGAGCATGTCGAAGGCTTCCTCTCCGCGCACCTCACCAATGATGATTCGGTCTGGACGCATACGAAGGCTGTTGATGAGCAATTGACGCTGGCGGATCGCCCCGGCACCTTCTATGTTTGGCGGGCGGGTCTCCAGCCGCACAATGTTTTCCTGCGCGAGCTGTAGTTCAGCCGCATCTTCTATGGTCACAAGGCGTTCGTTCGGCGGAATATACTGCGACAGGATGTTTAGAAAGGTCGTCTTGCCGGCACCGGTCCCTCCAGAGATCAGGATGCTGATGCGAGCGCGCACAGCGGCGGCCAGCATTTCGATCATCTCTGGAGAAATTGTTTTCAAATCCACCAATTGCTTGGCGGAAACGGGGCCTGTCCCGAAGCGTCGAATCGATAGAGCGGGACCGTCAAGCGCCAACGGCGGGATAATGGCGTTGACGCGAGAACCGTCGGCCAGTCGCGCATCGACCATGGGAGAAGATTCGTCCACCCTGCGGCCAACACGCGAAACAATACGGTCGATAATCTGCAACAGGTGGCGATCATCGCGAAAAGTTGCATTGATCCGCTGCAGGACTCCGCCACGCTCAATGAAAACATGGTCCGTGCCGTTTACCAGAATTTCGGAGACAGTAGTATCTCGAAGCAACGGTTCCAGCGGGCCAAGACCGAAGACTTCATCGAGCAGGTCGGCCTGGATTTTCTCTTGCTCCCCAAGGCTCAAAGGCACTTTCTGCTCACCAATGATCTGGTTCACCATGCCGGCGACGGCCTGGCGCGCCTGATGGGAGTTGACGCGCGACAGCTTCTCCAGATCGAGCTTGGAGATCAGTACGCGGTGTGCTTCCGACTTGAGCTTTTCAATATTCAGCGTTTCCACAATATCCCACCCGTTCGTTGGTACGAAAAATCTGTCCTAAGCCTTCATCCGAACAAACTGAAGCCTTTCTTTTTCTCCGGATTCTTCGGCAATCCACACGCCGTTCTTGCCATTTGCCGAATCACTCGCGCAATCGAAGAATCCTTCAGCGCCAGCGCGCTGGCCGTATTCTGCGCGAGCTGGGTTGTTTCATAGTCACTGGGAACCTTCCATTGCGGCTCCAAAGTCAACGCCTTTCCGATTTCTTTTTCGTCGATCCCAAGGGAACGTTGTGTAAAGCGGTTGAGCACGATCTCAGGTTTGAATCCGGAGGTCGTGAAGAACTCGGTAATCAGACGATTGGAGTTGCGCAATTCAGAAACATTGACCTGTGTGATCAGGTAGACGGTGGAGGCGTCCCTAAACAGGGCCTTGATGGCGGGGGTTATATTTGAGCCGGCGTCAACAATCACGTAGTCGAACGTTTGCCGCGCCACGGTGACCACCCGATCGACCGCCTCAGTCGTGACCTGAGTCGGAATGTACACATCCGGCGTAGCCATGACCGAAAGGCCCGAGCTATGTTTGGTCAGCAGCTTCGAAAGGAAATTCGAGTCCAGCCGGTTAAAATTCTCAAGAGCGTTGGCCACCGAAAACTCGGAGCGTATGCCGAGACTAAGCGCAGCATCGCCAATCGGCAGATCCAGATCGATCAGCAGGGCGCTATGCTGGGACTCCCGGGCGATGGCCACAGCGAAGTTGGTGGCGATGGTGGTGACGCCGGAACCGCCTTTGGCCCCGATAAACACCAGGAGTTTCCCCATCGTCTTTTTGGCGGGACGGCCTGCGGGACGTCGAACCATCGCGCGTACCAGAGCTTCTTCAATCGCTCCCGGGGTGATGGGCAGCGATAGAAACTCGCGCGCGCCAGCTCGCATGCAGCGTACCAGCATGGCCGAATCCGACTGCGCCGAATAGACCATCACAGTAGCCGCGTTGGTGGCGCAGATAGCCTCCACCAGATCCAGAGCATGTTCCGGATCACTATCCAGTTCAATGATTATGACGTCGTAATGGGTTTCCAGCAGCCGAGCCACATCGTCGAGGCCGGGATACGACGTTAACTCCCTTGTGACGCGCGTCTGCGATCCGGCCAAGGCGTCTGCGATAGCGGTGCGGCGCAGTTCCTCGGGACCGATCAGGGCAACCGTCAAGGTCGTGGCGCCAAGCGAATCGCGATCCTGAGTTCTCGTCGCCATCAGCAATTCGCGATTCCCTTCTGGTTTCGGCATTCTGTCGATTTGAGTTGAAGTGCCCATGTTGTCCGGTGAAGCCGCCAAAATATGTGCATCTGTCCTCAACGAGAAAAGAAAGAAATGAGTGTGCCGATTGCAATCGCCGGAGCATATGGCATTTTGCGTGTCAATGGATTGTCCAGAACCAGTTCAGGATGGGGACGAAATCCGCGCTTTCTCAGCCCGAAGATCAGTTCTCCCGTTCCATTCAACAGCTCGCCAACAAACCCACCGCCAATTGCCCAGCAAAGCGCCATGATCCCGCCGGCAATGCCTGTTAAGACCAATGCGAGCAGCAACTGCGCCGGTCCGATCCACGCTCCCACTGCGGCACACAGTTTCAAGTCGCCCATTCCCATGCCGCCCATCCAGCAAAAAAATCCAAGAACAATGGTTCCAAGGCCAATTCCCAGCAAGCTTTGCCCGACTCCGTGCCAGCCATGCGTCCAGCCTGAGACTGCGACTCCTGCCACCAGAAACGGCAACACCAGCCAATTTGGAATGCGGCAGCTGCGCACATCCGTAAAAGTTGCGATGGCGAGAACAAGCAGAGTCGGCCACCAGGCGATCGAATGCATACACCAACTCTTTCTTCCCGTGCAGGGAACACTCGTGGAAGTGCAATCGTCCGTCCAAATCGTCCGAAGCCGGGAAGAGTCTGAATTCAAGGTGTTATGAGCGTTGTTGCCAGGATGGGTGTGCACGGCAGTTTACATGCTGTGCCCGTAAGTGACGGGGTGGATACACCCTCCGCAGCTTGCGCGACATGAGAAAGCGAAGTTCCCTCTCCAGCAGTAGGACACGCCAGCATAAGAGGCCGGGCAGAGCGGAGAAGGAAGACCCCACGCAGTAGGTCGAGACCACGGTCAATATCGGGAATCATTCTCAGAATGTTGCGGGTAAGTGCCAAGGTCCACTTACATGCTCCTATGGAGCGATCTGGCGTGCGCTGATAGCAGTTCATCTATTAACTATTTAGTTACGGCAAATGTTACTAAAGTTTTCTGGACATCTTTTCCACACCCTTGTATCAATACCTCACTCCATGAACATTTCGACATGAGAGCTCCTCAACTCCGCTCCCCGCGGTAGATAGAAATTCAGCAGGAGAAGGTCTCTGCCCCAGGGGCCGCAAACTCTATGATCCGAATTGCATTGTTTTCAGAAGACCGGAAGCTGCAACAACTTTTGTCCTCAGCCTTGGGAAAAGAATTTCAAATTGGTCTGAAGTCGAATGAGGAAGAGATACGTCACTCGTTTTCCGCAGGCGAATGCGATGTTGTCGTCCTCGACCTGGACACCAATCAGCTGTCGCTGCAAGAGCGAATTGCTTGCTCAGAACGAATCGTCGGATCGAAACTTTCTCCGGTGGTGCTTGCGGACGACGGTCTTCGTTCTACCGCGCTTGAGCTGGTACGGCAGGGCGCGCACAGCTACTGCCGCAAGCCGCCTTCCATTGTCGAACTGAAAGCAATGTTGCGCAGGGCGCATGAGAGCTCCTCCCTGAAACGGAAGCTGGAGGCCGTGCAGCATCAACTGGAAGCGGTCAGCAGTTGCGATCGAATGATCGGATCGAGCCCGCAAATACGTCAGGTTTATGAGTTGGTGCGCCGGGTCGCCAGCATCAACACTTCCGTGCTCGTCACTGGTGAAAGCGGCACCGGCAAAGAATTGACCGCCCGCGCCATCCATAACCTGGGCAACCGCTCTGGGCAGCCTTTTGTCGCTGTTTGCTGCGGAGCCATTCCGGAAACATTGATCGAAGCCGAGTTGTTCGGCCACGAAAAGGGCGCCTTCACCGGTACGGTTGGTCTGCGGCAAGGCTATCTGGAACAGGCGGCCGGCGGCACGTTGTTTCTGGATGAGATCGGCGAATTGAGCCTGAGCACCCAGGTGAAGCTTCTGCGGGTTTTGCAGGAACGCGAATTCAATCGACTCGGGAGCAGCCGGTTGATTCCCTTGCGGGCGCGCGTGGTTTTCGCCACCCATCAAAACCTGGCTGAAATGGTCGCTCAGGGAAAGTTCCGCCAGGACCTTTACTACCGCATCAATGTGATGAGAATCGATATCCCGCCTCTCCAGGAGCATCCGGAAGACATTCCGCTTATCGCCATGCATTTCCTAAAGCTGTATTCCGAGATGCACGGAAGGGACATCGAACAGATCGACGCGTGCGCAATGGGTTTACTACAGGCGTATTCCTGGCCTGGAAATGCGCGTGAATTGGAGAATGTGATTCAGCGGGCCATCATCGTCGCTCGCGACAACATCATCTGTCCGGAAGATTTGCCGGAGAACATTCAGGAAGAAAGCGTTGTCAACATCGCCGATTACCGTTCCACAGGATCGTTCGAGCGGCAACTTCGCGACTATAAGATCAAGCTGGCTGCAACTGCCGTGCGCGACAACCATGGGAATAAAACGATGGCGGCTCGCAGTCTGCACATTTCACGTGCCTACCTGCATCGTCTGATCCGGCTTGCCGAAGGGGAATCTCTTCCCGAATCGGAGGGCGATGAAGTCGGGACGGCTTCTTGACCACGTTGTCCCCGCTTGCGGAACGTGAAGTGGGTCGCGCCCATTCTGTTGTTTTGAGAAAAGTGTTTTCCTTTCCAGTCATGGTCTCGGGCCTTCTATCGGTTCTGGGTGTACTGACTGTGCGCTCTCGGTTCGACGACCCCGACATGTGGTGGCACCTGAAAACAGGTCAGATTATCTGGACCACCCACACGATTCCGACAACAGATATTTTTTCCTATACAACAAATCATCATGCGTGGGTAGACCATGAGTGGCTTTCCCAGGTTCTGATCTACGGCGCTTACAGATTCGGCGGCTATTCCGGTTTGATGCTCTGGTTGTGTCTTTTGACCATTGCCCTTCTGATCGCCGGGTACGCATTGTGTTCTATCTATTCCGGCAATGCGAAGGTGGCATTTCTCGGGGCCATGACCATTTGGCTATTTGCGACCACCGGTTTTGCGGTGCGGCCACAGATGATCGGATATCTTCTGCTCACTATCGAGTTGCTGCTGGTGCAACTGGGACGTACTCGGAATCCACGCTGGTTTTTCTGGCTACCGCCGTTGTTTGCAGTATGGGTCAATTGCCACGGATCTTTTTTCCTGGGATTTCTGCTGGCAGCGCTATTTCTTCTCTGCTCTTTCTTTAATTTCCGAATGGGCTCACTGGTGTCTTTGCGTTGGTCCCCCCACCGTCGCAAGATGCTGATGTTGGCGCTGGTGTTTTCAGCGGCCGCGTTGTTCCTTAATCCGGTGGGAGTGAAAGAGGTTCTTTACCCATTGAACACCCTGCTACATGAGCCGGTCGGCCTCAGTATGGTTGAAGAGTGGATGCCGCTCCAAATGAATAGTGCGCGCGGTCTGGGTCTTTTGGCTGTGCTCGGATGCATTTTGCTTCTAGTCATCGTCCAACGCACCGAGTTGTTTTGGGATGAACTGATTGTGCTGGCCACGGGCACATGGCTCGCGGTTAGTCATCAGCGAATGTTATTCGTCTTCGGCATATTGGCCGCGCCCGTCCTATCGCGTCTTCTTGCGCCTTTATGGGATGGATACGACGCCACTCGCGACCTCCCATTGCCCAACGCAATCCTTATCGCGATTTCCCTGCTGATCGTCGTGTGGGGATTCCCAGGTCCGGCAAAACCTGGCAAAGCAGGTAAACGACGGAAGTCCGGTAAAAGCGGTCGAGTTTATCCAGGCCCATCACCTTTCTGGGCCGATGCTGAATGACTATGTGTATGGCGGGTATCTCATCTGGGCGGTGCCGGATAATCCGGTGTTTCTTGATGGCCGCTCCGATATTTTCGAGTGGACAGGCGTGCTGTCAGAATTTGGGAAGTGGGCCATGCTTCAGAGCAATCCAAATACTCTTCTGGATAAATACAATATCAACTTTTGCCTGTTAGCCCGCACATCTCCCATGGCGCACGTATTGCCGTTGTTACCTAACTGGGAAAATGTTTATTCCGACAATATGTCGATGATCTTTGAGCGATCTTCAGACATGAGTCCCAAACAGTCGGCCGTTCTATCCAGAAGCAAGGAATGAATTCTCTCACCGGATTGGTTGGTGAATCAGCAAACTGTAAACGTTGCTGCCTCCCGTTGCCTAATCCAGGTCTCGTCACCAACTGCGTTGTGCAGTACTGCTAACTAGCTCTCAGTGGCCCGTCTTGTGCAGCTTTCTCGATTTTGCTTGCGATTTCTTCTGTGCTTTTCTCATCTTTTTTTGTTGCTTCTTCTGATGTTTCAAGTACGCTTTCCTCGAATTAGACGAATGGGTCCGCACCGTGCGTTGCGTGGGATTCGTTGTAGCTTGGGCGAGGGTAGGAACGGCAATTGCTAGAGCGAAAGAAAGAAACACGAGACGAGCTACAGTTTTTGCCATAGTTCACGTGAGTGAAGCTCTAACGAGATTTTACTAGGACTGCCCGATTTCCTTCTGCGTTACTTTCTTTGCCGTCTTACATAGGCCGTGGTTCTCTTCGGAACGCTGATCGTATCAAAGTCGTCCCCTATAACCTGATCGTCTGTCACTAATATGGGCTCATTCTTGATCTCTGGAAATTGCATTTCGCGACTTAGACGGACCACTGTCTCCCATGCATCTTGCTCCGCTTTATCTCCATTCGCTTTCTGGTTCACGCGAAATTGAATGGTCAGGCCACGCTCTATTTGCCCAAACAGTCTATGCGTGTTCTGCCTAAGAGCACTTTCCAATTCATACTTCCTGCCCGGATCGCCGGGATAATCCATAAGGATAATCTCTATTGATTCTTCGACTACTTCTTCGACGGTAGTTGTAATTTGAGCGGTCAATTGCTCGATCGCTTCGCCCTTCAAACCCAAGTCGGCGACTTGTGCCCTCACCAGCCGTATCTTCTCTATTTTCTTCCACGTCTCCAGGAATTTATTGACGACTTCGGCCATGGTTGCGATCACTACAGGGTCCGCAACCAACGCGACCGTTGGAATTGATGAAGACAGGCTTTCCAAAACTACAGATTCAGCTTTCCCGGTTACAGCTTCGCTGAAGTCCTGAATGAATCTATGAATGAAGGTCAACTCTTTGGCGAATGTGCTGAGCTGGTTATCAAACAAGTCCCGAGGAATTAAGAATGTCAAATCCGCAGATCCTGGCTTAAGCTCTGCGCTACTTACTCCCAAATTTCCCAAGCCATTGAGAGTTTGTTTGATGGTAGTGAGATACTCCATCCGTCGGGAGGCGAGGTTCTGCACGAAGTCCCTCGCAACTGACGGGGTCATCGCGTTTGTAGCAATGGATTTTGTCACCTTTTCGGCGATGAATGGATCGAAAAACTCGCTCCCTCCTACCTCAGCAATCAAAGACCTTTGGGCAGGAGTGAGCGAGTTTCCAAGCCCCTCTGCGTCGGCGGTAAACGCGGTCATAGCATGCGCCAGAGCGATCTGATGCTGCGGTTGCGCGGAGGCGCCTACAAGATTATTGAGCGCATCCCTGATCGCATCCAGAGAGGTTTGTAGGTTATGGTCGCGGTCAAGTTCGACAACGAACTTCAGCGTCTGGTAAAACTTTTCAATAGTCATATGAGTGGGTTGAGCGACCTATCGTATCAAATCCGCCGGTATTCGACCACACTTTCCTAGCTATCTGCCTCTGCGAGAACCACAAGAGTACACCTAGAGGATTTATGGCACGTCATTCTCGATCATCATGAATTGGGCTGGAAGACTGTCTTTACATAG
>CAVRDB010000002.1:0-4233 GCA_963719625.1 uncultured Acidobacteriota bacterium
TCACGGGATGAATCGAGCCGGCTTCGCTCCCCCTGTCCGGACCCCGGTACAGGCTCATACCGCAGTGTCTTAGAAGGACCCGGTCCGCAAAGGTCCGGCAGGTGTGTAGGTGCTGATGATGACACCAGAGGACGCAGCTTTCGTGCTGGTGAGCGCGAGTTCGCGCGGTGGAGTCCGTCGGAAAAGAAACGTTTCCCTTTGCCCAGCAGGACTGGATAGACGAACAGCAAAACCTCATCCGCAAGCCCGTGCTCCAGCAACATCGGTGTCAGCGTCGAACTGCCCCAGAGGATCAGGTCCGGTCCGTCTTCGCCTTGACGCGGCGAACGCCCTCGACAATGTCCGGTCCGAGCCTCGACCGGACCCCATGCAAGGCTGTCCGGCCTGTGGGTCGCAACATACTTCGTTGCCGCGTTCAGGCTGTCCGCCAGCGGGCTGCTCGGGGCCTTTGGCCAATGGCCAGCCCAGATGTCGTAGGTAGCCGGCCAAGCAGGAGATCGAAGGGCTTGGCATGTTCCGCGAGGACCGCGCCCTCCCACGGCGGGATCGCGATGCGGTACGGTCCATCCACCATAGGGGTAGTCGCCGTCTTCGTTCGGGCTGCCGGGAGCCTGAATCACACCGTCCAGCGAGATATGTTCGATGATTTTGAGCTTTCTCATGTTCCGTCTCTTTCTGCGGGTTCGGCCATGGCATACGACGGCTCCACGGACTGCGGGCACTCGCCTGCCCACCATGATACGGATGAGCCCCGGGTAACGCGTCTTCGTCACTAAACCCACCGCTGGTCGGCTGCTCGGGAATGACACATTTACCCTGGCTCAGATTCGCAGGGTGACCCATTCAAGCAGTTTTTTGGTTTGAGAGGGATTGAGCTAAATTTGTCATCCCGACCGGAGCGAGGACCTGCGTTTTCTGTTGGCGCAGCTTGCGGATTTTCGACGGATGAGTTTCCGACTATCCCGTCATCCGGGAGCAACCCGCCAACGCGAATGCAGAACCGCGGATCACTTCCGCTATGTCGACTTATCGTTACTGATTCCGTTGGAACAGCACACGCGGGCTCAGAACGCTTTGATTTCAACAGTGAAGAGGGCTTATGCAGGCAATCCGAGCACAATGTTAAGCGAACTCTCCTTCGTCCGTCCGAGAGCCTATTCATCAGGGCAAGGTGAAATCGGGGTAGTCACCGGAACGCATCACGCTGCTTCTTCGCAGGCCATTATGACGTAGTCCTATGTCGGCGGCGATATATTTGGCGGCGATTTCGTGGACCGGCCCTTCCTGAATTACGCCGTCAGGCTCTTCGAGAGTAAAGCGATCAGCATTCGATGGCGACTTGCGAATATAAAGACCCGCGATCTTGCCATCTTTCGTCCAATACCAGGCGTAGGCGACGGTTTCACCCTTTCGGATGTCTTCCGTAGCGTGGCTCTGCGGTTCAGACACAGGAACGGTTTCGGCAATCGGAAAGGCACGTTCAGAACGACGTCCAAGCAGAATGAGCAATTCATTGGCAAAATCCGTCGGTGTCTGCTGGCTTGAATCGAGCGCCAGACGGTCGCTAAGACCAGGGCTATAGTTCCTCAGCTCTTCATGGGTTATGCCATGCCACAGAGGCAGAATCCGTTTTTCGTTCACGGTCTCAAGCGCGAATGCCGAATCCAGTTCATACTCTGTCCACTTTTTCAGCCCCAGGAATGTCTTGGAGAGAACGACAATCACATACCGGCTGCGTTTGAGGCCGTCATCGATCCGTGAGCGCAATCGGTCACCCCATCGCAACACAGCTTTATCCATCCAAACCTGCACACCGGCTGCGACGAGCGTCCGGTGTAGTTCCTCGACATATGCTTTGTCTTCCGAGGCGTGCGAAATGAAAACGTCCCAAGTTTGCGGTTCGGCTGGCTGTTCAGTCTTCGTCGCAGCTGCTCGCCGGATGGGCACAGCTGACGCAAGTTTCTTGGCAGGCGCCGACCGGATCGGAATCCGCAAATTGTGAACGGCGCCGGAGCGCATTTGAATGCGTTGCTTGCGCAGCATAACTGCCTGGGCAAGCGCGACATTCAGTCCCTGATCGAAGACCAGCATCTGCTCTCGCAGATGAGCCAGCGTTGAATTGACCTGCCGGATGGCGCTATCGATGTTCCCCTGCAGGTCTTGCCCCGGCATCAGCATCAGGAAGGTCAATAGAAGCTCGTTGCCAACGATCTCACCAGATACAGACGCCCCGCCGAAAACAGACGGCGCGATGCCGAATACGCCCGGATCGCCGTCGAACGGAGCATGGACAGTAAACTGCGGGACATCTTCATAAACCGGACGGTTGCCCAGGCCCGGCAGTCGATTGGGGAGCCGCCTTACATCGACTTTTGCGACGCTTTCTTCAGCCCAGATTTCCCCCTGCGGTCTGAGCACTGGAACATCCAGCATGAATTGCTTTTTTAAGCTTGCCTGGATTTGCTCGTCGACCGCTTCTTCATCCGACAACTGATCATAAGCTTCGACCAGCTTGGCCTTGTAATGCTCCAACACGCTATGAAAGTCAGGTCCAGCAAAGAGGCGATCAGATGGCATGGTCAATTTTATCTAGTCGGACTAATAAGCCGCCACACTTTGCAGACAGACGAAGTGTACGTAGCGATCACCTCACCTTTCTGCATGAGAACTACTGAGTATAGGTTGGCTTCCTAGTCCGCACAGAAATCGATCCATTGCACCTATCACTGCCTGCGCAGATTTGACCGGTCGGTCATTTCCGGGGATCAAGAAAGAACCTGCGTAACAACGAATAACATGCAGCACCCCATATGACCGTAACCTCTCCAATAAGGGTGCTGCTGCGTTCCGGCAATTCTTTCATATCGGCCGAATATGCGACCGCGCAGAGTAGCTTGGACGGTATCTGATGCCGCTGCGGCTTCGAGTGCTTTGGATGTAGACGAGCGTCAAACACTTGGAAGTTCTCATCTTCGATGAGGGGCAACGAAATGCCATCGACGACGAGAGGCTTGTCGCGGGTTGGTTTAGGTGAAAAACCGCAACAATACATCGTATCTGTGGAGCGATTGCCGCCATACTCCATCCAGACTCCGGGGCCACTGTTGGGCCATGGACAGTGATCGTCCTCTACCATTGAATCTTCAAAGCCGTGCGAAGCAACAGCTGTGAACTCAACGATCTTCCCCAAATACTTCTCTGGGTGCGCTTTTATTTCGCAAAGTGAGACACGGAGGGGAACTTCGGACGACTGTGCCCGACTACAGGTCGGCGCGAGACTTATCGTCATTCCAATAGCCGTGATCCAGATCAATCGCATGCGAGCCAGTATACGTTTGAGTCCTGATAAACGCGCTTCTCGTCATTCACTCCCTGACGGTCCGCTACTCGGAAACTGACACGTTAGCCTAGCCCGTGTTATGCACGCTACTCTGATAGCCTTGTCTACACGTTTCGTCGAGCGCTTCTACGTTGGCGCCCACTATGACAATAGACTCAGGAACTAGCGGAGTTCTTCACGAATGGCTCACAGCGACTTCTCCATCTCAATCACGGACAAATCGGTAGATGTTCGCTATACGCCGTCAGTGAGCGAGCCACGCGGAAAGCTCTTCGGCTTCCTTTTCATCATTAGCACGCTCGTTGTTCTTGCCTGTGCCCTTTTGTTCTTGCCGGGTAAACACGGAAATCCGAGCATGTGGCATGACCTGACCAACGCGCCATCGGGTTCGTCTGTGGTCTTTATACCGATCGGGCTTATGCTTTTCATCGGACTGTTTGGCTGGCAAGGGTTCCGCTACGCTCGCGCAGCTTGGGCCTCCGACGAGACCTTCCACTGCGATCGCGAAGTAATCACTATAAAGCGCATTCCTTGGCTGGATTTCTCGAATCGCACTTGGCGCACGTATATCTATCCGCTTTCGGAAATGAGCGCCATTCGCTTTGCGGTAATTGCCTCTGCGAAAGGACGGGCATTCTGGGGCTTGCGGTTTCGGGCGCATGGCCGCAGGTGGGCTTTGCCTGGCCTTGAAGCCCCAGAAGCGAAAGAGATTCTTACAGGACTCAGAGCACTCGGAGCTGACGTCCCCGAAGATCCCAAGTTAGACAAGCGGATCAAGGAAACTCTCGAGATGCGATTCGGCGATACGAGTTGGATGGACCGTGGCTGGATGGACCCGAACAAACAATAAAAAGTTGATAGCGCTAGTTTCACGCGCAAGAAATTTCCCTTTG
>CAVRDB010000003.1:0-230178 GCA_963719625.1 uncultured Acidobacteriota bacterium
GCATCCTTCTCTCGCCCATCTCTAGAGCAAATTCGTATTATCGCCAGCATGTGGAAGAAGGTATCGAGCAATTGTTGGCAAGAGGTGCATCTGCAGAGATACGCGATTGCATCGAATTGGGAATGCATCATGAACAGCAGCATCAGGAACTGATCGCGACGGACATCAAGCATGCTTTCTGGTCCAACCCTTTGCAGCCGGTCTATGCTGAGCCACGTCCCACACCCATTGGCGGCGGAGAGCCGCATCGCTGGCTGGAGTATGCCGGTGGGCTGGTTGAGATTGGACACAGCGGAAGCGGTTTCGGCTTCGATAATGAATTCTCGCGTCACAAGGTCTTCTTGGAACCGTTCCAACTCGCGTCCAGACCAGTTACGTGTGCGGAATATCTTAGCTTCATCGAAGATGGCGGCTATCGTCGGCCGGAACTCTGGCTGTCCGATGGCTGGGACGCGGTGCAGTCGCTGGATTGGCAGACACCTCTCTACTGGCGCCGCAACCCGTCCGATAGTTGGGATGTATTTACTTTGCACGGTTGGATGCCGCTCGATGACCTTATGCCGACACCGGTTTGTCATCTCAGCTACTATGAGGCAGATGCCTACGCGCACTGGGCAGGATTCAGGCTTCCCACGGAATTTGAATGGGAGCACGCAGCCGGCCTCTCCACCGTTACCGGAAACCTGCTGGAGAGTGGAGCACTGCGTCCGCAACCCCAATCGAGCGATGCTGGCCCGCACCAACCCGCACAACTCTTCGGGGATGTGTGGGAGTGGACGCGCAGTCCCTATGTCGCCTATCCGCGATATCGGCCAGCACCCGGCGCGCTCGGCGAATACAACGGGAAATTCATGTGCAATCAGTTTGTGTTGCGTGGAGGTTCGGTGACCACCCCCGCCTCCCACATTCGGGCCAGTTATCGAAACTTCTTCGCCCCCGGCACGCGCTGGCAATTTTCTGGCATCCGTCTGGCTGCGGATGGAGGAGCTGCGTGAACGTTCCTTCTCTGCTCGATGGCGTCCTTGCTCCGTCGATTCCCTTACAGCCCAAAGAAAGTCTGGCAGTCGCGCAAGCAGTCGCGCAAGGTCTGTCGGTAAAGCAGAAATATCTGCCATCCTGGCTGTTTTACGACGCAGCAGGATCGCGGCTTTTTGAGGAAATTACGCAGTACCAGGAGTACTACCTGACCTCGCTGGAACAATCGATCTTTTCCTCCCACGGGGCCGAAATGGTTGCCGTCGCCGCGGGACTTGAGGAGCAGCCTCTGTCCGTAGTGGAATTAGGAGCGGGCAGCGCCAGCAAGACGTTGATCCTGTTACGCGCATTGATGGCGCGTCAGAATCACACTCTTATCTTCCCGTCGATGTCTCGGAAGCTGCATTAGAATTGGCGTCGAACAACATCCACGCCGCGCTGCCTGAGGTCGAAGTTCAACCGGTCTGTTCGAATTTCACCCACGAAAAATCGCTGGATCTTCCCACGGATGGACGGCGGTTGGCTCTCTACATCGGGTCCAGCATCGGAAATTTCGATCCCGAGGATGCGGTGGAGCTGCTTCGCTGGCTGCGCACCCAACTGCAACCCGGAGACGCCCTGCTGTTGGGCACCGACATGGTAAAAGACGTCCCGCCGTTGCTGGCAGCCTACAACGACAGCGCTGGCGTCACCGCCGAGTTCGACAAGAATATGCTGGCTCGCCTGAACCGTGAGCTGGGAGCAAATTTTGCGCTGGATGCATTTGAACATCGTGCGATTTGGAATGCGGCGAAAAGTCGCATCGAAATGCACCTGGACAGCAAGCGAAGTCAGATCGTTCATGTGAAACTGCTTCATCGCGACTTTGGATTCAAGCGCGAGAGTCCATCCATACCGAGAACAGCTACAAGTTCAGCTCTGCGGATGTTGAAGACATGCTGTTAAAGAGCGGCTATGTCCTGGAGCAAAGCTGGTACGACGAGAAGCGCTGGTTCGGCGTGCATCTGGCTCGCATCGTGGACAGCGAAATCATGCCCAGCGATGAGGAAGAGGCAGCCGCGTAAATCTACGGTGAGGGACTCGTGCTATGCAGCTCCGCTCACTCTCCGGCGATCGTCATTCCTTCAATGCATATCGTGGGGCACGCCACGGCGCTGCGAAAAATCAAATCGTTGCCGATGCTTGAAATATTGTGGAGCATCTCCTTCAAATTGCCGGCTACAGTAATCTCTTCCACGGGATACGCCAGTTCTCCGTTTTCAATCCATAGCCCGGAAGCGCCGTGGGAATAGTCTCCGGTAACGATGTTGACACCATGTCCGATCAGGTCGGTCACGTAGAGACCGCTGGGAATCTCCGCCAAAATTTCTTCCGGCGTCTTCGCTCCCGGCTCCAGATAAAAATTCCCACAGCCAATTCCCGGACTGCCCCCAAGTCCACGCGTGGCATTGCCGGTGGACCGCAAGCCCAGCTTACGAGCAGTGTAGGTATTCAGCAGATAACTCGTCAGCACGCCCTGATCGAGCACAATTTTACGGCGCGTCGGCAGACCTTCTCCATCGAAGGGCGAACTGCCAAAACCGCCCGGCGTTGTGCCATCGTCGATGACCGTCAAGTTGCTTCCGGCCACCTTTTCTCCAAGTTTTCCGGCCAGGAATGAGGAACTTCGGTAGACCGCATTTCCATTGATCGAGCCCATGATTGCACCCAGGATCGAGGTGGCAACCTCCGGCGCAAACACCAGCGGAACCCGTTGCGTGGGAACTTTGCGCGCACCCAGCTTCCGCACGGTACGACGCGCAGCTTCCAGTCCCACAGATTCCGGCGAATCCAGCAGCGCAAGCGATCGTTGGCTGGAGTACCAATAATCGCGCTGCATCCCGCCATCGGACGATTGTGCAATCGGCTGCGCGCTGATGGAGCAGGAAGAACGGCGCAATTCCCCGACAAACCCGCGTGAGTTGGCCAATATCTTGCGCCCGGTGGCGGCATCGAAACTTCCCCCACCGGAGTTTTGAATGCGAACATCAGCGGCCATGGCCGCGGCCTCGGTGCGCCGCGCATATTCAATGCGTTCCACGGCGGGAAGCGAGTAGACATCGTCGTAATAGAGATCCAGGTCGCCGGAGAGCATACCGAATTCCTGTTGCTCCGGCAGCCCCGCAAAAGGATCTTCCGATGTCACCTGGACCAACGCCATGGCTCCAGAAACCATCTGTTCGATCCCTGCATCGGAAAGATCGCTGGTGGATGTAGATGCGGCGCGCTGGCCTTGAAACACTCGCAAACCCACTGCGCGCGAGCCGGCTTCTTTCAACTGCTCCACCTGGCCTAGCCGCACCAGAGTTTCAAACTCATCGCCCTCAGCAAAGACAGCTTCCACATCGCTGGCGCCGGCGCGCAGTGCTTTCGTAACAATGTCAGTTACAAATTCCTGCGTGATAACGTTTTCCGCTGCAATCGTTGCATTCTTCACAAACGAATTTCCTCAAAGATCGTTGCTATCTGAATTAATTGCCGGTTCCGCCGACCGTCATCTTGTCCAACTTGACAGTCGGCATGCCCACGCCGACAGGAACGCTTTGCCCTGCCTTGCCGCAGGTGCCCACGCCCTCATCCAGCTGCAGATCATTGCCAACCATGGAGACATATTTCAGCGACTCCGGACCGTTGCCGATCAAAGTTGCATTTTTCACCGGCGCGGTAATTTTTCCGTCTTCGATCAAATACGCTTCCGATGCCGAGAAGACAAATTTTCCGTTGGTGATGTCGACTTGGCCGCCGCCAAAATTCACCGCATACAACCCGCGTTGAACGCTGCGAATAATGTCTGCCGGATCGTCCTCGCCCGCCAACATATACGTGTTCGTCATGCGCGGCATCGGAATGTGCTGATAGCTTTCGCGGCGGCCATTGCCGGTGTCGGCAATCCCCATCAGTCGCGCAGAAAGCTTGTCGCTCATGTAACCCTTCAGCACGCCGTTTTCAATCAAGACTGTCTCCTGCGTGGGAGAGCCTTCATCATCTACATTTAAAGAACCCCTGCGATTGGGCATGGTCCCGTTATCCACCACAGTCACCTTGGGACTGGCGACCATTTGGCCAATCAATCCTGCGAAGGCCGATGTTTTCTTGCGGTTGAAATCTGCTTCCAGGCCGTGACCCACAGCTTCATGCAGCAAAACTCCAGGCCATCCCGGACCGAGAACCACAGGCATTTCTCCAGCGGGAGCGGGAACCGCGCCGAGCTGCAACACTGCTTGCCGCGCTGCTTCACTCGCAAAATATTCGGGCGTCTTATCGGTCAGGAAGAAGTCCAGCAAAACTCGGCCGCCGCCTCCGGAACTGCCGCGAGCAATATTTTCGCCTTCTTTGGCAATCACCGATACATTCAACCTCGCCAACGGCTGCGTATCCGTCGCAAAGCTTCCGTCGGAACCGGCAACAAGGATGCGCCGCAATTCGTCGGCGAAACTTGTCTGCACCTGCACAATGCGTGCATCGTAGGCTCGCGCGGCGCGATCGGCGCGTTGGATCAGCGCCAGCTTCGCGGCAGTTTCTGCATCGGTACCCGGACCAGCCACGCTATACAGTGCAGATGTAGGCGACTCTCGAAAACCCTGGACTTGCTGCTTCGAAGGGCCGCTTGCGATCAGTGCGGCAGTATGCGCGGCGCGAAGCAGCCGTTCTGGAGAAAGATCGTCGGTGTAGGCATATCCGGTGCGCTCGCCTGAAACCACACGCAGGCCACAACCCGAACTGATTCCCTGACTCGCGGATTTGACCAGAGACTCATCGACCATCAGCGAACTAGCGGTGATGTACTCGAAATAGAGATCCGCGTAATCGCCGCCGGCCGAGAGTGCCGCAGCCAGACACTGCTCCAGCAGTTGCTCGTTCAAGCCAAGATGTTCATAGAAAAATTTGCGAGTGTCGGGAGATGCGGGCTGCATGATAGCTCCTCTGGAATGACGCGGTGACCGGGCACGGTCGTCGATCTGTTTTAATTCTATCTTTTTAGATTCAGGGCAACGCCGAACGACGCACTTCAGTGTCACATTCGCTGCTCTTCGGTCGGGGTCGTCTTGACGTGGTCGTCGAGGAACATTCCATGGTAGCGTGGAGGGCATGAACAACGATCTTCGTCTCCCCATCGGTAAATTTGTGCGACCCGCCAGCCTGACCAAGCAGGAACGTGAAGAAGCCCTGCAAAGAATTGCTGAACTGCCGGAGAACTTGCGCACTGCCGTGCGCGGTCTCTCTCAATCTCAGCTTGATACTCCGTATCGCGAAGGCGGTTGGAGCGTGCGGCAAACCGTCCATCATCTGGCAGACAGCCACATGCAGGCCAGCGCCCGGGTGCGTCTGGCGCTCACGGAGGATTGGCCGGCGATCACCCCCTACAAAGAAAATTTATGGGCGGAACTGGCGGATGCACGCACGCAGCCCGTTGAAATCTCGCTCCAACTACTGGATGCTCTCCATGCTCGCTGGGTCGCGGTCCTGCGTTCGCTGGATGAAACCGGCTGGTCGAAGCGAGGCTACAAACACCCTGAATCCGGTGACCAAACCGTGGAACAGGTCGCCGCACTGTATGCGTGGCACGGGCGCCATCACACTGCCCACATCACTTCTCTGCGCGAGCGGATGGGATGGTAGACGGAACCACTCCCGAACAACTCGCGCTTCAGCTGCAAACATTTTTTGACGACCAGCCCGCTGCTGTGCTGATGGAAAATGGCCGCATCCTGTTCGATTTGCGACTTGCCACCACGACTGTGGCAACGGAACATGGCCATTGCGTACTGCACGTATGGTCGGAAGAACGCAATTGTATTCGCCAGGTTATCGACATCACCGTCCGCAAAACCGGTTTGCGTCTGCATGTGCTGCGCATGGGTCAAACCAAGCCGCAGACAATGGAATTGCAACCGCAGCAACGACGTTTGCCTTCGCAGCGCGACAGTACCCGTACCCGCTTTATTCCGCTGCTGGAGCGCCTTTTGCCGCGCTATTTCCCAGACTTCAAAGTAGAAGGATTGCGCACCGCGATGGATCTGGAGCGCAGCTTCGGCCCTTCCTACGCGCGAGGAATGCTTGTCTGCGGCAATTCTGCCTGGGCCGTAATTGCCATCAATGGAGAAGAAAGCCAGGCGCTCGTCGATGGCATTCTGACCCTCGGCGTTCTATGGCTGCATCATTGCCGCGAGCAAAGTGGCGGACGATGCCTGGTGGAAGGTCTGCGTCTGATTCTTCCGCGCGGGAAGTCTGCGGTAACAGCAGCCCGGTTGGCATGGATGAACTTGCGCGCAGCCAAGTGGGAATTGTATGAGCTCGACGAAAAAACGGAGGAATTGTATCAACGCGAGTACAGCGATCAGGGAAATTTAGATTCTCGCCTGGTCCATGCGCCCAACACAATCGCCGCTGAGGAACGCTTTCATTCCGCCATCAAGCGCGTGCAGGCATTGCTTCCAGCCCATGCTGTGGCACATATGGAAGTCGTCTTTCGCAGCGGCAGCGAGGTTGGCCTGTTGTGGAATGGCCTGGAGTTTGCGCGAGTTCGCACCAGCGCGGCAGAAAACAGCTTCGCGCGTTCAGAAGAAATTCTGTTCGGCAGCGGGGCCAACGCGACTCTGTTGACGGAGGAATCGGCTCCGAAACTGCGCGAAATGGTCGGCGAACTGGTTGCCCGCAGGCAACCCCACGGAGACAAACGCGATGCACTCTATCGTCAGCAACCGGAGCGCTGGCTGGAGTCGATGTTGCGTCGCTCCCTGGATTCGATCGATGCCATGGTGGAACCGCAACCCGTGTACGCCCAGGTGCCGGCATTCTCCGCAGCCGACCGTGCTGTGCTTGACCTGTTGGCCGTGCGGCGGGATGGCCGTCTGGTCGTTGTCGAAATCAAAGCGGATGAGGATTTGCATCTGGCACTGCAGGCCCTGGATTATTGGGTGCGCGTGCGGCAGCATCATCGCGCAGCTATCGGCAAAGCCGGAAGCGCCGCTTCCAAGAGTGATCTTGAGCGCTTTGGATATTTTCCTGGCAAGCACCTTCGTGCCGAGGCGCCGCTGCTATATCTCATCGCGCCCGCATTGCGTATCCATCCAGCCACGGAGGTCGTGTTGCGGTACATTTCGCCGGAAGTGGATTGGACTTTGATTGCGCTCGATGAGCGCTGGCGAGAAAAACTGCGCGTGGTCTTCCGCAAGCGCCGCGAGAAATAAACCGGATCTGCGCGTTATTGCAAGGAAAGCGATTCTTCGATCTCTAGCGGCGCTGGTAACGGAGAAGCGTGCAGCCGGGAGGCAAAGAATCGTTCGACTGCTTCGATGATTGCTGGGCCTGTCTTTGCTTCATAGATGGCCTTCCGCAATCCCGCACCACCCGGAACTCCATGGGTAAACCAGGAAGCAAACTGCTTCATCTTGCCGGTTGCGTCAGGAAATTCCTGATCCAGCAGCATCGAAAAATAAGTCCGTATCAGGTTATAGCGATCGAACTCCGTAGGCTGACTATAGATTCCGCTGGCGGTATATTCCGCGATCTGACGAAAGATCCATGGATTGGCCGGTGCCGCGCGGCCAATCATCACCGCATCGCAACCGGTCTCGGCAATCAGTGCGCAAGCATCCTCCGGCGTGCGAATATCGCCATTGCCAATCACCGGAATCGCCACCGCTTGCTTGATGGCGCCGATCCACTCCCATCGCGCTTGGCCGGAGTAACCCTGCTCGCGCGTGCGAGCATGAAGCGCCACCGCATTCAATCCGCTCGCTTCCGCCAGCCGCGCTAGTTCCACGCAGACAATGTTGTCGTCGCTCCAGCCCAGGCGAAATTTCACGGTAAACGGAATTTTGACAGCGGCTCGAACGCGCTCAAAAATGCGCGCGATTAAAGGAAGGTCTCGCAGCAGTCCACTGCCTCCATTGCAGCTGACAACGCGCTTGGCCGGGCATCCCAGGTTCAAATCCACGATGTCGAAACCTGCATCCTCCACAATGCGCGCCGCCTCGGACAGCGTCTCCAGATCGGAACCGAAGAGTTGCGCAGCGATTGGATGTTCGTCTTCGTAATAGGTCAGGTATCGCTTGCGCTTCGACTCGCGCATCCGAGACAGCCCGTCAGCGGAGGTGAACTCCGTCATAATCAATCCGCAGCCAGATTGTTGATTGCTGACGCTGGCTTCAATTCCATTGGCAAATTCCGCAGTCGTGCTTTCCGGCGCCGCACCTTGGCTGAATAGGCTTGCATTGCGAATGAATCGGCGAAAGACGGTGTCAGTGACACCAGCCATCGGCGCCAGTACCGTCGCCGGCGCAATACGAACGGAGCCAATGAGCAGCGATGCGGGAACACGGGCCCTCTCAGGCATCGCGTGTTCCGTCGGATTGTCCCAATGCTTTTTCATTGGACCAGGTATTTATCTGCCGTCAACCAAAAGGCCTCCGCCGCGGCGGAGGCCTGTATGCATTTCAAAACCGCGCCGTTACTTCGTAGTGCCAGTTGCAGCAGTCTCGGCTTTGGCGGAGTCCGACTGCGCATACTTGCGACGGAAGCGCTCCACACGACCGGCGGTGTCGATCATCTTCTGCTTGCCGGTAAAGAACGGGTGGCAGTTGGAGCAGATTTCCATGTGAATATCGCCCTTATGGGTGGAGCGGGTCTCAAAGCTATGACCACAGGCGCATACCACCCGGATTGTTTCGTAGTTGGGATGAATTCCTTGCTTCGGCATCGGGACTGAAACCTTTCTCTAAACGCTAAGTTCTAGTTTATTCGAGATTCCCACAGCCTGCAATGCAGGAAATATCCAGCTGCGCCGCCGTGGACTGCGATACTAAAAAACAAGGGAGTATCGCAATCAATCCATCATGGTGAAATTGACTGACAATCCCACAGCCGCCTGCCCCCATTGCGGCGGCATTGGCGTGACCATGGTCCGCCGTGGCGACGAACAGTTCGCCGCCGAATGTTCCTGCCGCATCGAGAAAAAGGCCGAACTAAGACTCCAGCGCGCCAGAATTCCGCAGCGCTACACCCATTGTTCATTGGAAAGCTTCGACGTCGGCTTTCGCGGCGCAGATCCCTCCCTGGGCATCGCGCTAATGGCCACGCGCCGGTTTGCCGAAGGATATCCCGTCGAAACTGGCGGACGCGGACTCTTGCTGACCGGCAGCATCGGATGCGGAAAAACACACCTGGCCGTAGGCCTGTTACGAGAGATGATTGAGCAGCGCAGCGCCACCGGGATTTTCTGCGATTATCGCGACCTGCTGAAACAAATCCAGAATTCCTACAACCCCCACGTTGCTACCACAGAACTGGAGATTTTGCGTCCAGTATTTGAAGCGGAAATTCTGCTGTTGGATGAATTAGGGGCAGTGAAACCGACAGACTGGGTGTGGGATACAGTGGCGCATGTGCTGAACACGCGCTACAACGACAAACGAACCACGCTGATCACGACGAACTATCCCAATCTGCCATCAGCCTTGATCCAGGCACAATCCACATCCGTTACGGACAGGGATGTATCTCGAAGCGTGCCTTCGAACGCCGCGACACGCGCCATGCGTGAAGAAACCCTGGGAGATCGAATCGGCGAACGCATGCGATCGCGCCTGCAGGAAATGTGTATCACTGTTTCCATGCAAGGGGATGATTTTCGCCGCACTGTGCGTCGCGCGAGTTTTCAGTAGTTTGGCGGGAAAAAATACGAGAGCAAATTTCTTCGTTTGCAACGAAGGATCGACGCAGTCGGATCAAATTCAGCTCAGAAAAATGGCGCGGCCGCCAGCACCATCAAAGCAGCCGCCAACGCAGCTGCGCGATACATCGTGTCGCCTTGGGGATGGATGGGGCGCTTGCGAGTTTGTTTCTTAAGGCCTGCCATAAATTGAATGCTCCTGCGGCTCAGCGGCCTGTTCGACGCGGTTGCATAAGAAGCCGCATATCGCGAACGCCGCTACCCTTATGACGTATGTTTCGGCGAAACGGATTCGGTCCTTTAAGCATTTTTCTGATTTTTTATCCTGCACCACGTTTGCAGCTTATTTCGATGACTAGCGGAGCGAGTTACAATCGGCCCATGAACGACCCAGGATCGACACCCTCCCACGACCCAAACCCGCGCCCCGAGCCAGTGCTTTTCGCTATCAACGACACTTCGTCGGTGGATGGCATTGCGGAAGTGCCGGGGCGCAATTGGCTTCCGTGGATTGTTGCGGTGGTTGCGATTGGTGGCGCCTTAGGGCTGGCGTTCTGGTTCGGAAGACCTCCAGCGAGTTCTACGGGCACCGGCGTCGATCCGTATGCGAAATACGTGGTTTTGAGCAATGTTCAGGTAAGCCAGGCAAGCAATTTTGCCGGAGATCAACTCACCTATGTCGACGGAACGATTGAGAATCAGGGCCAACGCACCGTTACTTCCGTTACCCTACAGACTCTGTTCGCCAATGATTCCGGGGACGCCCCACAAATGCTGCAAGCGCCGGTCAGTCTTATCCGCTCGCGCGACCCATATGTGGATACCGAACCCATCAGCGCCGCTCCGTTGGCGCCGGGTAAAAGCCAGGACTTCCGGCTTGTCTTCGATAACGTTTCGCCAATGTGGAATCAGGCGCCGCCACAGCTCCGCGTCTTGCACGTGGGAACCCGCCCATAGGCCTTCAAAAAGCCCAAAAAGCAGCCCTTTCGTAACCCCGGCAACCCCCGATAAATCGGCACATTTTTGCCGTTAGACCCGGTAGTTTTTGCCGCTAGCGAGCAGGTTTTACGCGATCCAACTCACCCCGAAATCCACATGCCTCCTTGCGGCCCCGCAACTTACCTCATGCAGTCTTTAGAATCAATAACTTAATAGATTTTCCATGAACGTGTTCTCCGCTCGGATCTTTGGCACCGCGCTTGCATTTAAGTACGGCGTTACCAAGTGCCAGAAGCGCGGCACGGTTATGGATAAAGTGATGAAAACGTACAATTCAAGAAATTTGCTCAGAATTGCAACGATAGTACTCGCGGCCAGCACCGCCCTTCCGCTTATGGCCCAAACTGCGGACCAAAGTTCAGCGTCCACAGCTCAGGTGCAAACCGGAACTTCAACAGGCGGCTCAAATTCCGTCTACGCGACCGGCCAGCCCTTGCAAACTCAGTCACATGAAGGTTTCTGGGGGCATCTGAACCCCATGGCCCGCAAAAAGTGGGTAAACCGCCAACTTAATCCGGTAAAGGATCGGCTGAATGAGTTGGATCAGATTTCCGCCCAGAATGCACGCGACATCAAAGATGTAGACGCGCGGGCTCAGGCAGGGATTACAAAAGCTCAGGGCACAGCAGATATGGCCGATCAGCATGCGACAATCGCTGGCAATACGGCAAATGAAGCGCAGCAGACAGCCCAGCAAGCGAGCACCCAGACGGCTGCAATTGGAACAGCGGTCAGCAATCTGGACCAGTACCAGACCGTCACCAGCATAGAGATTCGATTCCGCAATGGGCACACCGTTCTCGGACAGGGCTCCAAGGATGCCTTGGATCAGCTAGCCGGGCAACTGCAGGGTCAGCGCGGATATCTGATTGACGTGCAAGGTTATTCAACTCTTCGTGGACAGGCTGGAATCGCCGCCTCCCACAATATGGCCTCTGCTGTGACGCGTTATCTGGTCACGCAGCACCAAGTTCCGCTCTATAAGATTCGCCAGATCGGCTTAGGGAATGCTCCGCTCACCACGAGTGATTCGAGCACAGCCCGCCGCGGCAGCGTCGTGGAAGTCACACTGATGCATAACAGTTTGTCAACCTTGAGTGCGTCGAACGTCGGTGCCTCAACAACAGGCGCGGCGCAGTCCGGTACTGCGCAGTCCTCCTCGAATGGGACTGCGTCGCAGCCAGCTTCGACTGAATAAAGGTTGACACAAAAGCTCTCACACAAGAGAGAACCAAGGCAGATCGGCCCTCACACGAGGGGCCCTTTTTTTGCTTCTTATTAGGTTGTCAAAATCGAATCTGAGCCTCGAATCAGAACTTTCCATAACCACATCATCTAAAGCCAAAGGTGAGCTATAGCGATTTACGGATACTCAGTCTGGGCCAGACTCGAATTTATTCGCCACGGAACTGTGATATTGTTCCTGTGTGATCTCTCGCTTATACGACGCGCTCAACGGATTATGCCTGCGCTTTTATGAGCTACCACCTTCCGCTCAAGTCAAACTTGCACTCATTTTTGCGGTGGTGCTTTTTACATTGGTGATCGTGGGGCATCATTTGGGGATCATTGCGATTGCCACAGGCAGTCATTTCGTTCACTAACACCTGAATGACTTCGTTCGAGATCGTATTTTTGACAGCTGCAAGATGTGAGATTGATCCGCTCTGGATCCGCACATACGCAAGTCTGATTTCGGATCTGAAACGGTCATCCGCTCTAGAACAGCGTAGGCTCGCTCGAAATTTGCAGGCTCTTTTTCTTGCGCCTGATGGACGACGCTACAGGCGGAACACTCTGGCGTTCCTGAGAACCCAGCATGCTCAGCAACGCCCGCATTTCCTTTCGCAGCTCATTGAATTTTGGCCTCTGCGATGAACGCTTCGACCCGACCGCCGCAATTCCTGCGGATCTGCCCGCCTTGGTCGGCGTCGATTGATTCACCATGTCGGTCTTGCGTCGCATTGGGTGCGACTCTACCTGGTTGTGCGGATCCACAACAGACAAGGCTGCACGCTTTTCAACCAGGGATCGACGCGCGCCGGCAATGGTGAAACCCTCGTCGTATAACAAATGTTTGATTGCGAGAACAATCTCTACATCCCGCTTCCGATAGAGTCGTTGCCCGCTTCCACCCTTGTGAGGCTTCAACTGCGGAAATTCCGTTTCCCAAAATCGCAGAACATACGCGGGCAAACTGCAGAGGCTTGCGACATCCCCAATACGAAAATAGAGTTTGTCTGGAATGGAGACAGGTGTCTTCGCGGATTGCATCTTGCGTCGGGCGGGCTGCTGTTGTGCCATCGACTCCCCTATTCCCCAGGCAGAGATGCATAAAACAATTCATCTTGAAGCGAGAGCAGCTTCATGGTTTTGTGCTGGCTACATCGCACGTCTTCTCAGTCGCTTCAACTTAGATCGCTTCAATCTTCTGCGAATACCGATGGTCGCGACGAGCAGCCTTTTTCAAAGTATAAGTTGTCACGGGTAGATTGCACAGCACCTATTTTCTTCAAAAAAATCATTGAGTCGAAAGCTGCGGAGAATGGAGTTTGTGCAATCAAGTGGTGTCCATCATCTGACTCCAGGAGTGACCATCCTTCTGGAGTGGCTTGCGATTCGATGTCGCGTGCCCCCCCGAGCTATGCCGCGTTCGTGGACGACCAAGAAATTCTAGCAAGCTGGCAATCACAGTTATTCACTGCGGCGAGCAATTGTTGATCGCCAGACAAAATAAATACACGCTGCGACGAACAAAAAAAGGCCTTGCCAAAATGGCAAGGCCGTTGCCTGGATTTGTGTTGCCGAAAATCGTCACTCGTCGCGCAACTCGGAGCGTTTGCCTCCGGCAGCTTTTTCTCCCGAAAAGCTGTTTGTACTACCGGCCCCAATAATTGGGCTTCAAAATGACGTCGCACTATATATAGTGGTGTGAACGGAACAATGTCAACAAAAAAAACACGCTTTGCAGTTCCACCGCCTGAACTTCCGAGCATTCTAAAGCGTATCTTGATCACATATTGCACCGTTTTGACACAAGGAGGGTTGCTGCTGTGCGCGTCCAGAATTTCCAGGATTTTGACCTAACTCGCCGGTCGGAGAAGCCACGTTTCGTCCGGAATCATGCGTACACGCGGCTCCTGTCGACAACAGCCTTGTTGTTTAGCGCTCTTTTCTTTACAACCTTGGGCTGCTCCGTGCAGGAGCACAAGAATGGTGATGCCGAGAATGTGCATGTACACACGCCGGTCGGAGGGCTGGATGTTCGCACCAACTCCACAGCGAGCATCGATGTAGGCCTTCCTGTCTACCCCGGCGCTGTCGAGAGCGGCAAAGATAGCGATGATTCCGGGTCTGCGGATGTCCACATGAGCTTTGGCAAATGGCAATTGCACGTAAAAGCGATTGAATACCAAAGCAGCGATCCAGAAGATAAAGTGATCGCTTTTTATAAAAAAGCCATGGCATCCTACGGAGAAGTACTCACATGCAAAGACAAGGCCGCCATTGGGCAACCTGTGTCAACCAGCCATGGGCTTACATGCGCCAATGACCATGAATACGACGTGAACGTGGAACCAAACTCTTCAAATAAGCATGTGAATATGTCGAGCATTTCTGGCGATATCAAGCTGCTGGCTGGCTCACCGGAAAATCAACACATCATCGAGTTCACCCCAACGGCGCAAGGCACGAAGTTTTCCGTTGTCGTGGTCCAACTTCCCTACAAGCACGGGACAGACTAGAGACAGCGCCACCGGCGATCGGAAGATCGTGACGCAACACGCGAAGCTTAGTTGAAACAATGTTGCTCGCTCGTTCGGCAGAACAGCCCCTTCGGAAAGTTGCTGCCAGACCCATTGCCCTGCGCAGGCGATTGCAGCAGATGCGCAGGTAGTTTAGCTTCAACATATGGACTTGGTTTGTCATCGGTGCAGCGCAACCCTCGATCCGGAAGCCTATTATTGTCCGGAGTGCGGCGCGCCCCAAATTCGCTTTGTTGCTGAGGACGGGGATGCGGCACTGACGACGCCAGGTGCTGGGGTGACTCTCCACGCTGCGGCAGCCGATTCTGGCAGTTCCATCTCCTGGAAGATGGTAATACGAATCGCGGCTCTGGTAGGGGTAGCAGTTGGCATCCTGTCGACGCTACTCGCGGTTGGAAGCGTACTGTGGGTCGCTGTAGGCGCCATTGTAGTGATGGGAATCTATCATCGTCGCCGACCTCTTGCGTTGCTGGGTCCGCAGGTCGGGGCTCGTGTCGGGGCGCTGGTGGGCTTAATCGCAGCCACCGTTGCCTTCGCCGCCAACGCGGTCCTATTGGTTGTCCAGCGGTACGGAATGCACCAGGGAAACCAAATTGACGGCCAGTTAACCAGCATTGTGAAACAGGCTGCCACCCACGCATCCGCGATGGATCCTCAGGCGCCGGTCCTAGCGTTTACAAATTTCTGGCTGTCTGCCGAAGGCCGCATCGGCCTGATTTTGCTTACGATGGCCTTCTTGTCGACGCTGATTGTGTTGTTTGCCATCGCAGGCGGGGTTTTAGGGGCGCAGATCTATCGCCCATCGCGCGGCAGCAAAGCACTTCCCTGAGAGATATTAGTCGTTGTAATGCTTCGATTCACTGGAACGGAGTTCCGCAGCAGGACCGTGCTGTTTACGCGTCCACACCATGACATTTCTTGAATTTCTTTCCGGAGCCGCACGGGCATGGATCGTTGCGCCCGACTTTTTCTCCGGTGCGGCGCTGGGCGGTTTCGGTCGCCTCACCGGCTCCAGCCATGCGTGCCTGTTGTAACTCGCGTTTTTTGCGCCGCTGAAATTCTTCTTCCAAAGAATCAATTGTGGTGGAAGGAGCGCGTGTAGGTACGGGGATGGACGACGCCACGCCGTTGCCCGGTCCGCCGTTCATGGATGATCCGCCGTTCAAGACCGCGCCGGGCAGCGCCGCATGTCCCGGATCGGCAGCAGTCGCAGAGCCTCCGCTGAAAACGATCGACTGCGGATGGACGCGCGCGGGTATCGAAATTTCCTTCCCGTCCGGCCCCATGATCTGCATGCGGAACAAGAACCGCACCGTATCTTCCTGGAAGCGCGTCATCATGGCTTCAAACGCCTCGAAGGATTCTCGCTTGTAGGAGATCAGCGGGTCTTGCTGCCCATAACCGCGCAGACCGATGCCTTCCTTCAACTGGTCCATCGCCAGCAAATGGTCTTTCCATAGGCCGTCGAGCACGCTCAGCATGATCATGCGCTCGTGATAGCGCATGGCCTGGGCTCCAATGATCTGCTCCTTCGCGTCGTAGCGTTCTTTCAGATGGATGAACAGGGCCTCGCCCAGCTCGTGCCGGTTCAGTTCGCGTGCCGGAATATCCTCGGCGGAAATGTCCATGCCAAATTGCATCAGCACCTGGTCCTGCAGCGCTTTGATGTCCCACTGATCGGGATGCAATTTATCCGGAGCATGCACGTCGAGGATGTTGCTCAGAATATTGGAGACGTAATCGTCCGTGATCAGTTCTTTCTGATCGATACCTTCCAGCAACTGACGGCGAGTTCCATAGACCGCCTCACGCTGCTTGTTCATCACGTCGTCGTATTCCAGCACATGTTTGCGCGACTCGAAGTTCTGCCCTTCGACAGCCTTCTGTGCTGCTTCGATGCGCCGCGTGATCAGCTTCGACTCAATCGGTATGCCCTCTTCCATGCCCAGCTTCTGCAATAAAGTGGAAACCCACTCCTTGGCGAAGATGCGCATCAAATCGTCTTCCAGCGACAGGAAGAACCGCGAAGCTCCAGGATCACCCTGGCGTCCAGCGCGGCCACGCAGCTGGTTATCGACGCGACGGGACTCGTGGCGCTCCGTTCCAAGAATGATGAGGCCGCCGGCTGTCAATACTTCCTCACGCTCTTTCGCCGCCTGAGATGCATATCCAGCATAGGCTTCTTTCCAATCCACCTCGGGGGTCTCAAATTCCTGGCTTTGATAGTAGAAGCGCATCATCCCCGGAGCTGCGGTTGGCGAGATTTCTCCTTCCGCCGCGCTCACAGCTCGAGCGCGATTTTTCTTCACCAACTCCTGCTTGGCCAGGAATTCCGCATTGCCGCCTAACACAATGTCCGTACCGCGACCGGCCATGTTCGTTGCAATGGTCACCATGCCCAGGTGACCGGCTTGCGCAACAATTTCCGCCTCGCGTTCGTGAAACTTTGCGTTCAACACAACATGTCGAATGTTCTTGCGCTGCAAAATCTGCGACAACAATTCCGACTTTTCAATGGAAGTGGTACCCACCAGAACCGGCTGCTTGTTTCCATGGAGCCGGGCAATCTCATCCGCGACGGCAAAATATTTTTCCTTTGCCGTCCGAAACACAACGTCAGTATTGTCGATGCGCCGCATCGGCATATTGGTGGGAATCACCACGACGTCAAGTTTGTAGATTTTTTCGAACTCGGCGGCTTCGGTATCGGCGGTGCCGGTCATGCCGGAAAGCTTCTTGTACAGGCGAAAATAGTTCTGGAAGGTGATCGTCGCCAGCGTCTGGTCTTCACGCCGAATGTTGACGCCTTCTTTGGCTTCAATCGACTGATGCAAGCCATCGGACCAGCGGCGACCCGGCATCAAACGGCCGGTGAATTCATCGACGATGATAATTTCGCCGTCCTTGACGACGTAATTCACATCCCGCTTGTACAGCGCGTGCGCCTTAATGGCCGTTTCCACATAATGCTTCAGGTCCCAGTTCTCGGGGTCGGCAATGCTCTCAATCCCCAGCAGGCCTTCAATCTTGACCCAGCCTTCATCCGTAACGCCGATGGTGCGATGTTTTTCATCGACCACATAATCGCCGGTCAGGATTTTGTTCTCGAGCGAGTCGATTTCCTCGCCCATTTCCAGCTGCGGAACGATCCGCACCACGCGCGCATATTTATCGGTCGTCTGGTCGGTAGGGCCACTGATGATCAGCGGCGTGCGTGCTTCGTCAATCAGGATGGAATCCACTTCATCGACGATGGCGTAATACGGAGGCCGCTGTACGCACTCCGCCAGCTCAAACTTCATGTTGTCGCGCAGGTAATCGAAGCCGAATTCGTTATTGGTTCCGTATGTGATGTCTGCGGCATACGCGGCACGACGCTGTTCATCATCCAGATCGTGCACAATCACGCCGACGGAAAGACCCAGGTAGTTGTGGATCTTGCCCATCCACTCCGCATCGCGTTTGGCCAGGTAATCGTTCACGGTGACAACATGCACGCCATGGCTAGCCAATGCGTTTAAATAGCAAGGCAGAGTAGCGACCAGCGTTTTGCCTTCGCCTGTCTTCATCTCCGCGATGTTGCCGTGATGCAACACGGCTCCGCCGATCAATTGCACATCGAAATGGCGCATGTTGATGACGCGACGCCCGGCCTCGCGCACCAGCGCGAAAGCCTCTGGCAGGATCACGTCCAGCATGTCTTTTTCAGCCTGGTAGCGTTCCTCGACATCCTGAATATCAGCGACGCGAGCGGCAATGCGGGCGCGGAATTCGTCCGTCTTCGCGCGCATCTGTTCATCGGAGAGTTGCTGCATCTCCGGCTCCAGGGCGTTGATGGCCTTGACCATAGGCAACATGCGCTTTACGGTGCGCTCGTTGCTGGTACCGAAGACTTTTGTTAATGCATCGCCAATCTGTATCACGAGAAAAATCCAACCTTTGTCTTGCAGCGTCTTTTACTGTTGCGTGCTCACCGCCGCACCATGCCTGAAATTCAGGCGTATACAGTGAATTGTAAGCGGTTGTAACGGCGGAAAGTGCGCGTCTATTTTGGGCAACTCACGGGGATGGCCACATCTCCATTGTAATGGCCAGGCAGCACCGTTGCCACTGTCAGGCTTTCGCGCTCAGTCCTCAGGCTTTAGCACGTGGATGGGTGCGATCATACACAGCCGCTACCTGTCCAGAAGTCAGATGGGTATAGCGTTGCGTGGTCGAAAGCCGGGCGTGGCCCAGGATCTCCTGGATCGCCCGCAGATCCGCACCTTCCTCTAACATGTGGGTTCCAAAGGCATGGCGCAGCGTGTGCGGGTGCACGTCGGCGGCAAGGCCATGGGAGAGGGCAAGTTGCTTGACGATGCGGCCCACGCTACGCGTCGTCAGGCGGCCTGTGCCGCGCAGCCGCACATTCAGCAGCAGCGCTTCGCCCTCCGATACAGATACGGGAGAGGAGCGCTTCACATCCGCCAGCTTCTGCGCCCGCAGGGGAAGATAGGCGCGAATAGCGAACGCTGCCGCATCGCCCAGCGGCACATATCGCTCCTTGCGGCCCTTGCCGCGCACCAGCAGGCATTCATTACCCCATTGAATATCTTCGAGGTTCAACCCTACCAATTCCGCATTCCGAATGCCGCAGCCATAGAGCAATTCCAGAATCACTCGATCCCGTTCCGGCCAATGCCGTTTCCGCGTCAAGATCATTGAACGCCTGGTTCAGTTGTTCGGCGCCCGGCACGCGCGGCAGATGTTTTGGCAGCTTGGGCGTCGAGACCAGCCGCGCCGGATTCTGCTCAATGTGCCCGGTGCGCGCCAGCCATCCAAACCACGAACGAATCGCCGCCAGCGCCCGCGCTACCGACGGCTTGGATAAATTCTTTTCATATAACGTCCCCAGATATTCCCGGATGACGGGATGTTCAATCTGCGAAGGAACAACACCGCCGCCGCAACGCTTCGCGAGAAATACAGCAAAGGACTCAAGTTCTCTCTGATAGGCGCGAACGGTGTGCTCAGACGCAGCGCGTTCCACGGTCAGCACAGCCATGTATTCCGAAATCAGCCGAAGGATTTCCGGTGCCTGCGGTTCGGGCATCGGCTCCGCAATTTCATGGGCAGCGGCTTTGCGCGAGACTTTCATGCAGTTTGATCCGGAGATTTGGATTGCATCGAATCGTCAGACGGCTGCATCCGGCCGGGCCCGCACGGCGCGTGGATGGTGCGCGCGATGGACTGCCTTCAACCTGCCCAGTGCGAGATGCGTGTAAATCTGCGTCGTGGCGATGTCGGCGTGACCCAGCAGCGTCTGCACCGTACGCAGGTCCGCGCCGTGCTCCACCATGTGGGTAGCGCAACTGTGGCGCAGCATGTGCGGGCTGGCTCGATGATTGACATGCTTCACCATCGTCCACACCGTCTGCCGCGTCAGCGGCTGCCCACGCTGCGAGAGAAATACCTGACGCGTATTCGATTTGCGCAGGAACCGCGCACGCCCGTGTTCCAGATACTCCGTCAGCGCCTGAATCGCAGGCTGGCCCAGCGGCACAATGCGCTCCTTATCGCCTTTGCCACGCACCAGCATTTGCCCCTGCTGCAGAGAAATGTCCTCGACCGCGAGTCCCACCAGCTCCGACACCCGCACCCCGCCGCCGTATAAAAGCTCCAGCATGGCCCGATCGCGCAGGGATTGAGGCGTGCAATCTTCCGTCGTTGCTTCCGGCAGCGCCATGCCCGGTCTGGTCCATCATCGTTACGACTTCAGCTTCCGATAAAGACTTGGGAAGCACCTTCCATCCCGCCGGCGTTTCCAGATGAATCGTCGGATCGTGGGCAATGCGCTTGTCAAGCAGCAGCCAGCGATACAGCCCGCGAAGACACGAGAGTTTACGAGCGCGCGAACGCGCCTCCACTTGATGCGTTTGCAGATGAGCGATGAACCCAGCCAGGTCTTCATGTTTTGCAGCGGCGAGAAAGCCATTCGTCTGTTCCAGATACTCCGCACACTGCAAAAGATCGCGCCGGTACGCTTCGCACGTCAGCGGACGAAGACCTTTCTCGACGCGGAGGTACGTCAGATAGCCGCCAATCAAGATTTCAGATTATTCAGATCGAGATTGTGATGGCTCTCCACGCTCTGCCTCGCCTGAAGAAATTATCGAACACTGGGCCGTCACATCCAGCAACTCTTTGCGATGGAATCAACTTTGCCAGCCTCCAGCCCGCAGGTGCATCGCAAGATTACAGGCTGGTTACAATGCTGGCGGAGTTTGCGCCGATGCTGCATCATAGAGTGGAAGGCACAAACACAAGCAGGAAACCGTACGCCTTCTATATTTTTTCTTTTTTCGATAAGGTCGTTTGTTTTGGCACAAGAACTCATAACTACGAAAACCTCCACTCTCACCTCCTCTGAATTTTTCCGCCTCATTGACGCTGCCCAACCCGCTGTCGCCGTATTCGACTGCGATGGCACACTTTGGTCGGGTGACGCCGGTGTCGGGTTCATGCAATATTCCATGGAATCCGGACTGCTCTCTCGCGAAGCCTGCAACTGGATGGATGAGCGGTATCGGGCCTATCTGCGCGGTGAAGTTTCCGAGCTCGCCATCTGCGGCGAAATGGTGCAGATCTACCGCGACTTGCGCGAAACCGAACTGCGCCAGGCCGTGCATGTATTTTTCGACACGATGATACGTCCGAACATCTTTCCTGAGATGAGTGAGGTTTGCCGTCTGCTGCAGGAACGAGGAGCGACATTGTGGGCCGTCAGCTCCACCAACAGCTGGTTGATTGAAGATGCCATGCAGCACTTTGGAATTCCTGCCGAGCGCGTAATAGCGGCGCGCGTGCGCGTCACAAATGGATTGGTCACGGAAGAACTGCTCGAAATCCCGACCGATGAGGGCAAAGCGGAATCTCTGGTACGCCGCGGTGTCCCCCATCCCGATGCCGTCTTCGGCAATTCCATCCACGACGCTGCCATGCTTGCAATCGCCAAGCATCCGTTTGTCGTCAATCCCACCGCGCAGCTGACGGAGTTTGCAGCGACACAGGGATGGCCGATCTTCCAGCCCGGCCCAGTCCATGCCTAGCGAAGTCCTGTCCGGCGGCACACCTTCCCGGCTGCGCATTGCTTCTCTTCAACCCAGCATCACGCTCACCCTCGAACGGCTTGGCCGCCTGGATGACTTGGTGGCCTGCACCCGCTACTGTGTCGAGGCTCTGCCGGAACTCGCCTCGCGCAATCTGACCATCGTTGCCGACTCGTGGTCTTCCACCATGGAAGAACTGCTGGCCGTCCAGCCGAATCTAGTGATTGCATCCGTGCCCTATCGCATGGAGTCGCTGGCGGCGATCCTGCGCGCTGGCTGTCCAGTATTGACGCTCGCACCCCATACGCTCGTCGATATCTTCGCGGACATTCGTCTGCTTGCTTCAGTCGTTCACGCTTCCGCATCAAGGGGAAGCTCTGGTTGCGGAAATCATGTCGAGCATCGAAGCTGTTCGCGCTCAGGCAGCAAAATGCAACAGCAAACCGCGCGTGTATTGCGAGGAATGGGGCAAGCCACTCATCCATTCCCAGCCTTGGGTCAAGGAACTGGTCGAGGCTGCCGGGGGCGAGTTCGTCGGCGACGCAGGAAAAGCTACCACCGCCGAAGCCGTCGCCGCCAGCGATCCGGACATCCTCATCTTTGCCTGGTGCGGCGCAGGAGATCGCGTGCCGCTTGCTCGCGTCGTGGAACAACGCAGCTGGCACACCCTGCGCGCGGTCGCTGCGGGCCGCGTGTACTGCATTCCCGACGAATTTCTCAACACACCCGCCCACCCCTTACTGGAAGGATTGGCTTGTCTCGCCGCGGCGATACATCCAAATTCCTTTCCACTGCATCCGCGTCTGATTTCACTTCCGCATTCGCAGAAGTAGCCATAAATCACTATCCTGAAGAAGAGATGGAACCCGTCGAAGTTGCTGCCCAGCCCGAGCCGGAAAAACCTCGCATGCGCGCCGTGGTCGCGGCGTTGATTTTGCGAGAGAAGGAAGTCTTCATCTGCCAGAGAAAAGCTGGCACTGCCATGGGATTGCAGTGGGAGTTTCCCGGCGGAAAAATTGAAGCCGGCGAAACCCCCGAAGAAGCTCTTCGCCGGGAATTAGAAGAAGAATTGGGTATTGAGGCAAAGATCGGCCCCTTCATTGCCGAGGTACAGCACAACTACCGCAACGGCGGCTCCATCCATCTGCGATTTTTCGCGGTGTATCACTTTGAAGGTGAAATGCGGAATCGCGTGTTTCAGGACATGCGCTGGGTAGAGCTGCGCGACCTGCCCGCCTACAATTTTCTCGCCGCAGACAGAAAGTTCATCCGCGATCTGGCACAAGGAAAAATTCTTTAACTGCCCGGCGCAATCAGCATCGCCAGCGACAGTCCGATGACGATGATTGCTGTCGACCACGCAATGATGTTGAACCAACGATTGTTGGTGTTCTTTCCCATCAGGTCCGTCTTGTTGATCAGCACCAGCATAAAGATCATGACCACAGGCAGCAGAACTCCGTTCAGCACCTGCGAAAGGATTGTCACCCGCACCAGAGGGAAGTTCGGCCACAAAACCACCGCCGCTCCTGCCGCGATCAGCAGGGTATACAGCCAGTAAAATGCAGGCGCTTCGCTAAAGCTCTTGTCCAGCCCCGATTCAAACCCCATGCCTTCGCAAACGGTATATGCAGTCGACAGCGGCAGAATAGAGGCCGCAAACAACGACGCATTGAACAGCCCAGCAGCAAATAAAATAAACGCGTATTGGCCCGCCAGCGGCTTCATGGCCTCCGCAGCGTCGGCTGGCGTTTGAATCGCGCCTAAGCCGTGGACAAACAGAGTCGCCGCGCAGGCAATGATAATGAACCAGCCCACGATGTCCGTGAAAAATGAGCCGACAATCACATCCAGCCGGGAGGCCCCCAGCTGCTTCACTCCGATTCCCTTTTCTACAACCGATGACTGCATATAGAACTGCATCCACGGCGAGATGGTCGTGCCGATGACGGCCACCGTCATATAGATGTAGGACGAACTGTGCCATGCAGCGCGGGGTGGCAGCTTGACCGTAGCCAGCAGAGCTGTATGCCAGCTGGGCCCGGAAAGCACCCCGGCAAAGATATAGGCAATATACAAAACAGAAGCGACGAGGAAGACCTTTTCAACGCCCTTGTAGTCTCCCTTGACCACCAGCAGCCACACCAGCGCGGCGCAGATAGGAACGGAAATATATTTGCTGATGTGAAACAACTGCATGCTGCCTGCGATGCCGGAAAACTCAGCGATGACATTGCCGAAATTCACGATGACCAGCAGGATCATCATGACGAAGGTGATGCGCAGACCGAACTCCTCACGGATCAAGTCGCTCAATCCCTTGCCCGTAACTGCGCCCATGCGCGCGCACATCTCCTGCACCACGATCAGGGCCAGCGTGATGGGAATAATCGTCCACAACAGCATGTAGCCGAACTGAGCGCCTGCCTGCGAATAGGTCAGGATTCCGCCGGCGTCATTATCGACGTTGGCGGTAATGAAGCCAGGCCCAAGCACCGCGAAAAATAAAAATAGTTGGGTCTTCCAACGTCGCTTCATACAGGTCTCCGGAGGATTCAGGGTACACGATTCCAATGAATATCCGCACCTGGCTGCGCACAGAAATTAGCCGCTGCAAGTACGAACTTCACAATTCATTTTCGTTCGGCGGCAATCAATTCCAGAAAGCGCTTCCCGCGTGCGGTCGATTCAGTTTCTTCCGTCGCGCGTACATTCGCACGAATGTGTGCCGGTACTCGGGAGGAAAACAACACCATCCCGTTGGGATTGGATGCCAAAGCAGCTTGCAATAGAACTCTAGCTAAAATTTTCGGATCTGCCAGGTTTACATCGACTGCATTCGACCAGCGGCGGCACAACGCATCATCGCGCTCGAAAATCTTGCGCATCGCATCTGTGGCTCCCGAGATCACGCGGTGGTGGATAAGAAATGCCCCGGGAAAATCTGCCGGTTTCTCCAGCACCGACCACTCAAACTGCAGCACCGGACAATACTCCGCGATGCCGCTGCCATACTGTGTCCAGTTGCTTCCGTTCAGTGCCCACACCATAGATGCCAATGAGACCCTGCTGCTGCATTTCCTGCAGAAATGGCAACAGATCGGAGCCATCCAGATCGCTCGCCGTCACTTCATGCAGCAGCCATACGTCGATGCGATCGATCTCTAACTCCCGCCGGCTGCGCTCCAGCGAGCGCCGCGCCTCTTCCACCGAAAAACTCGCTTTGCTTCTAAGTCCCGCGGCTGCCTGCGCAACTCCCTTACGCACTGCCGGCAGCCGTCGAAGGGCAGGCCGTAGAACACTCCGCGCAATTTCAAGCAGGCCTGCGCGCGACGGCGGAAGAATGCCATATTTCGTCGTGACAGTGACCTGATCTTTTTTTCCACGCAAAAACTTTCCTACGCAACGCTCCGCTTGGCCATGTCCGTACGCAGGCGCAACATCGAAATGTCGAATGCCTGCGTCGAATGCCGTCTCCAGCAGCAATAGCGATTCACGCTCGCTCAGGCCGCCCATCAGGCCGGAGCCGCCAAATCCTAGGCGCGTAGTTTCGCGACCGCTACCGGGCAGTGCAATCTTCTCAAGCATCGGCTCGCACCTGCGAGACATCGGCGGATGCAACAGTCGCTGGAACTTCGCTTGCAGCCCGGCCTGCCACCAAATGATCGGCAAGACGAATCGCCAGCGCCAGCAGGGTATGCACCGGGTTCGCAAAACCAGAGGCAGGATAGACCGAAGCGCTGCACACATAGGCATTGCGCACACCGTGCAACTTCAAATCTGTATCGACCACGCCCTCGGCGGCGGATCGAGCCATGCGCGTGCCACCCATCCAGTGGTAGCTATCGTCGAAAGTCACGCGACGATAACCGTCTTCCTGCGCCAGCTCTGGCTGCGGTTCCACTGTCGCCAGCCCCGCGGCTTCAAACGCACGCTTTGCCATCTGCGTAAAACGCTGGATCGTCTTCCACTCCAGCGGCGACACCTGCCAATCGATACGACTGCGGAACATGCCCAGCGCATCGCGTTCCGGCAACAGCGTGATGCTGCTGGCCGAGAGCGGTTCCTGCTCGCAATGCACGCGCAGCCAATACGTAACATCTTTGGGCCAGTAGGCGCGATGGCTGACATAAAAGCTGGTTGCTAATCGCAGCAGAATTGGGAGCCGACGCAGTGCGGGCAGCGTGTTGCGCAGACCAATCGCGGACCAATTTCCGCGCAGCAGGTTGCGCGCTGCCGACTTCATCCGCCGCACATCCTGTTCCACACTGCCAGGGCTGAGAAAAGAAATCGCTCCTCCAATGTTCAGAATTTCTTCCTGCCGCTGTCGCTCTTGCGGTACGCGAAACTTCGGCTGATATTTTCTTCCCTTCAGATATACATTGGGGAAAACCTGTTCCATCCGTTTGCGATCGACGTTCACCAGCTTGGCGGAGTTGGTTTCGATATGGCTTTGCACATGCCGCCCCAGCCATTCGTTTTGCTGCCATGGAGCCATGCGCCCCTGCTCCAGAGGCTGCAACAGCAAGTTGATGGTCTCGATCATTCCCAGACAAAGCACATAGGTCGGCGCATGGAAAACATGTTCCTTGCCAGGCAAATTCCGGCAGCGGACGCCGACTACAGCATCTCCCGCATCATCGAGCAGCAACCCGCAAGCCGTCGCGTGCAGCACGACGCAAAGGTTGGGCGATGCCAACGTGTCGCGGTAGAGACGAGCAAAGTTCGGCTCCGGGCACCAGCGGGTGAAATATGGGACCAGATCATCGCCAAGATTCGGCGCCGTTGAGCCCATCTGCCGCCACACCTCTTCATCTGTCTGCAACACTGGCGACAGACCCTCGGCTTCCAGGGCGCGCTTGTAATACGGCTCCAGCGCGGACTTCGCAATTGGCCAGCCGCTGCCTGCGATTCCAGGACGAGACGCAAAATCCTGCTCCTGCATCTCCTGAATCTGCCCGCCCCAGCGGGTTGTTGTTCCCCCCAGCACGCGAAATCGACCAGGATGGACCGCCTTCAGCGACTGGCCTGTCCTTTCGGATGTGGTTCAGGCGCTGAATGGTTTCTTCCTCTTTGCTTCCGCCGCTTTCCAGCAGCAAGACTCGCTTGCCCTGACGCACCAGCTCCGCAGCCAGCACGATGCCTGCAGCCCCGGCGCCGACAAGGCACACGTCCGCAGCAAAGGACGGCAGAGTTTGTTCGCGTTCGAAGTCGAGGATCATTTCGCCTGGCCGCGTCTTTCGCGAATCTCCGGCAGCAGTTCCTCCACGACGTCAAGCACCTTGGTAAGCTGCGTGTCGTTGTCATACCCGCACGTCACCGCCCGCCGCCGTCCCGCGGCAGCAATGCGCGTCCGCGCCGGTTCATCGTTCAAATAGCGGCGAATCTTTTTCGCGCACTCTTCAATATCCGAGAAGAACACCGCCTCCTCGTTTTCCCGAAACCGCTCGCTGTGCCCGGCAGACCGTTCCGCCAGTAGGAATCCGCCGCATGCGGCAATTTCAAAACTCTTATGCGCGTATTCATCCTGATTGCCATGGGTCAGAAAACTTAGATTGATCTTCGATCGCCAGATGCCCTCGCGATAGGCTGCGTCGTACAGTTCATCCGGTTGTGGATAGAGCGCGGCCAATGCGTCGGGCTCCAGCTTGCGTTTCCAGATGCGCGGCCCGGAGATGACAACCGGCAAATTGTATTTGCGCCACAGATCGGTCAGAAACTGCGGCCGTTCGTCATAGGGCGTTCCGATAAACGAAACTTCCCGCGTTCGGTCTTTGTCCGACCAACCCGCTGCCGGAGGAAAATGTACGCTGGACTCGAAAGCCGTCTGCACTTTGACCACGCGCCGCGCATCGCGCGCGAGATATTCCGCGACGCTAATGTCCCGTTGCTGTACGTGCAGGTCATATTCCGGAATGGTGCGCACGTAGAGACGAAATCCTGGATCGCGCCGTGGACCGAAAGGATTGTCGATCATGTAATCGATGGTGGCGATGCCCATCGACCGCAATTGGCGCAGCGTGGCAGCGCGAATAAACAGCGGCTTGTCGAACCATACCGCGTCGACACGATGTTCTTGCGCCAGCCGCAGCACATCGTCGTTCATTTGTGTCACCACGCGACCGATTTGCAGTCGATAACGAATCCGCGCCATCATGGGATTGCCGCGCGCTTCATACTGCATGATGTCGACTGGAAAGACCGTATTTCCCAGTCTCTCCAGGCTGTGCTGTCGATAGAGCCCATACCAGCCATAGTTCATCGGCGCGATATAGAGAATTCGCAGTCCTGTTCGTGCTTGCTGGAATGTGGGCCGGCTGTCCATGCTGATTTTCTTAGGCCTGCTGCCGCATAAAAGCGATCACCTGGTCTACATTCACCACGCCCACCAGCTTGTTATGCTCTTCCACGACCGGTAAAGCATATAAGTTATAGCGGTCGAACAATTCCGCGACCTGTTTGTCATGCATACCTGCCGGGCAGCTGACAAAGCGGGATTCGCTCAGCACCGCAACCTTGCTCTCCGGCAACGCCAGCAATAGCCTCGCCAGCGGAACCACACCGAGCAGCACGCCGGTTTCATTCACCAGGTAAACTTCCGTTACCGTCTCTGGATCGTCATCGAAATTGCGCAGCGCGTCGATTGCCTGGGCCACGGTGGCGTCCGCCGGAACCGCGACATAGTTCGTGGTCATGCGGCCGGCGGCGGAATGTTCGCTGAATTCCAGCAGCTCTTTTACTTCCTCGCGCTCCTCCGGCTCCATTTCTTCCAGGATGGCTTCCGACTGCTCCTTGCGCAGCTCACCTAACAAATCCGCCGCAGCACTGGGATCCATCTCCTCCATAATGTCGGCGGCGCGTTCGGAATCCATGGATTCGAGCAGCTGCTTCTGCAGCTTCGGCTCCACTTCTTCCAGCGCCTCAGCGGCCACTTCTTCATCCAGCTGGTTGAAAATGGCTTCCCGCTGCACTGGAGCCAGGTCTTCCAGGATATCGGCGAGATCGGAAGGATGGAATTGCGCCAAACGTTCATGGGAAATCTTGAGTCGTACCCGGCGCGCCGGATCTATTTCAATCAGGTCCACAAAATCCCATGGAATAGAACGGGATGGAATTCTTTTCGTCAGGCGCTCAATCGCCCGCTTCGTCACAATTCCTTTCAGCAGCCGGCGCATCGCTCCCAGGGTACCGACTTCCACCTCAATGGCGCGCATTTCGCCGCCGCAGTCCTGCGGCAGCCACAGCAAGGAGACATCGTTGACGCGAACAACTTTTCTTCCGTGAACATCGATGATCTGCTGGTCCATTAAATCCCGGTCCAGCAACAACAGCGGCTCGCCCATATTGAAGGGCCTTGGGTGGGCGTCTCCGCGCAATCGCAACGCTCCGCTGGGCGTCTGCTCCAGACCGGCCGGCGAGACCGCCTGCAGTTCATTTTTCCGTCCCCAAATCAGCTCTGTCACCAGCGACGCCCGAGCGCCGGGAGTAACGGCAACCTCGCGCAAACGGCCCAAAGAATGGCCCGCCGCGTCCAGAATCGCACTGCCCAGCAGCAGAGAGAGATGAATCAGGACTGAGTCTTTTGCATTCGACCCTTCCTTATGATTTTTCTTGGTCTCGTCGAGCTGCATTCCGTGTACTCTCTTTTTTTCGATTCTGCGTCGAGCTGCGTTCTTGTTGCGATGTTATAGCTGGCGAACCTCCGCCAATATGTTGCAAAAGGTTGAAAGGAGATGGACGCGTTGCTCCTGCAAACGTAACGCATTCGCCTGCATGGACAGTCTACTCAACTCGGAGGAGAGCAAGAGCAGATTCTTTCCTGTCGCTCTGGGATGGCCTTGAGAGAGTCCACGATACCAAAGATGGGATGCCATTTCACGCTACGGAACCATTTGGCCAGGAGTGAGAAAACCTCGCAAATCATCGTCCCTGGGCGGCGATGAAGAAAAGACCTCCTTGACACTAGGGCAAGCGTGCAAGCAAACTGCCCCTGTGGAGAGTTTCTGCGGGTCCTTGGCAACAGCGACCGCAACCGAAAACCAGGAACCGACAATTCAAGCGGGCCGGGGCGTGTGGTGGATTCCATGGTTAGTCGAGTCAGTTACACTTTGGACTCATCGCTGGACAGCGTGAACAAAGTGGAACAAGCGGCGGAACAGCTGGCCCAAAAGTCGGGACTGGACGAAGATCAGACCTTCCATCTCGCGATGGCGGTGCGCGAAGCCGCGGTCAACGCCGTGCTCCATGGAAACGGGTATGATCCCGAGAAAAAAATTACAGCTTCGTTTGAGAATACTGGCTCGTCTTTGATTATTCGCATCAGCGACCAGGGAAACGGCCTCGATCCGGCAACGCTTCCGGACCCATTGGCGCCGGAAAACCTGCTGAACGGCTCCGGCCGCGGAATTTTCCTCATTCGATCATTTATGGACGAGGTACACTTCAAGCTACTGCATCCCGGAACCGAGCTAACTCTTATCAAGCACCTGGATTCAACTCAGAAAAGCGCCTAAGGAGGACTATTACCGTGAGCATGAAGATCAGCACCCGCCAAGTGGATGGAGTAACCATTCTCGATCTAAGCGGTCGCATTACACTCGGCGAAGGCAGTGTGCAACTGCGCAATGCGGTTCGTGAATTGCTGGGCAAGGGATCGAAAGATATCCTGCTCAATCTGGCCGACGTCAACTACATCGACAGCTCCGGCATCGGAGAGTTGGTGAGCGCTTTTACCGCAGCACGAAATCAGGGTGGCGAACTCAAATTATTGAAGCTGACGAAAAAAGTCCACGATCTGCTTCAGATCACCAAGCTGTACACCGTGTTCGACATTAAGGACGACGAGGCGCAAGCCATCGCATCTTTTAGCCACAAGTAATTCTTCCGTCCTTTTAGATAGAAAAAAAGCGGCTGCCCTTACCGGCAGCCGCTTTTGTCTTTAAAGAAGAGATCGTTCTACTTGCCTGCCCCGGAAAAGTCCACCTTCGGCACCTGCTGCGCGGCCGGCGAGGCATTGAAATAAGCGTCGTTGCGTTTATAGCCCGCAATTCCAGCCCAGATGCTGTTCGGAAAAAGTCCAATGAAGGTGTTGTAGTCCTGCAGGGCCAGGTTATATCGGCGGCGCTCGACGGCGATTCGGTTTTCCGTGCCCGCCAGCTCATCCTGCAACTGCAAAAAATTCTGATTCGATCGCAGTTGCGGATAGTTCTCGGAAATCGCCAGCAACCGGCCCAACGCGCCGTCCAGTTGTCCATTGGCTGCGATCTTCGATTGCGGATCGCGCGCCCCCAGTAACGCAGACCGTGCATTGGCAATATCGCTGAAAACCGTCGTTTCGTGCGCGGCAAAGCCCTGCACAGTCGAAACCAGGTTGGGAATCAGGTCTGCCCGCCGCTGCAAGACAACGTCGACTTGTGACCAGGTTTGCTTTACCTGCTCATTCTTGGCCACCATTTGGTTGCGGGCAGAAACATAGCTGCCAAAAACAAATAACGCCACCACAACCAGAACTGCGATCACTCCCAGAACGACTAGCCCAGTTCGTTTCATCTTGATTGTTCTCCCGTAATCTTTCCTTGATCCCGCCAACTAACTTTTTGTACTTCGGTCGTTTATTCGATGCATCTGGATTTGAATACGATATCCGCGATGGAAAACGGTTTACCAGCTGCCGGAAGCGCCACCGCCGCCGGAACCGCCTCCACCGAAACCGCCAAAACCACCTCCGCCGCCATCGCCGCCGCCAAACCCGCCTCCACCTCCGCGGCCGCCGCCCATCATATTTCCAAGGAACATTCCCAGCAGAAATCCAGCCCAGCCATTCGGTCCAGATCGCAGCAGAGAGATGAAGACAAAAATCGCGAACAGCGCCAGCAGAATATCTTTCACAGCGCTGCGGGGGTGGGGTTGAGGAGCAGGGCCAAGGTTCTCGACGGGCGTCTTCAGCGTAACGCCCGCGTCCTGCGCAATGACGTTGGCTATACTCTGCGTGGCCTGGGTGATCGCCGCATCGTAGTTCCCTTCGCGCAGATAGGGCACCATCTCGCGTCCGATGCTCCCGACCTTGCCATCCGGGAGAATGCCTTCCAGCCCATATCCAACTTCAAAGCGATACTTATGATCATCGGTGGCGATCAAAAACAGCAAACCGCGATCCGTACCCTTCTGGCCAACCTTCCATTTCTCTTCCAGGCGCCCCGCGAAATCGTCAATCGTGTCGTCGCCGGTCGTGTGGACAGTGACCACGGCAATCTGTGCATGGGCTTGCTGGTCTACATCAGTGCAAAGCGTTTCCAGATGGGCGCGGGTTGCGGGAGACAAGACTCCGGCAAAGTCGTTGACATAACCCGTAGCTTTCAGGTCACTGATGTTCTCTGCTCTCGCGCGCGAAACGGACAGTAGAGGAAGTATCGCGAACAACAGGAGCAGCCAAACGCTCCGTCGAGAGTGTCCCAATCGTTGCCCACCACGCGAACGAACCTGGCGAAAGAGACCGCTGACACACTCCTTAGCGGACAAATTCCAGTGGCCGCGATTCGGCCCGGGCTGCCATGATGAACCGTTCGATAGCATGCTGCCCATGATTGTACGGCCTGATCGGTGAAAATCGCCTCTCCGGACGAAAGGCACCGATCAGCGCCTCGGCCACCGATGCTCGAGCGGATTTCCTATAGGTGGTATTGAAGCGATAAATTTTCGCGCGGCTTTTTCCCAAGAAAAGCCGCTCATCGTTGAACTCGGGTGGCTATAGTAATAGGAAATCCGCTCTATCTACTCGATCTTGAAGCCTGTTTCCTTTGTCAGGTCAGCGATCTGCTTTTCGCGTTCGTCAGACATGGTCTGCACCTGCGTTCCTACTTCGCTCACGTTACGCAAGCTCATCATCGCCGCAGCACCGCGCGAGGTCTGCTGGTCATCCTTGACGTAGGCATCCATCTGGACCAGATACATTTGATCGAACGGCGGCGCCGGTCATTTTCTTCATCTGCTTTTTGGCCTTCTGCGTCTGGCTGGGCACCATTTCCGGGTCGAACATCTCGCCGTTCCCGTTGGGAACAATCAGTTGATTCCCAAGCCTGCGATTGTCGGCGATCACCTGCTGAGCAAATTTCTTGACATCGTCATTCGTGCTGTTCTTCAGCGCCATTTTGCTCAGGTCCGTTTCCACATCAAAATTTCTGCGCAAGTTGCCGAACGTGTTGTGTTCAATCATTTGAACGTTGTTCTGCGGCGCATTCGGCCCGTTGGGCTGCAATCCGTCCGGGGGCATATTATTGTTCATATTGTTGTTGTTTACGCCGCCGGGAGGCGGGCCGCCCATCGGTGCCCCGCCACCATGCATCTGCGCCAGAACCGCTGGCGTCATCGGCAGCAGCAACAATCCGGCGGCCAATAGCCCCGCTCTGAGAAAGCTGAAATTATTTTTCTGCTTCATCTTGATATCCTCCACTGGGTCGACATAAATCCTACGTGGGCTGCGCTTACCCGCAAAAGTCTATCAAAATTAGACGACTTTTCAATCGAAATGGTCTCCTGACGAATTTACCTTCAAAGAGATTCATTTCGCGGCATTCCGGGTTCCCGGAACAAGGGGGAATTTTCGATACAGGAATTTTTCCTAACCTGTAACCGCATCGATACTCACAACGTCATAATGAAGCCGAAGAATCTCAGCCCTTGCGGAATCCTCTTTTGCGTGGTCCGGTTCACAGTGGCGATCTCAAAAAGGGAGCACTAGCACATGATTGACATTCGCAAATTGGAACCCGCACGTAACAACCGTTTTGCATTCCTCAATCGAGCTTCGCTAGCCCGCTGGGCTCCCATTCCGCTCCGGCTGATTGTTGGGTACGGCTTCATGCAGCATGGCTTCGCCAAGTGGTCCAAGGGCCCAGAAGCCTTCGCTGTCATTCTGCATGCCATCGGCGTGCCTGCTCCTCATCTCATGGCATGGCTTACCATTCTGGTCGAATTCTTCGGAGGCCTCGCAGTTCTGCTGGGGGCCTTCATCCCGCTCGCCAGTCTGCCCATGGCCGCAGTTCTCCTCGTCGCGATCTTTACCGTCCATCTACCGTACGGGTTCAGTTCAATCAAGCTACTGAGTGTGACTGCCGGCCGCGCCCAATTCGGGCCTCCCGGCTACGAGTGCGACCTTCTCTATCTTGCTTGCCTCGCGGCGCTCGTCATCGGCGGTTCTGGGCCGGTGGCGGTCGACAGCTACCTTAAAGAGGAAGCAGTAGCCGCATGCAAAAGCCGCACTGGAGGGTGACGTCAAAGCTGGCTCATCGCGAAACTTTTCGCGCCAGGCGTGTCACGAAATCCAGGCGTGTCACGAAATAGAGACGTGCCGGCGTGTTCGCGTCAGCTTCGCCGTGCTGCCTCAATGGCGGCGATGTCAATCTTCCCCATCCCCATCATCGCCTCGAAGGCACGCTTTGCCTCACCGCCACCGGCCGCAAGCGCATCGATGAGCGCGCGCGGGGTGATCTGCCAGGAGAGGCCCCAGCGGTCCTTGCACCAACCGCACTGGCTTTCCGCGCCGCCATTGCCGACGATCGCGTTCCAGTAACGGTCCGTCTCTTCCTGATTCTCCGTCGCAATCTGGAAGGAAAAGGCCTCGGTCTGCCGGAACGCCGGGCCGCCGTTGAGACCGAGACAGGGAATGCCCAGGACAGTGAACTCGACCGTCAGCACATCGCCCTTCTTGCCGCTCGGATAATCACCGGGAGCCTTGTGCACAGCGGTTACTTTACTATCCGGAAAGGTGGCTGCGTAGAAACTCGCCGCCTCCTGCGCGTCCTTGTCGTACCAGAGGCAGATCGTGTTCTTGGGCTTCATGTTCGCGTGCTCCTCCTGCTCGATTAGATGCGAACGACGCGGTCTTTGCGTCGGTCCGTATCAGCGACAGGCGCGTTCTCAATGCGAATCGAAAAATCAGACTTCTCAGGGACGAAACTTAACCTCACCGTGTTTCGTCTCAAATTACGGTGTGCCTTCCCCCACAGGGTGTCACCCTACTAGGAGTCCTGTAATCGACGGCGGATCATGCTGCGCAGCCGATTACTGAACTCCTTTTTTTTGGCTGATGCATCAATTAGCACTCGCTACCATCGATCGATGAATTTTGACAGCAATGGTACAACCGACCCATTACCCTGGCGGGGCAATCCTTGACGACAAATGCAGCGGTGCTGAGGAAAACCACGTCGGAGAAAGCATCGATGCGCGACGGCCCGATTCCGCACGGGCGGAAGCCATCCTCGTCGACCGGTGCGTCTGGCACATGGGACATAATTGCACTCAGCCTACCTGAATAGCACGAACCTTGGTTTCCTCGCACATCGGCGGCTGGTGGATCAAATTTGATCTTTAGGCCTTTCCTTCACCCCAAAAAGCAAATTCCTCGACGCAAGGCGGTGCCCAGTGAGACCATTCTGGGCATGGATAGTTCTGCATCCGCGTATTTGCTGGAATTTGGCATTACCTTCCTTCGGGAATGCTACAAGACATGGAGGCAAGAATTATTAGCTTCCATTCTGGTAGCAGGCGTCAGCTACGGATTGATGAGTCGCTCGCACGATCCAGCCGCGTGGGGCAATTTCAAGGTGTCACTAATCGCTACTGGATTCGTTCTATGTGGATTTGCCGTTTGGCACCTAGCGCGAACACCGTTTTTGTTACATAAGAAGACCGTCGAGAAATTGGAGAGGATATCCCGTTCAGCGCTGGAGAGTCAGCTAAAGAATACGCGTCGAGTATCCCCGGCAGATTGGCGCGAGATATCCGATAAGTTCGGGGCTCTCGGTTCGTATCAGATTTCGGCACAATTTCAGACCACTCAAGGCATCACAACATGGACTCTCTATGACGGACGTTGCATGGCACTTTGTACCTTGGCGGCCACCATGCTTGTGACATCTGATGGTGTCTCGCCCCATATTTCCGAATCAGTAAAAAGGGAAGGCGATCCAGTATCCCGATGGCTGGAATACCTGAAGGAAACAACTAAATCTGCCTCTTACCGTAGAGAATTTTTGAGTGAGAATCTCCCTGATGGGCGGAAAGTAATTCACGTTTTAGGAAGAATCGACAATGTACCGAATGAATCTGCAGCTGCATGCCTCAAGTGCTGCGCCCAAGAGTTGCAGGGATGACTCTTCACGCTGCTTTTAGTTTTTATATTCCAACACAGGCGCTTCACGCCAGCTTGGAAAGTTCTATCTCCGCCTTAAAAATTTCCATTTCCGCATTGGAAGTCTCGATAAAAACTCTTGACGGCAAGTCAGCATTTTGGGAAAGATGGCTGCTACCGTTTTCCGCTTTGGTCATTGTCGGCGTCGCTCTGGAGGTCTGGGCCATCCTTTGGGACCACCGCGAGACGTTGACAAGTTGGCGACGGGGCATAGTGTTACCGCCAGAACGCCCGTCCACGGGCAAACTATGGTTAGAGATCGTTGCAACTGTGTTGGTAGTTATCGGCGTTGCTGGCGAATTTGGGGCTAGCGGAAAAATAGCGTCGATAAATGGCCAATTACGCACGAGGAACAGCGACCTGAGAAGTGCGAGCGACCAGTTGCTGGCGCTGGTAACGCAAGAGGCCGGCGATGCAAATGATCGGGCGACGACAGCGCAGAATCGCGCCGACGCCGCGGAGAACCACGCGGCAGAAGTGCAGGAATCCGTTTCGCCTCGAAGGTTAACGGAGAAGCAAGCCTCAGTAATCGCCACCCGCCTATTGCGCTTTTCTGGACAGCCGGTTGTTGCCATCAGCCATACGTTTGATGTTGAGTCTAGCGTTTTCGCCGCTGAAATACTGAGTGCCTTGCACTCAGGTAGGTGGGAGACAGATGTCCCGCATTTTTCCATTAGTGGAAACGTTTCGTCGATAGATAAGGCGCCATCTATTCCTGGAACTGGAATCTTCGTTAGCTCATCCCCTGAGAAGGGTAGCGAGCTCGCGGCCAAGGCGGTTTTGCAGGTATTGTCCGGCGAGGGATTCGACTGCCACGTCCCAAAGAAGTCGATTGTCGGATTTGACCCTATCAGAGGTCTTAGCGAACGATTGGTGGTTATTGATGTCGAAGCTAGACCCCAAGGCCCACAAGGGGAAGCAAAGCTACGAGCTGAAGGCACGAAGAAGCAAACCAATAGCATGCAACCTGCTAACCAGTGATCCCGTCAAAACCAAACCGCTCCACTACCCACGGCCTGAACGACGCATCGCAGCCCTCCGCAAGATCCAGCTTGGGTAACCATATGGCGGCAGATTAAACTGACCCCACAACCCAGCGGGGCCAATCCTTGACCACAAATGCAGCGGTGCTGGAAACGATTGAGATTTCCCGGACGCTCGATCAGCCGAGCGGCCCGAAATCTCTGCTGCGAAATATCAGCTTTCGGCTGGATCAAGGACAGGTTCTGGCCGTTCTCGGCCCCAGCGGAGCAGGAAAAAGCACCCTCCTCCGCATGCTGAACCGGCTGGATGAACCGAGCAGTGGCGCCGTACTGCTCCACGGCGAAGATTGTCGCGAAATGGACCCGAGACAGCTGCGGCGGCGCGTTGGCATGGTGATGCAACAGGCCTACCTGTTTCCCGGCACCGCCGCCATGAACGTGCGCTATGGCCCCGCCCAGCACGGAGACGCCCTCCAGGAATCGCAAGTGGCGGAACTCATTCTGCAAGTGGGCATGGCCGGATACCAAGACCGTGACGTCGCCACCCTTTCCGGCGGCGAGGCGCAGCGAATTTCCATTGCGCGTGCGTTGGCCAACCAGCCCGAGGTATTGCTGCTCGATGAGCCCACCTCAGCCCTGGATGACGCCTCCAAGCGGGACATTGAGCGTCTGCTGGCCAGCCTCGTCCGCGAACGGAACATGACCTGTGTGTGGGTCACGCATGACGTCGCTCAGGCCGGACGCGTGGCCGATCTGGTGCTGAAACTGGAAGCCGGCGCAGCCGCTGGATTCGGATCGCCGCAGGAGCTGCTCCATGCTTAGGCTGTTCTTCCACACCCAAGTGTCTCTGGGCCTTGCGCAGGCCGCTGCCGTGGCCGTGTTGGCAATCCTGGTGGCGATGTTCGCCGCCCGGCGCGGCGCGAACATCGGCCGGGAAATTCCCCTGGTCCTGTTGCGTGGGCTGGTGCAGATTTTGTTGGTCGGCCTGCTCATCGCCGCGATGCTGCGCGGTCCCTGGTGGACTGGCATCCCAGTCCTGGCAGTGATGATCTTTATCGCCGCGACCATTGTGCGCCGGCGCGTGCCGGAGCTACCCGGCGCGTACAACCTGTCCCTGCTGTGCATGTGCGCGGGAGCGGGCGGTGTGCTCACTGTCATGACTCTACTGGGCATTGTTGAGCCGAAGATCATCATCCTGATCCCGGTGGGCAGCATGGTCATTGCACAGAACATGAATATCCAATCGCTGTTTCTGAATCGCTTTCTGGGCGAAGTGAAAGCCCATCGCGGTGAGATTGAGTCCGCGCTGGCCTTGGGCGCTGCGCCGGAACGCGCCGCGGAACCCTACCTGCACGCGTCGTTCCATGCCAGCCTGATCCCCGCCACGGATAATCTGCGTAGCCTCGGTATCGTCTGGATTCCGGGCATGATGGCCGGCATGGTGTTGTCCGGCACCTCACCTATCTACGCGGCACTCTATCAATTTGTCATCTTGAGCATGATTTTTATCGCGGGTGGAGTCAGCTGCATGACCGCCACCTATTTGGTTCCGCGCAAGATTTTTACCCCGCAGCAGCAATTGCGATCGCTGGCTCCGCCGACTCCCCGATAACAAGCACCATAAATAGGGCAATCAGGTAGGTAATTTGCCCAATTACCAGTGCAAAACGACCCCTTCCAAACTAGTTGCCTTAGCAACTACTTTGCAGATTTGGTTGCCTAGGCAACTACATTTTCAACCTGCCATTTCTAAAACTCGACGCGCCCAAAAAACTCAATTACCCGCCCGCTATCGGCCCCCGGCGACAGACCAAAGAGCGGGTTGCTGATATTTGTTTCGGAGCTGCCGAAGGAAAGCGGGAGCAAATTCGTTTTATTGAAAATGTTGAAAACATTTGCCTGCACCCGGAAAATAACTGGATGCTGCAACGGCGTGAACGCAAATTGTTTGCCGAAACTCATATCGGTATCCAGATAGCACGGGCCATTCCAGGAGTTGCGTCCGATGCCGGGCTGCCCTGTCGCCGTGGATGGAAGATGGTTTCCCGCGTAGGCAAAATATGCCGGGCCTCCCATCGGGAAGTTCCCGTTGTGAATATAAGCGCTGTTGGAACAGCTATTGCCAGCATTCGGTAACCCCACATTGCCGCCATAGCCCAACGGTCTTGTCGGCTGGATTTGCGCCGCTCCATCGACCAGCGCGACAGAAGGCACGCCGATCGTAGGGGTCCACGGAAATCCTGTGTGGTACGTGAAAACAACGTTCGCCTGCCAGCCTCCCAGCACGTTCTTCTCCAAGGCGTTGCGAGAAGGAGATGGAAGCGTCCACAGGCCCACAACGCTGACACGATGGCGCGAATCAAAATCCGATGGACCATATTCTGTCTGCGGAAATGCCGGGTTGGATTGATTGGTGATAGAACCTGGCCCCTCATTCGAGGCCGTATCCATGCTCTTCGACCAGCTGTAATTGGCGTCTACTTCGACACCATGCGCCATGCGTTTGTTGAGAGTGACGTTCAGCGCGTTGTAACTGGTGTGGACATCGGTTGTGGGGACGTAGGCAGCATAGAAGGGAGATTGATTCACGCCGGGAGTGCACGTCCCTCCTGTTGCGCAAGTGCCATTCGACTGGACGTAGAGGAAGTTCTGATCCACCAGCCGAGTGAAGTGGAAGCCGGAAGCGCCCTGATACCCAACTGAAACTGCCATCTGGTAAGGCAATTCGTATTCAAATCCGAAAGAGTAGTTGTACAGCGTCGGCTGCCTGGTATGTGGCGAGGCGCTGTAGGTCTCAATCTGCGGTGTAAATGGAGGCGGCGGGGGCTGTCCAGGCGCCGGGGGAGGAGTATAGCTGTTTGGCGTTCCAGTGATCGGGTTCACGCCTGTATTCAGATTCGGATTGGGAGCGTAGCTGAAGGGCGAATCGCTGGTTCCGTATTCAAAAACAATTCCAGTACCGGCGGCGGTAGGGTTTGTTGCGGTGAGACCGGCGCAGCAGAGACCGTAGTTGAAGTAGCCGGGGCCATTTTCATAGCTGTTGATAAACTGAACGTCGTCCAGCCGGTCATACGAAACGCCTACGCCACCGCGAAATACCAGCTTCCCATTGGTCGCAAGCGGCTGATACGCGAATCCAAGCTTGGGTGAAAAAGCATCGCTGACATTCGGCCACAGATCATTCTTCAGCACAAATCTTGAGTTGATCAGCTCCAATCCGGAAGCGCTCGCCAACTGCAATTGATTGATGGGGAAAGTCTTGTTGCGGAGGGCTCCGAAATACTCCCAACGCAGGCCCGCATTGATCGTCAGGTTCGGCAAGGGCCTCCAGTCATCCTGAACGAACGCAGCACCATAGGTATTGCGGAAGTATCGTGCTGCATTTCCGATACCTCCGCCGACGGGGTTGGCCGAGATGCCCTCGTAGAGAGGCGCATCGTTGGCTGCATCCCAGATTCCCTGGAAGGCATAGTTCGGACGAGCCAGGCCGGACAGGTTATCGTTGTCCTGGTCGGCGCTGTAGACCACGCCCATGCGAATGGAATGGGTGCTGACGATCTTGGTGACCATGTCGCGGCCTTCATACGTGTTTTCGGCGAAAATGGCGGGCGTGTCGGGGGTGGCGCGAATGCTCAGTCAGGTTGTCCAAACACATAATTCTGCACGTACAATCCCGGTGTTCCCCAGTTCACTTGCCCGGAAGTGTCCGACTACCTGGTTGTCCGCAAAACGGGTGTAGTTGGCGCGCGCTTCATTCAACAGCGTTGGATTGAAGGTGTGAATGTACACCAGTGTCGCTGTCGAGTTAAATGGACGGAAAGGAAGGCTAGTATCGGGAGCAGCGCCGGAGGCCCCATCCAAAGAGGTCTGGTCGAGCTTTTGCGTGTAAAAACTTCCGGCAAGGCGGTCACCTTGCGTGATTTGCCAATCCACGCGTCCGTTGAACTGGGTACCTCGATAGTTGCTGGGCGTGGAGATCTGAGCAAACTCCATATCCGGCACGCCGTCAAGACCCGCGCCAGTATAGAGATTGGGATTCGCTGGAGTGCCATCGACATTTACGGAGGGTAGATATTGACCCACCCCGCCGGCGAAAGAACCAATATCAAAACCAGTCCCGACAGGGTTGCAGATGGTTTGCAGAGCGGTACAGTTACCCGGCAGAACTGCATTCACTTTTGCCTGTCCGCCAGCCTTGGTGATGGTTCCCGCCACCTGACCGGTTGGCCGTGCCGCAGCCAGGCCGGTATAAAACTCCGGCGTCGGCACGTAGGTCTCGCTGAACGTCTTCAAACTGCTCTTGGCCGCCTCATAACTGGCGAACAAGAAGAGTCTGTTCTTGATGATCGGACCGCCGATGCTGCCGGCCCACTCGCGTTGCGCGTTATCGTTGCGCACTGCCGGAGCAAATACGCCGGGCGTGGCAGTGGGTCCTCCGAAGGGCTGGTATGCATTTAGACCGGGCTGATCGTATTGAAAGAAAAGGCTGCCATGGTATTGATTGGTGCCGCTTTTGGTAACTGTAAGAATGTGCGCGCCCACATTGCGTCCATACTCCGCATCGTAGTTGCCCGCCACGACAGTAATCTGCTGCACCGATTCCGGATTGGGCGTGATGATGGTTGAACCGCCATGCAGCAAGCTATCCACCGTGACACCGTCAATCTCATAGGTGTTCGAAGTGACGCGCTGACCTGCGGCAGAGATCTGGATCTGGTTCTCTGACTGAAAAATTCCATAGTTCGACTGGTTCTGGCTGGCATTGTTGGGCAACGTAATTGCACCGCCGGCGCCACTGCGCGCACCGTCTCCGGTAATGCCGACGCCTGTGCGAAGCAGTTCATACGGATCGCGTCCAAAAATCGGCAATCGCGTGACATCGGCTGCACTGATCGTGCTGGAAATGGTCGCGTCGCCTGTCTGCAATATCGGAAGGGAACTTCCGTTCACGGTGACTGTCTGGGTTGTGCCACCAAGCTGGAGTTTGAAATCCAAAACACGAGGAGATTCCGCGGAAACGCCCACTCCCGTGGTGGTCTGCGACTTAAAATTTGCCGCTGACACGGTGACGGTATACGTGCCAGGCGGTAATTCGCTGAACCGGTAAAATCCCGATGCCCCTGTCGTGGCGGTCTGGACTGACTGAACTTCAGGATTCGTGAGCGTAACCGTAGCGCCCGAGAGGACTGCGCCTGTATTGTCTTCGACTGTTCCGGAAAGACTGGCGCCGAATTGGGCCAGAGCCAGGTGGCTGAAAAAGGCTAAACAGAGAAGTAGGTAAAAGAAACGATAGCGATGTTGCATAGACTTGGCCCTCCAAAAAAAGCGCACTACCAGGATTTGGGTGATGTCGTCTCGTGCAAGCACCAACCTGTCTTGACCCTGGGGCACGAATGCGCCCAGCGGTATCATCATCAAAATTTATCGATCAAAACTTTTCATTTGATCGTCGAGCCACTAATTCTGGATGCGCCCAAAAGATTTGCGGTTGTAAGAGATCCATAATCGGAACTCCTACAACCGCAAGCTGTTTTTGGCTTGTCTTTTTGCAAGCTCACCACTCGGATTCCGAGGGCGCTCAGTAAGTCTTTTACTTACTGAGCTGTAGCTGGGTGGCTCGAGATGGCAGCGGACGTGATCACTATCGGCGGCAGACCCACCGATTCCGGCGCGGGCAACGTATGTGTCTCATCCCACTGCATTTGCGCTTCAGAAAAGCGAATGCCCCGCTGAATCCACACCTGCATGGCGAGCTCATACTGAGCGGAGATATTGTCGAGCCAGTAGGGCCGGTTTTCCTTGAGCCATGCAGCGCGATAGAGGTCGCGAGTCAATCCGTACCCGTCCCGCAGGTCCTGACACCGCCCATTGTTCGAGGAAATATCGTATAACCCTTATCCAAGGTCGTCTTTGTGAGCCGGATCGGTCTGCTGTTGATACGCCCGGTCATACGCGAAGAGCATTTCCTGCGCGGCCTCAAACTTGAATCCGATAAAGTCCATACGCCGTGCACCCATTTCCATAGCATCGAGGGCGTCTTTTTCGCGTAGCGGGCCCGCTGCACGCGCCTGGTCAATCAGGATGATGGCCTGTTCTGCATGCTCGCGAAGGGTCTGCGCCACAGGCAACAATTTGGCGGAGAGCTGCTGCCCTTCTTTGCTCCAGGGATCCATCCAGAACAGATCGTCGGTCGAATCGTCGATGCCGATATCAGTCAGAGTTTTCTGCGCTGCCATCATTTCGATCTGCGCCTGGTTGATCTTGCCCGTGGTATCGCCGTGGAAGACCTGACCGTAGCTAGCTTGAAATTGTGGGATGCTGCTTTCGCCCGGCTGCCAGCCCGCTGCTGCCCCGAACAGGACCCCGTACCAGTCCTGATTGAACAGACCTTCGCCATCATCATTCCATACCGTGTTCAGCACGCCAGTGGAACCGAGCCGCTGGCCATCGCGCACAAATTCCTGAATATTCAGCAAGCCGGAATTGTTATCCGGATATACCCGGCTCCAATTGCTGACGCCGGGAGCAACCCAGGTTTGCAGTCCGGCATTGGTGAACGGCAGCAGCCATTTGTCGTAACCCTCCGGCTCCGGACTGTAGACCCAAGCGATGGCGATCATGTCTTTGGGCAGCGTTTTCACCAACGCCGGATCGTTCATGGCGATGTCACCCCAGAAGAGGAGCTGTTTGTGCAGAGGCTCGAGGGCCTGATGAATCTGGATAAGAAAGTCCATGTAGACCTTTCCTAATCCTTCTTTTTCGACCTCGGATTTAGTTTGGCCTTTGCCCAGATCGAAGGTTTCATCGGCGCCGACGTGCATGAATGGACCGGGGAACATGGAAGCAATCTCTGTGAACCATTGCTGGATGAGCTGGATCGATCCCGGCTGCACCGGAGCCAGAACGCTGCCGTGGGGGGTCTCGGCCAAGTTGCGAATACTTATCGAACGTCAGCGTGTGGTGGAGATGCCCAAAAGCCTCCTGCTCGGGAACGATGGTGACGTGATACTGCTGCGCGTAGCGCACCAGTTCCTCCACATCCGAACGCGTCATCGCTCCGCCGGGCGGTGCAGACAGCGGATTCGATGCGTAAGCCAGCGTATTTTCAAAATACGGCGAATAGAGATTCACCTTGTATTCCGAAAACACCTGGACCTGGTGCTTCTGGAATGCGAGGGTGGGCACGGGCCCGCGCGAAAGATCGTCATCTACTCCGCGATATTTCATCGCCGGCCAGTCGCGAATCAACACACCATGCAGCACGGCATTGGAGCGAGATTGGCTACTGTCTGGTGCAGTGCTGCCAACTATCAACTGCTTGATGGTCTGCGCGCCGTAATAAAGCCCCGCGCTGGTGGCTGCAATGTCGTACGTGGTGTTTCCTTCGGTCACGAGGACGTATCCTTCGTCGTGCATGACAGGGTCAAAGCTGACCTGGGAATGCTTCAATACGTCAGCTGCCTCTTTTGTATCCAGCCGCATCAGAACGATTTTGACTTTGTCACGGTGACCCTCCTGAGCATTTACACCCCGGTTTCTCAGGGTGTCGACCAGATCGGTCACGGCAAATTTGTCTTCGGCATCGTGGCTGGTGGTTTCAACGCTGAGGCCATCTTGCAGAGGCAACACAGCACGCTCGTGGATCTCCCTGGGCATCGGGATCAAAGCCAGCGAGCTGGAAGCTGTTGCGGAAGAGCCTGATGGGATGGGAGCGGAAGTCGCGGTTCCGGTCTGTGCCAAGGAATACGTTGCAAGGAGAAACACACACACGCCCGCCGATACCAGAAGCCGAGCGGAGGAGCTAAGACGGTTCAGAGCAGAATCAAGGATGATGTTTTTCACCTTATGAGCATACAACCGGAGATGATCTGTACTATCCCACCCAGCGATCGGTTGGCGATCAAGAAAAAGAGACGCCCCCATGCTGCAGGGAGCGTCTCGTCTCTGGTCAGTGGAAGTTCTTTATGCAGTTAACGGCATTTTGACCCGGAAGCGTTCCATGGTGATCTTCAGCGCACGTTCAATCCTGCGCAGATCGCCCTTCTCTTCCGGAGCGGCAAAGGTAGAAGCGACACCGCTCTTCGACGCGCGACCGGTGCGGCCAACGCGATGGACGAAGTCTTCCGCCATTTTCGGCATGTCATAGTTCACAACATGAGCAATGTGCGCCACGTCAATGCCGCGAGCCGCGACATCGGTGGCGACCAGCACGCGATGCTGCCCTTGCGTAAAGCTGCGCAGGGCTGCGCTGCGCTGTGCCTGGGTGCGATCGCCGTGGATGCGGGTTGCATTCCAACCGGAGAGGCTCAGCTTCTTGGCCACGCGGTCGGCGCCGTGCTTGGTGCGAACGAACACCAGAAAGCTGCCAGTCTCTGAGCGCAAAAGGTGCTCGAGCAGCGGCATCTTTTTGTCGGTCGTCACTTCAAAGGTTTGCAAGCGGACATTTTCTGCCGGCTTCAAAACCGATCCCATCTCAATGCGGACCGGATTTTTCAGATAATCGCGAACGACTTCCGTCACCGGCGATTCCAGCGTTGCCGAATAGCAAAGCGTCTGATGCTGCGACGGTAATGCGGCGACAATGCGCTTGATGGCGGGCTTAAATCCCATATCCAACATGCGATCCACTTCATCGAGTACGAGGATTTGCACCTGGTCGAGCTGAACCAGCTTGCGGCGGAGAAAATCCTCAAGGCGGCCGGGAGTGGCCACGATCAAACGCGCGCCACGGCGAATCGCCTGAAGCTGCGGGCCTTCGGATAGCCCTCCGACGACCAGCGCGGCCTGCGAGGACGCATCCAGGGAAATATTGCGGTATGCCTGCTCAACCTGCATCGCGAGTTCGCGCGTCGGCAAAAGAATCAAAGCAAAGGGACTTTTGCCGCGGCCTTGAGAACCCTGCCGCTGGTTATGATTTTGCACAGGGGTTCCAGACGCCTTGTGCATGCCTTCAATAATCGGAATCAGAAAGCTAAGCGTCTTGCCGGTACCCGTTTGTGCTGTCGCCAGAACATCGCGGCCTTCGAGAGCAGGCGGAATTGCGCCCGCTTGCACGGGGGTAGGAGTAATGAATTTGGACTGCGCGAGCTTGTTCTGAAGCGCGGGCAATAGAGTGAAATCTGTAAATTGAGTCAAAATTTTCCTTTGTTTCCGGGCCTGCTCTGCCTAGCACCCACATGCAGACAGACCGGAACACACAGCTTGCCTTTGCGGTCTTCGCGGCCGCGAAAGGTAAGGGATGAAACCGCAGGGGATACCGGAGTTTCAAAGGAAAACGCTGGTAGAAACCGCGTTTCAGGAAACTCTAGGGGTCGACACGAAGAACTGGGTTCGACCTCGGATGCCGCATGACAGCTGGTAAGGCGAAAGCGCATCGCTTCGCCGCACCGCAACGCATATTTCGCGAAGCGATCACGCTGTAGAGGCTTGGGAGGGTGCAACTGCGGACGACTTGCCATTAGGCCAGCAAGAACGGCTCACAACCAAATCACTGAGCGTGACTTAATGGTAACACAGAGAGGCATGAATGCCGCATTGGCCTCCGATGGACTCTCTGCTCAATTTGGATGAAATTATGTGCGGACCGTCGCAATTCGTGGCGAGCCTTTGCGTCGATCCTTTCCTGCCGAGGCAACCAGGCCAGGAACCTTTTCTACGGGCCGCTTGCGATCTTCATGGGCTACCAGCAATGCTTCCAGTTGCTGGATCAGGGCGGTGCTGTTCATCGGCTTGACTAACATCTCATCCGCGCCATCATCCCGCCAGACATCATCGCTCAGCGGAAATGCGGTCAAGAGCGCGACCGCCGGCTGATACGAGGCCTTCTTGGCTGCTCGTGCCACTTCAAGGCCGGCCTGATCGTTTTCCATTCGCATATCCGTGATCACCATCACAAAGCTGGAACTGCGCAGCTTGGATTTGGCATCGCGGGCGGAGGTGGCAGTTTCTACTTCAAAGCCATGGATTTCGAGGAGAGCCTTCAAGGTAAGCAGGATCGCAGGTTCGTCGTCTACCAAAAGAATGCGGCGCTTCATGGATTGAGTTCCCTTCTGTCTACGCAATCAATGTAAGCCAAGTCAGGCAAGATTGTCGATCTGCAAGGGAGAGATTCCGTCGTTTCAATCGCAATTGCCCGTCGCGCGATTGTTACACTGGCAGAGTGACAGGATATCACGTGGAAAACTTCGGATGCCGTACCAGCCAGGCCGACGGAGACGCGATTGCCGCCGGTTTGGAAGTCCTGGGCGCATGCCCGGCGGAAGGTATATCGCAGACCAGCGTGGTGGTGGTGAACACCTGTACGGTGACGGCGGAAGCAGACCGGGACGCGCGCGCTTATATCCGCCGAGTTCAGCGCGCCAACCCATTGGTTCGCATCGTAGTTACTGGCTGCTACGCGCAACGGGCTCCAGACGAGGTGGCTGCGCTGCCGGGCGTGTTCGCGGTCGTCGGCAATAGTCACAAGAACCATGTGGCCTCGATTGCGCTTGGGCGAGCGCTGACAGAATATGCGCCCTCGTCAGAGACAATTGCCGCTCACGGGTTTGTGCCGGTGGAATCGTTAGAGTCAGCTTCGAAAGTGAACGCAGCGCGATTGTCTGGCGGCCCAGCTTTTGTACTCACCGGAGACATTTTTGCCCATAGTGATTTTCAATTGCCGTCGCTGCCTGCCGCCGCAATCGACCGGCTGACGGAAAATTCAGCCGCACATCGCACGCGGCCGTCTCTGAAGATCCAGGATGGATGCGGCAACCGATGCACGTTTTGCGTGATTCCTTCGACGCGTGGCAACAGCCGTTCCCTGCCCAAACAGCAGGTGTTGGACTCTGTGCAGCGATTCGTCGCCGCGGGTGGCCAGGAGCTTGTCATTTCTGGAATTAACCTGGGTCGCTGGGGACGCGATCTGATTCCCCAGGAACGCTTCGAAGATCTGCTGACGGAAATCCTAGAGATGACCGAGCTTCCGCGTCTGCGCATCAGCTCCGTCGAGCCGATGGACTGGACGGATGGGCTGATCGCATTGCTGCGCTGCTGGGGGAAGGGACTCCATCCGCGATTGGCCCGGCACGTCCACATGCCGCTGCAATCCGGTTCGGACCGCGTATTGCGGCGCATGCACCGCCGTTATCGGCCATGGCATTATGCCGAGCGACTGGCAAAGGTCTCGCGCTGCCTGCCCGGAAGCAGCCATCGGCGCGGACGTAATGGTGGGCTTTCCCGGCGAGACGGAGGAAGAATTTCGCGAGAGCTACGATTTCATCGCGGCCCAACCCTTCACGTATCTGCACTTGTTTCCGTTTTCCGCCCGGCCCGGCACGGCTGGGTGGGAACTCCATCGTCAGAGTCCAGTTGCAGCTACGGCTGTCCAGGTGCGCATGGCCGCCATGCGTGGGCTGATCGAAAAGAAGAATTTAGCTTTCCGGTCAAAATTTATCGGAAAACAAATGAGCGCGGTCACACTGGTGGCCTCGAAAGAAATGTCCGCTCGGCAGCATAGCGAGGGCCAACAAACCCCGGGAATGACGGACAACTTTCTTTCCATCGAGATCGCCGGAAATCTAGCGCCGAACATGCTGACGCGCGTGGAGATTACAGGACTGACGGACCATGGCCTGGTGGGAGCGATCTCAGACGGCATGCGCTCGATCGCGTAGAGTTTTGGCAACCGCGGGCGCACATCCCTCATCTGCTCACTCAGCTACCAGCGGTTCGCCTGCCTGTCGGCGGCCTGTTGGTACGCAATGGTATACTCACGAGGCGAGGCAACCCCTCGCGCACCTGGAGGCGGCACATCGATAAGCGTTCGGCGAAACAGTTTATCCGCATCAATGATCGGATACGCGCGCGTGAAATTCGCGTCATAGACGAAAATGGAGAACAGCTCGGCGTTCTCCCACCTTTTGAAGCTCTCAAAATTGCCCGCGAGCGCGGCCTCGACCTGGTAGAGATCTCTCCCAACGCCGTGCCCCCGGTTTGCCGCATTCAGGATTACGGCAAATTCCTCTACGAGAAAGACAAGAGCGAACGAGCGGCCCGCAAAAAGCAAAAGGTCATCACCATCAAGGAAGTCAAACTCTCGGTCACGGTCGACGAGCATGACTACCAGACCAAGAAGAACCAGGCCATCCGGTTTCTGCAGGAAGGCGACAAGGTCAAGGCTTCGCTGCGTTTTCGCGGCCGTCAAATGGCCCATCGCGAGCTGGGATATCAGATTATCAACCGACTGATTCAAGACGTCGGGGAAGGCGGCATCGTGGAGTTTCATCCTCGGATGGAAGGCACCACCCTGCACGCCATCCTTGCACCGGGCAAGAAGGTCGAATCGGCCAAGAAGCCAGAAGCTCCCAAGCAGGAGCAGGCCAAGAAGGCTGTGCCAGCAAAGCCAGTCGAAGCAGCGGAGCCCGAAGAGACTCCAGCAGCGCAAGCCTGAGACTGGTTACTCGAGATCCACAGAATCGAAAGAGCCGGATAACGCCTACCGATGTAGGTTCTATCCGGCTTTTTTGCGCTCAACGCGTGCGTCGTCGCGATGCATGATAATTCTTCCAAGAGGAGAATTCATGGGTCGCACGATTCGCGCTGGCGTGGTTGGATTTGGACATGGCGGAAGCATCTTTCATGCACCGTTCTTAAACGCCCTCGATGGCTTGGAACTGGCGGCGATCCTGCAACGGCATGGAGAGAGTGCCGCAAAAGCATACCCTGGCGTCGCCATCGCGCGCAGCATGGATGAGTTGCTGGCGGAGCCGGATCTCGATCTCATTGTCATCAGCACACCGCCGTATTCGCATTTCGAACTGGCGCGTCAGGCCCTCGAGGCAAATAAACACGTAGTTCTGGATAAGCCTTTTGTTGCGACCAGTGACGAGGCCCGTCATTTGATTGAATTGGCCCGCGCCCGGAAACGAGTGCTCTCCGTCTATCAAAATCGTCGCTGGGATGGAGATTTCCTGACGCTGCAACAAGTGCTGGCCTCGCAAGAATTAGGCCGTCTGGTCACCCTGGAGTCGCGTTACGATCTCTATCGGCCCGGTTTGCGAGCGAAACCATGGCAGGAGAAAGCTCTTCCTGGTAACGGGCTGTTGTATGACCTGGGCGCACACCTTGTCGACCAAATCCTGATGCTGTTTGGCACGCCAGAAGCTATCTTCGCCGACGTACGAGAAGATCGCGATGTTACCGTCGTCAATGATGCCTTCACACTCCACATCTTCTACCCGCGGATGCGCGTGCTGGTCAACTCGACACTGATCGCGCGCACGGCAGGACCACGTTTTGTGGCCCACGGAACACTGGGATCGTATGTGAAGTATGGGCTCGATCCGCAGGAACAAGCACTAAAAGATGGCGCAACCTTAGGGGGGCCGCACTGGGGAGAAGAACCCGAGGCCAACTGGGGCAAGCTGACGACCATGCGCAATGGCGACATGGTGGAACGGCAGGTGCCGACGTTGCCCGGCGATTATCGTAAATATTACGAAAATGTTCGCGACGCGATTTGGGGAGTTGCGCCGCTGGCCGTGACCGCAGAACAGGGCTGGCGCACGATACGCCTGCTGGAGATGGCGCTGGAAAGCAGCGAACAGCGACGAGTCATTCCCTGTGACCAGCTCGACCAGACACCGTAAACAGGCATCTTCACAAACAACGCGGCACGAAGGAGCCCATTGCACGGCATCCTCTGCACCGCGGCAGTCAGCGGCAAATGAGATGCCTAGCTGCTCTTCTTCAAACTATCGATCGCGGCCAGTACTTCGGCGCTGTGGTGACTGGGATCGACGCCAATCCATTCCTTCACAATCTTGCCTTCCGGATTGATCAGGAAGGTATTGCGCTTGGCCAGTTTCATTCCCATGTAGTTGCCGAGCGAACCATATTCCTCAACGACCTTGTTATCGGTGTCGGCCAATAGCTTGAAGTGGAGGCCGTCCTTTGTACAAAATTCCTGGTGACTCTTCACTGACTGAACGCTGACACCCAGAACCACGGCATTGGCCGCATCAAATTTGTCCATATCCTTCTGGAAATTCTTGGCTTCGATGGTGCAGCCAGAGGTCATGTCCTTGGGATAGAAGTAGAGGACTACCCATTTGCCACGGTACTGGTCCAGGCTGACGTCGGTCCCTTCCTGAGAGGGAAGCGTAAAAGAAGGTGCCGTCTGTCCTACCTGCGGAACCGGATCTGAAGCGGCGAACACTCGTGCTCCCAGATAGAGGACGGCGACAGCCAGCAAAACTACGAGCGAAATACGGGTAAAGTTCATAGCTTAAGAAATCTCCCGGCTCGATTATACGGATGCGAACGGTAGGATGGCGACAGGTCAGCCGACACATGAGTCTATTCAGTTTTCACAGGATAGGCAATGGAATCCGCCACGATCGCGATTCCGGCTTGATCGGCTGCCGCGGTCACGGCCTCCAGATCAAAAATAAGGGTGCGTCCGGCCTCGATAGCCAAGCATGTTGCACCTGCCTGCTGCATGGTTGCGATGGTGCCCATGCCGATGACAGGCACATCGAAGCGCATGTCCTGCTTTGGTTTGGCGACCTTGACCACTGTAAGGGAACGCTCCAGCGTTGAGGCGTCACCCTCTTCCGCGAGAGACATCAGGATCGTTCCCGCCCGCGCAATAACAGCATCGGTGCCTTCCATCGCTTCGACCGCAACACAGGCTTGCGCCGCGATCACAACTGTCTGGCCAATATCGTAAGCGGCCAGTGCATTCGCCACGCCTCTGCCATAGGCAATGTCGCGCTGCTCGCTTTGGCTGGGACTTCGCGCCGTCAGAACTCCAGGACGCGCCAGCAACGGCTCCAGAAACGTAGTCGAGGAAATCAGTTCTATCCCCTCCTCCTGCAGCACCTTTGCAATCGCTCCCAGCAACCCGTCTGTGTTGCGAGTGGAGAGCGAAAGCAGCAGTTTCGCCAGGCGCCAGTCCGGTCGAATGCTGGAAAAAATCTGTTTATGCTTTACCTGGCCAGCCATCACGGCCTGGGTGACACCTTCGCGATGGAACCATTCAATCAGCCGCGATAGTTCCCCGAGAGAAAGCCAATGGACGCGTACGCCAGCATCTCGAGCAGCGCGCGTGTCCATCTCGACGTCCGTCTCTTCGCGAATCGCAGCGACGATCACCTCAGTGCCATGGGCGCGAGCGGCATCGAGCAACAGAAACGGAAAGCGTCCGTTGCCGGCGATCAGACCCAGCCTTGCGGGAACATTTACAGCGGCTTGGGCAGGCGTGGACATATTCGATTGGATTGTCTCTTACTTGATGACGCCGCGCGAAGAGCTTTCAATGAACTCAATCAAATAGCGGACCTCTTCCGTGCAAATCTCTTCCGCCTTCAATTTCTCCAGCGCCTGCGTGGTGTTCAACTTTGCAGCCCGTAACGTCCGGTAGGCGTGATGCAGGTTGCGCATCTGGTCGGATGAAAATCCACGGCGTTGCAGGCCCACCCTGTTCAATCCGAAGGCATGGGCATCGCGTTTTGCGGAGGTGAGCGAAAACGGCAGCACGTCCTGGATAATAATCGAGCCTCCGCCGACAAACGCGTAGCGTCCGATCCGGCAAAACTGATGCGCCGCGGAGAGAGCTCCCAGCGTTGCATAATCTTCAATGGTGACGTGGCCCGCAAGGGTGGCTCCGTTGGCCAGGATGCACTGGTTTCCGACGTGGCTGTCATGGCCGATATGGGCATAGGCCATGATGAGACAGTCATCCCCAAGGCGCGTGATTCCGCCGCCGCCTTGCGTTCCTCGGGAGATAGTTACATATTCCCGAATGACGTTGCGGTTGCCGATTTCGAGGCGGGTTGGTTCCCCCTTATACTTCAAATCCTGTGGAGGCACGCCCACAGCCGTGAACGGAAAGATTCGGTTTCCATTGCCGAGGCGCGTGTGGCCGTCGAGCACGACATGCGACACCATCTCGCAGTCTTCGCCGAGTTCCACATGCGGGCCTACGGTGCAAAATGGGCCAATACTAGAGCGGGCGCCAATGGTCGCAGTTTCCGCAACAATGGCCGACGAATGAATCAGCGCCGTGGAATGGATGCTCACGCTTCGACAGCGGCCTCAACAGCCAAATCCGGCGAGCCACTGGATCCGGACGCACTGGTTTTGGTATTGCGCGGCACCATCTGCGAAGTCACGATTCCTTCGCAAACCAGTTTGCCATCGACGAATGCTTTTCCCTGCATCCGCATCAAACGGCTGCGCCAGTTCAGGACGCCGATCTCCAGCCGTACCTGATCCCCGGGAAACGCAGGACGGCGGAAGCGCGCGTGCTCCACCCCGGTGAAAACCATTAGCTTCTCCGTTGGATCCGGCAATTCCACCATCACAAGGATGCAGCCCGCCTGCGCCAGCGCCTCCAGGAGCATCACCCCGGGCATGATGGGAAAACCCGGGAAATGGCCCTGAAAAAAGGGTTCGTTGATGGTGACGTTCTTGACGGCGACAATCCGCTTTTTGCGTTCAATCTCAATGACGCGATCAATCATCAAAAAAGGATAGCGATGCGGCAAGATTTTCATGACCTCGACGGTGTCGAGTGGAACCTTCAACCAGGATTCTTCGGAATTCACGTGCTCGTCGTTTTCCATAGCTGTCCAGCAGATTATAAAACGCCACGAAGCTAGAGCGCCGACCTTCTATGGTTTGACTGCTTTTTCGTAGCGACCTTTTAAGTCCTTGTACCGGTCTGGCCTCGAACTCCCCATCAAATGATCTTCCATCTGGTCCAAAAACCGGTGCCAACCCGCGCCGAGGCCAGCCAGCAACTCTGGACGAACCCCAACGTGAGAAAAGTGCAGTTTGGTTCCAGTCGCGTCTGCTTCCAGCGCCCAATTCACCAGCGAATCTCCCCAGGTATAGATCAGCAAGTGAGGAGGTTCGAAGTTGCAAACAGTTCCTTCCAGCGACCCTTGCGACGAGAAGTCAATGTGGATCGCTCCGCCCACCCGCGGCTCCAGATGGGTCGGAAATTTCATCCATGCCGTAATTTCGTCCTGATTGGAGATGGCCTTCCACACTCGCTCCAGAGACTGGGGATAGGTGCGGTCCCAATCGAGCCGATAGACGGTCTCGACTACCGCAATGGAGTCATTCGATTCTTCTTTCATCGCATCCGCATGCGGCACGGCATCATTCGTCATCATCATCCCTCCACCCCCTTACGGCCATCATTTCAGATGGGCGGCCGTGTAGTCCGGATCAAACAGAGTTTTTCTGCAAACCGATGTTATATTCCGCCTGCAATACAAATTCCTGATGAACAACCTCACCGTTATGGGCTTGCGTCACGGTAAAGGGAGCAGCGATGCCGTCGATCCGGTGATAATTGTCGTATTCAATGGCGTCTACATTCTTGTCATGAAATTGCGGATCGCGCCACATGAAGCTCAGTCGCAATGGGAGATGGCTCCCTGCATCAATTTCAAGCGTGACGGCGTCGTTCAAACGGTTGATGAGTGTGATCTTTTCCGTACGGCGCCTATCTATCTGCGATGGTCCTTCATCGATCAGAACTGTCGCCGGACTGCCGTACCATTGGCCGAGGATCGTCCGGAGCGAGTGATTCTGCCAACGCAGATATTCTCCCAGCTTTTCTGCCGGCAGATCTTTCTTGCCCTTGTAGGTGATCTCCCAGCCGCTTGATCCAGAAAAAATCTGCACCACGCGGCCGTTGTCTAACTCAATGCGCTCTTTCCCTAGAAGATCGGAACTGATTGTCGCGTCGGCAACTTCGCCGGTTGGATTTCCCTGGAAGAATGCAGCCATGCGAACACGGCAACGACTGGTGTGGAGATCGAGCCATGCCGGGCCGCCCAGCGCCTGAATCGTGGCCGCCAGGACTGCATGCGCTTTTTGCTGGTTCGCTAGTGCGACAGCATCGGTGGCCTGACCATGCAGCAGAGACGACCCCAGCAGGCAAACCGCAGATGCCCACACCATTCCCAGCCGCAGATGTTGTGTTGACTTAGCCGACCAGGACCGACCCGCCGTTGACATTGAAGACCTCTCCGCTGACGAAACCTGCGAACGGGGTGCAGAGAAACAATATTGGCCCGGCAATTTCCGCCACTGTCGCAGCACGTCCCAGCGGGATGCCGGAAACCACCTTCTCGCATTTTTGTGGATCGCGCAACGTGGCCGCGGACATGTCCGTATCGACCCAGCCGGGCGCAACGCAGTTGATATGGATGCCTTCGCGAATCAGCTCGCTGGACAAGCTTTTGGTGAAGCTGATGAGCGCGCCTTTCGATGCGGCATAGTCGGAATGCATGGCTTCTCCGCGCTGGCCGGCAGTTGAACTGATCAGCACGATGCAGCCTGCGGCCGCGAGCTTGGACGGTCTGCCTTGCTTCTTGAACTGAGCCACGGCGGCCTGCACCACGCCGAACATGCTGTCGAGGTTGACATGCATGGTCCGGTGCCACTGCGCATCGGCCATTGACTCAATGGGTGCGTCGTTTGGCGGCCAGATGCCATGATTGCCTACCAGACAGTCCAGTCTGCCGAAAGCACGAACTGTATCTTCCACCAGTTCCCTGCCGTGGGCCGGATTTGTCAGCTCACGATGCACCGCGATACAACGCTCTGGACCACCGCATTCGGCGGCCAGCTTTTCCGCCTCTTTGCCCGCGCTCCGATAATTGAAGACGACTTTTGCGCCCGCCTGCACGAATAAGCGCACCGTGGCCGCGCCGATGCCACGCGATCCACCTGTGATGAGCGCAACTTTTCCTGAAAGGGACAGTAGCACTCCCTGATGAGTTTCCTTATCTGTCATAGTCTTGACGCTAAAAGAAGGCACGCGATCATGCAACCCCTGAGTCCCAGTCCTGGTCAGGAATCATCTCCGGCGGCAGCACGTGGAAAGGTGGATCAAGGCACGGACGGCGGATGAGGGGCACGGCGGAGGAACATCCTGACGCGGCAGCCCGCGCAATCTTTATACTAGGTTTCATCATGTCCAATTTCGCTCCAGTAGAAGAGCAACTGGAATATCTACAAAAAGGCACCGCGGAAATCATCCGGCTGGCTGATCTGCGTACCCGTCTGGAACAGTCTCGCGCGACTGGCCGCCCACTGCGTATCAAGGCCGGCTTCGATCCAACCGCGCCCGATCTGCATCTAGGCCACACTGTCTTGATCCGCAAGCTGAAACACTTTCAGGACCTCGGCCATACTGTCATTTTCTTGATTGGCGACTTCACCAGCCTGATCGGCGATCCCACCGGACGTTCCGCCACCCGCAAGCCGCTGACTCGCGAAGAGATTGACCAGAACTCCCAGACCTATACCGAGCAGGTCTTCAAAATTCTCGATCGGGGGAAGACGGAAGTCCGATTTAATTCTGAATGGTTGGACAAGCTGGGATTTGAAGGCATCATCCGCCTCGCGGCGAAATTCACGGTCTCGCAGATGCTGGAACGCGACGATTTTCACAAACGCTTCCAGGCCGAACAGCCGATCTCCCTGCATGAAATGCTGTATCCGCTGGCGCAGGGATACGATTCTGTCGCGTTGGAAGCAGACGTGGAACTGGGCGGCACGGACCAGAAATTCAACTTGCTTGTAGGTCGCGAACTGCAGCGCCAGACCGGCAAGCCGGCGCAGATCGTCCTGATGATGCCGATTATCGAAGGCCTCGACGGCGTGCAGAAAATGTCGAAGTCGCTCGGCAACGCCATCGGCATTCACGAGCCGCCGCAGGAGATGTATGGCAAGCTGATGTCCATCTCGGATGAGTTGATGTGGCGCTACTGGACGCTGCTGACCGACCTGCGCCCGAGTGAAATCGACCAGATGCGGAAGGATGTTGCCAGCGGCGCGCTGCACCCAATGGAAGCGAAGAAGCGTCTGGCGCGCACGATTACGGCGGGCTTTCACAGCGAGGTGGCTGCACAGCAGGCCGATGAAGATTGGGCAAAACAGTTTCAGCGCAGAGAAATGCCAACAAATGCGGAGGAGGTTCATGTCAGCAGAGAATCGTTAGGGTGGAACGCAGAGAACAAGACGATCCGTGTCGATAAATTGCTGGTTCACTGCAATCTTGCGGAGTCTGCTACGGATGCCAGTCGAAAGCTGAAGAGTAATGCAATCTACGTGAACGATTCGCTGCATACCGCTCCATGGTTTCGCCTCGATGCAACGCCGGCTCACGTGTCAATCCGCGTCGGCAAGCGTGCCAAAATCGCAGTGATCGAATAAAAAGCACGCTCATTCCTAGCTGACTACCTTGTATCGTGAAAAATACTTGTGTATCCGACCGGCGCAAATTACTCTCGGCGCATGGCCTTCCCCAAGTCGCTCGGCGTTGGCGCCGCACTTCTCCTGCTCTGTCTTCCTGTCGCTGCCAAAGTTCACTCGGTTGCATTGGGTGCGTGGCGCAAGGTTCCTTACACGCCTCCCTCTGCAAGCTCCAGTACGACACCCGTTGAGCCCACCAGCCTACGCGTCCGGCCGCTGGTCGTCGATGGTCAGGTCAAGGACTGGACCACGGGAGACATCCACGAAATTACCGACCGCACCTTCGTCGCCAGGCGCGCCGTTAAGCTGAACGATGCGTTGCCCGACGAAGCCGGCGCGCATTGGCTGTGGGTACTGGGGCCATGGTTGCTGGTCGATCGCAGTTCGGCACACATCTCAGTCTTGCATCTGCCGGACTTCGATCCTGCCGTGTCGGAGGTGGTCTGGTTTCGGGACTATGCCGCCTATTGCGGCGTCAATGCAACCGGCAAACATCTCTATGCCGTGGTTTCGCAACTGGGTGTGCGACGGCCGCTGGTCGCCAAGGCGTTGACCCAATGGACTGTGGATGACCATCCTACGCCGGCGTGCGCCCCGGCAACATGGCAGCGCCAACCGCTCCAGGTTGTTTTTCATCCCACCAACAGCGCCGCTGTCAGTTATCAGATCTTTGGCCTGGCATCCGCGCTAGTCGAAGAAGGAGAATCGCCGGACGAACAATAGTGGGCGGCAATGAAACTTATGGCTCCACGGTTGTCATTCGCGTAACCCCGGGTTGCCACGGCGGCGGCTTTACCTCAAAGATCATGCGGTGATGCGGAAGATCGAAGATAACCGTCTGAAAACTTTGCAGAATACCATTCCCAATGGCGCCGGGAATGTTTTGTTCGGGGCCGATGTCTTCGCTCTGATCCAGATAATCAACGATCAGGTTCCGCGTCCCTGCATTTCCAATTTGAAGCGAATCGACAATCCCATGTTTCACTGGGTAATAACCATTCAGACCGAACGCCTGACCCGGCACGGCGTGCAGCAGACTGCTTTGTAAATCCAATCCACGAACAAATTTTTCATATACCACCAGGGTGACGTTGCTCCCGGTATCGACACCTACATCGACAACATGATTTTTATACCGACTACTGCCGACCGTCACTGGAATCACAATGAAATCTCTATCGGTCCGGAGCGGAATTTTGGTACCCAATCCCCGATAGGAGTATGTATCTGCAGGCAAAATGCTGAGCAGCTTCTTTTCGAAGTCGAGCTTCACCACAAAATGCCGGAAGAACGGCTCGCCGAGCATTCCATCGGTAGGGTGACTGAAATGCCTTTCAAACTTGTTCAAATCCATCACTGACATCGCGTGCGCTACCCGGATGTTGTCCAGCTCCGCATTCAAATTTTCTTCCGGTGCGACATAAATGCGTTCATAACCAAACCCTATATGCCCCTCTGGTTGCATGCTGCCCGGTTTCATCCCAAGCTGCCGCGAGGTCCTTAGATTGAGAATGTTTTTGCTGGCGCCGCTATCCAGCATAAAAATAAAGCCCGGTCTGCCCTGCAACGTGACCGTCACGTAGATGTGCTGTTTGAAATATTCAAACGGCACCGTGACCTCGCCGGTCGGATGCGCCGAGATAGCTCAGGAAGGCGGCTGATGCCGAAGTCGGCTTCGCCAACCAGGCGGCAGCAGGTCGCGGCAATAGAAACAATGCTGCCGTCAGCGTGAGAAATATTCCTCTCATCATGCTTTTCACCTTCACCCAGAAATGAATATATTGCAAACGGGACAGTGGACCGCACTGGAAGGAAATTCCGGCCTTGCGGAAATCGATCGAGCAGACGACGATTTCTCTTGATCAGGTTTATGGGAGGCTGGGGACTGTGAGCTGGTTGGCTGATAGCTGGTGCTGTTCCGGCCTTAACTCGAAAATTACGAAACCGCGCGGCACGTCAAAGACGACTTTCTGGAATTTCTCCAGCAGCGAGGTGCCGATCATTCCGACGCAGTCTTTTCTAGGGCCGCCGGCAGGAGCGCCTTGCAATTGGAAAACCGCCAGATGGCTGGCTTCGGTGCGTCCCATCAGTAAGGATTGGAGAAGTCCCGATCGCATGAGGAAGTATCCCCCGAGACCGTAAGACTGGAAGGTTGGTTTGGCCACAAAAGCTCCGTCCAGGTTAGCGCCGTGCACGTAATCCGGATAGAGAAGAAGCGTCACATCGCTTCCTGTATCGATTTCCACTGTGGCGCGATTCTGTGGCTGACTGAGGGTACCCAGCACGACAGGAATAGCGGTCGATCGTGATCTACTGGTGAGCCAAAGCGTTTCTCCCGAACCCCGATACGTGTATCTCGTGGAAGGCTGCAATGTCAGCAAGTGTTTGTCGAAGTCCAGCACGACAGCAAAATGCTGCAGGAATGGAAAGCCCAGAATCCCATTGATCGGATGGCCAAGGTGCTCCTCCAACCCCGACAAATCGATCACGGCCATCAGGTTCGCCACCTGGACGTCGCCGACCCTCGCATCGATGTCTTTCGCCGCTGCAACGTAGACCCTGCCAGAACCAAGACCCAGACCCTTTTCCTGCTGGATGCTGACAGGTCTCAATCCCAGCGTCTCAGAAGTGCGCATGTTCAGGATGTTGCTGCTGGAGCCGCTGTCGAGCATGAAGACCATTCCCGGCTTACCGTCTAGAGTAAGGTCGATATAAATGTGCCGGTTGAAATACTCAAACGGCACAGTTACCGGTGAAAAGTACTTGGGAGAAACAAATGGGGAGACGCGCTGACTGCGGGGTCCTGACGGAAGCAGCGTCGTCGACAACGTGAACGCTAGAAGAAGACTGCCCAGCATGGCAGTACCTCCTATGTGACAGCGATCATATACCAAGATGGTGGAATTTACTCTTCAATCCTGGCCCCGCCTGCGCATACTCTGGTTGCATGCAGAACCTGGACGAACTGTTGCAGGAAGCGGCGGTTGCGCACGGACATCTGTGTGCCGGGCAAGTGCTGGGCGTGCGTATGGCCATGCTGGGATGTGACCGCCTTGGCATCGCGGATCCACGCGGAAAAGATCGTAAGCGCCTGGTTACATTCGTTGAAATCGACCGCTGCGCTACCGATGCAATTGGGGTTGTCACGGGCTGTCGTCTGGGCAAGCGTGCATTGAAGTTCCTCGACTGGGGGAAAATGGCCGCGACATTCGTGGACCTTGAGAGCGGCCGCGCGGTGCGCATCTGCGCGCGGGAGTCGTCAAAGGAAGCCGCCCGCCAGCTTCACCCCGAGATTGAGAACAAGAACCAGCAGCAGATGCTGGCCTATCGTGAGTTGCCTGAGAACATTCTGTTTACCGAGGAGTGGGTGCAAGTCCCGCTGGACCCAAAAGAGTTTCCAGGCTACAAAGGCGACCGCGTTGCTTGCTCAATCTGCGGGGAAGGCATCAACTACGAACGATATACGGTACGTGACGGTCAGAAACTATGCCATGGCTGCGCTTCGCCAGAGGAACGATACTATCAGCCGCTCTCGAACAAGCAGAATCCAGAAGGGTAAAGGAATTCCTATCCGGGCGCTTTAGGCGCAAAAATGCCCGGCGCATTGCCGGGCTCTTTTGCTTGCCTTTGTATTACGTTACTTCTTTTTCTTTGCAGCTTTCTTTACGGCCTTCTTTGCGGGTGACTTCTTTGCTGCAGCCTTCTTGGCTGGAGCCTTCTTTGCTGCCTTTTTGGTTGCCTTTTTAACTGCCAATTTATTTCCCCTTGATGGTTTTGAACTACGGTGCTTCTTGACCGCTTTCTTTGCGGACTTCTTAACGGCCGGTCTGGCCGAAACTTTTTTGGCTACCTTCTTCGCAGCTTTCTTTACTGCAGCCTTTTTTGTCGGAGCTTTTTTTGCTGCTTTTTTTGCTGCTTTTTTTGCTGCTTTCTTTGCTGGAGCTTTCTTGACCGCGGCTTTCTTCGCTGGTTTCTTCACGCTGGCCTTCTTCACAGCGGGTTTGGCGACTACACTGACGCTGGCTGGTTTCTTGGCCGGTGCCGCCTTCGTCGCAGGCTTCACAACAGGAGCAGCAACGGACCGCTGATATTCCACCGCAGGTCTCGACGGAATCACGACTGGCTCATCTTCATCAGGATGGTCTTCATCATCGTCCGATGTGATGGAAATCGTTACTTCCTCTTCTTCTTCGAAGCCATCATTGGCACCCTCGCCAAATTCATTCGTCTCCGCATCATACTCATTCTCATCGGACATTCGTTTGAATTGATCGTCGATCATGCTCGTCTCCCTATTTACTGTTACCGCTCATTGCCGTATCTTACATCTTCGACGATGAAGCCGCAGCAGGTAATCCAATGCATACCTGCATAAGGATGCTACGACTTCACCGGAAACACAAGCGCGAACTTGCCTTGGCAGATTACTTTTAGAGCAAAGGCACAGATACTGTGATGCGGTGAGTTTAGGTTATGTGCAGCTGTTCTTCGATGAAAAACGGCGGATGGAACGGCTGCACCAAGAGCGATTTTCCACCTTACACTTTCTGTGCTTTTGCTCTACCCGGCGACAAAATTTTTCAACGGATTTTTTTCTTATGGTGGATGCGAGAAGAGGTCTTCGCGTGGCTCGATGACCCGGCGCGGCGTGCGCTACTCTTTCCGGACGAATGCGGATCGGAATACCTGAGAGAACGAGTATGTGCGTTCGTCCCGCCAGTGGCATGCCCATGTCGGCCCCGTCGGTAGTGCGTTCTGACCGGCTCGGATACATAGAGTAGACGCCCGGTTGGAAGACGATTGCCACGAATTCCATTCCAGCGGCGCAGTTGGCCGGTAGTTACACCAAATCTGTCCGCCAATGTCACCATGGTGTCGCCACGCCGTACGCGATAGCGCATATGCGCAGACAATACTGCCGGTGGCGGAACGGGGATGAGCAAGGTCTCATCCTTATGGATGGAATCATCCTCCCGCAATCCATTGGCGGCTGCCAACTCCTTTGTCGTCACATGAAATGTCTGGGCGATGCTGGCCAGCGTGTCATCCTGAGTTGCGATGTGAAAGCGCCATGCGTTCTGATGTTCTTCCGGCACCAACGCTAACCGCTGTTGAAACAGCGGAGCAGTTCCGGTTGGCAGATGCAAATCGAAGGCAAAATCGCTGGGGGTACTCATTTGCAGCAGGCTCGGATTTAGCTGCTGAATCTCATCCGTAGTCGTACCGACCAGGTCCGCGACCAGGGACAGATTGATACTGGAATTTGTTGTCACGGTGTCGGACCGCAGCGGTGGATCGACGGGGATGTCGGAGAGACCGTACTGGCTTGGGTTCTTCGCCATGATTGCGGCCGCCACAATGATTGGCACGTAATTCTTTGTCTCAGCGGGTAAAACGTTGCGCTGATACAGCTCCCAGAAATCTGCATACCCGGTGCGTTGCACGGCGCGCTGCACTTTGCCAGCGCCCCAGTCATACGCCGCCATGGCGAGATACCAGTCGCCGAACTGCTCATGCAATTCCTTGATATAGCGGGCATACGCGCGCGTCGATTTTTCCGGGTCAAAGCGTTCATCGACCCAGGCGTTCCGCACCAATCCGTAATCGCCGTACGGCATGAACTGCCACATTCCGCCGGCTCCGCTTCGCGCGTTGACAGCTCTCGCCCGGAACCCCGATTCCGCGACGGCAAGGTAGATCAGGTCTTTTGGCACGCCTGCGTCGATAAGAACCTGCTCCACCATGGCGCGATACTCGCCCTCGCGGGCCAGGGAATTCTCGATGGTGTTGTGACCTTTTTTTGTATTGGTGAAGTAATTGATATATCCGGCGACATAGTCGTTCACGACCAGCGGAAGATCGGAATGTGTGACTTTTAAATCTGCCTGGGCCCGCGCCAAAATGTTTGGATCGACCGGGAAGGTCACATCGTTGGCGACCCCGACGGGCGTCTGTTCCTGTTGGCTGAAACCGTTGCTCTGCTGCAGGGAATCGAGTTCGAGCGCATTGATCGAGTCGACCATCTGCTCAAATGCATCGTTGAGAATTGGATCGCGTTTCAGGTCTCGCCCGCTGGTCAACAGGATATCGACGGCACGGTCGAAGTCGGCGCGGGCGGGCTGATACTGGCCAGCCTGATACAACGAAAGCCCTGTGTCGTAGGCCTGCTTGGATGCGGCGATGAGGGTCTGGTCTTGCTGCGCGTGGTCTTCCGTCGCAGGGGATGAAGCTGCCGCTCCCGCGTTCTTCTGTTCTGTCGCTGCAGCGTTACCGCCGCCGCCAAGCGTTGGCGCTGTGGCGTGGGGAGATACGCCTGCGGGTGCGCCGGGCTGCTGGGCCGGGCATCCGCAAAGCAAGAGGAGCAAGCCGCTCGCAGCCGGGAGGAGAAAATATTTCATCGATAGCAGTCAGGGACGATTCGCTTTCCATTGTATGGCAGCGTCATCCCACATGTACCTGCAAAAGCTCACATGGTTTTGGCGGCGGCGCGCGCGGCCTCGCCACGCCGTTTCATTCGCTTCACATAGAAGAACGTCCAGAGCGCCAAGGCCCCCATGGTTCCGTAGCCCAGGAAGGGACTAACGATCAGATAATTTCGAATCGACATTTGGAAGACCAGCAGGCAGGCGACCATGGTTTGGGCGAGCAGTCCGAATCCCCATACCAGGGTCATGATGGTCATGCCACGGCGAAAACTTGGATACTCCCGAAGTCCCTCGAATCGTTCCGCCTCGGATCGCGATTCTCGCAGCTTGGAGGCACGGGCGAGTTGATAGATAAGCGGCCGTCCGATTGCGGCCGAGCCTAGAAAAACCAGGCCGACCAGACCGGTAACGAGATTTTCGCGCAATTGCAGAAACCGCACCGAGCCTCCGCCAAGGAATGCAAGCAGCGACAGCACAATGCCGGCAATCACGAGGATCGACACCGCATCGACCCGTCGCTTGCGCGCGAACTCGATCACGCTCCAGAGGACCGGAGGCAGCGACGCCGCCATCAAGGCATGGGCCTGCCCGATATGAGCCTCGGCCTTGATGTAAATCAAATACGGAAGAACGAAGTTGACGAGAATTTCGATACCGACGTTGAGGAATGCCTTGCGGGTGAGGCCCATTCTCTTTGTCTCCTTAGAAAATCTTCCCTGCCTCAGATGGTAAACTCACTGCAGAGAAACCCTCCTGATGCTGGATCGAAATCCTCGCTAGGAGTTTTCTCTTCCGCTGGTTTGGCGCCCCTTCATGGATCGTGAACACATCCGCAATTTCGCCATCATCGCCCATATCGACCATGGCAAATCTACGCTTTCTGACCGCCTATTGGAACTGACTGGGTCCTTGACCGCGCGTGAGATGCAGGCCCAGGTACTGGATGCAATGGATCTGGAACGAGAGCGCGGCATCACTATCAAGGCGCACGCCGTCCGCATGGCATACCAGGCGGAAAATGGCGAAACCTACCAGCTGAATCTGATCGATACTCCTGGGCACGTAGATTTCTCCTATGAGGTTTCGCGCTCGCTAGCTTCCTGCGAAGGTGCTCTGCTGATCGTTGACGCCACCCAGGGAGTGGAAGCGCAGACGCTGGCGAATGCTCATATCGCGATCAATAACGGCCTGGACATTATTCCCATCATTAACAAGATCGATCTGCCCAGCGCTGACGTGGAGCGCAGCAAGGAAATGATTGAGCAGACGATTGGACTGGATGCCACCGACGCGCTTCCCATCAGCGCCAAGACTGGCCTGGGCGTGGCGGCTGTGCTGGAAGCTATCGTGCACCGCTTGCCGCCTCCCACAGGCGACGCAGAAGCCCCATTGCAGGCGCTCATTTTCGACTCCTGGTTTGACGCCTACCGCGGCGTGGTGGTGCTAACCCGTGTCATCAATGGCCGCCTGAAGCGAGGAGACAAGATCCGACTGATGTCGAACGGCAGATCGTTCGAGGTCGACTCGATTGGCGTGCTGACGCCGAAGCCAGTTGTTGTGCAGGAACTCTCAGCGGGCGAAGTTGGCTTTTTTGTTGCGACAATCAAAAATGTGGCCGACACCAAAATCGGCGACACCATTACCCACGACGCCAACCCATGCGCAACCGCGCTGCCGGGCTTTGAGGACATCAAGCCCATGGTCTTTGCCGGCCTGTATACGGTGGAGGCCCACGAGCATACCCTGCTGCGCGAGGCGCTGGAAAAATTGCGCCTGAATGATTCTTCGTTTTTCTTTGAACCGGAAAGTTCCGTCGCACTCGGTTTTGGTTTTCGCTGCGGCTTCCTGGGCCTGCTGCACATGGAAATTATTCAAGAGCGGTTGGAGCGTGAATTCAATTTGAACCTGATCACCACAGCGCCGGGCGTGCGCTATCGCATCACCTTGACGGATGGCAAGGTAATGGAAGTCGATAATCCCTCGCACTGGCCCAACCCGACCAACATCGAGAAAATCCAGGAGCCGGTCATCACCGCGACCATCCTGACCAATGAAGAATATGTTGGCGGCATTCTGAAGCTGGTGGAAGACAAGCGCGGGCGCCAGAAGAATTTTGAATATGTCGGCTCGACTCGCGTGATGCTGACCTATGAGCTCCCTCTAAATGAAATCGTGCTGGATTTCTATGACCGGTTGAAATCGATCTCACGCGGCTATGCGTCTCTCGATTACCACTTGTCTGACACTTGGGAATCGCCGATGGTGAAGCTCGACATCCTTGTTTCAGGAGAGCCCGTGGACGCGCTTTCCATCATCGTGCACCAGGATTTTGCCTACGATCGAGGACGGGCGCTGGTGTCCAAGATGCGAGAGCTGATCCCACGCCAAATGTTTGAGGTCGCTATTCAGGCAGCCATTGGAGCCAAGGTGATTGCGCGGGAAACCGTGGCAGCGTTGCGAAAGAACGTTCTTGCCAAATGCTATGGTGGAGATATTTCGCGCAAACGCAAACTGCTCGAGAAACAAAAAGAGGGCAAAAAACGGATGAAACGGATCGGGCGAGTGGACATCCCGCAGGAAGCCTTCCTGGCAGTTTTGAGAATCGGCGAGGAGTCTTAAAAAAAGAGGCAGGTTGTTCTTTACGTATATCTTTTGCTTTTAACGCCTATGACATGGGCGCATAGCTCTACGACCGACTTCCCTCGTACCGAGAACTAACTAATCTCCAAAAGCGGAAATTCAACCCAATTTGGCCGGATTCAGCACCCCCAAAATGCCAGTTGGAATTCATCCTCCCTTCACGACGCGTTGTGGAAAGCCTACACCGTGAATTTTGGCGCCTGGCAACAGAAGAATTTCGGTCGACTTAATTTATATCAATAGAATCAATAGCTTAAGTCGCAGAAAAGCCGAAAATCCAGGAATACTAATGGTCGGCTTGCGCACGATCTTCCCGAAGTCGACTTTCCCACAGCTTTTTCCACAAGAAAAGGGCGGCTCAACCGAATGCCGGCTGGAACCGCCCTAATGAATTGCAAATCAGTTGCCGTCTGATCTATCTATCGGCAACCATTTTGCGTACTTTAGTGCGACGGAGTGGTGGTGGTACGGTGGTGCGTCGTTGCGGGCGTGGCAGGCTTGGCGGCGGACGCTGGCGGAGCCGCTACGCCGGACTTCTGGTTGTATTCCTGCACCACAGCCTCACTGATGTCCGCAGTCTTGCTTGCCCAAACCACGGGAGTTTGCTGCGAACTCATATCGAACACTGCGCCGTAGCCATTGGCCTGGGCGTAATCCTGCAGAACCGCGTAGAACTTCGTCGCAATTCCCTGGTACGCTTCCGTCATTGCCTGCTGAAAGTCTGACCGGGCGTCGTCTGCCTCTCGCTGTAATGACTTTTCCTTGTCGTCGATGGTGCGCAGCCGTGTCGCCCGCTCCGCGTCGCTGAGCGTGCTGCCGTCAGTCTGCAGCTGTTTCTTCAGCGCGTCAATCTGGTCGCTTAAATTCTTCAATTCTGTTTGCTTGGGTTGGAATTTCTGCTGGACCTTGGCGAAGGCGGCGCGGCCTTCATTGGTGGCAGCCACGGCAGGCTGAAATGCGATCACAGCCACTTTGGTGGCTCCGGTCGGTGGCGCTGCGGGTGCTGCAGATTCCGGCGCCGGTGCGGATGGCGGTTGGCTGGTCTGCGCCACGGCGCCGACTGCGAAGGTCGCTGCCAGTGCGGCAACCATGAATAAGGAACGCTTCATAATGATTTGGAACTCCTTTTTACTTCCACTCAGGTGTCCACCATGCAGGTGGAGCAAAATTTGAAACTTTCATAAACTTTAGATACTGACTGCTGATGCCTGGCAACCAGATCTACGTCACATTAGAGCGTCGACGGCTAGTTGACATCTCCTGACGCAATCGATTCTGAACTTCTTCTATTTCTCATGCAGCCATTCTCTCTGAAAAGAATGCGCGTCTTTGCTTTCCGCGCGAACCATTCTCACGAGAATCGGCCGGGGGAAAGTCAACAACATTTCAGCTAAGAAGAGATCAAGGAGATTATAGGAGCGGCGAAAATCTTCCGTCAAACCATCCGCGCACTACTCCTCCCTGGTTTCAACGTGTTCTCATCCAAACAACTGACCGAGGTAATCAGCCCAAGGCGACCCAAAAACGCCATCCCAGAACCGCGCTTGGCGCTGCGCAAACTCAAAACGAGGTACTGACGCTGACGCGGAGCGTCTTACGCGGCTCCCACATGAAGTATTTCGCGCCGTAGTTTGCATGCGCCTCGTTATACGTAAAGTCTCCTGCCCCGCCCGCAGGAAACATGCTGCGATCGAACAGGATATTTGAAGTTTGGTCCTGGTGTAAGCGGTTTGGATTGAAAGCAAAATAGATCCGAACGGGCGCATTGATGATGGGCAGCATCGCCGTAAGCTGCGGTCCCACCGAAGTACGCGGAAGGATATTCGTTCCGGGAATTGCGCCCAGCCGCGACGGGAACACTCCCAGTGCCGACCATGGAACGCCTCCCTGGCAGGTTCCATTTACCAGTTGTGAACAGCCATACAAGGCACCGTCCAAATTGGCCTTCGCCTGCGGATTCAACTTCAGCTGGTTATGGTTCAGCGCCATATCCAGCCCGATGGCGGCAAAAAATGAAAAGTCTACCGGGCCCGCAATGGGAATGCGGTACTCAATATTGTTCGTGATCTGAGTGTCGCCTCCGATGGGCGCTACGGAATACACAGGCAGCGGAATCTGCACCGGACCCAACGTCGGATTCGTTGGATCTCTTGGAACTAAGGTCCCGTCTGCATTGGTCAGGTTGTACATGACCTTGGTGGGAACGAATGCATAGGGCGAGGAAGAGCGAACGTCGAAGCCGACTACATCGTTTTCACCGCCTGAATAGAAGCGATCAAACGGTGATGCCACCAGTCCGGCGATGCCTTGAATGTAAGACGCCTGGATGCGGTAGGCAAAAACGTTGCGGCCTTCCGGATTGAAGTGGAGCTTCTGAATCGGTTTAAAGAACTTGTATTCCACCAGCGGCGTGACGGAGCTGACGTTGCCGCCCAATCCCGACGCCTGAAGAACCACGCTGAGGCTTTGACCGTCCCGTGCCCGGTAAGGATTCCCGACGGTACTGTAGGTGTAGCTGAGCGAAAGCTGACTGGTAACGATGCCGTTCAAAGCGCTTCTGCCGGTGGTTCCGTGACGAAAGTTCAGATACTGGAACAGATTCGTGGTCGCCGGACTGAAGGCCTGAATATTAGAGCGGTTCAGGCTGTAGGTAGCCCCAATTCGTTTGAAGGTGCGCGGAATCGGGTAGCTGGCCGAAAGGCTCAAGCCGGTCTTGGTCTGGTTGTAATTCTGCACAAACGATTGCTGCGCGGTATCGAAATTCTGGCTCTTCCCGGTCAACGAAAGCGGATTCTTGAAGGCGTTGTACTGAGACTTCTGCGTGGTCAGCTGGAAGCCCAGAGACAGAGGATGGTTTTTCACATAAGGAATCGTCATTCCGAATGTCAGATTGCGCTGTAGATCGCCCAGGGCGGCCTGCAGGGTGAGGGATTCACCCAAGCCAAGGAAGTTGTTGGTCTGATAATTCAGGCCAAGGAATGCACCCGAGAGGCCGCTGAAGCCGCCATTTAATCCAATGGAGTTCTTGCCTTTTTCCTTGACGTTCAGCAACAAGTTCACCGTGCCATTATCGGCATCCTGCTGCGTTTCCGAATCCTGATCCACCTTCAGCGGATTGAAATAGCTCAACTGGTTCAGCTTCAGAAGGCTCATCTCCCACAGGTGGCTGTTATAGACCTGGCCTTCTTCCAGATACAGTTCGCGCCGAATGACGTTGTCGCGGGTGGTGGTATTTCCACGGAATTCAATCCGCGCGACATAGTACGGTTTTCCTTCATCAATGTCGATGTTCATGAAAACAAGCTTCTTGGGTTCATCGAGGCGCGGAGTCGGAACCGCGGTGAAATTGATATAGCCCAGCTGTCCATAGGCTTTCCGCATGTTCTCCAAACCCTTGCCCACCAGCGATGCGTCGAAAATCTGTCCATCTTTTAGTTTGAACAGCGAGCGCAAGGCCTTCTGATTGGTTACACGCTTATTTCCGGTGAACGTGATACCGCCGAGACGATATTGCTCGCCTTCTTCGACCGGCATGGTAATGTCGATCACCTTGCCTTTCCGCGAATGAATCAGCGGGATGTATAGTCCGCCCTCGTTACGAATGTGTGTCAGCGGTGTATCCACGCTGGCCCGGAAATAACCGCGGTCTCGATAGGCCTGCCGCACACGCTCGGAGTCTTCCTCCAACTTGCTTTCGTCGTAGGTGCGGGCAAACAGGTTCTCCAGAATGATGGAGTGTGGAACACCGATCGGACGCAGGTTCTTCATGGAAGCACGCAACACCCGGCTGGAAACTTTTTTGTTCCCTTCGAATCGGATATGACCCACTTTGACCGTGGGTCCTTCCTTTATATGGAAAGCAACGGATACCGAAGCCGGCGGAATCGACTTGACGACTTCATGGATCGTGGCAAACTGGTGTCCGTGCTCGGACAGCAGTTCTTTCAGCACAGTTTCCGCCAATTTGATCTTGGTCGGATCGTACTGGCTGTCAACCGACAAAGGCACTTTCTCCTTCTTGAAGCGATCCAGCACATCGGATTGCGAGACAGAGCTGAGGCCCGGGTAGGTGATCTCTCGAATCGTGGGACGTTCGCGAACGATAATCGTCAGGATGACACCCTTGGGCGTCGTTTCGCGGTTAATTTGAACGTTCTCAAAATATCCCGTGTTCCAAAGCGAATTGAAGTCGCGCTCCACGGTCTGGGAATCGTAAGCATCCCCGATATGCGAGAAGATGCGCGCCAGAATGGTTTCCTTAGGAATTCTGCGATTGCCAATCACGCGGATTTCGCTGATGATGCTGCCCTGCGGAGTGCTGGCTTCGCTGGCCGGCGCCACATTCTGTAGTGGGGATTGGGACTGGGCCCGAGCGGTGAAGCCTATGCCGAGAAACAAGAGCACGGCCACAAGGACCTGGACGGTCCGGCGGGTCCATTGAATCCGTCGAATCCGTCGACTCCACGGGCGGCGCACGCTCGTGGTCGGTTGGTTTGGGACATGAAAGCCCCCTACACTCGCGGGAAAAATATGCACACCCTCACTGCCAAAAATCGATTCCAGAGGAAAACACGATTATACGGGAGATGCCCGCTCGATCCTAGCGACCGCACTTTCACCCTGGCTCATTTTTCGTTGTGGAGCACGATCGAACTGCGCTCCGGACCGCAAAAAACGTCTTCGGGCCAGCTAGCTTTCCAACTGTGCCTCAATGACAAACTCCTCTGCCGCACTGTTCCAGCAGATATCCAACACATTCGGCTTGCAACACACCTGGCAATCTTCCACGTAGTGCTGGCGGCTGCCGCCGGACTCATCTACCACCGTCTCATTCCATTCTCCACAACCAGCACACTGAAACCCTGCCGCATCCGTCATGATTACGGCCTTTCAGACGTTTCGACTCCAATTCCATCTGGCTGCGCTCGTTGCACTTCCACCAACGTGGAGTAAAACGTCGGTCCTCAACCCAAGTCTGTCAGCGTCTCACTGGTAAGAGTGTTCACGCCTTGTCCGTCATGAGTGAGCTTGTTCCATCCTAAACGGGAAGCGGCCACTCCGGCAGGGACAGTTGCAATCACTTTGGCACGCAGCGGAATTTTTCCGCGTTCGTTGAAGACCTCGACCGCGTTCCCGTCCACAATCCTTTTGTGTGGGCGTCCAGCGACTCCTCCACGGTTTAGCGCACCGTGCGGGCGCAACGTCCCTGCAGCGTGGACGCATTGCAAGCGCCTGACGTTGTCCGTCAGACCTGCATCACTTCCTTTTCCTTGGCTTTGCAAAGCTCTTCCATGCGTTTGATCTCTTCGTCGGTCAGCTTCTGCATCTCTTCCAGCGACCGCTTCTCTTCGTCTTCTGAGATTTTCTTTTCTTTCGTGGCCTTCTTCAGCAGATCGTTGCCGTCGCGGCGAACGTTGCGGACAGCTGTGCGATGGTCTTCAAGCACTTTGTTGAGGTGCTTGACGACTTCCTTGCGGCGCTCTTCGGTCATCGGCGGCACGGGAACCCGCACCACTTTACCGTCGTTTTGCGGATTGAAGCCCTGCGAACCTGCGCGCAGCGCTTTCTCAATTTCGACGACCAGACTGACGTCATACGGCTGGATCAGCAGCAGTTGTGGTTCCGGAGCGCTGATCTGGCCGACTTGGTTCAGTGGCATCTCGGTTCCGTAAGCAAGAACCTTTACCTGATCCAGCATATGCACGGAAGCGCGTCCCGTACGGATGGAAGCAAGGTTGGTGCGAAAATCCTCGACCGCCTTATCCATGCGAGTTTTCAGCAGTTGATAAGTTTCTTTCAGAGCCGGAATGCCGGCCATCGCTGATCCAGCCATGATTTCTTTTTCCCCCTGCAAAACGATATTGTAACCAAGCCAGGACGACTCTGTTTTCAGAAACGCTGGGGCCTCTGTCGCTCCAGCGCCTGCGGGTGTACTCGCCAAACTTTTCGCCTCTAAATAACACCCGTCGTAAACGTGATGTGAAATTGCTGCAACCGCAAGTGCTGCCATCAAGTTAGAATTAACATTGTTGTTAGTGGCCTCTTTTTCCAAGAAACCTCTATGCATACCTGTCCCGTCTGCACCATGCCGCTAAGTCTTCGACGAGCCTTCTTCAAGGCGGGATGGCGGGGATTTTTCCGCTGTCCCGCCTGCCGCGGACACTTGCAGATCCATGGCCGCGTCATCCCTATCAGCGCGGCAATCGTTGTCGCTTTCTGTTTTCTCGCGCTCGATATGAGCGGCATGACCGATGTCAACGTGAAGACCTTGTGGTGGGACGCCTTCCAGATCGGCTCCGTGCTTTTCGTTCTGTTTGTCATGCTGGGATGGCTGTTGCACGTCGATCGTCGTCAGCCGACGCGAAGATTCGTACTTTAATGGAAACAGTCACCCGCCGCGGAGTGGCAGCAGAAACTCAGGCGAGAACTTTCAGTCCTGTCGATGCCGCTTGTTCGTGTGCATGGTAGGAAGATCGCACCAGCGGCCCGGATTCGACATGGCGAAAACCCATCTGTAGGGCCTCCTCTTTCATCCAGGCAAATTCCTGCGGCGTATAAACACGGGCCATAGGAAGATGGTCCTTCGAAGGGCGCAGATATTGCCCGATGGTAAGAATGTCGGTCCCGATTTGCGCCAGATCGCGAAAAACCTGGAGCAATTCGTGCATCTCTTCGCCCAACCCCACCATGACGCCGGATTTTGTCACCAGCCTGGGGTTTATTTCCTTGGCATACTCCAGCAGTCGCAACGTGCGTTCATAGCGCGCACCGGAGCGGACCACGCGATAGAGCCGTGGCACGCTTTCCGTATTGTGGTTCAGCACTTCCGGAGCAGCATCGACCACGATGCGAATCGCATCTTCTTTGCCTTGAAAATCCGGGATCAGCACTTCCACCTGGCAACCGGGTGCCTGGCGGCGAATCTCCTCAATCACCATGGCAAAGGCATGCGCGCCTCCGACGATATCGTCATCGCGATTCACGCTGGTGATGACGGCGTGTTTCAGCCCCAGAGCGGCGACGGCTTCCGCGACGCGACGCGGCTCGTCAAAATCGATGGCTTCCGGACGACCTTTCGGCACCGCGCAGAACCCGCACCGGCGCGTACATAGATTGCCCAGCATCATAAATGTTGCCGTTTTGTGGTTCCAGCATTCGCCTATATTTGGGCAATGCGCCGACTCACAAACCGTGTTCAGATTCAGGCTGCGTGCCAGCTTCTTCAAGTCATGAAACGTCTCGCCCATCGGCGCACGCGCCTTCAGCCAATCCGGCTTGGGCTGCGGTCGTTTGGGAAAAACATCGATCTGGATGAGTTCAGGAACAGTAGCCATAAGGAGCAATTGAGCAGGCCCTACATGCTTATTGTACCTGCGATGAACCCGCGAGAGGACGACTTGGAATTGGCGGAGCTTCGGAGTCCGCCGCTTTGAAATTGCTGTCGTCGCCAGAAATTCTCCAGACGGTTACATAGTTCTTGCCTGTCCAAACAATGTGGGAGGGAGGCAGCGAAATGTACCCCGCTGGAGCCAGCGGCAGCCGCGAATACACTTCAACGCCTGTGATCATCCACTGCGGCTCGCCTTTCGGTCCCTTCGTCCACGGCTCGCAGGTATATTTTGTGCTCTCCAAAAACAAATGATCGCAGTAGGTATCTTTGCCCCACTCATCAAACGGGACAGTAGGACCAGCAAAGGCGTCAATGTGATCTTTGCGAATAAAATCTCCGATGCCATTCTGCGCCAGATCAGTTTGAAATTTCCGGTCGGCCATCAGGCCATCCAGCGGCACGACCGCCAGGTTGGTAAAGTACGCCATGCCACCGGGCTGATCGTAGGCGAGCAAACGATGCAGATGATCAGCATCCAACGTCTGTTGCATGATGGGGATGGTTGTCTCCTCCGCGACCTGTTCGCGGCTATGTTTCCAACCCATCTTGCACCATAGCAGTACAGAGAAAACGATCGCGAAAAGGATTCCGAGAGAGCGAAACGTTGCAGCCATCGATGGCGTACGTCCGCGCGCATCAGCTGGAACTGCGCGAAATAAGCAGGCGGCGGCACGCGATGCGGTCAATGCTGCCAGCAAGGCCCAACTGACGTAGTACCACGTCCATCGGGTTTCTCCGGTCATACGCAGTGTGATATAGGCGGCGTGTATCAGGATGCCGAAAAAGAACGGCAGCTCCGCAAACAGGAACCAGCGGTCCCGTTGTTTCCGCCAGAGGATCAAAATCGAAATCGCGCAGATGACCAGCGATATCAGGGCTGTGTGCGGCAGATTATGACCCAGCAAATGGTCATGGCTGTTGTTCGACTTCAGCAATCCACTGATCGGCATCAAAATATGGAACCAGAACAGGTTGCTGCCTAGATACGCGCCCCACAGAACGGCATACAGCGGAATCCATGTCAGATGAATGCGGAGCGCACTCGTTTGTCCTGGCTGTTTTTGCTGCTGCAAACACCAAACCAGCAACGCGACCCAAAGACACGCGATGACAAAAATCGAATCCAGCCGGCTGAGCACAGCCAACGCTGCCAGAAGATTGAAAGCAAGCCCGGCGATCCAGGTCGGATGTTCCAGAAAGTTGTAGAGTGCCAGCAAAGTCCCGGCCAGCATGGCCGCGCTCAAGGATGATTCAGTTCCAAGCTGCAGGCCGAAAAGAAACGGAATTAGAATCGTCCAGGCTACCCAAGTCGGCGCTCGCAGACGACGCAGCAGTTGTGCGGCGACGACCAGCACCACAATATTCAGCAGCACGATCAAGGCCGCAATCATGTGCAAGCCCGTGGTGCGATTCGGAAAAACGCGATAGACAGCAGCACAGAGCAACATCCAGATGGGATGGTAGCCGTTCGTCTGCATCAGGCGATTGAAGGTGCTGCCATATCCCAACGCAAAATTGCGTCCAACCTGCAGATAAAAAAAGCTGTCGTCAGCAAAGAAAGGGCTCGGTTGACGGATGAACAGCACCGCGTAGGCCGTCGTGAGCAGGGCAAAAAAAATATCCAGCCACAGCGGATCTCGCTCTCCCTGATCGACGCCTGCCGCCTGTGGTTGAATTTCTGTCATGGAAGAATCTTACGCAGTCTTGAGATGCTGAAAAGACGAATCCAATCGCACCTGCGGTTCGAAGTGCCAGTATAAGTCGTGCGAGGAACCGTCACCGCCATGGCTGGAAAGTAGGATGACTTTGGCGCTTCAGATCGAACCGAATTGCAGTCTGCGGAGCCACCACCTCAACCAAACTTCTAGTAGTAAAGGTATTTGCGCCAGCGCAGGTCAGAGCTGCCGATCATGCGCATGATGTGGCGACTGGTATGCAGCGAAAAAGGCCGCGGCTCGCGCATCAAATGCATGTCTTCCAACTCGTGAATCATTTGATTGCCCTTGCTGCGATTGCAGCTATGGCAGCAGGCGACCAGATTCTCCCAGGTGGAGAGTCCACCGCGCGAACGAGGCACGACGTGGTCGAGCGTCAATTCACTCGCCGGGAGGACGGTCGCGCAATATTGGCAGGTGTTGCGGTCGCGCAGCAGGATATTTTTGCGGGAAAGTGCACGGGTCTGGTGCGGGATGCGGCGATATTCCAGCAGCCGGATGACCGAAGGCACAGGAACGCGCACCCGCGCCGCATGCAGCAGGGTTGCGTGCTCCTCTTCCGGACGAGCGACGCCTTTCAGGATCAGCACCAGCGCTCGCCGCGCTCCGCAGATGTTGATCGGCTCATAGGAGGCATTCAGCACCAGCACCGGCGTGTGCATCGGCGAGGCCGGAGACGAACGCTCCTGCAACGCCGGCTCTGTGCGGGCTGTATGGCATTTCGCCAGAGGCTTTTGTTTGCGGGCGTACACCGTCGCTCTTCCCGTGGACATCTGGTTCCCCTCCCTAATCCTCGAACCCCAAAGCTTTGCATTGCATCCGCCTCGATTTGTTCCTGGTCGCCACGCAGCAGCAGCCGACATCGTTCCAGCCGGTGCGGCGTCCCAAAATGCAACGCCTTCCCGTTGCGAGCGAGCCAGGGTTGCTACATGCACCGATGCCGCCCCGGCGCGCAACAGCGTGCGCGTGCATTCTCGCGCGGTCGCTCCGGTGGTGTAGATATCATCCAGCAGCAAAATCGCGCGTCCAGCGATGCGCTCCGGCTGCCGAACAAAAAATGCGCCGCGTAAATTGCGCCGCCGTTGATGCGGCGTCAGGCCAGATTGATTTTCTGTCGCACGCTGACGACCCATTACGTCCAGGTCCAGGTGAAGTTCGAGATCGGGACGCTGTTTGCGCAGGCTTCGGACCGTCGCCTCCGCCAGCAGAACGGTCTGATTGAACCCACGTTCGCGCTGCTTGATTGCATGCAGCGGAACAGCGATAACAATCAGGCTGGATGGCAAATCTTCGCGCTGCGCAATCGACGCCGCCAGCAGCTTGCCAAGAGGCGCTGCGACTGTCGAGATACGCTCATACTTCAGCAGATGAATCAGTGCGCGCAGCGTGCCTTCGTAGGCGCCATAAGCCACCGCCAGTTGAAACGGAGGACGCGCCCGCTCGCACAAATGACATAGAGATCCCGCATCCGGCGTTTGCTGCGCGGCATTCACCGCAAAGCGTAAACCGCCCAGGCTGAGTTGCTCCCCACAAACGGTGCAGAGATGGTTTGGAATTTGTTCCGGCAGATCGTCCCAACAAACGGCACAGACCGGCGCGGCGGAAAGATGCAGAAGAGGTTGGTTGCAGAGCCTGCAGAGGGAGGGAAAAACGGCACAACTGACAGCGTCCACGGGACTTCGAAGAACACGCGCGACCGCGCGCCAAGCGGCCATCTCCGATGGCGGAAGCGTACTAACTCGGTCTAGGGACCTCGGGGACTGCCTAGGGAAGACGCACCTCCCAACCATGGATCGTTCCCGTCAGGAACGTTTCACGTGCCGGAGCGCCTCGGCGATGGGCCGCGTTGAGTCCGGCTGAGTGCAGTATATTCGGAAATCGTGAAACAGGCAGCCCGAAGACATAGATTTTTTAACTTCGCATGGCGGATGCGGCGGGATATGCCATGATGTTCGCCGGGCAGGAAGTGGTGAGAGGCCCCCCTTTATGATGCATCATCGATTTGATTGACTATCGCGGACCATATCGAATGCACTACACTCAACCGTTTGCTGTAGTTTGTCTCAGGGAGGCACAGCCTTGGCGAGCACTGCCGGATCATCATCCAGTCAATCAGCCGATCCAGATTCCGCGCCGCACACCACCGTTAGCCAGGCCAGCCTCTCCGCGGAATTTCAGCCGTATGTGAAGCCGGAAGATTCGCGCAGAGAATTCACCTTCCGCGCCATTTTTTTCGGATGCATCTTCGGCATTCTATTTGGCGCGGTCACGGTGTACGTTGGCCTGCGCGCCGGCCTTACCGTTGCCGCCTCCATCCCCATCGCCGTTCTTTCGATCAGTGTGCTGCGCGCGCTTGGTCGGGCCTCGATTCTTGAAAACAACATTGTGCAGACGACTGGGAACGCTGGCCAATCCATCGCCGCCGGAGTCATCTTCACGCTGCCCGCGCTGATCTTTCTCGGCTTCGATCTCGAATACTCGCGCATCTTTTTTCTGGCACTGCTGGGCGGATGGCTGGGCGTGTTCTTCATGATCCCGCTGCGGCGGGAGCTGATCGTGAAAGAACACGGCAATCTCACCTATCCCGAGGGCACCGCCTGTGCCGATGTTCTGCTGGCCGGCGAGCATGGCGGTTCCTTTGCCAGCCGTGTGTTCTGGGGCCTCGGCCTGGGGGCTGTCTACACGCTGTTTCAGAATGGAAATCTGTTCAGCACCTGGCCCAGCACGCCGAATTACGAACCCAAGTGGCTGCCGGGCGCGGCCATTCGCGCCGATGCCACACCGGAGTATCTCGGAGTGGGATACATTATCGGTCCGCGCGTCGCAGGGGTTTTGTTTGCCGGGGGCGTCTTTTCCTGGCTGGTTTTGATGCCGGCGATTCACTTCTTCGGCTCGCATTTTCCCGGACCCATTTATCCCGGAACGCAGCCGATCTCGCAGATGTCTCCCAGCGATTTGTGGGCGGCGTACGTGCGTCCGATGGGCGCGGGCGCGGTGGCGGCAGCAGGCATTCTGACCCTGCTGCGAACACTGCCTACCATCGTGGGGGCTTTCCGCGAAGGCATCGTAAGCATCGGAAAATCGCGCGTCACATCCGCAGCCGAAAAACGTACGGACCGCGACCTCCCCATGTTTGTCGTTATCGGCGGTTCGATTCTGCTGGTGGTTTTGATGTTTCTGTTTCTGACGTTTAAGCCGGTTCCTGGCGCGCAAACCAGCCTGATGGCGAATCTGGCGGCGTCCCTGTTGGTGGTCGTCTTTGGATTTCTGTTCGTCACCGTTTCCTCCCGCATCGTCGGCTTGATCGGCAGTTCGGCAAACCCCATCTCTGGCATGACGATCGCGACCCTGATGGCGACCTCGGCGATTTTTCTGGTCAGGGGATGGACAGCCCCAGCCTTCGGTGCGCTGGCCATTACGATTGGCGGCGTGGTGTGCATCGCATCCGCAAATGCCGGAGATACATCGCAGGATTTGAAAACCGGATTTCTGATCGGTGCCACGCCATGGAAACAACAACTCGCATTACTGATTGGCGTCTGCATCTCGACATTTTCCATTGGCATCACCTTGACAGCCATGAACAAGGGACTGGAAGAATTTCGTCCGACGAACGTGGCCTATGACCTGGCGCAGCCAGCCGATGGCGTCACCGTCCAGCAGGAGCACTTTGCGCGCAGCGTGTTCCGGGTACGACTTGCGAATGGCAAAGAACAACTCGACAACGGAAAAAATTATGTTCTGCTGAATGCCCTGGGCTCGCACAAACTCGCCGATGGAAAATATCTTTTCAATCCGGCGACTGGACACATTGAAGTGCAGTGGATTGAAGGCATCGGCAGTGAGCGGGCTGCAGCGCCTCAGGCGCGGCTAATGGCAACTGTCATCAATGGAATTCTGACTCGCCAGCTGCCATGGGGTCTGATTCTGCTGGGAGTTTTTCTGGTGATTGCGGTTGAGTTGCTCGGTGTTCGCTCGCTTTCCTTCGCCGTCGGCGCCTATCTTTCAATCGGCACAACGCTGGCTATTTTCTGCGGAGGCGTGGTGCGCTGGATGGTTGATCGCGCGGTCGAGCGAAATGGCGCCGCACCTGGCGCTCTGGAAGGCGAGATCAGTCCTGGCTCTCTCTATGCCAGCGGATTGATTGCTGCCGGAGGTATCGTGGGACTGCTGGGTGTCGCGCTCAAACTGTACGAGTCTGCCACGGGAAAGTTCGACCTACTGAAAATGTCGCCCAGCAATCCCTTCTATCATGACTGGATTTCAGTGGTGATGTTCCTGCTGTTGATGGCTTCGCTCTTCTATTTCGCGCGTCGTCCGCTCAGCCCTCCGAAGCCTGCCCCGCCGAAATAGGTTGCGGACTTGGAACACGGGCGGGTGGGAACTGTCCGCGGGTATGCTTCAGGGCTGGCAATACCTGGTGTAGCCAGTTGCGGGTGGGCCGCTCCAGGAACCGATAGACCAGCAACGCAGCAATCTCCAGCATGAAATAAGAGACCCATGGATCGTAGCGCGCGATGTGCAACCGCACCAGCATGCCGCTTTCGTGGATCAAGCTCCATAGGTTGAAATGGAGAATGTACAGGCAGTAGCTGGCCTCGCCCACTGCAACGAACAACGGCCAACGCAGAAAACGCGTGATGGGATGATGCCCGGTCAAACCTAGAATCGTGATGGCGAACAACGGCGAGATCAGCCCGTTATGCATCAGCAGAAACGGCATCTTATGACCTTGCATCAACACCGTGCACACGCTGCCCAGACCCACAATCGCCAGCCAGTAACGGGTGCGGTTCTGCAATTGCATCCGGTCATTCAGCTTGGAAAGCACAATGCCAGACGTAAACGTCGGCAGATGCGGCAGCGGCGTCATTTTCACCGCTCGCAGCCAATAGCTGTTGGACATGCGAGTGATCGGCCCCAGCCCATCCGGCCGCAGCCACATGTACGCCAGGGGAATCACCAGCGAAGCCAGCCAGCAACCTGCCAGGATGAGCAGCAGCTTGCGCGTTTGCCGTGGCCACTTAATCGCCACCAACAGCGGGAACAGCAGGTAGAAAACCGTCTCGCACGAGAGCGTCCATGCCGGCGTGTTCCAAAACGTACATAGCTTCGGACTCCAACCCTGCTGCATGATGGTCGTGAGTGCAAGACCCCGAAAAAAATTCGCGTGCGTCCGGTATTTCCATTCCAGCTCCAGCACGGGAATGGAAATCAGCAGTCCCACCACGTACACCGGATACAGCCGCGAAAAACGCGTCTGCCAGAACTGCTTACGATCGAACTGGCCTGCATCGGATCGGTCGGTGTAGTTGTAGGCGAGGATAAAACCCGACAGCAGAAAGAAGAAATTGACGCCCACATAGCCGTTGTCCATCATCGGAGCCAGCGGACCGAACCAGGCTGGGTTCCAGAAATGGAAAAAGACGATGTTCGTTGCGGTAAAAGCACGCAGGCCAGTCAGTGCGGGCATTACAGGCCGGCGTGGGATGGGGATCGCGAGTGCCATTATGCCTACGTGGTAACCAGGGAGCCCACTTTTTCGCCAGCGATCGCGCGTCGAATGTTGCCCGGTTGGTTCATGCTGAAGATGATCATCGGCAGATCGTTGTCCTTGCAAAGACTCACGGCTGTCATGTCCATCACTCGCAGATTCCTCTGCAGGATTTCCATGTAGCTGATTTCGTCAAACTTGACTGCATCCTTATGCAGGATCGGATCGGCACTGTAAATACCCTCCACCTTGGTGGCTTTCAGCAGCACATCGGCCTTGATCTCCATCGCCCGCAGCGAGGCGGCGGTGTCCGTAGAAAAATATGGATTCCCGGTACCGGCGGCGAAGATCACCACTCGTCCCTTCTCTAGATGCCGAATGGCGCGGCGGCGTATATATGGTTCTGAAACCTGGTTCATTTCAATGGCGCTCATCACGCGGCAATGCACATTCTGCTTCTCCAGCGCATCCTGAACCGCCAGTGCGTTGATGATGGTGGCCAGCATGCCCATGTGGTCGGCCGAAACGCGGTCCATATTCTGCGCCTGTTCCGCCACGCCACGAAAAAAATTGCCTCCACCCACAACGATCGCCAGCTCTACGCCCATGGAATGAACATCGGCAATCTCCGCCGCGATTTCGTGAACCCGTATGACGTCAACGCCGAAGCCACGGTCAGCAGCCAGTGCCTCGCCAGAAAGCTTGAGAAGGACTCGTTTGTACATGCCCTTTGAGTATCGCAGAAGTTGACGGAGACGGGGAGCTGGAGCACAGCATGCTCAAAGCTTTCTTCCTCAGCAAGGTGGAGGAGAAAATTCTGGCTCATGGAGGGTATACTGCGCTTGCCATGCGTCCATCCATCTCGTGCTCTCTTCTGCTGACCGTTGTTTGCCTTCTTACACTTCCGACACACGCCCAGACCCTGTCCAAAGGTGCGCCTGTGCTGTTGGTGGTAAACCAGGGAGACAAAAATATCAGCCTCGTCGATCCTGCCAGTGGACATCAAGTCGCCACCATACCCGAAGGTGTGACGGCTGTACATGGCCATGAAGCAGCCGCGTCTCCCGATGGCCGCATCGCCTATGTCCCCATCTACGGCAGCACCGGCGTAGGCAAACCAGGGCTTGATGGTCATGAGATGCTGGTTATCGATATCCCGGCGCGCAAAATACTCAGCCATGTCGATTTTGGCCACGGAGTGCGGCCCCATTGTGCGATCTACGATCGCACCGACGGGTTGCTGTATGTGACCACGGAACTCGATAAGGATGTGACCATCATCGATCCGCATACCCTCAAAATTGTTGGCACCATCCCTACCGGGCAGGAACAGTCTCACATGCTCGCCATCTCGCACGATGGACGGCGCGGGTACACTGCCAACGTCGGACCGGGCACGGTTTCTGTGCTGGACATGAAGGCGCGCAAAACACTCGCTGTCATTCCTGTGGCCGCAAATGTGCAGCGCATCTCAGTCTCAAACGATGGCAGTATGGCGTTTACCTCCGATCAGACGAAGCCCCAGCTTGCCGTCATCGATACAGCCAGCAACAAGGTGAAGGCATGGGTCCCTTTGCCGGGAACGGGGTACGGTTCAGCCGCGACCAAGGATGGCCGGTTCCTGCTGGTAGCTGTGCCCGCCGCAGCCGTGGTTGCCGTCGTCGATCTGCAAACACTGAAAGTGGTCCATACGATCGCTGTTCCCAGCGCACCCCAGGAGATCCTGGTGCGACCCGACGGGAAGATCGCCTATGTTTCCTGCAATGTTAAAAACCAGGTTGCGGCCATCGATTTATCGCAGTGGAAGGTCCGGAAGTTGATTGATGCCGGCGCCGGCGCCGATGGCCTTGCATGGGCTCAATGAGCGGGCAAAGCGAGATCGGCTCGATTTCTATCCAAATAAAAAAGCCCGACATCAGTCGGGCTTCCATTTCAGCAGGAGAGCGTCTTACGGTTGCGGTTACGCTGTTGCTTTGATCTGGGCAACGGTCCAGTTCGCGTCGCCGACCTTGAAGCGGGCGAAGCGGCGCACCATGATGTTTTCCCCCAGCTTGCCGACCTTCTGCGCGATCAACTGGGCGATGGTCACAGTCTGCTCCTTGATAAAAGGCTGCTCCAGCAGACAGACTTCCTCGTAGAACTTGGACATTTTGCCTTCGACGATCTTTTCGATCACGGGAGCCGGTTTGCCGGTCTGCGCCGCCTGGGCGCGATAGATGTCCTTCTCGCGTTCCAGGTCTTCCGCAGTCACGTCTTCCTTGCGGATATAGCGTGGGTCGGTGGCAGCGATGTGCATGGCAATGTCTTTCAGCAGCTCCTGAAAGTCCGGTGTGCGGGCGACAAAATCGCTCTCGCAGTTCACCTCAATCAGTACGCCGATTTTGCCGCCGGCATGGATGTACGTGCCTACAGCACCCTCGCTGGCTGTACGGCTGGCCTTCTTGGCCGCTGACGCCATTCCCTTTTTGCGCAGCACAACCACCGCTTCTTCCATGCTGCCCTGGGCTTCCACCAAAGCGCTGCGACAGTCCATCATAGGAGCGCCGGTCTTCTCGCGCAGCTCCTTCACCATTGTGGCTGAAATCGTTTCCGTCACGGTAGACATCCTCTTCAGATCCAATCATTCAACTTGAGCTAGTGTGTGGGCGGCCCCAAACCTCACGATTCAGAGATTGCGGGCCGCCTCAAGAACACAGGAAGAAAATCATTGCGGTGAACTCGCTGCGGGAAGTGCTTCGCAGCTTGTCTGCAGTTAACTGCGGGACTTAGACGCCGCTCTCGGCTGTGGCGGCTTCCGGTTCATCCGCAATTGCGGAGACGGCAGCCGGGGCCTTGCGAATTCCGCCACCCAGCGCCTGTTCCAGGTCCACATCGTCGTCGGCCAGTTCCGGGTCGTACTTCGCAGGATTAAAGCTGTCCGGGGTCGTCGCAGTGCCGTCAACGACGGATTCGTCCGCGCTGGCTGTCACGCCGGCTAGATCCGCTTGCTCCTTATCACCGCTCATCTGAACGCCTTCGACGATCGAATCGGCCACCTTCGACGTAAACAAGCGAATCGCACGCAGAGCATCGTCGTTGCCCGGAATGATGTAGTCGACCAGCGTAGGATCGCAATTCGTATCGACCACCGCAACCACGGGAATGCCCAGCTTGCGGGCCTCTTTCACGGCAATAGTTTCATTATTCGAGTCGACAACGAAGAGAGCATCCGGCAAGCGACGCATGTTCTTGATACCGGCCAGATTGGCCTGGAGATGCTTGCGCTCGCGCTCGAGCTTGATGACTTCTTTCTTCGTCATCAGATCGTAGCGGCCGTCGGTGGCCATTTCATCCAGTTCCTGAAGGCGTTTCACAGACTTCTGTACGGTCGCCCAATTCGTCAACAGACCGCCCAGCCAACGCTGATTGATGTAGAACATGCCGCAACGAGTGGCCTCTTCGGCAATCGCATCCTGCGCCTGCCGTTTGGTGCCAACAAAGAGAATCGTCTTGCCATCGAGCGCCAGATCAGTCACATACTTGCTGGCTTCTTTGAACATCTTCAAGGTTTTTTGCAGATCGATGATGTAGATTCCGTTGCGTTCGCCAAAGATATATTCCTTCATCCTTGGGTTCCAGCGCTTTGTCTGATGCCCGAAGTGGACTCCCGCTTCGAGCAGTTCCTTCATGGTGATAGTGGCCAAACGACCTCCTTGTGATTTGCATCCGGCCAGGTTTCAAGCTGGCTCAGATTGATCCCCTTAGGGAAATTTACGTCCAAATCCTGAAACTCAGTTCCGCTGCAACTTTCACGCGCAAAGGCTGCACTCCCCAGGAGCGCAGCCTCTACCTATCTCAAAGCAAGAGCCAGTTCTCGAAAGCCACAAATTAACGCTTGCTGAACTGGAAGCGCTTGCGAGCGCCCTTCTGCCCGTACTTCTTGCGTTCCTTCATGCGGGCATCGCGGGTCAAAAAGCCCTGTTCCTTCAGGCTGGCGCGCAACTCCACGTTATATTCCAACAGGGCCCGAGCTGTGCCCATCTTCACGGCATCCGCCTGCGCGGTAACGCCGCCGCCCTTCACCGTGGTCAGCACATCGAACGTGGCTGCCAAGTCGGTCGCGACCAGAACACGCTTTGCAGCGATGCGCTGCTGCTCGGTGACAAAATAATCTTCAAAGGCGCGGCCATTCACTGTAAACTTGCCGCTGCCTGGACGCAGAAACACACGAGCAACGCTCGTCTTGCGCCGTCCGGTTCCGTAATACTGAATCAATTCTGCCATACGTTTTTCGTTGTCCCGTTACAAAGTTTTCTTTGCGGTTGCTGAATCGCTGAGTGTCATCGCAATCGGCTTCTGGGCCTCATGCGGATGCGTCTCGCCACGGTACACCTTCAGTTTGGTGGCCATCTGGCGGCCCATCTTGTTCTTCGGCAACATGCCGGTAATAGCCTGCTCCACTACGCGATCCGGTCGCCGCGCCATCAAGCGCACGAACGACTCTTCGCGCATTCCACCGGGAAAGCCAGTGTAGCGGCGATACATCTTCTGCTGGCTCTTCAACCCGGTCAGGCGAACCTTCTCCGCGTTCAGCACAATGACGTGGTCACCAGTGTCGATGTACGGCGTGTATTGCGGGCTATTTTTCCCGCTCAGCACCCGCGCAGCTTCGGTGGCGAGCCGTCCCAGCGTTTTGCCGCTGGCATCCAGCACGTACCATTTGCGCGTAATGTCCTGCGGACGCGGAATAAAGGTGGACATGGTTCCAGTTCTCCCAAACAAACTTTGAAAGTAAAATCAGTCTTCGCGAGACAATGCAAACCGCCAATGCAAACCAGGCGTTCAGCTGCCGGAAAACCTGCCAGCAAATCACGCGATGGAGTACAGTGGGCGACTCATTACAGCGTCAAGGGGCAATGAAACCGAAAGACGCTTTGCGTGCTGCCACGGCACCGGAGGGTGCAAGCAGACTCACGCAACACTGCACAAGGACTTAAGAATAGCGAAAACAGCGGCTTGAGTCAACGAAAGCCTCCAGAAATCGCGAGCGCGTGACCTCCCGATTCTTTTGCATCGCTTCTGGGGCATTCCGATGCTCGCATTGCAGAAGTAGGCTGGAAAGACAATATCGTCACGAAATCCTTGGCCGACTGCAACCCGGCAGGTCTTTTTTGAATCCCTGAACCATATGAAGAAACCCTTATTCAGCGCACTTCCTTATCAGTTCCATCCTTTGCATGGGGGTGCCATCCATGTTGGCGTTTAGCCCACAAACCACAGATTCAGGCTTTAAGCAGGACATGAAAGATGCCGGTCATAACACCAAAGACGCGGCCAAAGACACAGGCCATGGCATCAAGAGTGGAACCAAAAAGTCCTGGCATGCCACCAAGCACACGACCAAGAAGGCCACACATAAAGTCGCGCATAAGACGGATGAAGGCGCGCGCAAGGTGGAGCACAAGACCAGCCCAGATCAATAAACGCCAGGCATCAACCGCCTATAGGATCTTTTTTCCGAAAGCTGACGAGATCAGTTCCACAGCCAAATCCGCGGTGCGGTTGTGTTCGTCAATGACCGGATTGACTTCAACCAGTTCAAAACTCAACATGTGCCCGTGATCGGCGATGATTTCCATCGCCAGATGCGCCTCGCGATACGTCGCTCCTCCACGCACCGGAGTTCCGACACCGGGTGCGTCTTCGGGATCGATCCAGTCCATATCCAGTGAGATGTGATAGCCCGCTGTGCCGCGCCCAGCCGCGCGCAAGGCCTCTTCCATCACGGTGCGCATGCCACGCTCATCGATGTCGCGCATCGTGTAGACCTCGGTGATTCCCGCACGCCGAATATTTTCTTTCTCGGTTGCATCGATATCGCGCACACCGATCAAAACAACATTGTCGGGCGCAATCTTGGGGGACCAGCCAAAAATATTCTTCAGCTCGTCCGGTCCCAGACCCGTCAATGCTGCCAGGGGCATGCCATGCACATTGCCGCTGGGCGAAGTCTCCGGCGTATTGATATCGGCATGCGCGTCTATCCAGATCAGGCCGATTTTTCCCTTCTTGCGGCGATGGAATTCCGCTACGCCCGAAACTGTTCCTACAGCAATGGAGTGATCGCCGCCGAGAACCAGCGGCATTTGACCGGCGCTCAGCGTTTCCAGCACCTGCTCAGCTTCTCGGGTGCAGGTTTCCGTAATCGCGTGGAGATATTTGGCTTCCTGCTCGCCCATGCTCTGCGTTTCTGCAATGTCGACGGCAATGTTGCCGCCATCCTGCACCCGGTGCCCAAGAGCTTCCAGACGAGCCTGCAGTCCGGCCACGCGAACCGCGGAGGGCCCCATATCCACGCCACGCCGGGACTGGCCTAAATCGAGCGGGACACCGAGGATGCGGATGTTGCGCGCAGTTGAGTTTTCCGTCGCAACGGCGTGGCCCCGGTCGCGAAGAATCGCGGAACTGCTCCCTGCTGTGCTGCGCGGATTCGAGGATTTCTTTGGATTCGACATGCGATGCTCTGCTGCGGCTTTTCGACGTTGCTTTCCGGCATCCGCCGCTGACAACTACGGATAGATGCGATTCAGCGTCCTGGCAAAGGGAATCGTTTCGCGCACATGGTCCAAACCGCAAATCCAGGCCACCGCACGCTCGATGCCCATGCCAAACCCTGCATGAGGCACAGAACCGTAGCGACGCAGGTCAAGATACCACTGAAACGGCGCCAGCGGCAGACCGTGCTGCTCAATCCGCTGCTTTAACAGGTCGTAGGAATCGATGCGTTGCGAGCCGCCAATGATCTCGCCATAGCCTTCGGGAGCGAGCACATCCACGCACAGCGCGAATTCTTCGTTGTCCGGATCTGGTTCCATGTAGAACGCCTTGATATCCGCCGGATAGCGATGGATCATCACCGGACGATCGAATTGCGAGGAGATGTAGGTCTCGTCTGGCGAACCAAAGTCATTGCCATACTGAAATTCCTGTTCGATTTTTCCCGCTTTGAAAGCTTCTTCCAGCATCTTGGCGGCTTCGTCATAGCGAACACGAGGAAACGGCGGTCGAATGGCTTCCAGCTTCGCCGTATCCCGGCCAATCACTTTCAAGTCCGCGGCACGATTTTCCAGCACCCGCAGCACAATGTGGCTGAGAAACTCCTCGGCCAGCACCATGATGTCGTCCAGACCCGCAAACGCGACTTCCGGCTCGATCATCCAAAACTCGGTGAGGTGACGACGCGTCTTCGATTTTTCCGCGCGAAACGTCGGCCCAAACGAGTAAACCTTCCCCAGCGCCATGGCCGTGCTTTCTATATAGAGCTGGCCGCTCTGCGTCAGGTAGGCCTCGTCGCCAAAATAATCTACGGGAAACAGCGTGCTGGTGCCCTCGCAGGCGGCAGGTGTCAGAATTGGCGGATCAGTGCGAACAAATCCGTGCGTATCGAAATATTCCTGCGCCGCGCGCATGATCTCGGCGCGGATTCGCAGAATGGAAGCCTGACGCGGAGTGCGAATCCATAGGTGGCGATGCTCCATTAAAAAATCGACGCCATGCTCTTTCAACGAAATCGGGAAAGCAACATCCTCGGGGACACGATGTACGACTTCCAGATCTTCGACGTCCAGCTCAAAGCCGCCCGGTGCCCGTTTGTCGGCACGGACTTTGCCATGCACGATGACGCTCGACTCCTGTGTCAGCGTCTTGATGCGTTCAAACGTTTCCGGCGACACAGCAGATTTCGGCACAATGCCCTGCACCGTGCCTGTGCCATCTCGAAAGATGGGGAACAGCAGCTTGCCGCTTTCGCGCAGGTTGTAGAGCCACCCTTGTAGCGTGATGACCTGGCCTTCATGCTGGCCGAGACTCGCAATCGTAGTGAGGGGAGCGCTGCTATTGGTCGTGGAAGGAGTTTCATCCATAACAATCAAATTTACATCTGCGGGGCGATGCGTGGAGTGAAATGAGGATGCCTAACGCGCGCGCTGGTCCGCGGAACTCGCTGTATCCAGAAACTCCCATGTACGCCGGAATCGATCGGCGAGAGTGCCATCAGGATTTTCCAGCGTTGGGTGAATCTCCAGCACAGTTGCGGGCGGCTTCAGCAGCGCGACGAGTGCCTGCATTGTCTCCGGCCACGCAATGGTGCCGTCTCCGGGCCACAGATGCGCATCCTTGTCGCCGGCATTATCGTGGACATGGACCGAACGAATGCGTGGGCCCATGGTATCGATGGCAGGTAAAATACCCTCCCCCAGATGGGCATGGCCTACGTCAAGGCAAATGCCAATGTCGTCAAAATGGCCCACGGAGAGAATCTCCATCAAATTTTCAGGCTGGGCCACTTCATTCTTCTCCAGATTTTCCAGCAGGATTTGCACACCCAAGGGCCGCGCAAAGGCGCGCAGATGCTCGACCGCCGTCAGGGCATGTTCCAGGGTACGGGGGCTCCAGGTCTCGCCGCGGTCTCCAAGATGCAAAATCAGATGGGAAAACGGAACTTGCTCGGCCGCTTCCAGTGCGCGTTTGACCTCGTCCATGGAATCGATGCGGCGAGATTTTTCTACATCCACCACGTTGATCGCTGGCGCAGTGCTACGCTCGCTGTCCCCTTCGCCCTCTGCCCGCAGCGGGGCGTGCAGCGCCCAGGCCGGGGTTGCATTCGCGCGGAACCACTCCCCGATTTCGCGCACCTGCGCACGGCTGGTGTAGTCGAAATGACGCCGATTGGCGAAGATTTCGATGGCTTCAGCCCCAGCCTTGGTTAAAGTGTCCAAATGCCCGGCGTGCAGGCGGTGCTTCAAGAAAATGTGTGTGGAAATCGCTCTCAACATGAACCAATTAACCTAGTTCTAAGTTACCCCATTCCGGCGGGTTAGCGGTCCAGGGGTACCACCGACGCCATCGGTATGGCGCAAATAGACCTAATATCCAGCCGCCTTGCCATAATGCTGCCGATGATCCTGGCCTCCGCTGAGTTCCCCTGTTGTAGGGTCGACGGCAATGCATTCGCCGTCACTCCATTCATGCTGACCGACCTTTACCGTGTATTGCATCGCGCGGAGCGCGGTCACCGTGCTGGTCGGGAATCCCGGTTCCAGATAGAGAATGTCGGGCAGGTATTGGTGATGAAAGCGGGGAGCATCGACAGCCTGCTGAATATTTAACCCACCATCCGCCACGCCAAGAAAAATGTTCGCGACCGTCGTCGTGATGCGTGGGCCGCCGGGCGAGCCAAGCACCATCGCAACCTTGCCATTTTTCACCACAATCGTGGGAGTCATCGCCGAAAGCGGCCGTTTGCCAGGACCGATCGCATTCGCCGGTCCCTGGATCAGTCCGTACATGTTTGGTACGCCTTGCTTGGACGCGAAATCATCCATCTCATCGTTCAGCAAGAATCCCAGCCCTGGCACGGTAACGCCGGAACCATAGGAATTGTTCAGCGTCGTGGTGACGGCAACAGCATTTCCTTCGGCATCGACAATCGAATAATGGGTGGTCTGGTTCGACTCATGATGGGGCGGAGCCAGCCTGGGTGGCGGTGGTAAAAATCCAGCTGGACGCTTCAGCGTGCTCGATGGAGTGGCTCTATTGGGCAGAATGCTGGCGCGAAACGCTGCGGCGTAGGGCAGGCTGATCATCTGCTTCACGGGTATCGGCGTAAAGTCGGGGTCCCCGAGATAATCTGTCCGGTCCATGTAGGCGCGGCGGAAGGCTTCCACAACAAAGTGCATGTCGGCGGGTGAACGATCACTTAGTGATGTCAGATCGTACGGGGCAAGGATGTTCAGCGTTTCCAGCAAGCCGATGCCGCCGCCCGAGGGTGGCGGGGCGGTCAGAATCTGATAGCCATGGTATTCGCCGACCAGGGGCGCGCGATCTTTGACCCGGTAGCCAGCCATGTCTCTGGCCGTGATGATGCCGCCACCTTTCTGGATCGCCGCAGCAATTTGCCGCGCCATACTGCCACGGTAGAAAGTTTCCGGGTCGGCCGCAATGCGTTGCAATGTGCGCGTCAATTCCGGTTGGCGAAAGGTCTTGCCTGCACGATAGAAGTTGCCATCGCGTTGAAAGATTCGCCGGGACGTTGGAAATTTTGTCAGCAGCGGATCGTGCATCTCGTCCGCTTCTTCGTCGGTCAGCACAAACCCGTCGCGCGCCAGACGAATGGCGGGCTGCATCACCTGCTTCAATGTGAGCTTGCCCCACAACTGTTCTGCCCGAACCATGCCCGCCACCGAGCCTGGAACACCAACACTGCGATAACCCACCGTCGATGCGTCGGGAATGATCTTGCCCTGCGCATCCAGGTACATATTCATGGAGGCTGCGCCCGGCGCTTCCTCGCGATAATCGAGAAAGTGCGAGTCCCCGTTTCGGAAGCGGACCAACATGAATCCGCCTCCGCCAAGGTTTCCGGCAATCGGATGCACCACAGCCAGCGCAAACCCGACCGCAACGGCGGCATCGACCGCGTTTCCGCCCTCTTTCAGGATTTCGACTCCTGCATCGGTAGCGTCATGATGCACCGTGACAACCATCGCGTGTTGCGCACGGACCGGTTGCTCGCTCATGTAATTGAGGCCGGCAGCAGGAGTTTGCGCGGCAACGACGGGCAGAAGAAGGCTACAAGTTAGAAATGTCGAAAGTACGGAATTAATGCACAGATTGTTTGGCATACGCGCTTGTCTGGTAGAGAAAGTGTAGCCCGGCTGGCCTGGATGCCGGGTGATCGATTTGTAGATTGCGGCACGAGGTGAGAATTCTCCCCGTCGGTGCCGTCCTATCGGTGGGAACACCCTGGCTTGTCCTTCGCTTTGCCGACCCCATTTAGAATCGTTCCCAGCATGCCCACCCGCGTCCGTTCCCACGCAAAGATTAATCTCGGCCTCGCCATTGGCCCGGTGCGGCCAGATGGCTATCATGCGCTGACGACGATTTACCAAACGCTAGCGATCCATGATTTTGTAGACGTAACGGCGAGCTTGCTGGAGAGCGGCGTAGCCAGTCCGATCACGATTACCTGCAATGAAAAATATGTTCCCTGCGACGCGAGAAACACTTGCTGGAAGATCGTCGAGCGCGCTCTGGAACAGCTAAAAATCTCTGCGCAGGTGACGATCCATATCGACAAAAGGCTGCCAGTCCAGGGTGGCCTTGGAGCAGGCTCAGCCAATGCCGTAGCGGCTTTGATCGGCCTGGAAAAAGAGCTTGGCATCACACTGCCCACCTTAGAGAACCTGCAGATCGCGGCTGAAACGGGCTCCGATGTGCCGCTATTTCTGGTTGGAGGAACGGTACTGGGCCTGGGCCGCGGGGAACAGGTTTCCACACTGCCAGACTTACCAGAAACTTACTGCGTGTTGGCTGTGCCGGGTGTTCGAGTCTCGACACCGCAGGCATTCCGCGACTGGGATCAGCTTCAGGCGGAAAAAACTCCGGTGTCGATGACCGGGGACAAGCCAGAAAACGAATTGACCAGTGGCCCCGGTTCCGATAGGCTGGAGCAGTTGGGTCGTACATGGGTAGCAGCTCTGTTGGCTCCCCAGGAAGCTCGTACGAATGCCACCGGTGTCTTTCCTGCAACATCTGGGAGAGACCGGGCTGAGAATCTTCTTCTCGAGCTTGTCCGCGCCGGGATCGTGAACGACTTTGAACAGGTCGTCTTCACTCAGTATCCCTCTCTGCACGGCATCCTCGAAACGCTGAAGCAAAATTCTCCAAGTGGAAGCACTGCGATTTATGCGGCGCTTTCAGGTTCCGGGTCGGCACTGTTCGGTTTGTATCGGACAGCGGAGGACTCTCGGGCGGCGGCAGAGCGACTGGCGGCGCAGGGTGTTGCGACGTACGAAACCAGGACGGTTGGCCGACAGGAATACTGGCGCACCATGATCGATGATCGTGACGGCCTGTAAATTTTGGGCGATAGACTAATGGTAGGTCAAGTGCCTTTGGAGCACTCGGTCTAGGTTCGAATCCTAGTCGCCCAGCCAGTTTGTGATGTTGAAAGTGTCGTAGCAGCAAGGTAGTCGTTTTCGCAGCATTCGCTCTTGACGCGTCGCAGGATCGGCAATACCTGCGGCAATCGTTCCAGGGTCTCGGCAGCTTCTTAAAGATCTGTTGCCGAGGTCCCAGTTTGCAGTTCGGTACACCAACGCTAACCAGCTTGGGAGGTCCAGACAACCATGACGAGTGCAGGCAGAGATGGAAACGTGGCCGGAAATTCGACCCTAACGGTAGACACAGATGCACCAGCCACAACAGGCAACTTTAGTTGTGACCGGCGATGCGAATACCACCGCATCAGGAGGGCAGGCACGCGCTACCTCTAGTAAGAAGCGCGCCAAGTCCTACAGCGAAGATAAGAGGTTTAAGATTTTCAGCGGCACATCGAACCTGCCGCTGGCCGAAGAGATTTGCAAATTTGTCGGCGTTCCGCTTGGCGAAGTACGCCTGCAGCGGTTCTCCGATGGGGAAGTGTACTTCCAGCTTTTGGAAAATGTTCGCGGCGCCGATGTGTTCGTTGTGCAGCCGACCTGCTACCCAGTCGACCAGCATTTGCTGGAGCTGCTGATTATGATCGACGCTTTGAAGCGGGCTTCGGCCCGGCGCATTACCGTGGTGGTTCCGTATTACGGGTATGCGCGGCAGGACCGCAAAGACCGCCCGCGTGTCGCGATCTCTTCCAAGCTAGTAGCGGATTTGTTGACGACTGCCGGAGCCAATCGAGCCCTTCTGGTCGATTTGCACGCGGCCCAGATTCAAGGCTTTTTCAATATTCCGGTGGACCATCTCGTTCGCCAGCCCGGTGCTGGTGGGTCACTTCCGGGAGCTGAATCTGCCAGACCTGACTGTGGTTTCGCCGGATGCGGGAGGCGTGGAACGCGCGCGTTTCTTCGCCCAGAAGATGGAAGCTCCGCTGGCCATTGTGGACAAGCGGCGCACCGATCTGAATGTTTCAGAAGTGATGCATGTGATTGGAGATGTGCAGGGCCGGACGTGCTTGATTCTCGACGATATTGTGGATACGGCTGGCACCCTGATCAAGACGGTAGATGCACTGCTGGAAGTCGGCGCGAAGAGCGTATATGCCTGCGCCACCCATCCTGTGCTTTCCGGACGGGCCATTGAACGGATTGTTAATTCTCGGTTGGAGCAGCTGGTGGTCACGAATACGATTCCGCTGCGGGAAGAAGCACATCACACGGAAAAGATTAAAGTGTTGTCGATCGCAGGTCTGATTGGACGCGCGATTGAGAGCATTCATATGGAGACCAGCGTTAGCAGTTTGTTCAACTAACGTTTCTCTGCAGCGAAGCAGCTTTCTGTCCAAGGCAATCCAGAGCATCTCGAAGGATACCTTGAACGGGACCTAAACAGTGTGGCAGGGCGGGAAACGTCCAGGCCACGAGAAGGGAGCGGCGCTCACACGCCGTGCCCGAAGGTCAATAGAAGGGAAAACAGAAAAACCATGAGTGCACCTGAAGTCGTCACAGCAACGCCCCGCGAGGGCAAGTTCACAAAAAATGTAGCGCGCCGCGTGCGCGTCTCCGGAAGCATTCCTGCCGTGGTGTATGGAGCCAAGCAGCCCTCCGTGGCGGTCACCGTCGACCCCAAACAGATTCGTCGGATTCTGCATTCTGAATCTGGACACAACACGATTTTCGATCTAAAATTACAGGTGAGATGGGGGCCGGCTCCGTCGCCAAGGTCATGGTGGTGGATTGGCAGAATGATCCCATCAAAGGCAACCTGATCCACATCGATATGAAGCGGATCGCCATGGACAAGGCGATGCGTGTCGAGGTGCCTATCCAGTTGCTGGGAGTTCCGGTCGGCGTGCGCACGCAGGGTGGCATTCTCGATCAGGTATTGCGCGAGATCGAGATCGAATGTTTGCCGGCGGATATTCCCGGCCACATCGATATCGATGTCAGCGAACTGACGTTCGGCATGGTCATTCGCGTGGCCGATCTGCCGCGCAGCGAAAAATTGAAATTCATTACCGACGAAGATACGACCGTTGCCCACATCACTGCGGTGCGTGAGGAAGTTGTGGCTACGCCGGATGCTTTGGCGGCCGAGACTCCAGCGGAGCCGGAAGTGGCCAAGAAGGGCAAACAGGAGACAGTTGAAGCCGGCGATGATGCCAAGAAGGATGACAAGAAAGACGCCAAGAAGTAGTTTCGGGAGCTCATGGAACCTTCTGGCGGCATACGTTCGAGCTTGAATTCTGGCGACGATTCGGGCGTGACCCTGATTGTTGGTCTAGGCAATCCCGGAATCGAGTATCAATTCACGCCGCATAACGCCGGTTTTTTAGCGATCGATCGACTGGCGGAACGATGCGGTGTGGTGGTATCCAATCGGCGCTCGAAGGCATTGACGGCTTCGGCGCGGATTGCAGGCAGGCGGAGTTCTTCTGGCAAAGCCGGAAACCTATATGAACCTGAGCGGTTTATCGGTTGCGGCCTTGGCAGAGGAGTTGGGAATTAATCCGCAGCGGGAGCTGATCGTGCTCTATGACGAAGTCGCTCTCCCGTTGGGCAGCATTCGGATACGCGAGCGTGGAAGCGCAGGCGGACACAACGGCGTTACATCCATTTCGAATGCGCTGGGTACAGAAGAATGGCTGCGGATTCGGATCGGGATTGCTCCGGAAGACGCCATGGCGGCGGAAAGCGCTCGCCAGCGGCGAAAGGATTATGTTCTGACGCAGTTCCGGAAACCGGAGCTGGCCGTGCTGGACAAAGTTCTGGATGATGTTTCGACGGCGGTTGAGTTGCTTTTAACCGAAGGCGCAAGCGTCGCGATGAACCGATTTAATCGGCGGGCAACTGCCGAAGAGCAAGAGTGAACGAAAAGACTGAACGGTAAGACTGGGCAGCCCTGAAGGTTGCGACAGGCAAGGCCAATAAGACTTTGCCGGAAACGAGAGACGAATGGAACGTAAATACGAAGTAATGTTTATCCTGCGCCCTGATGTGATTGGGGAAGAAGCCGACAAGCTGATCGCCGGCTTTGAAGCGACCATCACCAAGGGCAATGGCAAGCTGGTATCGAGCGAAAAGCTGGGAAACCGCAAGCTGGCCTATACCGTCCGCAAATTCAACGAGGGCAACTACAATCTGTTGACCGTCGAAGCGGATGGCAGTCTGGTGGCCGAACTGGAGCGCCGCTTGCGCGTCACTGAGCCCGTCATCAAGTTCATCACCGTCCGCATGGACGAGGAAGAAAAGCGCATCAACAAGATCAAGAAGCTGCGGTCTACCAAGATCAAGCAGAGCACGGTGAACGCGCAGGCCGCGCAAGCAGCTGCTGCCAATGCCGCCGCTGCGTCCCAGGCTGCCGCATCACAGGCAGCCGCAGCGCAACCCGTAGCCCCACAGCGCAGCGTGGAACAGCCTGCGGAAACCGCGGCAGTTCCAGAGGCAATCGCATAACGAAGCAGACGAGACATTTTCGTGGGCAATGCCCACCGCATTTCCAACCGCAGTACAAGTTCACGCGCCAGAGACGCTCTCTGGCAGAAGAGAAGGAGTTGCAGTATGGCAGAAGAAAGATCGCAATCGACAACATCGGAAGCCCCCTCCCATTCAGGCCCGCGGCCACCACGCCCGGCTGGTGCAGGCGGCGGCCCCGGCGGACGCAAATTTTTCCGTCGCAAGAAGGTCTGCAAGTTCTGCGTCGAGAAGATAGACGCTATACCCTACCGCGACGTGCGGTTGTTGCAGGGATTCGTTGCAGAAAGCGGGAAGATTGTTCCCCGCCGCCTGACCGGCGTCTGCACCACACACCAGCGTCGCGTCACGCGCGCCATCAAGCAGGCTCGTAACATCGCGCTGCTGCCATTTGCGCAGCGGCACTAGAGCCGTAGTCGCGGCTGTTAGAAGATTTTTCTGGAGATTAGGACATGGAAATCATTTTGAAGGAAGATGTCGAGAACCTCGGTCATCGCGGGGATGTCGTCAAAGTTGCTCAAGGGTATGGCCGCAATTTTCTGTTGCCGCGCAACCTGGCCATCGAGGCCACGACGGGAAATAAAGCTGTGATTGAGCAGATGAAAACCTCTTCGGTTCGCCGCTTCGCCAAGGAAAAGGCCGACGCCGAACTGCTGCTGCAGCAGGTGGAGAAAGTGGAGCTCAGCTTTACGCGCAAATCCGGAGACAACGACCACCTGTTTGGCTCCGTCACCGGCCCGGATATCGCGCAGGCGCTGGAATCGCATGGCTTTCAGATTGATCGTCGCAAGGTGCAGTTGGAAGAGCCGTTGAAATCGCTCGGCGAGTTTCTCGTGCCGGTGCGCCTGCATCGTGAGGTCACGGCCCACGTCAAAGTGACTGTCGCGAAAGAAGCCGACACGGAGTAGTTTCGCGCGAGTAACAGATAGCGAGTACCCCCATCCTAGCCACGGCAAGGGTGGGAGGACTACCGGCCCACGCGCAGGCGAGACGCCAGCATCTCTGGCAAGCCAGCGAGCTGAATGCGCATCTGCGCCAGGCGCACATCGTAGGGAACGCGGAAGAATGTGACCCGCGCGGCCTCGTCGTCATAGAGCGCGAAGGCCGCTCTCCAATCGCGATCGCGAGGCTGACCCACGGCGCCGGGATTGATCAGATACGTCGCGGCGTTCCGCAAATCCAGATCGTAATGTTCCGCCACATTGTCATCGGTATAGACCGGCTTCAACGGGAACCATTCGCCCGCTGCATTCGCGGCGAATCCACCCTGTACATGCGTGTGGCCAAAGAACGTAATCTGCGTGCGCGCCTGCGCCAACTGTCCTTCTGCGTCCTCAGCGGAGAGCAGGTATTCATCCTCATCGAGCAGCGAGCCATGCACACAGGCGACCTCGGAAGCGCGGTTGGGAGAGTCATTTCGCTTCGTGGAATCAGGCGGGCTTGGCGCATCTGTGCCAGTGCGACAGTAGACAGGGCCACGCGGCATTTCCTTCAACCATTGCAGGGATTCCGAATCAAGCTGGCCCTGGGTCCATTGCACGGCACGAAACGCTACGGAATTGAAGTGTTCGGCCCCCGTAAGACCGGCGCAGGCACGATCATGATTTCCTCGCACAAACACTCGCCGCGGCGAGCCAATTTCGCGTACCCGTTCGATGACTGCCTGCGGCGCAGCGTTATAACCGACAACGTCGCCAAGGTTCCAGACAACATCGTGCTGCGGCGCCCCTTCCAGAACTGCGTCGAGAGCATCAATGTTCGCGTGAATGTCGGAGAGGATCAGCGCCCGCATAGTTGTGTGTCCGCGCGGTGACCGCGGGCATCATCCCATGCTATCCGACGCCGCTCTCCAGAATGAGACTTGTTCCCTTGCTCTTCGCGAATCCACTCCCAAATCGACGACTCGCTCCAAAATCCGCACCAATTTGGCGCTGGCCTCGCTACAACACCCGGCAAAGTCTTTGCGTCAGCGATCGCGGTCGTCGGTGTCTGCGCCCGCGGTACCGAGATCCCAGACCGCATCGCAGCCATCTGAGTGCAAATCGCACGCAGCCGGCTGCGATGACTGCCTTGCTCCCCATTGCCCAGCGGGAGGAAATACTGCGTACCCCGGACCGGTTCCTTCAGCCGCCGCAGTAAGGTTTGCAGATCCTGATTGTTGTGGACAAAGTCGATGTCGTCCGTATTCACAATCAGCAGATCGCTGGCTGTGTAATGGAAAAAGAAATGTTCGTAGGCCTGGACGACCTGCTCCAGATATCCGCTGGAGATCGTCCGCTCGTCAGCTAGCCCTTTCCGTTCGAGGCGCGTCCGCAGCACCTTGGGCGAAGCTTGCAGGTAGATCACCAGGTCCGGCGTGGGCAGTTGATCGCGAAAATACTGGTACTGGCGTTCGTAGAGAGCCAGTTCGTCATCGGTCAGATTCAGGCAGGCGAACAGCTTGTCTTTTTCGAAGATGTAATCGGCAACCAGAGGAGCCGATTTCCCCGCCTTCGCGTCGCGTTCCGCAGCCGCACACAACTGTTCATACCGCGACATCAGGAACCACATCTGCGCCGGGAAGGCCGCGCTTTTTTCTCCGCGATAAAATTGCGGCAGAAAAGGGTTGCGTTGTGGCTCGACAATGCGCGTGGCGCCAATTTCCTGAGCCAGCAGTGTGGCCAGAGTGGATTTTCCGGCGCGGATCGGCCCCTCAATGGCGATGGAACGTGGGTTTTCAAATAACTTTGCCATGGCGAATTCCTTTCGTAATAAAAGCGAATGAAAATCGAAGATAGCACGCGCCGTGGGACTCGGCAAGACGCAAGGGGATACTGTGCGGATACCCCTCCCCGGCAGGTTCCGTTACACTCAAACGCGATGGTCCAGCCTCGAGTCTTTTCCAGCCTGGCGTCCGATAGAACGCCTGTTTTGGCCGCAAACATGGCCGCAGTTCCCAGCACCGCTGCGATCGCCGCGATGGCCGTGACGGCTGGCGTGCTGGCCGCTGGGGCCTACGCCTATGCCGGGATGTGGCCTACCTCGCAAATCTTTGGCCGCTGCGTGGTGGCGGCCAGGAACCCCACGCAAATTGCCCTCACCTACGACGACGGTCCCAACGATCCCGACACCTTTCGTCTGCTGGAAGTACTCGCAAGGCACAATGTCCGCGCCACCTTCTTCATGATTGGCCGTTTTGTTCGTCAACGTCCGGAGATTGCCCGCGCGGTTGCCGCTGCCGGGCATCTGATCGGCAACCACACCATGACGCATCCGCTGCTGCTGGTGAGGCCGCCTCGCACCGTTCGGCAACAACTGAGCGATTGCAACGCCGCGCTGGAAGATGCTTTGGGCACGTCTGTCCGTTGGTTTCGCCCACCCCACGGCGGACGCCGGCCCGATGTTCTGCGCACCGCCAACGAGCTAGGCCTGACTCCCGTGATGTGGAATGCGATGGGCTACGATTGGAAGCCGACCACGCCGGAAGCCGTCGAGCGAAATATTCTGCGCAGCTTTCGCAAAAACATTCGACGAGGACATGCCACGAACGCCCTGCTGCACGATGGCGGCCAAGCGGCGCTGGGACAAGATCGCAGCCACACCATCGCTGCCACCGACCGGCTGATTTCCCTATGGAAAGAAGAATTTGCAAAGCGTGGCGAAGTGTGTGAGTTTGTCACCCCGGAAGCGTGGGTGTAGCGTTTCCGGCGACTTATTTTCCTGCAGTTTGATGATATTCATCTCGCCTATGCAAAACTCCAATCCAGATTCTGGATTTTTCCTACAATATTTCCCCTCCTCATCCGTTAACACTGGTAGACCATCTTTCTGAACGGTGATTATGGTCGATCTTTTGAGGAACAGAATGCCCAGCCAGAATTGGACGATCGCCGAGCAAGACCAGTTCATTGCGGAGGCATTCGAGCGAGACGAACCTCGGCTGCGAAGCTTCATTCGCAGACGCGTTCTGGACGGCGGGGACGCCGAAGACATTCTTCAGGACGTTTTTTATGAGCTCATCGAAACCTATCGGCTGATGAAGCCGATCGAACAGGTGACCGCGTGGCTTTTTCGTGTCGCGCGTAATCGCATCACGGATCGTTTCCGCAGGCAGAAGCCCGCGTCCTTGAGCGACCCCATCGGCACTGGTGAGGACTCGTTGTCGTTGGAAGACCTGCTGCCTTCGCCGGACGCTGGTCCCGACGCAGCTTACGCCAGAAATTTGCTGCTGGAGGTGCTGGATGACGCCCTGGACGAGTTGCCCGCAAATCAGCGTGAGGTCTTTATCGCACATGAATGGATGGGCCGCAGTTTCAAGGAACTATCAGAGGAAACCGGTGTCAGCGTCAATACTTTGCTCTCGCGAAAACGGTATGCAGTTCTGTATTTGCGGCAACGGCTTCTGGCAGTAGATGAAAATTTCGGGAAGTAGTGAGGAAATGACATGAACCATAGGGTATGGAAGGTTTTGAAGATTGTTGGAATCGTCATTGTGGCCGGACTTGTATTCGGCTTTGTCATCATGCATCTGTGGAACTGGCTGATGCCTGCACTTTTTGGATTGCACAGGATCACATTCTGGCAGGGACTGGGTCTTTTGATATTCGCCAAGATTCTCTTTGGCGGCTTCCATCGCCATGGCGGCGGTCGCCGACATTGGCGGCAGCACATGCAAGAGCGCTGGGCACAAATGACTCCCGAAGAACGCGAGAAATTTCGTACTGGCATGCGCGGACGCCACGGCTGCCGGTTTGGGCCGCAGGATGAATCCGTCTCTGACGCAGGCCGGTCGTGACGAAGGCTTTCCTAAGAATAAAGGACTGTGAAAACCATGCCTCAACAGAATGTGGACAAAATCGGGCGAACGTCGCTATCGGAGCGCATACCGCATCGGGACGTAGAAGAATTTACTCTGCAAGATGGAATTGACGACTCGCTTTCGGTTCGCGCCCGACTTATTGAGTTGGAGACTGAGCATTTCCACCTGCAGCGACTCGTGGCAGAACTGCTCGTCAAGAATCAGAAGCTGCGCGAGATGATGTGCGATACAGTGGGCTCCTCAACTTCGGCCCATTCGACCCCTGATCGGCACGACGCGTCCGTTGGTGAACCAAGCGGGTACATGGCGATAGGAAATTCGCTCTAGGTCAATCTCGCAACCGCAGCGATTGCCTCTTTCGCGGCGGCAAGTGTCGTGCGAATTTCTTCCTCTCCATGTGCGATGCCCAGGAATGCCGCCTCAAACTGAGACGGAGGCAGCCATACGCCTGCCTCCATCATGGCGCGGTGAAACGCGGCAAACTGATTTGTATCGGAGCGGCACGCGCTCTCGTAATCCGTAACTGCGTCACCTGAAAAAAACCATGTAAACATGGAACCAACGCGGTTGGTTGTCAGGGGAACTCCACCCTCGCGAGCAATCCTTGCCACGCCCTCAGCAACTGCTGCGGAAGTTTTCTCCAGCTGTGGATAGACGGTATCGCGGTGTTCGATCAAATATCCTACCGTGGCAATTCCAGCCGCCATGGCCAAAGGGTTGCCGCTCAGCGTTCCTGCCTGATAGACAGGCCCCAACGGAGCCAGCATCCGCATCATGTCTGCGCGTCCGCCGAAGGCGCCGCATGGCAAGCCTCCACCCAGGATCTTGCCGAGGCAGGTCATGTCCGGCTCGATGCCGTAGAGTTCCTGCGCTCCACCCAGTGCCAGCCGGAATCCCGTCATCACCTCATCAAAAATGAGGATTGCGCCTTCCCGCGCTGTGATCGCTCGCAGGGCTTCGAGATATCCTGGATTCGGCGGAATGCAGCCTGCATTGCCCACCACTGGCTCAACAATCACACATGCAATTTGATTTTTATACCGCGTAAATGCTTCCTCAACCGCGGCAACATCGTTGTATGGCAACGCAAGCGTATGCTGGATCGTTTCTTCAGGCACCCCAGCGGAACCGGGAATACCCAGGGTTGCGATACCGGAACCCGCCTTAACCAGCAGCGCGTCGGAATGGCCGTGATAGCAGCCCTCAAATTTCACGAAAAATTTGCGACCGGTAAATGCTCGCGCCAGCCGAATGGCTGTCATCGTAGCTTCTGTCCCCGAGCTGACAAACCGCAGCATCTCTACACTTGGGAATGCACGATGCACCATCTCAGCCAGGTCTGCCTCAGTAGGCGTAGAAGCGCCGAAACTCAAGCCTCTGGCGGCGGCGTCCTGAACGGCACGCACCACCTGCGGAGCGGCGTGGCCCAGGATCATTGGCCCCCAGGAACCAAAGTAGTCAAGGTAGCGGTTGCCATCTGCGTCCCATAAATAGGCGCCTTCCGCGCGAACGATAAAAGGCGGCTCTCCACCCACGGCGCGGAATGCGCGCACCGGAGAATCAACCCCTCCAGGCAAGAGATTTTCGGCCCGCTGCTGGAATTGGCGGGAAAGCCGCATGGTGCGCAGGGATTGAGTCATCGATTTTAAGTATAGAAGCGCTCTCATGCATGCAGGCGGAAAGCCCGAATAACTTGAGATGCGCTGCGAGAGCCCTCAGACTCTGCCCTTGCAGCTCGTAGCGGATGGCCAAGATCGTTTCCAGGGAACGGGGCTCTGTTTTACCGGCAACTACCACAAAAGGCAACTGGCCGCGATGCTACACTGTTGCTTCCCGGTTGGTTCTGTTCCCCCATTTCACCCGCCCTTCAATTTGGGCTTCAGTGACTGGGTCCAAGGCGCTCGGAACATTGCCTGCCGATATCCCGCATCCCCGGAACGCGACCCAGTGCCTAGTAAGTCTTCATCCAAGCCAGTTCCCGCCATTACATACGCCGATGCAGGCGTAGACATCTCCAGCGGAGACCGCACCAAACAGCGCATCAAATATCTTGCCCAGCGGACGTTCAACAAACAGGTGCTGAGTGAGATCGGCGGCTTCGGGGGCCTCTTCAAACTTGATACCGCGCGCTACAAGAATCCAGTGCTGGTTTCCAGTGCAGACGGCGTTGGAACCAAGCTGAAGATTGCTTTCCAGATGAACATGCACCACACCATCGGTGCGGATCTTGTGAACCATTGCGTGAACGACATCGCCGTGCAGGCGGCAACGCCGCTATTTTTCATGGATTATCTGGCGTCCAGCAAACTGGATGGCGATGTGGCGGAAAAAGTAGTTTCCGGCATGGCGGATGCCTGCCGCGCCAATGGATGCGCCCTGATTGGCGGCGAAACTGCTCAGATGCCGGGCTTTTATCACGATGGAGAATATGATCTTGCCGGATTTATCGTCGGCGTTGTGGAGAGGGAAAAAATCATTACCGGAGCCGGAATACGGCCGGGCGATTTGCTTGTCGGCCTTCCTTCTACCGGCCTGCACACCAACGGCTATTCGCTGGCACGCAAGCTTTTCTTTCAGGTTGCCAAATATACACCGGACCAGTACATCAACGAACTACGCGATAAGGCTGGCGTGGCGTTGATGAAGACGCATCGCAGCTATCTCAACATCATTCGCAAGCTGACTACCGCAGACCTGGTCGTGGGCATGGCGCACATTACCGGCGGAGGCATCACGGAAAATCTGCCCCGTATCCTGCCAAAACATGTTTCCGCTACGGTTGAGTTAGGTTCCTGGACAGTGTTGCCAATTTTCGACCATCTGCAGTCCCTCGGCAATGTGGAACGTGAGGAAATGTTGCGGACCTTCAACATGGGTATCGGGCTGATCTGCGTTGTCCCGGTGGAAAAATACAAGCGCGTGAAAGCGCTTTTAGACCGCGCCAACGAGCCCCACGCTGTGATTGGAAAAATCATCAAGGGCGATCGCCGGGTCCTTTATAACTAACTACTCATGAAGCGTCTTGGCATTCTTCTTTCCGGTCGCGGCTCTAACTTTCTGGCGATTGCCGATGCCATTGATCGCGGCCAGATTGAAAACGCAGAAATCTCTATCGTTGTTTCCAATCGTGCGGATGCCGCTGGGATCGCCGCGGCCAAACTGCGAGGACTGGCGACACGAGTGATCGAGGCTCGCGGACGGAAGCGTGCCGAGCAGGACGCAGAGATTATCGCTTGCCTGCGCGAACATGGCGTGGAACTGGTCTGCCTGGCTGGATATATGCGCCTGTTGTCGCCGGAGTTTGTGGCCGCCTACCCCAATGCGATTTTGAACATTCATCCCTCGCTGCTGCCGGCATTTCCAGGCCTCGATGCGCAATCTCAGGCGCTCCAGTACGGGGTCGCTATCACTGGTTGCACGGTGCATTTCGTGGATGACCAACTGGATCACGGAGTCATCGTGTTGCAGCGAACCGTCCCAGTACTGGAAAGCGATGACGAAGCGACGCTGTCTGCGCGCATTCTGGAACAAGAACATCTGGCTTATCCACAAGCCATTGCCCGTGTGCTCAGTGGAAAACATAGAATTGTAGGCCGCCGGTATGTTTCGTGTGCATCGCTCTCTGCATCCCAGTTCGAGGAAATCAAGTGATCCGATTCACAAAAGCGCACGCCTGCGGGAATGATTTTCTGATCGTCGACGAGCCTATCGATGAAAGCCGCTATGCGGACATGGCCCGCGTCCTGTGCGCACGCAACACTGGAGTTGGTGCGGACGGCGTTGAGTATCTGGCCCTTGGCGATAATGGCGGATATTCCATTCGACTCTTCAATACCGATGGCTCAGAAGGAGAACTTTCGGGCAATGGCACGCGTTGCGTCGCTGCGTATCTTGCACAAGACGACGATGCCAGTGAATTTTCTATCCGTACCCATGCCGGTGTACGGCGCTGCCGCATTCTCGAGCGCAACCCTCCGCGCTATTTGATCTCCACCGAGATGGGCGTTCCATTGGTTGCGGCGCGCACGATTGTGTTGAAGGATGGAACATCGGTCGCCGGAGCCAAGGTGTCGGTCGGCAATCCCCATTTCGTCATTTTTGTCGACACGCCGAATTTTGAATGCTTTGGGCACTCGTGGCAGCAAATTGGCTCGGAAATCTGTATTCATCCGGATTTTCCTAAAGGGACCAATGTTGAATTTGTGCGTGTCACGGATACAAATAAGATTGAGTTCCGCATTTATGAACGAGGTGTGGGACCGACTCTATCCTCGGGCACTGGCTCGTCCGCATCCGCCGCCGCGAGTATCGAAATGCGAGGCGTCGCACAGCAAGTCACGGTGGTCTCAGAAGGCGGCGAGCAAACGGTGGAATGGTTACAGAAAGACTCCAATCTACTGCTAACCGGACCAGCGGAAATCATCGCTCAAGGGGAATGCCTGCTCGTATGACCGTGCAACCTACAGTCCCGGATGGAGGTTTAAAGAGCCACGTTCTCGCCGCTGGCCTGCGCGACGGCGATAAGATACGGCTTGTTTCCCCTGCAAGCTGGTTTGATCCGAACAAAGTGCAGTTGGGGATGGACTCGCTAAGAAAGCTCGGTGTTGAGCCACAATTGGCATCGCACGCATTGGCCCGCCATGGGCAATATTCCGCCGGCACTTCAGCACAGCGTCTGGAAGATTTACATGCTGCCTTTGCCGATTCTTCCGTCAATGCGGTTATTTGTAACCGTGGTGGTTACGGGTCGGCAGAGCTGCTGGAGGGACTCGATCTGGATCTCATTCGCCGCAATCCAAAAATTTTCATGGGATGCAGTGACATCACAGCCCTGCTGACATGGTTCCATGACTCGACGGGTCTGGTGGTATTTCATGGTCCCATGGCCGCTGGGGATTTCGCACGAGAAAATGGCGTCGACCTTGCCAGTTGGCAGTCGGCGCTCTCGCAGGATCGTCCGTGGCAACTCGGCCCTGAAGCGGGCTTGCGAATTCTGAAACCCGGCCATGCACAGGGAAAATTCTATGGCGGATGTCTCTCCATGCTGGTCGCCTCTCTCGGCACACCGTATGAAATCCAGACGAACGATACCGTCCTTTTCCTTGAAGATGTAGGGGTGAAGCCATACCAGATTGACCGAATGCTGCTGCAATTGCGATTGGCGGGTAAACTCGACCAGGTGCGCGGCATTGTCTTTGGTTCCATGCTGGACTGCGTGCAACCGGGTACAACCGAGGACCTGCTGGACTCGGTGCTGCTGCGCGTATTGGCGGATTTTCCTGGACCCGTAGCCATCGGATTGCGCTCCGGGCACGTACGCGAACGCAATATCACACTGCCGATCGGTGTGGCCTTTGAGCTGGACCTGGCGGACACGCCGATGCTTCGATTCCAACCATCGGTTACCCATAACAGAGGATGACGATGAACGAGGTCAAACAAGGAACCAGAAATGGTGCGGAGGCCTCAGGACGACACGTCCACTTAATCGGAATATGCGGCAGCGCCATGGCGTCTTTGGCCGGCATGTTGCAGTTGCGAGGATGGCGCGTGACCGGATCGGACAAGGCCGCGTATCCGCCCATGTCCGACCTGCTGCAGCAACTCCACATCTCAATTGCACAGCCCTTCTCCGAAAAGAATCTGGAGCCGCGTCCTGACCTTGTCATCGTCGGCAATGCGATTTCGCGGGGCAATCCTGAGTTGGAATTCGTATTGGACCAGCGCATTCCCTTCCGTTCGTTGGCCCAGTTGATTCAAGAAGAATTTCTTGCTGAACGTGAATCTCTGGTGATTGCGGGCACGCATGGAAAAACTACGACTACCAGCATGCTGGCGTGGATCTATGAAACTGCCGCGAAGAAAAACCTTGCGCTGGCTCCCTCCTTTTTAATTGGCGGAATTGCGGAAAATTTTGGTTCCAGCTTTGCGCTGCGGCCCACACGACCCTTCATCCTGGAGGGCGACGAGTACGACACAGCCTTCTTCGACAAGGGGCCAAAATTTCTCCATTACTTTCCCGATGCGCTGATTCTTACTCATGTTGAATTCGATCACGCGGATATCTATGCAGACCTGGAATCGGTGAAGACCGCATTCAAGCGTCTGGTCAATCTTGTCCCGCGAAGAGGACGCATTGTCGCCTATGACGGATCGGCGAACGTGACAGAGTGCGTCGCGTCGGCTTTTTGTCCGGTGGAACGTTACGGATTTGCGCAAGACTCGCATTGGCGCATCGCCGATCTTTCCATCCATGGCAACTCGAGCCATTGGCGCATAGAGCGCAATGGTCATTCATGGCTTGAAGTCGAAATGCCGATGATTGGCGAACATAATGTGCTGAACGCAACCGCAGCAGCTGCGCTTGCCGCTGGCCAGAATGTCCCGCTGGAGGATATTCAAAAGGCACTCCAATCCTTTCGCAGCGTCAAGCGTCGCCTGGAAGTGGTTGCCGAAATCAACGGCATCACGATCATTGATGACTTCGCGCATCACCCCACTGCGATTCGTGAAACTCTGCGCGCTCTACGCCTGCGATATCCAGAATCGCGCCTGTGGGCCGTTGTGGAACCACGTTCGAACACGCTCCGCCGAAATGTTTTTGAGCAGGAGTTGACCGATAGCCTCTCCATAGCCGATCAAGTCATTCTGGCCGCTGTTTACCAGGCAACAAATATCCCGGCAGATCAGATACTGCACCCGGAACACATCGTGCAGGCACTACAGACGCGTGGATGTTCTGCGCGACAGTTGCCCGATGTGGCTGCGATCCTCGACCATCTCACCGCCCATCTGCGGTCGGGAGATATTGTTGCGATCCTTTCCAATGGCGGCTTCGATGGAATCTATCAAAAGCTTCCCCAGCGTTTGCGGAGCCGTCAGGGAAGCAACGTGGCTTCATGATTCCAGCCATTACAATTTTTCTCTGCTATGCGCTCCTTTCCCCAATCGCCGCGCTGCTCGGCTTTCCATGGACATGGATTACTGGCGACATAACTTTTCTCTATCGCTTTTCCATGTGGATCGCTGCCACAGGTGTTCGCATGGCTGGCATTCGCGTCCACGGCAGTGGCCTGGAAAATGTCCCCGAAGACAAGCCATGCATTTTTATGGCAAATCATGTTTCCAATCTTGACCCTCCGGTGTTGCTGCCTTTAGTTCCGGGCCGCACTGCTGTCTTCGTCAAAAGTGAACTGATGAAAATTCCTTTTATTGGAATGGGAATGCGGATGGGCGGTTTTGTTCCGGTGCAGCGCCAGGGCAGCCGAGAAGATGCGAGGGAGAGTATCGACAGCGCCGCCAAGGTCTTGGCTTCCGGCGTACATATCACGGCATTTCCAGAGGGAACGCGCTCGCGTACCGGGAAACTTCTTCCTTTTAAGAAAGGTCCCTTTTATCTGGCCCTGCAAACCGGCGCGCCCATTATCCCAGTGTCGATCCACGGCACAGAAACCATGATGCGGAAAGGCAGTCTGCGGATTTTTCCCGGCGTGGCGCACATCTGTTTGCATCCGCCACTATTGGCCGCAGATTTCACGACGCGGGAAGAATTGATTCTTGCGGTGCGTGAATCCATCGCCTCTGGCTTGCCGGAATGGATGCGTAGTTGAAGTGGTTGCCGAACGAGTGAGAAGCGCTTGTCTTTACGAAGTGCTCTTCAGAATCGCGTGAAAACCGCTCGCCATTACCTGATGCCGCTTGGACTGAGCCTGCTCCGCATCCTTAAACGGGCCAATCTGCACGTGGAGGAACTTGTCGTGTTTCTCCGAATAAATTCCGGCGTGGAAGCCCTTCTTTCGTAACTGAGCCACCAGCCTCTCGGCGTCTTTGCGACTGCCGATCGCTCCCACTTGAACCATGATGTGAGTGCTGCTCTTTCCACTGATCGTTGCATTCTCATGCATGGCAGAAGATGTGGGCGTCGCCTGTCTTTCAACAATTGGGGCACTCGGGTGCGTCGTACGCGTGGCGGCAACTTGATGGATTTCTACCGGAGTCATCGATCGAGCGGCATCCGCGGGATGTGCGTTGACATTTGTCGCGGCCTTCGCGATGACGGCGGGATTACTGAACGCAGCAGCGTGATTGGATGGCGTCTGCAGAGCTACTGATCCTGTCGAGTTGCTGCTTATGTCTGCTGAGGTGACGGCAACGGAGTGCTTTGAGGTGTCCGCTCCGCCGAACGAATATCCAAGGCCAAAAAACACGGCAGAGATCAGCGAAGCCGCAAAGAAAATGGCCAGGATGGTACTGGCATTCCAATGCACTTCGACCGGATCATGAAGGTCAAAATTTTCTTCATACAAGGCTGTCATTGCTATACATCTCCGCCAGATTTCGACTGGATAGTCTGGCCGACATGTTTCAGCAGTGAAACCAGTTCCAGCGGCAGTGGGAATACGATGGTGGTGTTTTTCTCCGCGCCGATTTCGCTCAACGTCTGCAGGTAGCGCAACTGCATGGTGATCGGTTGCTGCGCCAGTAGCGTTGCCGCCTCTACCAGCCGCTGTGCAGCGTTGAACTCGCCTTCGGCATTGATGATCTTGGCCCGCTTCTCGCGCTCTGCTTCAGCCTGACGGGCCATGGCGCGCAACATCGACTCCGGCAGATCCACTTGCTTTACTTCCACGCTGACAACTTTCAGCCCATACGGCGAAGTGTGCTGATCGATGATGGTCTGGATTTTTAAATTCAACTTCTCGCGGTGAGCCAGCAACTCATCCAATTCGACCTCGCCTAATACAGATCGCAGCGTTGTCTGTGCAAACTGTGACGTCTGATACACATAATTCGATACTTCCACCACTGCTTTCGCGGCATCGATTACGCGCAGCGTAATCACGGCGTTCACTTTCAGCGTGACGTTATCGCGAGTGATGATGTCCTGCGCGGGTACTTCCATCGCCTCTTGCCGCAGAGAGATGCGTACAATCTGGTCGAATGGCCGGAATACGAGAACGATCCCAGGGCCCTTTGGAGAAGGGAGTAAACGACCCAGGCGGAAGATCACGCCGCGTTCATACTCCTTCAAAATTTTGATGGAACTAAATAGGTAGAACGCCACGATAACGATGACGACCAACACTGCTGTGGATGGCATGTTCAACTCTCCCCGAGCATGGAACACTCGTCTTAGGTTGTATAGCACGGACCGCGCGCCACGAGGGTGCGAAACAGCATTCAGGAACCTTGCACGTCACGTTCCACTTCCAGCAAAAGTCCTTTGCGGTCGCGAATGCGGACGGGCTCGCCTGCCGCGACGGCATCATGAGAATGTGCCTGCCAGAGTTCCCCGCGCACCATCACATGGCCGTTGGGATTCAGAGCTGTTTGTGCAACCGCGATCGTTCCCAGAAGCGCTTCGCCTCCGGTCTGCACTTTATTGCGGCGAGCACGCACCGCGATTGTGGTGAGAAAGATAGTAATCAAACCAAAGCCAATCCCCGCGCCTAAAGCTGTGCCCAGCTGCACGCGCATCTCCGGAATCGGTCCATCGACCAGCGTGAGCAGGCCAAAGACAAGGCAGCCGATTGCTACCACTCCGAGAACTCCATGGGTTGCAAATTTTATGTCCAATACAAACAGGACAAGCGCGCCGACGAGAAATCCAACAGCGGTGTACTCCAGCGGCAGCAGGTTCAGCGCAAATAAAGAAATCAACACAAGAAGAGTTCCCAGCGCGCCAGGAACGATGGTGCCGGGCACGTTGAATTCCAGATAGATCAGCAGGCCGCCGAGAATCAGCAGGATCACCGCCAGATTTGGGTCAGTCAGTGCACTAAGAATCCGTTCGCGCGTACTTGCCGGCATCACCTCTACATCGGCATCCTGGGTGTGCAGCACCTGCTTGGCCCCATTGAATCGCGTTACCGTTGTGCCATTCAGATGGTTCAACAGCGTTGGAATGTTCGGAGAGATGACGTCAATCAACTTCAGATTGAGGGCTTCTTCATCTGTATACGATTTGGAATTCAGTACCGCATCCTGGGCAGCCTGAACGTTGCGCCCCCTGCGCGACACATAAGAACGAAGAAAGGCCATCGCATCGTTCTCGATCTTCTGCTTCAGAATTGGATCCATCTTCTCGCCCTCCAGAATCGGATGCGAGGCCCCGGTGTTGGTGCCCGGAGCCATGGCCGCAATATCGGCAGACTCAAGAATGAAAAATCCCGCGGAGGCTGCGCGGCTGCCAGAAGGTGCAACATACACGATGACTGGAACTTCAGACTCCTCAATGGTAGTGACCATAGCGCGCGTCGAGGTAAGCAGGCCGCCGGGAGTGCCCAGCTCAACCACAACTGCCTGTGCATGGATTTCTGCGGCATGACGCAGCCCGCGTCGCAAATACGCCGCACTAATCGGCTGAACGGTATCGTGCAGCGGCAGCTCAACAACCACTGGCCGCGATTGCACAGCATTCGCGTGGGATGCCGCACTCAGACATACCAGCGCCGCCAGTCCAACAAGTGTGGAACCAAGCCACGACGAGTGACTGGGTTCGGATGAAGATTTCCGTGCTGTGTGCATGTCGATCACGCCCCGACGCATCACTACTGTTGGCCTTGCTGCACCTGAATCGCCTGTAAGATGCCCTTGGCCGCCGTATTGTTGGGCTCAAGATGCAGGGCATTTTCAATATTGTTTCGCGCGTCTGACAACGCGTGCTGACTGAGGTCGATCCGCGCCAGCACCAGATAAGCGGAGGCATTGGGTTTAGCCTGGAGAGACTTATTGGCTTCCTGCTGCGCGATTTTCATACTGCCAGCATACTCGTGTACCTCAGCCAGGCCGGCATACGCGGCGGCGCTATTGGGATCCGCTGCCAGAGCAAGCTGAAACTGGCGTTCCGCCTCCAATAGCAAGCCATCATTTATGTATGCCCTGCCTTGCTGGCACAATCGCTGCGCACGTTGCGCAGGCAGCATCGAACGCAACTTCATCGCATTCATCTGCTCCAATGCAAAAGCGCCCTGCCGTAGAGAGCTTTCATCGTACGTGCGCGCGATGCGTTCCAGCGGCTCGTAATCGGGACTCGCCGCATCTGGGATTGCCTGCGCAGAGGTCGAACCGGATGCGCCATTCGCACTCACTGTATCCGGCTTGTCTTTTGCAACACTGCTCGAGTCTGCCTGATCATCCGCATCTTCTGAAGAGGTCTCATCTGCGGATGCGTTGGCCTTCGCCACTGCCGATGGCGGCGCGACCGCAGTCACAGGAGCATTTTTCAGCATCATCAGGTTTTTATGTAAGTTCTGCGCTTCTTCGTCCTGGGGTTGAAGCGCAAGGCACCGCGCGACTGCATTCAACGCGGCGGTATAGTTTTTCCGGCGCCGCTCCGAGACAGCCAGGTTGAACCAGTAATCCGCACTTTGCGGATCCATCTCGACGATGCGCTGGAAAAAAGCGGTGCCATTCTGACCTCGGCGATTGAACGCAATTCCTTCGTTATTCAAAACCTCCGGCAGGGGCAAAACAGAAGCAATAGAGGCAAATGTCGTCTGTGCGCTGGCATAATTCCCCGTATAGAGGTAGCTGAGCCCCGTGTAAAACATCGCTTCCAACGATAGACGACCGCCTTTCGGTACTTTATCGAAAGCGGCTTCCGCCTGATCATATTCCTGGTTTTCGCAGTATGCCTGACCGAGCGCGAACCATGCCTGAACATAGCCGGGGCTGATTTGCACGGCTTTCGTCAGGTGTCCAATTCGCTCCTCGACACCCGGCTCGACCAATCCACGAATATAGTTCTCGAAGGCATCCAGGCGCAGATCGCGACTGGCAGCAAGAAAGGTCTGTTCATCTAAATTCAACGTAGGGTTGATTTGCATGGCCGTCTTCCAGGCCAGATCATCCTCAATATTGATCAGCTGATCCAGGCTCCCTTCCTCTTCCAACGGGGAACTCATGCTGGGACCATGCATCTCTAAAACACGTGCTGTTGCTTGGATCCGCCCATTGGCGACGGTGTAGCTTCCGAAGACTACGTAATCTGCATCCAGAGTTTGACCGATCCGGTATGCGGTCGCCTGCGTCGGATGGAAATCGGCAGGGAGGCCCAGATGCTGCATTGCGTAGCGGCGGTCTTCTCTACGAATGGTCAGAAAGCCGGCGGAACTCAAACGCTGATCCAGGATGTCCGGAAACGAAGCCCCGATCCAGTCCAGCCCCGCCTGCGTAGAGTTATTTTCAAACGGAAGCACCCAGACAAGATGTCCATCCCAGTCGGCATCGCTTGCCTTCTCCGTTTGCGCAAACAAAGGCAAAGCCATCAGTGCGACAAGCGTGCACAGAATCAAGCCCCGCCACATTCGAAGTCCGATCCTGTTTCTGGTTTCGGTCACGACACTGGTGATTATAGAGTTCTGCATGGTGTTCAGCGGGAAAGCCTGGGCCGAAATGGTTGTGTACTTCGCGATGTCTTCGTCGCAACATAGGCCTGAAACGGAACGGCGCTCACAGGAAGGTTCACCATTTGCGGGCGATTGAAGACCAGCACGGCTGCCCACAGTCCCCTGCTTCTCGCGTCCCAAACGACATTACCGTGCAACAGTCTCGCAATCACCATGGGCGGCAGGTCGTAATGATAGCCAAAATACTCCTGATTCCATTCTCCATCGCCGAAATGGGACCAGCTGAGTGCGTTCGTCAGCTGATACTTTGTTGAAAATACCAATGCAGCATCATAGTTGTGCAGTTGCGCCGCAGTTTCTATCTGAGACAGAGAAAAATCATCAATCGCCACCACGTGAACAGGCTTCCGCACATATCCAAGTTCGGGTCGTCTCAGCTCGTCCGTGGCCGGCCAAGCTGTCAATACCGTGCCACCGGGAGCGCGATGGATCACCTGCGCGACTGCCTGTTGTTGCATCACAATCAGGCTGCAATAGGTCAGGTTGTCCTCCGGCGTAAAGCGATAGGGAGGATTGACGAACAACCCCGCCAGGAAGGCCACAACACTCAGCGCGACAATCCACGGCCACTGCTCCACGCGTCGTCGCCAGGTGGATACACACAATAGCAGAATCAGTGGGTACAGCGGCAGCAGGTAGCGCGCCAATACCGCTCCTCCCACCACGGAAAAAAACAGCAGGTTGACCAGCAGCAGAATTCCGATCTGAGCTTGCACGTTCCATGAGACCCGCGGACGCTTGCTGCCATCCGCTTGCCGCAGCGCAGGCAAAAACATCGCGGCCACCATGCACAAAATGGGCACGAACAAATTCATATAGACGGTGACTTGCATCAGCCGTTGGGCCAGTGCCAGGAAAAATCGAAACAGATGTAGGGTCAGGACCGCGTTGTAGCGTACAAACTGCGGATTGCCGAAGATATGGCCAGTCTTATGAAAATGGTAGGCATACCAGCCACATAACGGGAGTACCGGGATCGCAAACTGCATCGCCGTCCGCCCATGTCCACCGGCCTCCGCATGCTTGCGGCGTGCCTCCCATACATGCCAGGCAGCCAGCGTCAGCGGCATCACGATAGCAGTTTCTTTCGACAGCGCTGCCACAGAAAACCATATCGCTGCAATCCAGCCGCTCCGTGCTGACGGCAATTCCTGCAAACCATAGGCCAACGCCCACATCGTTGCCGCTGCGGCGTAGATATCTGCTTGCGCCAGTGTGCTCTGGGTAAACCAGACCGGATACAGCGCTGTCAGTAGCGTGGTCGCGACGGCCACGGGCGTATTCATCAGCCGGCGCACCAACGAGAAGACTCCCGTCAGCGCGAATGCCGCCACCAGGCAGGTTGCCAGGCGCGTAACCTCAGGAGTGAAACCGGAGACCTTCCACCAGAACGCGAGGTAGATCGCCGGTAGTGGAGGATGGGCATTCGTCAACGTGGAATATGGGATTAGAGACCCAGTGCGGAAGAAATCATACGCTGCGGGAATGTAGTAGCCGGCCTCATCCCAAAAATATGGCAGTCGCAGCAATGGCAAATGTGTCAGCAGAACAAAAGCGTAGATGACCGGAAAAATCATCCATGCCGGAACCGGTTCATCGCGATGTCGCCGAAGCAGGAATTGCTGCAACAGCGAATGCGACCGGACAGTGGGCGCATGATTCAAATGCTGACTCGAGGCTGGCAAATTATCGCTCCTCACAACATGAAAGGGTGCGCCGGGGACCTTCCAATCGCTGACTCGCACCAACCCGGTTTAGTGTATCGGACCGTTGCCGGGTGCCGCGCCGGGAAACGCTTGTGTCGGCTCCAGAGTTATGGCGCCAAATGCCTGCTCATACTGCGCCAGGTTCTGGCCCAGCAGGTTCCACAGCGCCTTGGCCTGCTGTGGGCTCAGATAGATCCCTTGAAAATTCCGCAGCACCACTTCATTGGGAGAATCCTGCCGGGCTGCGCCAAAGACCAACATAAAATCCCATACGCTGGCCCGCACCTGCACGCTGTTGGCATAGCCATCGCGATAATCCTGCGACTGAACAATGTTGATATTTGGAGAAGAATGTATTGGCTGACTCATGCAACAAGGGTATCGCGAGTCGAAGGCTGCAGGCTGTACCAATCTTTAAGGAACGTCCAATGGAGAGTTGCCTTTGCGAAGACCCCTGGCATGTTGTCCCGTTCCATGCGGTTGGACGGGGTGCTGGAATCCATGAGATTTTTCAGCAACTATCGAGCTCGCCGCGGGTTACCATCCATACCAGTTGCATGGTCACGTCTTTGATACATTTGTACGAACAAGCATCCCGGCTATGCACCCGGTAGGAATTTGAGAATTCTGCAGCAACCGATATGTAAGGCAGCTTGCCTTCAGTTAGAGAGGGAACATGAAATCCAGCAGAAATCAATATGTATCTCCGACGACCTCGTTTTTCCAGGGTCTCACCGGCACGCTCCCCCCAGTTCAGTCGCGCTGGAGCGGGATCGGGCGCGTCGCGTTGATGACCCGGCAGATATTCGCGCTTGTCCTGATTGTTCTGATCGTTCCCATGGGACAGGGTGCGATGTTATTTGCCCAGGACGCTCCCCCTCAACAGGAGCAGTACAACGGCCCCCTCCGCCACCTCCTCCTCCAGAGCGGGCGATCAAGGCGCGCCGCAGGATCAGGGTGGGCCACAAGATCAAGGTGGACCGCCGCCGGACCAGGGCGCTCCGCAAGGCCAACCTTTAAGTCCAGATGAGCTGGGCCAATTGGTCGCGCCGATTGCGCTGTATCCGGATGCGCTGGTAGCGCAGATCCTGGCCGCCTCTACTTATCCCACACAGGTAGTAGAAGCTGATCGTTGGCTGCAGGCACAAGGCAACATGCCGGCGCAACAATTGGCGGCTGCCGCTGATGCGCAACCGTGGGATCCCGGCGTAAAGGCTTTGATTGCGTTCCCGTCTGTCCTGGCGCAGATGGACAAGAACATTCAATGGACGACCGACCTGGGCAACGCGTTTTACAACCAACCCGATGACGTGAATGCCGCGGTGCAAACCATGCGTGGACGCGCGCAGGCCGCCGGTACCTTGCACAATACTCCGCAACAGGTGGTGTCCGAAGATAATGGCGCCGTCGTCATCGCACCTGCGAATCCGGAAGTCGTGTATGTTCCCGTCTACAATCCCTGGGGCGTGTATGGCGCGCCGATTGGCGTGTACCCTGGCTACTACTATGGACCGCCAGCCGGGGTTTACTTCGGCACGGGCCTGGCCATTGGATTTGGCATTGGCATAGGAATCGGTATTTGGTCGGGCTGGGGTTGGGGCTGGCACAACTGGGGCTACAACTGGCATGGCCACGGTGTTTGGTACCACGGCGGCCGTTACTACACCCACAGCCGCACCGTCTACAATCGTGGCTTCAATCGTCCCGGCGGCCCACGTGGATACGCCGGCACCCGAGGTTCCGCGTATAACCGAGGCGCTGGGTACAATCGGGGCGGCGGATATAACCGCGGCGGCGGCTTCAACCGAGGCGGCAATCCTGGTGGAGGACATCCGGGCGGCGGATATAACCGCGGTGGTGGTGGCTTCAACCGAGGCGGCAATCCTGGTGGAGGACATCCGGGGAATAGCGGACGGCCGAGCGGTGCTGGAACTCCCGGCGGACATGGCCAGTCGAACGGCGGAGCACGCCCAAGCGGACATGGTCAATCAAATGGTGGAGGACACCCGAGTGGCGGTGGCGGTCATCAGGCGGCGGAGGAGGACATCAAGGTGGCGGTGGGCACTCCGGCGGCGGTGGCGGACATCAAGGTGGTGGAGGTCATCACAGGTAAAGCCATTCCGGCCTGACCATAAACCATCACGATTCGTAAAAGCAAAGCCCGCAGATGTGCGGGCTTTTGCTTTTGCGATTTCCAGATACCGCAAGGGAAATTGGTGCGAAAGGGGGGACTCGAACCCCCACGGTTTTACCTGCCAGATCTCTAAGTTCACCGCGAACCAAGGATCAACAACTTAGCGGAACTTGCTCAGAATGATATGTGCCTGTTTTCATTCGAGATTGCGTTCACTCGATCTTCATTGAAATAAGCGGATCTTAGTCGCCGTTAGGCACAAAATTGGGCACAGCGCCTCAACCTTAACATTTTTCAACATGTGAGTGCCCAGTATAGGGTTAATGCGTGTTCGGGTGATCAAGATCATCAAACAGAACTCTGAATGCCCTCGAAGAATGGTGGATCGTCTTCCTCGCGGGGAAAAAGTTCCTCCCTCAAAATATCGATCATAGGCTCGTTCACAGCAAGCGTTGAATACCCGTACTTGTGATCTGGTGTTCGCGTCAGCAGGCTGTTTTGTTCCAATGGACCACACAGACCATTCATCTCAAACGCGTATTTTGTGGTGCGTGCTCTAGCTATAACGTCCCCGCGAGCAATGCCGCCTTTTAGAAGTAGGAATCTCAGCACATCGCGTTGCACACAACCCACGGATCGAAGCAATTCATCCACTTGATTTTTCTGGAACTCATCAAAAGCGGGCGTTTTGAGTTGTGAGTTCTGTGCTGTTCTATCGGGAACATCGAGCCAGCGATACCTTGGATGGTTCATTTCTAGCGCAAGATGATGCCCGAAATCGTCTCTGAACTGCTCCATACTCTTGTAAGTTGCATATAGATCGCTGCTGTTCAAATCTTCCCGAAACTTCTGGACCAAGGCGTATTGGTGTTGGTCGACGTTTTTTGGAGCAACGGGCACTTCTGAGAAATAGACTTTAGCCGTTTTCCCGGCGGCAACATGCTTTTTGATTTCTTCTACAGTGCCATTGATATATTCCTTGGGTGACGTTCCTATGCGTGGGCCGAATATACCTATCACAATGTCTGCGTCGTCAAGAATTGGGTGATTGATGACAGTTTGAGCAGAAGCCCCGAGTTGCGGAGTGTTGGGTGTCTCCTGCCGATCCATCTCTTAAATACACAATCACGCAGCGGTATGTCCACCCTCAGGCAGACGCGATTGAGCGCGCATTTATTCAGGTGGAGCGTGCTGCATTGCCGTAACCTTCACCAGCGAATAAGTAGGCACAATTTTTCTGGGTGGGCACAATTTTAGGCACAATCCAGTATTAAGTTTTGAAAGTAATTTGGTGCGAAAGGGGGGACTTGAACCCCCACGGTTTTACCCGCCAGATCCTAAGTCTGGTGCGTCTGCCAATTCCGCCACTTTCGCATCCATGGTTGAACGATGAAGCCATCGCACGATGGTCAAAACCCATCGCCCGTCGCGATCGCTGTGGTGCCCGCTCATCGCTCGAGTCTGCACCCGATCAACAGCAGCCATCCCGAGTCTACTGGGAAACAGGCAGCGGGAGCAATGCCATCAGAGACGTTCAAATCAAATCCGCCAGCTATGCCTGGCGCCGCCTATTCCTTGCGCTCAAAGGAACGAAATCCGTGCTTACGCACCAGAGCATCGCGTTTCGCTTCCTCCAGATCCGTCTGCACCATTTCTCGCACAAGTTCCTCAAAACCAATCCGTGGCTCCCAGCCAAGACGATTCCGGGCATGGGTGGCATCGCCTAACAAGGTTTCTACTTCCGCAGGACGAAAATATCGTGGATCGACAGCGACAATCACCTGCCCGGACTCGTCCAGCGCTTTTTCATCGGTTCCGCTGCCTGTCCAGGTGAGTTTCCACCCGAGTTCCGCCGCCGCAGTCGATACAAACTCCCGCACGCTGTGCTGCTGCCCGGTGGCAATGACAAAATCTTCCGGCTTCTCCTGTTGCAACATTAGCCATTGCACCTCTACGTAATCCCGTGCGTGTCCCCAATCGCGAAGGGCATTCATATTGCCGAGATACAGGCAGTCTTGCAGACCGACTTTGATGCGCGCCAAGGCCCGCGTAATTTTGCGCGTGACAAATGTCTCGCCCCGCGTCGGCGACTCATGATTGAACAGGATTCCATTGCAGGCATACATGCCATAGGATTCGCGATAGTTGACCGTAATCCAGTAGGCGTAGAGCTTTGCGACTGCGTAGGGCGAGCGCGGATAAAATGGCGTCTGCTCCGTCTGCGGTACCTGCTGCACCAGGCCAAAGAGTTCCGACGTGGACGCCTGGTAGAAGCGTGTTTTCTTTTCGAGGCCCAAAATGCGAATCGCCTCCAGCAGCCGCAACGTTCCCATCGCATCAACGTCGGCCGTATACTCCGGCTGCTCAAAGGAAACCGCTACATGGCTTTGCGCGCCCAGGTTATAGACCTCATCCGGCTGCACTTTCTGCACGATATGGACCAGGCTCGAAGAATCAGTAAGGTCGCCATAATGCAGGATGAAATTCCGATCATGTACGTGCGGGTCTTCGTAGAGATGATCGATGCGGTCTGTGTTGAAAAGCGAAGTACGCCGTTTGATACCGTGAACTTCGTATCCCTTGCGTAGCAAAAATTCGGCTAGATAGGCTCCGTCCTGCCCGGTAATTCCAGAGATCAATGCTTTCTTCTTCAAGGCCCCACCCGACAATTGATTTCTATCCAAACTTTATTCCGCGCCGCAACTGCTTGCAGCTAGATGCGATCCATCCAGATCTTGCAAGATCCGTTCCTTCAAAAAATTCCCAAGGCACACACAAATCTGACAGTCGCAATGCCGCGGACATGCCTGCCATCGGACCTATCTCCGATTTCAAGCGGATCGGACATATTGTATCGGCACAATGCGATCGCGTTCGGCAGCATCCCGCGCAGCAAAAACAATTTGATTTGCTCGGAAAATATCATCGAGAGTCAACTGGACGGGGTGGGGCAGAATCTGTACCCCGTAGATGCCCGAAAGAAAGTTCGCGACCAGGGATTGATCTGGCGGAAGAGAATTCAGCAACTTCTGGGCTTGCTTCTTACTTCCAAAGGCAAGACCTCGACCTTCGCGGTACTCAAGAATGCCCTCTGTACCCGCCAGGCGCAGACGATCGTCGCCATGCGTTCCAAACGTCTCGGGGCGAAGATAATCCAGATGAAGTTGCGCCGGCGCCCTGTTATCCAGGCGGAACATTGTGGCCGCGGTGTCGTCGAAATCGAGGGTGTTCGGCTGCCCGATGTGCGCCTGCAGCGCGGACACCTGTATGGGTTCTCGCTTCGACGTAAAGCGCATCAGATCGACCAGGTGAATGCCGATATAGGGAATGATGCCGCTGAAAGAAGAATTGTGCAGCATCCAGTCCGGTCGCTCGCCGAGTACGTAGGATTTTTGTCCGTCGACCTGGGCGATTTCACCGATCTGGCCCGATTCCACCATCTGCCGCATTGCGATAAATACACCTAAAAAGCGCATCGTCAGAAGCATGGTGAGATGTACTTTGCTGGCCTCGAGCGCCGTTCGTATCTTTTGAACCTCGGCCCAATTCATTCCCAGAGGTTTTTCGGCGATGATGTGCAACCCCCTCGCGATACACTCCATCACCAGTCCTGCTCGCTCACCGTCCGAGCCGCAGACACCCGCCACCTCCAGCTTCTCCCGGTCCAGCAGCATTTGATGATTTGTATAGCGGTGCTCGACGGGAATCCCGAGACGATCCCCTACTTCTTTCAACCGTTGGATGTTCTTATCCGAAATCGCCTGAACTTGAAAGTTGGGGAAAATGCGGCGCGCGGTGAAGATATCGTCAATGTGGCCATCGAGACCGAGTAATCCAACTCGTATTGTGTCAGGGAGTCTGAACGACGCGATCGCAGGAACAGAGGACAATGCAACGGCAGAGGCGCCAGCAAGAAAGTTACGACGAGTAAAAGGTTTCCCGGTAGTCAGGTCGACAGTTTTCATTTGCAGGGCGTGCCCAGATCGGTTGGGATACAGTCTCGATTCTAGTGTTGCAACGCCTTCTTTGCGAGTTGAATGGAAAATTTCCGCTCCGATTGCCGAAGTGGAACGATCTAGTGCGGCCGAAATATCCAGATCTTCACTCCACCCAGAAAGGCCCGACCCGGCATTGGGACACCGGGGATCTCGTCATAGCCGGTATTGCTCAGATTCGTCATCTGCAGGAACGGCTGAAACCGTCCGTGTTCGTGAACGACAGAGACGTCCCAGACTGGATATGCAGTCTGCTGAAATCGTTGCTGGACTCCTACCCGCGTGTTGACCATTATCCAGCGTCCAACATTGGCATACCAGTTGAACACCGCATTGTTGACTGGGTAATTGAACAGATATTCCGATTGCAGGCCATTCAGCACACTCTGCGTGCCATCCAGCCAGGTCCAGGAAAGATTTACCTGCTGGCTATGGTTCACTTGCCAGTTCAGCGAGGCCTCTGTTCCGGCAAACGCGAATCCATTTAAATTCGTCGCGTGCCACAGAGCCGTGGGGGAAGTCCGAACATAGTCAATAAAGTTCGTCTGCGGCGAATAAAATCCCGTTATAGAGGCAGCGAGAGAACCGCGCGGATACCAGTCGAAACCACCTTCATAGTCCCACGTCGACTCCGGCTTCAGCTTGGAATTGCCTACCGTCGTTGGGTCGCTGTAATAGAGGTCTGTGTACGTGGGCAACCGAAATCCGTAGCCGATCGATGCACGCGCCTTGAGCGCAGGACGAATCCAGTACGACGCCGCTGCTGTGGGACTGAAAACGTCATACCCGCCGCTGATGATCTCTTCTCGTGTACCCACCGAAAGCGTGCCGCGTTTCCACGAGCGCAGATCGAGATCGACGTATCCCGATCCCCAGTTGCGTGCATGTTTGCCTAAATTGTTGCTATCGATCGAGTCGCCGTCGAAATCAAGTCCGTAATAAAGGCCGTTCGCCCCACTCCATACCGTTTTACGACGCAGAAGCGCTTGCCAGCTGCTGTCGATGTGGTTGTTCGCATAGATGGCAGGATCATTGCGGAATAGAACGTAGTTGTCTGTGTGGCGCCGATAGGCGAATCCGCCATCCGTCACCTTCCCCAAGCCTTGATGGATTGATGCAAACCAACCTTTCGTACGCTCCCACGAAGGATAGTTGCCATAAAAATTGTTGGCGCCGAATGGCGTGTCGCTTCCGCCAAGCAGGATGTCCGTAGTTCCCAACGGCGAATTGACCCAGGATTCCGCGCTCGCATTCTCGTTGCGATAGTCACGATCGTACATAAAACCGGAAGAGAAATCGCGATGTCCAGCGATCTGCTCGGCCCAGTTGCGACGGGCGTAGTTGCCCACAAACGATTGCTGATTCTCTCCGAAACTGCCCGCACCGCCGGAAACCCACAACGAACTGGCCACGGGGCGATCTGTCAGAAAGTCCGCCACGCCGCCCAGAGCATCCGCACCATAGAGCGTCGAGCCCGCTCCGTGCAGCACCTCAATGTTAGACATCGCATCCAGCGGCACTGGCAAGTCAAGGTTGTTGTGCGCCGTCTCCGCATCGTTCACGCGAAAGCCATCCAGCAGCACCAGCGTCTGCTCAAACGATGTTCCCCGAATCGACAGGTTGGCGGGATAGCCACCCACTCCGTACTGGCTGATCTGCACCGACGAGTCCGTCCGCAAATAATCTTCCACGTTGTTGAAGGCCAGCGGGTGCTCCTGCGTATCCATCACCACAACGGAGCGGGCTGATTCTCCAAGCAACACTGGATCGGGCGCTCCCAAAACGGTGACCGTGGTTCGAACCGTCGCCAGCTTCGTCTTGGCCGTAGAGGCAGCATTGGGCGTGCTGGACGCGGTGACGGGTGGCTGCGAACTCTGCTGGGCAAAAGCACAGAGCGTACTTCCACCAGCGAGAATTGCGGCAACGCAGCGCGGGCCCATCAAGCTAAACATCCATGCCCTCTTTGTGTTCGCGAGGAACAGAATAAGCTCGGTAAAACAGCTCGAAGAAAGGAGACCGATACAGGGATAGCACGTCGGGAAGGGTGTGATCGATCAAGCAGGAAGCCTCTGAGCCATCATGGAGGAATTCGCAGATGGACGCAACGATACTTTTGTCTTGTCCTAAATGATTGATTTAGTAAACTATCTATTCAGATTATGCGCATTGAAGCCTTCCTTCGCGAAAGTCCTATGTTCACGGTGAAGCGTGCGGCACGACGCTTCGATGCAGTCGCGGCTGAAGCCTTCGCTGCAGATGACCTCGGATTTATGGAGGGCCTTGTCCTCGCGGCCATCTTCTTCGAAGCCCCGCGTCCAATTAAGCCGTCTCATCTTGCAGAGACCTTCGCCACGACGCGTGGAAACGTCAGCCATGCCATATCTTCACTGGAGGCGAAAGGCCTCTTGCAACGGAAGATCGATCCGTCCGACGCCCGCGGATATCTGCTGGCTCTGAAACCACCTGGCAAGAAATGCGCGCTACGCGTGATTGCAGCTTTTGACAAGATGCAGCAGAGATTCGAACAAGAAGTTGGCGGAACCGCGCTGGCGAACGCACTCAAGGTGATTCGTGCGCTTGAATCGTGCTAACCCATAAACAATGACTCCGTCATACGGATTCATGACAAGTTCGCGCCATCGTAAAATTGAACTGGCCGGCACTTTTTCCCGGCCCGCTGATCAGCTTCGTTGATGGAAAGGCACTGCAGCATGGCCGCATTGGCAGATACATTTTGGCGCGAGAAACGTGTCTTCATCACCGGGCATACGGGATTCAAAGGAGTCTGGTTGTCGGTATGGCTTCAGTCTTTGGGGGCGGAAGTATTTGGCTATTCCACCTCCTCGCCGGCTTCGTCGCAGGAAGGCAAGTTGACTGTTCCAATGCAATCTTTCCGTGGGGATATCTGTGATTTTTCCAGGTTGTATCCAGCGCTCGATTCAACCAAGCCTGAAATTGTCATCCACATGGTGGCCCAACCTTTTGTACGGCGCGCATTTCAGGACCCCATCGGAACCTACAGGACCAACGTAATCGGGACAGCGACGCTTCTGGAGGCGGTTCGCCAGTGCGATTCGGTGCGCGCTGTCGTGGTGGTGACAACAGACAAGTGCTACGAAAACCAGAATTGGGATTGGGCGTATCGTGAAGTCGACCGGTTGGGAGGCAGCGATCCCTACAGCAGCAGCAAAGCTTGCATGGAGTTGGTCGTCCGTTCTTTTCGCAATTCCTTTTTCGCGGTGGATCGCGTCAACGGACATCGAGTAGGCGTGGCTTCGGCGCGGGCGGGAAATATGCTCGGTGGCGGCGACTGGGGAAAAGACAGGCTGGTTCCAGATATGATCCGCAGCTTCGCTGTAGGCAAGCCCGTCGTCCTCCGCAACCCGCATGCGAAACGGCCGTGGCAATTTGTGCTGGAAACACTGCGAGGCTACCTTCTGTTGGCACAAGCGCTGTATGAAGACCCGGCTCACTATGCAGGCGCGTGGAACTTTGGTCCTGGTGCTGCCGACGTTCGCTCGGTCGAGTGGATCGTCGAGAGACTTGCCGCGGCGTGGGGCGCGGAGGCGAAATGGGACATCCAACCCGGTTCGCACCCACAAGAGGCACAGATGCTGCGACTGGACTGCTCCAAAGCTGCAATGGAATTGTCGTGGAGCCCCGTGCTCGATCTCTCCAACGCTTTGGAAATGACCGTGGACTGGTACCGCGATTTCTATGCAGGGAAAAACGTTGCGGAAACATATGCGCAGCAGATCGCCATATATTCTCGTCAGGCAAAAGCAAAATGGGAAATTCTCTCCCCGGCTTTCCGCGGAGCATAGCGCGACGAAGGCGACCACCCGCGGCATAGGAGAATGCTCTACACTCACCACTATGCGTCCCACACTTTCCGTCGCCATGATCGCCCGCAACGAAGAGGCGAATCTGCCCCGCACGCTCGACAGCGTTCGCTGGGTGGATGAGATCGTCATTATTGACTCGGGATCGGTCGATCGCACTCCAGAGATTGCTCGCTCCTACGGCGCAAAACATTCCTTCAACAGGAATTTTCAAGGATTCACACCGCAGAAAAATCTTGCCATCGATGCCTGCACCAGTGACTGGATTTATCTGCTGGACGCCGATGAAGTCGTGACTCCTGAACTGGCGAAAGAAATCCAGCAGGTTCTGGAGAATCCTCGCTATGAAGCATATTGGCAGCCAAGGGTAAATCTTTTCCTTGGACGTTGGATTCATCATGGCGGTTTCTATCCGGACCGCAAACTGCGTCTATTCAAGCGCGGCACGGCGCGTATGGGAGGAACTGAGCCCCACGGAACTCCTGAGTATGCCGGTCCTAAAGGGACGTTGAAGAACAATCTGCTCCACTATGCGTATCCAAAGCTAGAACTCTACCTGGAGCACATGAATCGATATAGCTCTCACAGCACACGGGAGCTTTTCGAAAGAGGAAAAACAAGCGCTTCTCTGGTGTCGTTTGTCTGGAATGTGATTCTGAATCCGATTGCCACGTTCATCAAAAACTACATCTTCCGTTTAGGATTTCTCGATGGCCTGGAGGGTTTCGTGCTGCATTTCAACCACTCCGTCTACATCCATTGGAAATATGTGAAGGCGTGGAATGCCGGCAAACAAAGCCCTGCGGCCACGGGCTCAGACCCGTCGAGAGGAGAGTGGAAAAATCCTGAAAACTAAAATTCAAAGAATTAAGTGCTGAAATATTGAAAAAGACAGGACCGCGTTAACCAACCAAACCGGGCAGGGTCCATTCGCGTGGAAGCGCTGCCGTCGCTATTTGAACGCGCTTTGATTTGGGAGCCAGTTCGATTCCCACTTCCGTCCAACGCCGGATCGAGTATCGTAACGAGCAACTTTCGCACAACCAGAAATAGCGGCGCATCGTAACGGTACGCTTGGTTTCCGATGATGTTGTCGCAGGCGAATTCGGCTGACGCTCCATTAAGAACAGGCGACCGCCGCGCAGATACTTCAACTCTGCTCCACAATCTCTATTTGCGCATGTCATGTTCATAAAGCTAGCCTCGGGGGTTCTCGCATTCACTATAAGAAGCTGCCCTGGCAGAAAATGGTTGGCCTGAACGGCGCCAAAAAACAGGAAGTAAATCGGCAAATTTTCATCTTCAAACTTGACGTCGATACAGTAAATTCGATGACTGGATCGAGGTTGAAGACTCACAGATCAGAAATATCTGCCGCGAAAATACCGTGGGGGAAAAGATCCTTACATAGCCATTATACGTCCGCTGTGCAAGGTAGAAATACACAGGACTGTGAATATTTATGTGAGAGGGAGGCGTCCGCGCGCCAAATCCGACGACTCGGTTTTCAACTCTCCGGCGTAACCCGCCGTTTCGTCAATCCACGGACTCAAACCGCAGCAGGATTTGACCGGACGGCTCCGGGATGGCCTGTATGCCGGCCAGTGTAGGCACTCGCCAATCTGCGGCCATCAAGGTTTCCGGAGCATACGTCGTCAATACCGCCAGAACTGGGCATCCTGCCGCTTTTCCAGACACAACTCCAGCGGGCGCATCTTCCACCACCAGGCACTCCTCCGGCTTGGCACCCAGCAGCGCGGCACCGTGCTGGTACGGCTCTGGATGCGGTTTGCCCCGCGTTACCGTGTCCGCCGTAACCAAATGCTTGGGAATGATGATCCCGGCGTGGGCCATGCGGCTCCGGGCCAGACGCTCGGTTGCAGATGTCACCACAGCCCAGGATCCTTCCGGTAATGCCGCCAGCAGTTCTCGCACACCCGGCAACACAACCAGCCCTTCGTTATCTTCTACTTCCAGATCTTCGATGTAGCGCAGCTCGGTCTTATCATCCAAATCTGGTCGAAGGGCCCGCACCGTCTCAATCGCTCGCCGACCGTGCGCCATATGGATGGCGCGCTCTGGATCGAGGCCGCGGGAGGCGGCGTACCGCTGCCAGCTTCGCTCCACCGAACCAATCGAGCTCATTAAAACCCCGTCCATGTCAAAAAGCACACCACGAACCCGCAACTCCACGTTCATCGGGATCTACCTGACTGAAGCGCAAATTCACGACCGGCCTCCAACAAGCTCTGCACGGCTGCGAGGGAACATGATTCTGCATAGATCCGTAGCAGGGGTTCCGTCCCAGAAGCGCGCAGCAGAAGCCAGCTTTCCGCCGCGCCTGGCTTGGTTGCAGCCTCGGGATTGCGCAGAAAGAATTTCATACCATCCAAAGTTTCCACTCGATCCACCGCCATCCCAGCAAACGATTTCACCCCGGCGCGAGCCCGTGCGATGGCTGCATTTTTTGTCTCGTCATCGATGTGCAAATCCATCCGGTCGTAGTAATGTTCGCCGTATTCCTTTTGTAGCCCGGCCACGAGTTGGCCAAGCGTCTCGTTTTCGTCGGCCATCACATTGGCGAGCAGCAACGCGTTCAGCAAACCATCGCGTTCCGGCAGATGACGTTGAATCCCAATCCCGCCCGACTCCTCACCGCCCACCAGAATTTCGCGTTCCAACATTAAATCGCAAATATATTTGAAGCCGATGCCGACCTCGTGTAATTTCCGGCCATGCCGGGCGCAGATTCGGTCCAGCATGCGTGTGGTGTTGAAGGCTCGCACCACCTCGCCCGGCCACTGCTTGCGTTCAATCAACCAACGAAGCAGAATGGCGAAGATTTTGTGCGCATCCACCACATTCCCGTTTTCATCCACACCGCCGATCCGGTCCGCGTCCCCGTCTGTCGCCATCCCGGCCTGGCAACGGTGTTCGACGACCGTTTGCTGCAGATCCCGAAGATGCGGCTCAATCGGCTCCGGATTGATTCCGGGAAACAGTGGATTGTGCTCTCGATGAATTTCAACGTAAGGAATATTCAGACGAGAGAAAATTCCCGCCAGAATCCCCGCACCCGCTCCATACATGGAATCAATGGCGAATTTATATCCGCTCGCTGCGATCTTCTCCAGGTTGACGAAGCTGGTAATTGCCTCAATATAATCGGGAAGAAAATCTACACGGGCGATTTCGGCGGTGGACGCCGCCACGGGGAGTGGTTTGCCGAGATACGATTCGATGGCGGCCATCATGGATGGCTTGCCCGACCCACCGTAGCTCGCTTTGAACTTCACGCCATTCCACTGATAAGGATTGTGGCTGGAAGTGATCATGATGCCGCCGGCAGCGCCTGTTTCGCGCACCGCGAAGGACAACGCGGGCGTGGGCGTAATACGGCTTGCCAATCGCACCGGAATGCCTGCGGAGGCCACCACTTCTGCCGCAACTTTCGCAAAGCGTTCGGACCCAAAGCGCGTATCATACGCGATGCAGATCCCGCGCCTTGGATCTTCCTCGGCCAAAATGTAGTTCGCAATCGCGCTGACTGCCACGCGGAGATTGGCGAAGGTAAAATCCTCCGCCATGACGCCGCGCCAGCCATCGGTGCCAAACTTTACAGGGCATGCGCGAGGAACGTCAGTAGCGGTCACAGTTTCCATTCAGTCGACAAATCAAATCAGTTTCTCTTGCTTTTCCTGCTGCAGTTGCTTGACCAGCTTACCAACGTCCTGGCATCCGCCGCGGGTTGTGATCAGCAGAACGTCTCCATCTTCGACGACGACTAAATTTTCCACGCCCACCAGTGCTACATGTTTTTGCGGTGCATAGACGTAGTTGCCGTGGGATTCCAACAGACTCTCTGTCGAAGTTTCCATCACATTCTCGCCGGCCTGTACATGCTGGCCATACGAAAGTTTATGCTCGTACAGCGCAGCCCAGGAGCCCAGATCGTTCCACCCGAAATCCGCAGGCAGGCAATACAGGTTCGAATGAAGCTCACCCTTGGCCGAGCGAGGTTCAATAATTGCGTAATCGATGCTGATGTTCTGGCACTGTGGGTAGAGTTTTTCTAAGGTCGACGCGAATTCCACCGTCCCGAAAGCCTTTGCAATTTCCTCCAGATACGGGGCTGTGTCCGGAAGATGTTCGCGGACAGCATTGGCCAGCGTGCGCGCCGTGGCCAAAAACATTCCACTGTTCCAAAAATAATTGCCCGATGCCACAAACTCCCGGGCGCGTTCCAGGTCCGGCTTTTCCGTGAAGCGCCGAACCCGTAGCGTGGACGCATCCAGTTTCTCGCCGGTCTCAATATAGCCATATCCGGTTTCCGGATGGGTCGGCTTCACTCCCAGCACGATGATGTTGTCTCCCGCGGCCGCTAGACGGCAACCAGCCCGCAGGATTTGTGCAAAACCCTCCGCATCCTCGATCGTGTGGTCCGCGGGAAACAGTCCCAGCACCGCATCGGGCGCTTCGCGTTCCAACAGGAATGCAGCCAGCCCCGCTGCGGGTGCCGTGTTCCTGGATACGGGTTCTGCCAAAATCTGCGCAACCGGAACCCCGGGCAGTTGCGCTGTCATAGTGGGGAGCAGCAACTCATTCGTCAGGACCCAGATGTGCTGAATAGCCGCGAGTGGGAGCAGTCGGTCCACGGTCTGCTGCAACATGCTGCGCTCGCCATCAAGCGACAGTACCTGCTTCGGATGGCTGCGTCGGCTTCGCGGCCAAAAACGGGTGCCGCTGCCACCGGCAAGAATGAAGGGTCGAAAATCCATGATCGGATTCAAGGTAGGTTTCATCGTAAACGAAAACGCTCTGCTAGACCTGAAACAGACAACCGGCTTGCAGCAAATTCATTCTGCTTTAGAAAGGTCGCGGCTGCGAAGCATCCGCGCAATTATTCTGGGATTGCCCGCAGGATTTCCATCGGCTCCGTGGATGTCAAGCTCCATTCCGAGCTGCAAGCGGGCACCACTGCAAGTTCTCCTCGGCGAACCAGAATCGGCGCCTCGCCCTTCGACTGAATCGCGCCCGCGCCGGCGGCAACGAAAATCAACTGCACCGAGCCTGACTGCGATTGCCTGCCTGCAGGAAGAGAAAAATGCTCTGTGATATTCGCATCGGCCAGTCGGATTCGATCGACACAAAAATATTTCGACTGCAATAGCAGCTCTCGGCTTTCGCGGTTGGATTGCCCGGAACCAGAAGATTCCACCTTGTGTGGCACCGGCCCTGCTTCCGTGTGCAGGCGAATGGCCTGCAGACCGTCTTTCAGGTGTAGTTCGCGAGGGCGCCCGTAGTCATACAGTCGGTACGTCATGTCAGAGTTTTGTTGCGTCTCCAGCAAGACGACGCCAGGAAAAACGGCATGCACCGTGCCCGCGTCGACGAAAATCATCTCGTCTTTTTTCACCGGAACCGACTGCAGTAAATTCTCCAGAGTATGGTTCGCGATGGACTCCTCGACCTGCGCCAATGTCGTGCCCGGTTGTAGCCCCAGCGCTACCGTCGCCCCTGGCTCGGCTTCCAGCACGTACCAGCATTCTGTTTTCCCGTGAGGCTCGCCATGTTCGCGTGCCATAGCATCCCCAGGATGCACTTGCACGCTCAGCTTCTCCCGAGGGAAAAGAACTTTCATCAACAGCGGAAAACGTTCCTGGAAATGAAGTGTTGGACCGAGCAGATCATCCTGATATTGATGGAAGACCGCAGAAAATTTTTCGCCGGTCAGAGGACCCGTATCGACGATACAGTCGTCTCCACTCAGCCAGACTTCTCCAATCGGCTCGCTGCCGGCCTTGAGTCGTACCAGGGAGCGAGGTTCCGCATGCCCCAAACCATGGGACGAAACCAGGGACGCAGACGGAAAGGCGACAGTCTCGGCATGGCAGATGAGTGAGAGTGAGCTGAATCAGCCTAACTTTGCGAAGAAAGCCTTCATGCGCTTCAGCCCTTCGTCAATATCGGCATGCGACACGGCATACGACAGACGAATGTGATCATTGGTGCCGAATGCCTCACCCGGCACGGTCACCACATTGGCCTCATGCAGTAGCCGCGTGGCCAGATCGGACGCACTGCTCACCTTCCCCTTACCCAGGAACGAAGAAACATTGGGATACACATAGAATGCACCCTCAGGCACGGTGCAGCGAACGCCAGGAATCTCGCGCAGTCCCGCCAGAACCTGATCGCGCAAGGAAATGTAGTCCTTGCGCATGTCCTCCACACACTGCTGCGAACCTGTCAACGCGGCGACTGCGGCTTTCTGCACAAAGGCGGCCGCGGAGGAAGTGCTTTGACTTTGCAGCTTCGAAATGGCCTGAATAATCGGCTTCGGCCCCAGCGCAAAACCGGCGCGCCAGCCCGTCATTGCATAGGTCTTCGACAGCGAACCGAGCACTATCACATGCTCCTTAGCAGTCGGTAAAGCTACCACCCGAAATTGGCACACCTGTGTATTGCAGATAGGCGTAACACTCATCCAGCAGCACATAAATGCCGCGCGCATGAGCCAGCCGAACCACTTGCTCCAGATCCTTGGGCGCAATCACCGCGCCAGAAGGATTCGAAGGAGAATTCAAAATGATGGCCTTGGTGCGCGGCGTGATGGCCTGCTCAATTGCGGCAGCGGTGATACGGAAATTTTCCGCCTCGTTGGTTTCCAGATAGACCGGCGTGCCACCGGCAAACTGGATGATGTCCTTGAAGGAAACCCAATACGGAACCGGCAGCACCACTTCATCGCCATGGTCCACCAGCACGTTGATTGCCTCGAACAAGGCAAGTTTGCCGCCCGTAGTGAAGATCGCTTCGTCGGGCGTATAGTTCGATCCAAAATCCGCCGCGTGGCGCTCAACGATCGCCTTACGCAACTCAGGAATACCGCTCACCGCGGTGTAGCGCGTAAAGTTCGCTTCAATTGCAGCAATCGCGGCGTCTTTGATGTGACGTGGCGTGGCAAAGTGCGGCTCACCCGCTCCAAAGTCCACCAGGTTGATACCCTGGGCACGCAACTTGGCAGCCTCTGCAGTCACGGCCATGGTCGCGGAAACCTCAATGCGATTGACGCGGTCGGCAAAGATCTTCTGAGCAACTGAAGTGGTCATAATATCTATAGTTTCGCAGAGATGGCGGGGTAAGGGCAATTCTGTTCTGCAGACCTGCGGTGCAAATCTTGTCGAAGGCCGACGAATCGTGCAGCAAACTAGTTTTCGGGCTCGATTGGGCCTTTGGAAATTCGCGAGCGCAGGCGCTCTACAACGGTCGGAGGCACCAGTCCTTCCACCGATCCACCTAGCCGGAACACCCCCCGTATCAAGCGAGAGCTGACGTAGGAATATTGTTCTGCCGGCATCATGAAGACTGTTTCCAACTCCGGTGCCAGGCGGCGATTCATCAACGCCATTTGCAGCTCATACTCATAATCGCTGATCGCACGGATACCGCGCAGCAAGACCTGTGCATGCTGCAGACGTGCAAACTCAACTAATAGCCCGTCGAACGTGCTGACCGAAACGTTGTCGAATTCCCGCGTGGTTTCCTTGATCATGTCCACCCGCTCCTGCACGGAAAAGATGGGCTGTTTTTCGGAGTTGTTGAGGATGGCCACAACCAGGTGGTCGAAGATTCTGGAGCCACGGGCGATCAGGTCAAGATGACCGTTGGTGAGCGGATCGAAGGTGCCAGGATAAATTGCGCGAACGGTATTCACGACACATTGGATTGTAAGGGGCTGAAGTTGAACGCGCAATTAAATCGCGCCGCAATGCAAAAGGGCGGCCATCTTCGAGATGACCGCCCTACCTTGCACCGCTGATAAAAATTGCCTTACTTCTTTCCCGCCGCCTTCACCACTTCCTGCGCGGCAACCGCTCCGTTCACCGGAATGGGCGGAATCTCGGGCACATCGCTCTTGCCAGCGATGCCCAGCTTCTTCCGCAGCTCCGTATCCACCCGGGCAAAGATGTCCTTGTTCTCCTTCAGAAAGGCCGGACATTCTCGCGGCCCTGGCCGATGCGCTCGCCCTGAGTAGCTGTACCACGCGCCGCTCTTGTCCACGATGTTGTGCAGCACCGCCAGGTCCAGCACGTCGCCCTCGCGCGAGATGCCTTCGCCATACAGAATGTCGAACTCCGCGTCGCGGAACGGCGCCGCCACCTTGTTCTTCACGATCTTTACCTTGGTCCGCGAACCCACCACAACATCGCCCTCCTTCACCGCGCCGATGCGCCGGATATCGATGCGCACCGAGGAGTAAAACTTCAGCGCCTTGCCGCCGGTCGTCGTCTCCGGATTGCCAAACATGACGCCAATCTTCTCGCGGATCTGGTTGATGAAGATCAGGCATGTGCGCGACTTCGAGACCGTTCCCGTCAGCTTGCGCAGCGCCTGGGACATCAGCCGCGCCTGCAGCCCCATGTGCGAATCGCCCATCTCGCCATCCAGCTCCGCCTTCGGCACCAGCGCCGCCACCGAGTCGACCACCAGCACGTCGATCGCACCCGAGCGCACCAGCGCCTCGACAATCTCCAGCGCCTGCTCGCCGTAGTCCGGCTGGGTGACCAGCAGGTTGTCGATGTCCACGCCCAGCTTCTTCGCATAGGCAGGATCGAGCGCATGCTCCGCATCCACAAACGCCGCCAGCCCGCCCGCCTTCTGCGCCTCGGCAATAATCTGCAGCGTAATCGTCGTCTTGCCCGAAGACTCCGGCCCGAAGATCTCAATCACGCGCCCCCGCGGCACCCCGCCCACACCCAGCGCCGCATCGAACGAGATCGATCCGGTCGAAATGACCGAAATCGGCACAACGCCTCTTTCGACCCGAGCCGCATGATCGAGCCCTTGCCAAACTGCTTTTCAATCTGCGCCAGTGCCAGATCAATCGCACGTGTGCGTTCTTTATCGTCTGCCATTTCTAAACTCCGGGGGCTGAATTGGAATTGAATTGCCGTGCCAGGCTGCGACCGATGCTCGGTATCGAATCCACTTTGGTTACTGGCGGGATTTTAGCACCAAATTGGGAAAGGGCGAAACAATAGCGAACATTTTTCCCTCGTTTTTTACACTAAAGTAATAAAGGCTCCTTATGGTCCGTACAATTCTTCCTCGCTGACGACGGCTTCCGTGCCATCCTGTTTCGCGGTGCGCCGAGCCGCGCCGAACATCGCGCCACGAGCAGGTTTCACTGGAGCGAAACGCATAAAGCCAATTGGCTGTGGAACGTCGTCATAGATCGCTTCCATTCCGCCCTGCATCAGGTATGTCTCGTGCCAGAAGCCCGTGCCCCCTGAATTCCGAAGAAAGTTCTTCCACCACTGGCGATGCGGATCAGAACGCGTCCAGGACAGAAGCGACTCCATATCGCGCCAATACTGCCGCATCCCCACATGCATGGGAAACATGGAAAAGAGGAAATTCTCATGCACCAGCAACCCTTCGGGCTGTGCAGCGACAGAACTCGAAATCTTCGGTCCAAATCCAAACAATGTCTTCAGGCCCGTGACGCGATTTACCCGCATTCCAAGATAGATCACCACCAGGTTTGGATATTGCGAAAGATCCACGGTTCGACGATTGACGGGTGTAGGCATACTCTCATGCAACCTTCATGTTCATTGTGCCTCTTCCAGCGATCTTCCGCTATCGTCCCATAGCCAAATTGCAGTGTGACACAACACCCTTTTCAAGTTCCCACGACTTTAGGAAGGTTCCAATGTTGCCAGACGGCAAACATCCGTAAAGCAAAGCAGGCCACCGCACCGAGGCCCGTGGCCAGCACGGGACGCATCCTCAATTTCAGACCTACGACCATGACCGTCGCCCCTAGCAGTGCGGCCGTTGCATAAATGTCAGAATGCAGGACCGTTGGTACGCGATTCAGCAGGACGTCGCGAATTGTCCCTCCACCGACACCCGTAATTCCTCCCATCAAAACGGCCAGCATTGGATGAATATGAAAGTCCAGCGCTTTGGCCGCCCCCGCAACCGCAAACAGGGAGAGCCCTGCCGCATCGGCGGTAAGGAGGAACGATGCGGGTATATGGCTCACACTGCTATGCCGGAGAAAACGAATCCCGCCGCAATAAACGCCGTTGTCGGATAGCGCCAGTCGCGGATTGCATTTGGAGGCACTGCGCCAATGAGAAGGTCGCGAATGATTCCCCCTCCCAACGCCGTTGCAAACGCCAGCACCATCACCCCCAGCAGATCCAGGTCTCCCTGGACCGCCGCGATAGCTCCTTCAAGGGCAAACACAAAGGTGCCCAGTAGATCGACGATCAACAATAGCCGGGCGGAATCGTATTTCACGCGCATTTCCATGCAGTCTACATTGCAGTTGAAGGCAAAAATGACAGAACTGGCGATCGCTGAATGCTATGGCGGCACCGATCTATAGATAAAGAAATTTGCTTACCGCTGCAGCGGATCCACCGGCAGGTTGACATCCGTGATGCGAAAATTCTGCGCCAGTACAGGATGCCGTTTGGCAATCGCTTCATACATCTCCCAAGCCACGCGGCGATAAGAGATGTGCCCTTGCGGCGCGCTGCGCAACTCAGCGATATACAACGCTTCGGCAAAATCCATCTTGAACAGCGACCGGCAGCGTGTTCCTAACGGCAACACGTATTGCGCCGTCGCATTCGCCTCTGGAATATTCGCCTGCGATAGATGCCCAAACGCGGCATGAGCCTCTCGCAGAGCTTGTTCATACGACTCGCGCAGATCGGTCGCCGCGGCGACTTCCAGCAGCTCGGGAACTTCATAGCCATGCGCACTGGTAAAGCTTTGTATCGTCTGCACGCAACGGCGATGCCGATGCATGTCGCGAAAGCCGCCAATATCCATGAGAATGTCGAAGCGAAATTGATAGCCGGAAGAGAAGGCGCGCAGCAATTCGTCGTGCCGTCCACGATGCCGCGTGCCAAGGGCGAGCAACTCATCGCGGCGGGTGATATCAAGCGCACGGACGTGGTCGCGAATCTGGCGATACGGATAATGGCATGCCCCGTAGAGCAGCGTCGTCACAATTTCGATCTCAATCGATTCCTGTTCGCCGTGGTTGCCGTCAAAGTGGTTCTCCACCAGGTCGACCAGCGGCGAAGGCTCGATGGGAGCCTGCTGCATCAATTCCTGCGCCGCCTGTTCCAGATCGACACGAGTCTTCTGCATGTACTCAACCGGAGCTGCGTATTTCACCAGCGTGGGAGCAACCGCGACTTCGCGCAACAGCAACTCCCCGGCACGCTCGCCGAGCGCCGGATCTATGGCGGCAATGTCACGCTGCAACGCTTCCAGTGCCGTGCGTTGCACGTTCCAGCAAGGAGTAGCCGCAGCTTCGCGGAGTTTTTCTCCCAACGTGCGAACTTCTGCGTGGGGTTGCGATAACAGCCGGGACACCTGTGTCTCCAGGGTGCGGGCGTTCACAATCTCGCCCAGAGAAGTGTTCGCGGCCAGCGGCAAAAGATACCGGGCTCCATCGAATGCGCGCGCGCGCAAAGTGCGCTCGTACGCCTCCTGCTTCATTTCATCCGGCTTGGGAACCTGGGCCCGTAGCAACTCGATGGCGCCACGGGAAATCTCCTCATACGCGGCAAATAGCTTCTCAATATGTTCCGTATACAGCTGCCGGGCCTCTCCATTGGAACCAAACGCAGGCAGATACCAGCCGCTTTTCTTGAAATCCTGATAACGGGTGGACCGCTCCTGTCCATCCCACCGTTGCTCATCCACCAGCACAATGGCCGCCAGCAACGATAGCCGTTCCACAGCCAATGCGATGTGGGCCAGGTCGGCGATGGAACGATGTCCATACTGGAAATAAAATGTGTTCAGGAACTGTTCGGCCCGCTGCGCGTTCAATTCGCGCAGGGACTGCTTCATGGAAAGCGCGGACCGGGAATATTTCGCCATCGCATAGGCCAGTACCTCTGGGTCTGCGCCGTGGATAGCATAAACTTCAGTCGCGCTGGCATCGGGATCGAGGGAGGCAGGAAGTGGATCTTCGGGAGACATATTTTCGTGACCAATCTGTTTGCATCGTGTATCAGGAAGTCGACTTTCAGAGTATCGCAGGCGAATCCCGGCGTGTCATAAAAGAGGCGATCTTGAGCTTTTGATACGGCGAGCGTAAAAGCAGGTAGTATGCGATGGTGGTGCCTCGCGGCCAGCGATGGGGCCGAGGCATTTTCATCATAGCGGACCAAATTCGGACCAAATTCATGGGCGACGTCCTTACAATTTCCGCAGACAGGCCGTGGGCCATTCCCAAACGGCCCTGGGTGATCAGCCAACGGTGGCACAGCTTGCTGTTCGCGCATTGGCCAGTCCCCGCGGAAGAGATTGCCTCGCTGCTTCCACCGGGCCTGATCGTCGACGGGTTTGGTGGCACTGGCTGGGTGGGCATTGTGCCGTTTGCCATGGATCGAATACGGTTTCGTGGCCTCGGCAGCGTTCCCGGCGCTCGGCGCTTTGCTGAACTGAACCTTCGCACCTATGTGCGCGACCAGCGTACCGGCACGCCCGGCGTATTTTTCTTCTCTCTGGATGCGGCAAATCCAGCGGCGGTCATCGCAGCGCGACTTTGGTTTCACCTCCCTTACTACTGGGCCAAGATGCATGTCGAAGAACGACCCGGTGGCTGGCTGCACTATGAAAGCACTCGCCTGCTGGCCCAACGGCCCGTTCACTTCCGCGCCACCTACCGCGGAATGGGTCCGCAAAGTGCGGGACGAAGCGCCCGCGACACAATTGAATATTTTTTGACCGAGCGCTATTGCCTGTTTACCCATGATCGCGACGGCCAGTTGTTGCAGGGCAATATCCACCACGCACCCTGGCCGCTGGAAGCTGCCGAGGCCGAAATTGAAGTAAACGATCTGCCCCAGGCACATGGCATTCGTCTGCCAGACATTCCTCCAGTGCTGCACTTCGCCCGCGAGCAGAGGGTTTATATCTGGAAGCTGGAACCCGTGCTGGCGCTAGCCTAAGGGCGTACGCTTGTGTTGCATACAACACATTGGAAATACTTCGGTACTTTTATAATTTCGTGGTCACCCAGAAATACTGAAACTCAGGAGTGGATCGCATGAATTCTTTGGATGGCCGCATTGCTCTGGTCACCGGTGCATCGCAGGGCCTTGGCCGCGCCTGCGCGCTGGCGCTTGCCAAGGCGGGAGCACACGTCGCGCTCGCCGCTCGCAATGCAAGCAAATTGGCAGAAGTCGCCGCAGAAATTGAGACGGCTGGAGGCCATGCGACCCCGTTTGAAATGGACCTGGCCAATGAAGACTCGATCAAAGCCGCTACGAAAGCAGTCATTGCACACTTCGGGAAAATTGAAATTCTGGTCAACAATGGCGGCATCACACGCGACAATCTGATGCTCCGCATGAAGCTCGCCGACTGGAACGCGGTGCTGAATACCAATCTCACCGGCGCATTTCTGCTGACCCAGGCCGTCTCCTCCAGCATGCTGAAGGCGCGGTGGGGACGCATCATCAATATCTCCAGTGTCGTGGGAGAAACCGGGCAGGCTGGCCAGGCGAACTACGCCGCCAGCAAAGCCGGACTGATTGGGCTGACCATGTCTCTGGCGCGTGAACTGGCCTCTCGCAATATCACCGTAAACGCCGTCGCTCCGGGCTATATTTCGACACCAATGACAGATGTATTGAATGAGCAGCAGCGAAGCGCTATGCTGACGCAGATTCCATTGGATCGTGCCGGAACGCCAGAGGATGTGGCCCACGCTGTTGTCTTTCTCGCCTCCGACCAGGCCGGTTATATCACCGGCCATGTCCTTGATGTGAACGGCGGCATGCACATGGGTTGAGGGTCTCCGCACTTCCTCCACCTGGTTGCAATTTGGAAACTTGATGTTGAACGCGCATACAGAGCGTATTGTTGTCTTGTGGAAGCATCCTGTGAACCTGTTCGCCTTCCACGCCGCTCATCACTTCTACCCGGGCAAGGATGTGTCAGGATGAAGACTATTTGTCGTTCGTTCACGCTGGTTTGTCTATTGTTGTATGGGCTTGTAAGCCTGTCTGCGTCGCTGGCGCAGTCGAAATCTTCCGCTGGCGTTTTGGGTCCGCAAACAGTCAGCTTTTCAAGCGGCACCGAGACCGTCCATGGCATTCTGTATCGTCCCCACGGCGTCGGGCCATTTCCAGCAATCGTCATCATTCACGAGTGGTGGGGATTGAATGACTGGGTGAAACAGCAGGCGCAGATGTTTGCCGAACACGGCTATGTGACGCTCGCCGTGGACCTCTATCGCGGCAAGGTTGCCACCGATCCGGAGATGGCCCACGAACTGATGCGAGCGTTGCCGCAGGACCGCGGTGTCCGCTATCTCATCTCCAGCGTGGCCTACTTGAAAACGTTGAAGTATGTTCGGCCTGATCGGATTGGCGCTGTCGGCTGGTGCATGGGCGGTGGTTTCGCCTTCCAACTTGCAATCGCGGAACCGACGCTCCGCGCCGTCGCCATTAACTATGGCGCAGTCGACACCGATTCAACGCAGCTGAAGAAAATCCACGCCGCCATCCTCGGCAACTTTGGGGCACTCGACCAGGGCATCACGCCCCAAGATGTTCAAGGGTTTGCCGCCGCCATGCAGGCGATCAGTCATCCGGTTGACGTCAAGGAGTATCCTGACGCCGGCCATGCGTTTCAAAATCCCAACAACAAATCGGGCTATCGGCCCGAGGATACGGCCGATGCCAACCGACGCATGTTTACCTTTTTTGCGCGCACCCTGAAAGGCTCTTAAAACGCTTTCATCTGTTCCGTGGCGATAGTTCGCACAGGTGGAAATGCCCGCGCGAAAATCCTCTATCGCAAACGCCGCAGAATCTCCGGACGGATCAGGTAGAAGAAGAAGATGAAATTTGCCAGCGTCATCACCCAGTAGTTCTGCTGATGAAAACGCATGATCACATAGATGCCATAGCCACTGGTAAGAAATGCGGCCGCCAACGCCAGCGCCCACCCCCATCGCCGCATCCGCAGCAGGCCTAAGCCGGCCACCGCCAGCAGGGTTGCGACCGCCAGTACGGCCAGGCGAGCACCGTGGGTGGAAAAGTGATGGGTGAACACCCCCATCACTCCGATCATCGCTTCCAGCAACATCCAGAAACCAATGGCCGCCACGCCTGGAAATCTGGCTGCGCCGTCCTCTGCTCGACGCTTATCTTCAGGATGGCTCATACGGTATGCAGATACGCCAGCAAATCCTGGATCTGCTGGTCGCCCAGAACATTGCCAAAGGATGGCATCACGTTCCGGCCATGGACAATAGCGGAACGAACACGATCGTCATTCGCCGGCGCGCCACTGGGTAAATATGGCTTCGTGAACATCCCTTGTAACCCGGGGCCATGCAACCCCTTTTCGCTGTTGGCATAATGACAGACGGCGCAATGGGTCTGAAATACTTCATACCCCTTCATTTCCGTGGGAGTCAATTCGCTCAACGGCTTCGATTGTGGCGCGTGGTGACAGCCGGCCAAGAAAAACAGACCTGTCGCAGTCGCCAACATGGGCAATCGAATCGGTCGTTTCAAATTCTCATCCCCCATTGGAACAAACGAATAGCTCTCATCCCCAGTGTAGCCAGGCTAATTTCCTTCGCCAGTTCACAGCAGGCAGGCATTCCCCAGGTATCCCGCCAGGTGTCAAGGGTCTGCCTCAAACGCGGAAATAATCTGGTCGCCAGTTCTGGATGGCCTGCTTGATCTGTTTCTGCGTCAGTTTTTCGTTCAGCGTCCGCTCAACCAGCGCCGGAAGTTCGGCGTCCGAGGCGAACCGCAATCCGATCAGCTGCTTCTCGGTCAGTTCCCCGATGCGCGAGCGGAGAGGTTCCGGACAGCAATGTGGCCATGCGCAGCCGCTCCTCCAACCGAATCACGCGGTCCTGCACCCTCAGCGCATACAACCGCGCCTTGGTTGCCAGCACGAGCAATGCAAACGACAGCACGACCAACCATGCGCTATGCACGTTGGGATGACGAACCAGATGGATGATGGACAAAATCACTGTGATCAGCAGCACCGGGGCCAGAAAATAATGGAACACAAGGATCGAAGCGTGAGTGATTGGCGTAGGTCTGCGGTTTTCTTTCAGGCATAGCGTCCTCCTTAGAAGGAACTCAACTGCTTACTTGAATAATGCGAACTGGATGGACTACGGTTCATCATCGCACCGAATCCGTCTCGGCGGCGGCAGCGACGATTGCATCGATCGTCCGCGTAATGCCCTTGGCATCTGGCAGATGCCCATTGCACAAGATGGAAAATACCACTGTGCTTCCATCTTTCACAGTCGCGTAGCCGCTGAGAGCGTTCACTTCTTCCAACGTTCCGGTCTTAGCGAAAACATGCCCTTGTAATGGCGCATGCGGGAATCGATCCGAAAGCGTGCCATCGACACCGCCGACAGGCAGCGTATCGCGGAATTCCGCACCCCAGGGCTGCGCCGCCACATATCGCAACAGTGTAGTGATGGAGCGCGGTGTTACCCGGTCCTCCGGCGAAAGGCCGGAGCCGTCGTAGAAAAAGAAATCCTGCGGCTGAACTCCCGCCCTCAACATCTGCGCGCGCACGACCCGCGCACCTTCAACGATGGAGCCATCCGCGCCAAAATGCTGACCCAGCAAACGAAGCAAAATCTCCGCATGTAAGTTCTGGCTCACTTTGTTCGTCACCGTGATGTCTTCGAGCACGGGAACCGAGGTACGCGAGGCCAGCACCACAGCGCCGGCTGGCAGCGGCGAAGCGCAGCTGGGTCAATCCCGTCGTCCCGGGAGAAACTGGCAGCGCCAGCGGCCGCAACGCGCTCTGTTCATAAATTGCGGTATCGATCGAGGCGCGATGGTGTGCCATGGCAGTTCCAGTCACAACAATGCCACGCGCTTCCAACATCTGACGAAATGCAATGGCGGCAAACTCCGCGGGATCCTGAATCGCCAGCGCCATGTGGTTTGCGGCGCCGCCGGCAGGCAGCGTGCCGAAAATGCGAAATACCTTCGTGCCAGGCGCCCTGTCCAATCCCAGCGACGGCTGCGATCCCTCCGCCGAGGTACGCGCGTCATTCTCAACCGTGTAATACGAACCGGTCACATCGGGGTTCCATGCAAACGTCACCGGATCGCCCGGTCGCGCTCCCGGCATCACCGCGAGATAGACGAGGTTGTCGTTCACCGTCAGCGCGGAAACCGGCGCGCCATAGTCCCATTCCAGATCGTCCCAGGCCCAACCCGTGCCATACGGTTCCCACGGAAAGGCTGTATCGTCGCCGACAATATTGCCTTCCACACGCCGAACGCCACGCTGTTGCAGCTGATCCGCCAGACCTTCCAGCACACTCAACGGCGGATTGGGCCGTTCGGTTTTTCCGCTGTAAGGATATTCCCGGCCTGACATGCTCGCATCTCCCGCGCCGACCAACGTCACGTCTCCACGAACCGTTCCCTGCGTGGTTGGCGCGCTCGCAGCAGTCACACGCGTCTCAATGGTTGTTTTTGGCCCCAACAACGCGAGTGCGGTTGTGGTGGTGAATAGCTTGGCATTTGAAGCCGGAGCGAAGAGCTGCGCATCGTTCTTTTCGTAAATTACGCGGCCGTCCAGCGTCGTTATCGAGATGCCCCAGTGCGCTTGCGCCGCATCTGGAGCGGCAAGCAAAGCATCGATCGCGCGTGCCAGCCCAGCTGGACCAGCCAACTGCGTGGCGGGCCGATGCCGATGCGCGGTCAGGCCGGTGAACGGGAGCCCAATGACGAATGAGAGCAGAAAAGTGCTGCGGAAAAAGAATCGCATCGCTGGCCGCGAGTGTACCATTTCACCGGAAGAAATATTCGCTGCCTCCATCTCTTTCACGAGCAACCTTGCTGCGTAGCGCGAGAAAGAATCCGCCTTAAGATAAGACTATGCCCGTTGCTCCTCGCCCCCATTTTCGCTGGGTCCTGCATACGCGTTCTCTCCCGTTAGGTGAGCGAACATTGCTGGTTGGCGTCGTCAACATTACTCCCGATTCTTTTTCCGATGGTGGCAAATTCCTCTCCGCAGCTAGCGCCATCGATCATGCGCTGCAATTGCTCGACGAAGGTGCGGACATTCTCGATCTTGGCGGCGAATCGACCCGTCCCGGGACGCGCCCGCCAGTCTCCACGCAGGAAGAGCTGGACCGCGTGTTGCCTGTGATCGGAGCCATCCTGCAACAACGGCCAGGAACAATTCTCTCCATCGACACCTACAAAGCCGAAACCGCGCGCGCCGCGGTGAACGCAGGCGCAGAGATTGTCAACGATGTCAGCGGATTTCTGTGGGACCCGGCGATGGCCTCCACCTGTGCGGAGCTGCGATGCGGCGTGATCCTGATGCACACTCGTGGCCGCAGTAGTGAATGGAGCGCGCAGCCGCCGCTGCCGCATGACAAGGTGGTTCCGCTTGTATTGCGCGAATTGGAAGAGCGTTCCCGCGCCGCACGTATCGCTGGCGTCGAACCGGCAGCGATCGTGCTCGATCCGGGCTTCGGCTTCGGCAAATCTCTGGATGAAAACTATCCTCTGCTGGCGCAATTTGAAGAATTGCACAGGCTCGGCTATCCAGTTCTGGCAGGTCCGTCGCGCAAGCGGTTTCTCGGCAGGACACTGGCGCAAATGTACGGTCACGAGGTTCCTCCCGACCAGCGCGTCAACGCCACGATCACCGCCATCACTACCGCGGTATTGGCGGGAGCGCACCTCATTCGCGTTCACGATGTCCAGGCTGCGCGCGAAGCCGTCGCCATCGCCGATGCCATACGCGGCGACTCGCCGATGGCATCCAATGACAATAAGGAGAGGTTCCATGCAGGATGAAAGCACGTTGATCCATCGTGAATTTGCCAGCGAGAAAACCTTTGACGCTGTTGTGGCGGCTTTCGAAGCAGCGGTTGGCCCGGGCGATGGCAAGACCTTCCAATCCGTTGTGGATCAAGCCTCCAGCGCGGGCAACTTTGCCGATCGCATCCACGCCGCCGAAGGTTCCAGCGGCTTCATTCTCTTTCTTAAGGTGGAGCATGGTCCGTGGCTCGCTCGCGTGGGTCTCAAAGGCCGGGCGACCATGTACACCATCGGCAATCCTTTGATTGCGCAAACCATGATCCGGCACAACATCGAAGTCGGACTGAATGTTCCCGTGCGCGTTTTACTTTATGAAGACGCATCCACCAAGACGGGACGCATCGGATACGATCTTCCTTCCTCGCTGATGGCTCGGCTGAAAAATGACCAAATCACAGCTGCCGCAAAGTTGCTGGATGACAAGCTGGCAGCCCTGGCCATGCATTGCACCGGAAGCAAGGACTGAATCGATTCATCCAATCGACAGCTGCGGTCAGCCTTCGATCCAGCGTTGGTCGATCGTACACTTCGCTATTGCCTGAAGGTGGTTCCATCGCTTGCGGGCAATGTGATTTTTTCCGTGAGCGGAAGCTCCGCCGACGATCCTCCGACCATGAATGTGTAGCTGCCCGACGCCAGTTCCCACCCATTTTTCTGTGCGTTGTAAATCGACAAATACAGCTGCGGGATGGTTATGCGCACTTGCTTACTCTCCCCGGCATTCAATTGCACTTTGCTCCAGCCAACCAAACGCTTCGGCGGTTCGTCCGTATTGGTTGGCAACGCCGCGTACACTTCGGCAACTTCCTCACCAGCGCGGCTACCCGTATTTTTCACAGTGAAGGTCACGGTCGGAGTGTCGCCCCCTGCTACCTGCAAGTCGGAATATTGATAGGTCGTGTAAGAGAGTCCAAAACCGAAAGGAAACAGCACGGGTTTGTGTTCCGCGTCGTACCACTTGTAGCCCACTTTCAGGCCTTCGGCGTAATGCACGTTAAAGGTCGGCTTGGCTTCTTCGGTTTCATGGACGGATGCTCCCGGTGTTTTTGGCGGCGGCCCAACCAACTGTGGATGCGGCAGATCAGCATCGCTCATGGGAAAGGTAATCGGTAGCTTCGCGCTGGGATTCACGTCGCCAAACAGAATGTTGGCAACCGCATGGGCGCCGTCGCTGCCCGCGAACCATGCCTCTACGACGCCATCCACCTTGTCAATCCACGGCATCAGAACGGCGGTGCCGGTTTCGAGCACCACGATGGTCCGCGGATTTGCTGCAGCCACCTGTTCGATCAGCACATCCTGATTGTCTGGCAGAGAAAGGCTGGGCAAATCCATGCCCTCGCTCGCCCACTGATTCACAAATACGATCGCAACATCCGAGTGACTGGCCAGCGCGGCTGCAGATGCCGGATCCTTGCCTGAATCGAATCGCACATCGGCCGTCGGCGCCTGGGTGCGTACGGCTTTTAATGGCGATGTAGGAAACCATACATGCGCCTGCCACTCTGGGTCAGTCCCTCCGGGCGGGTCGACCTGCGCCGATCCGCCACCAGAGATCATGCCGGAATCGGCATGGGACCCGATGATCGCGATAGAGTGAATTTTGGCGGCGTCGAGCGGCAGAACATTTTGCGCGTTCTTCAGTAGAACAATGCTCTGCTCCTCAATCTCGCGTGCAATATTCAAGTCTCTTTCCGCCTGTACAACGCTTTTCTGTGTGGGATAATCCACGATCCCTGCGGCAAATTCCGAACGCAGAATGCGATGCACGTGTTCATCCAGCTGCGTCATGGGTATCTTTCCCGACTGCACGGCCTCTTTCAACTTCTCTCCATAGAACGTATCCAGCGGCTCCTCATTGTCCAGTCCAGCAGTAGATGACTTGACCGTGCTGTGTGTGCCGCCCCAGTCGGAAAGAACGAATCCCGGGAACTTCCAGTCATCTTTCAGCACATCGGTCAGCAGGTATTTGTTCTGGCACGAATATTCACCGTTCACGGAGTTGTACGCGCACATCACCGCTCCGGGATGGCCGACCGCGATGCCGATCTGAAATGCGAGCAGATCGCTCTCTCTCAAGGCACGCTCGTCAAGGATGGCATCCACTTCAGTGCGGCCGTTCTCCTGATCGTTCACGGCGTAGTGCTTGATGTCGCCAATGACATGCTCGGCCTGCTCGCACTTGATCCTGTTGCCGACCAGGGTGCCGGCCAGAATGGGATCTTCGCCCATGTACTCAAATATGCGGCCGTTGCGCAGTTCCCGCGCCAGATCGACCCCGCCACCCAACGACATGTTGTAGCCCTGGGCTCGCAGCTCACGCCCAATCAGTGCGCCATACTTACAGGCCGCCTGCTGATCCCAACTTGCCGCAGAAGCCAGATTGGATGGCAGAGCAGTCGAGTAGCGTCCATTCGCCGCACTACCGCGCACTCCATACGCGGCATCGCTCATCTGGATGATGGGAATTCCCAACCGGGTCACGCCGAGAACCATCCCCGCGCCGCCGTTGCTTAAGAAAGCATCCGGCATCTGCTTGCCCTCCCAGCCACGCATTCCCTGCCCGTGCATCAAATCGATCTTCTCGTCGAGCGTCATCTGCCGCAGCACCATGTCCGCCCGCTGATCGGGCGACAGGTTTCGATTCATCCACGGCCGGCTAGACGTCGCCGGGTTCCCACCAGCTTTACTTGGCGCTTTGTGCCGAGAATGCTGCGCCAATACGGGCGACAACATTGCGGAAATTGCAAATATGGAGAGGAGTTTCATGCCGGGAAGTTTATGCATGCTAATATTCATTATCCACTCAATTGAGATTGATAACGCTAGGCCATGATGCCGGTGCCGGAAATTTAGGCCGTTAACAAGCTCCCCGTCCCGTAGGAACATGTGCAAACACAGTGAAATCAGGGGATAGGTGCGCCCACTGAGGATAGCGCTGAGCCCTGAGCACGCGAAAAAAGACTCCATGACCTCTCTCCGAAGGAGGAAGTTTTGAGAAGATACGGACTCGCAGTATTTGCAGCGCTGTTTATTTTCCTGGCGTCGTTCGTTGCGTCAGGAAACGCTCAGTCTGATTCCTCGAACTTGCCTGTCAGCATTTCCGTCTATTCCCGGACGCGCCTTGATGTGTGGCAGTGGTTTGACGCACCGCCAAAATCAGAAACTTATAGTTATGTCGAATCACTTTTGCGCCTGAGCGTTGCGCAACGCATTCGATCGTTGGGATTGGAAATTGGAGCTCGCGCAGCCGGCGGTGCTCGGCCTGCCACAAGATGCCGTCTCACCCGTTACGGCCCAAGGCCAACTGGGCCTTGGCGGCACGTATTATGCCTCCAACGGGAACAACGCCGACCCTGCCGCTGCTTTTCTCAAGCAAGCTTTCCTGCGCTATAACTTTGACGGCGAGGACAAGAACCTGCGCGTGGGCCGCTTTGAATTTTCTGGCGGCGAGGAGACTTTGCCAAAAAACGCACCCATCCACTGGCTACAAGACAACCGCATACAGCAGCGGCTAGTGGGCAACTTCGGATTCTCGAACGCCCAGCGCAGCTTCGACGGCATCGATGGCCACTATGGGGCGGGAACATGGGACCTGACAGCTATGGCTGGGCGCGCCGATCAGGGCGTCTTCAATATGAACGGGAATCCGGAACTGAACGTCGACCTGCAATACCTGGCGTTCACCAAATCGCAGTGGAATGGCCATGTCCTGTGGCGCGCTTTTGGCATTGGATATCATGACGGTCGCACCGGCATTACCAAAACCGATAACCGCCCCCTCGCCGTCCGCCAGGCGGACCATAAGAACATCCGGCTTGGCACGTATGGCGGGAATCTGATCGCCGCGTTTCCAGCCGGCCCCGGAAATTTCGACTTTCTCTTTTGGGGAGCAATCCAGAATGGAAGCTGGGGCCAGCTCAGCCATGATGCCGAAGCGGTAGCTGTCGAAGGCGGGTATCAATGGGCGAAAGTAGTGAGCTCCCCGTGGTTGCGGGCTGGCGCATTTCTCGGCACCGGAGATAACAATCCGCTTGATAACCAACACCACACGTTTTTTCAGATCCTGCCCACGCCTCGCGTCTATGCGCGCTTTCCGTTCTACAACCTGATGAACAGTAAAGATGAGTTTGTTCAGGCAATGGACAATCCGGTAAAACGTCTGGTCGTGCGCGGCGATGTTCACTGGCTGCAACTCGCCGCGTCCCAGGACCTCTGGTACCAGGGCGGCGGAGCTTTTGATAACAAAGTCTTTGGCTATACCGGCCGTCCGGCCAATGGGTATTCTTCCTTTGCGACCGTTGCCGATATCAGCGCCGATTGGCAGGTCGCCAAACCAGTAGGAGTGAATTTCTACTATGCCCACGCGTCGGGCGGAAGTGTGATCTCGGCAATCTATCCAGACCGGGAAAAACGCGCAGTTTGGCTATGCGGAACTTGTCTATAGCTGGGGCACAAAACAAAAGAGCGTCAGCTCGATAAGCGTTCCTTCGTTAGCGGAAGACGTTATCCGGTCGAAACATGCCCTTTCGAAGATGAAACGGTTTTGGCGATTGCAAATGTAATCGCCAAAGAGATTTGGATTCACGCAGCAGCTCCGAAAAGTGAGCCAACGCCTGCAGTAATAGCCATGGCCAGCGCTCCCCAAAATGTGACTCGAAGCGCTCCCGCCAAAACCTTTGCTCCGCCGACGCGGGCCGCCAGTGCTCCTAACCCGGCCAGGAACAAGAGCGAAGTTCCCGCCACCAGATACAGCAACTTTGTTTCCGGGGCAATCGCCGCAATACCTAGCGGCAGTGCCGCTCCCACGGCAAAGCTTGCAGCCGAGGCAAGTGCTGCCTGAATGGGGCGCGGCTTGTTCGTTGTGGTGATGCCCAGCTCATCGCGTGCGTGCGCTTCTAGTGCGTTCCGTGCCATCAACTGCTGCGCAACCTGTTTGGCAAGGGATGGATCGAGACCACGCTTGACGTAGATCGCCGCTAGTTCCTTATGCTCGCCCTTGTTGTCCGTTCGGAGTTCCGTCCGTTCCAGCTCCAACTCGGCATGTTCCGTGTCTGCCTGGGAGTGGACGGATACATATTCTCCAGCAGCCATCGACATCGCCCCGGCCACCAGGCCTGCGGCGCCTGCCACGATCACATTACTGTGCGATGCGTGCGACGTCGCCACGCCCAGCACCAGGCTTGCCGTCGACAGGATGCCATCATTCGCGCCCAACACCGCCGCGCGCAACCAGCCCACTCGTCCAATGCGATGAAGTTCCCTGCTCTTCATGATCTCCCCCGCATTATTCCTCGGATGCTTCTTCAGCGGCCGCAAGAGCCAACGGCTCTGCGTTGTCCTGTAACTGCCAGTCCGGCGCCTGCGATTGCCTTGTCGTCCTGTCGATCGGCTCGATCGACGGCAGTTCGTCGCCACTGATTCCCAACTCTTTCATGCGACGGCCAGCTGGAAACACTCTCGTCTCTAAAGAAGCAAGCAACTTGTCGTAATTTTCCACGCTGTTATTCAGGCTGACACGAAGATTTTTGAAATGCACTGTTGCTGTTGTCAACCGCTCATAAACCACCTGCGCTTGTGTGAGGATTTCTCTGGCCTCACAGCGCAATGAGTCCTGTTGCCAGCCGAAGGCAGCGGCCTTCAGAAGAGCAATCAAGGTCGTTGGCGTAGCAAAGATGATTTTTTCATTCGCAGCATCTTCAAACAAATTTGGGTCCGCTTGCAGGGCAGCGTAATAATAAACATCTCCGGGGATAAAACAAATGGTCAAATCGATGGCGTCTTCGAAGGCTTTCTCATAGTGGCGCTTCGCCAATCCCAGTGCATGAGCCCGGATGTTCTTCGCATGATCTTTTAGTTTCTGCTGCCGGGCCGTCTCATCCGTTGCCTCGGCCGCTTCCAGAAAGCATTTCACCGATGTTTTTGCGTCCACAATGATCGTGCGGCCATTCGGCAAGTGCACCACCATGTCGGGACGGTTGTCGTCCTGCGTATGTTGTTGGGTAAAGTCGCAGTGCTCAGTCATTCCTGCAAGCTCCACGACGCGGTGCAGCACAATTTCCCCCCATTTGCCGGTGGTACGCGTATCGCGCAGTGCGGATGAAAGTGTGTAGGCAGCTTGCTGCAGTTTGGCCTGGTCTTCACCCAACTGCAACAACTGCTGTCCTAGCTTCTCGTACGCACCTTCGCGCTTTGATTCAAGAGTTCGCGTCTGCTCGTCCAGCTTGACAAGCGTTTCCTTCACGGGCTGCAGCAAGGTGTTAATGGCCTGGTGCTTAGCCTCGAACTGGATGTTGGCCTGCCCAAGGAACTGCTCATTGGCGTTCTTGAGTGCATCTGCGGCGAGGGCCTTGAAGGCGTTTTCCATCTCTCCCTTAACTCGTGTCAAGTCAGCCAGCGATTGTTGCGCGGCCTTCAACTGCTCCTCGGAACGTGTTTTTTCCGTCTCCGTTGATTTCTGCTCCACGCGCAGACGTTGAATCTCGCCTTCCTGTTGTGTGTTCCTCGATTCCAGGTCTTGTGCTCGCTGCTGACTGACCGCCAGGGCTGCACCCACGGAGGCCCTTCCCAGCCACCACCCGACCAGCAGACCGAAAACAGCCAGCCCAACCATCTCCACGATCGCAACGATATTCATCCAAATTTGCCTCACACCTACTGTAACCTTGCTGGAGAGAGACGCGGGAATCCAGCCAATTCAAGCCGCTCTCGTTCTGAAAACGATTCCCACGCTTTACAGTGGCACAGCCCCTCAGTACACTCGAATTTCGAGCATAAGCGCTCACAGGGGAACAGTGTGCCTCCAATTAGGGTTTAGCTGTACTCTGAAAAAGGTACCCGAAGAGAGATTGCCTGTTCTTGCCTCTCTATCAGGAGGCTGCATCGTGCAGATTCGATCTTTGCGCTTGAGAAAAAGTTTTGTGGGTTCAAACAAAAAGTTTTAGGAGAAAGACATGGCCGTTGAAGAAAAAGTGAAACAGATTATTGTGGAGCAGTTGCAGGTGGATGAAGCTGAAGTAACTCCTACGGCATCGTTCCAGGAAGACCTTGGAGCGGACTCGCTTGATGTGGTCGAACTGGTCATGCAGTTCGAAGAGGCATTCGATCTGGAAATTCCAGACGAAGAAGCCGAAAAAATTAAAACAGTGCAGGACGCTGTCGACTACATCAAAAAGAACGGTAAAGGCGGCAACTAGTCTTGAAGCGGCGTGTCGTTGTCACAGGCATTGGCCTTATTTGCGGAGTGGGTAAAACCGCAACCGAGGTATGGAGCAATCTATTGGCGGGCGAAAGCGGCATGGCGCCCATCACAGCCTTTGATACGACTGGCTTCTCCGTCACTTTTGCAGCGGAAGTTAAGGATTTTGACCCGCATCTTTTTATAGAGAAAAAAGAAGCGCGCAAGATGGGTCGCTTCATCCACTTCGCGCTGGCCGCGGCCCAGGAAGCTCTCGAATCTTCTGGATTGAAGATCACGCCGGCAAACGCCGAGCGGGTTGGCGTCCATATTGGCTCCGGCATCGGCGGTTTCGACATTATTGAGCGGGAACATAGCGCCATGCTCGCTGGCGGTCCGCGCAAAATCTCTCCTTTCTTCATTCCCGCCGCCATCATTAACCTTGCAGCAGGACAGGTCAGCATTCGCTGGGGTGCCAAAGGTCCTAACGAGGCCACGGCAACTGCCTGCACCACCAGCGCCCATTCCATCGGCGATGCGTATCGCCTGGTCGAACGCGATGATGCCGATGTGATGATTGCCGGCGGAGCGGAAGCTGCGATCACCCCCATGGGTGTCGGCGGGTTTGCCGCCATGCGCGCGCTCTCCACTCGCAATGACGATCCCACGCACGCCTGCCGCCCGTTCGACAAGGATCGCGACGGCTTTGTCATTGGCGAAGGTGCGGGGATTCTGATTCTCGAAGAACTGGAACACGCCAAGGCCCGCGGCGCAAAGATTCTGGCAGAAATTATCGGCTATGGCATGAGCGCGGATGCTTACCACATGTCCAGCATGGCCCCGGAAGGCGAAGGCTGCGCGCGTGCCATGCAGAACGCCATCCGCAGCGCGGGCATTCAACCCCACCAGATCGACTACGTCAACGCCCACGCCACATCCACGCAGTTGGGCGATGCGCTTGAGTCCACCGCCATCGCAAAAGTCTTCGGCGAACACGCCACCAGCCACAAGCTCAAGATCAGTTCGACCAAATCGATGACCGGCCACCTTCTCGGCGGCGCCGGCGGCCTGGAGGCAGGCATCACTGTCATGGCGATGCAACACGGCAAGTTGCCCCCGACGATGAACCTGATCGACCCCGACCCCGCCTGCACGCTGGACTACGTGCCCAACAAACCCATCCAGGTCAAGGTCGATATCGCCCTGTCGAACTCCTTCGGCTTCGGCGGCACCAATGGCGCTCTCATCTTCCGCCGCTGGACAGAATAACGCCTACTTCGCCTGAAACGGACCACCTCTCTTAATTTCTCAGTGTCCAGAAATTGGACAATGCCGAAACATACTTACTTCAGCAAGCCAAACACGGCCACGCCATTCGTCGTACCCACGTACACCTTTCCGTTCACAATCATCGGTGTAATGTATTTGTTTCCCACGCCAAAATGATCGCGCCCGCTTGCCGCCTGGTTACTGTCATACAGTTCATGCGTCAGGTTAGTGGCGTCATAGGCATACAGGACTGCCGTATTGTTGTTTTCCACCGCCCAAACAATTCCATTCGAGGTGCCATTGGAGGAAACGCTCGGCGTCGCGCCCGGATAGGGAAACTGATTCGCTGTTTTTGAACTTGGACTGGTCGCCAACTTCGCCTGCGTAATCGGGTAAGCGCGGATCCAATCGTTAACTCCTCCGTAATAGACGGTGTTATTCCAATACGCAGGCATGGCGAATTCCTGGCCAGACAGCGCGCCGCCCAGTTCCTGATAGATCATGTTGCCGCTCGCATGGAACTTGCCCATATTGTCGCGATCGACGACATAGATGTTCGCGTCTTTTCCTGCTCCCACCGCGAGATGCCGCACCGTGCCGGATGCGTCGGTTTCATCCGGCAACAGCATGGCTCCCCCGGAGCCAAGATCTTCGTCGGCGTTCGATTCCGCTACCGTATTCGACATGGTGAAGTAATCCGCCGGGGCCAGTTTGTTGCCCGTGGTAGAAACTTTCATAAACGCATTTCCGTAGTTGCCGTTGGCAGGGTTCCCGCTCCCGTTCAGAGTCGTGTCGAAACTTCCGTTGGCATCCAGAAAATAAATGTTGCCCGACGAGTCCGCCGCCAGCCCCGCTCCAGACTGCCAAATGGAGCCCTCCGATCCGTTGGGCGTCAAATTCAACACGCTCGTTTGCGCCAGCGTGTTCTCGTTGTATCCCATCAGCCAGCCCGTGTAAGGCTCAATATCGCAATGCGAAGACCAGCCCAGATACACCACACTATTCAGCAGTAGCAGCCCGGCGCGTTCGTTATATTGCTTGGGGTCAAACACCACCTGTCCATTCGAGCTTTCCGGTCCCATGCTCGGATAAGTAGCCTGCACCGTCACCGGACTTCCAGACTGTTCCATTCCTGTCGTCATGTCCAGCGCGTGTAGGCGTTGGTGGTAATTGCCACTGCTGTCTTTGCTCGCGGCGACCATGTAGATGGTTCCATGCGCGCCCGCCTTGGGGTCAATCACCGGAGTGGATGTCATGCCGATTTCCGGGCTCACCTGGCCGCAGTTACGCGGATCGCTTGTCGTTTCATTCGCACCCAACGTGGAGGCATGCCACAGCACTGTTCCCGTATCGGCGTCCAAGGCATAGGCCGAATCATGCTCCGTGACCACGTACAACACATTATGGGAAGCGCCGCCAATCATCACTCCCGGAACATACAGCGGTTCGGCATCCACCCTGCCATCCACAGAATAAAAACCTATCTTGCCAAAATTTGTAGAGTTTACATTCGCGGTGGTCAGTACGGTCTCCTGCGTATTCTCACCCGCGCGCGTATTGTCGTTGTGATACGTCAGTACCTGCACGCCAGCTGGCGGGGGATTGCCACCGCTACCGGTCGTGCCTGTGGTTCCGGTTTGTTCCGGTTGTTCCGGTGGTACCTCCGGAAGAGCTGCTGCTCGAACCACAGCCGTTGCATCCCACGGCACACGCTACGGACAAGATGAGCAAACCAGACAAAGTCTGGATACCGCCTCGAGACTGTGGACGCATTCTTCCCTCCTCTGTGAACCTTGAACTGCACGATACGGCAATGTCTGACCTGCCTCAATTTAGATGCAGACGGTTGCGGGACGCAGAGCATTCGCCATACTTCGCTTTCGTAGACAGGCAGCAGGCGTCCCGCCAGCCTTCTGTTAGCTTTACACCTCTATCCTGATCTTTGGCCATATGGCTGTGAGACGATGGGTAGGTTATGGAATCTCAATATTTTGCCACTGCCATTCTCGCCGCCGGCAAAGGTACGCGGCTCAAGTCTAAACGCGCCAAGGTCCTGCACTCAATCGCCGGCAAGCCATTGTTGCAGCATGTCCTTGACGCCGTCCTCAAAGTTACGCTGCCGAATCGGGTTTTTGTCGTCGTCGGCCACCAGGCAGAGGAAGTCGAGCGCGCCGTCGGAGCTACCGGCGTGCATTTTGTCCATCAGACGCAGCAGCTGGGCACCGGTCATGCCGTGCAATGCCTGCTCAAATCAGTCAGTGGCTTCAGCGATCTGCTCGTGCTCTACGGCGATGCTCCGCTGATCCGGCCCGAAACCATCGAACATCTGCGCAGCTTTCATCAGGCCCAGCAAGCCGCCATGACCGTTCTGACGACGCGCCCGGAAAATCCCTTTGGATACGGCCGTATCGTGCGAGTTTCGCCCACCAGCCCGGAGGTCGCCGCCATCATTGAGCAAAAAGCTCTGGCCCCGGATCAACAGAACATTGGAGAAATCAACTCCGGCGTCTATATCTTTCGCATCGATGCTCTGTATCGCCATATCGAATCGCTCCAGTCCAACAACGCACACGGGGAGTACTACCTCACCGACATGGCCGCCATTCTGCGCGCCGCCGGTGAACGTGTCGTTGCCTATGAAATCGGTGATGCAACGGAAGTTCTGGGCGCGAATACCATTGCCGAAATGATGGATCTGGAGGCCGCACTGCGCAACCAGGCCGCCCGGCAACTGATGGCGCAAGGCGTCACCATCCACCGGCCCGAAACCTGTGTCATTGACGCGGACGTCACTGTTGGCCCTGACACCATCATCGAGCCATTCGTCCAATTGCTTGGCAACACCCACATCGGAGAGGACTGCCACATCCGCTCCTACTCTGTCATTCAGGATTCAAAGCTTGGCGATCAGGTATTGGTTCGCAACGGATGCGTGCTCGACGGGGCCATGGTCGACAACGGCGCATTCGTCGGTCCCTTCGCGCATCTGCGTCCGGGTAGCCAGATTGGCCGCGAGGCCCATATCGGCAACTTCGTCGAGACAAAGAATGCTCGCGTGGGCGAGCGTTCCAAGGCGAATCATCTTACCTACCTCGGCGATGTCGCCATTGGTTCCGGCTGCAACATCGGCGCTGGTGTCATCACGTGCAATTACGACGGCGTCAACAAGCATCCCACGCAGATTGGGGATCGCGTCTTCGTCGGCAGCAACGCCACGCTTGGTCGCGCCGGTCGCGCTCGAAGACGATAGCTACGTCGCCGCCGCTTCCTGCATCACCGAGCCGGTATCCGCTGGCGCACTAGCTCTCGGCCGTGCCCGTCAAACCACGAAACCCGGATGGGTCAAGCAGCGCCGCGCTGCGCAACAAAAAAAGAAAAATAGTTAAACGGCTTCTTCTACAGGGATGGAGTGCGGACTTGTTTCCTGGCGCATTTTCGTTTCACGATGCAGCCGACGCTTTCTCGCTTCGTTCAATGCGACCAGCATCAACACGCCGAACGTCACCACAACCAGCGCAATCGCTGTCGCCCCCTGCAGTTGCTCCACTTCTCCGTAGAGCAGCGCCAATCCCACAAACACGAAGAAAAGATGCGCGCAGTACACATGCAGCGAAGCTTTGCCAAGAGTCAGAAACGGCTCAATTGAAACCACTCGCAGGACATACTTACGCAACCAGTAAAAGACAACCGTAAACGCCAGCAGGTTGACTACTCGCAAGGCGCCAATCTGCCACTTGTCGAGCAGCATTCCTAACGCCTGCTGCGTCAGATGCGGCCCCAACCATCCATGTCGCACCCCGATGAAGAACACGCAGACAGCAACTGCCACGGTCGCACCCCAGCTGGGAATTCTTCGCAGAGGAACAATCCCGACCGCCGATCGCGCCCCCAGCCACAGCCCGCCAATCCACACCGCCTGCCACGCGAACAGGTTGAAGGCGCCCGTCTCCTGCAACGGAATTCGAAGATGCGTCACGCTCACAATCGCGTTGTGCGCCAGGTCTCGCAGCCCAAACTGGGCCAGCAGCCATACCATGCCGCTGGCAACCAGGATCTTCCTCCACCCATAGCGCCACGATGCTGAAAGAACCAATGGCGTGAAGAAAAGAAATGTCACATACATCGGCAGAATGTCGAGTAGCGGCGGGCAGTACAGCAGCAAGACCGAGCCGACGATTGCCACACCCGGATGTGCCAGATAGAAATCCAGAAGGTTCGTCAGTGCCGCCTTATGTGTATGTACGGCGAACGTCGCCGCCACCGTAAAGGCAAAGCCGAGCATCAGCAGGTGATAGCCGTAAATCTTCAGCGAGCGTTTCCACAGCTTCTTGCGTACCCCAGGCTCGTCTTCCAGCAGTTCGCGCACATAGAGCCGCCCCACCAGCAGCGCGGAAAGAAATACAAAGCCTTCCGCAGACGTCACAAATCCAATCGGTTGGTTCACGAAGTCGCTGAAGCGCGTCGGCAAATGGGTCAGCGTCATCCAAACCAGGAAGAGCCCGCGCAGAGCATCCAGTTCGGGACGGCGTTCAAGTTTCGGCAGATGCATAGCGGCATGTCCGCAACCGGGACATCACTACGTTAGACGCCCGCTGGACCCATGAGTTGCGCTGGAAATCTGGCCTTGTTTCATGCCTCAATTTACAACGGGATGAAAACAAATTGCCGTGATTGCCGCTTCTTACTCCCATTGCGAGGTGTGACGTTTCAGCCACCAGCAGGGAGGGTGCCATTTCTGTGGAAATATTGACCGCGTGCACGTCTCCTCCGTTGTACCCATCAGGTCATACTCCGTTTTTTCACCCTTTAGAGGAGTAGCGAGAAACTGATCCACCTGCACCGTACTATAGGCATTTCCGTGGGCGGCGCGAACCTCCAGCACTGCCCAGTCTCCGACGTACAGCAGCGCAATTGCCCCAATCAGTACCGGCACCCATCGACCCAACCACTGTGCCCAGCGCCGTATCATGTGAATACCTTACTCTCTCTCGAAAAAAGCATAGTATGTGCTCGATTCATGAAACCTTCCAGCAGACAACACGTCACATCCACATGTAGGTCATACGCTTGCAACGCAGACTGTGGCCTACGAAGAGAAAGGTTTTCCATGGGCTTACCAAGAACTGTGTGCATGCTTATTCTGCTGGGCGGATTGAGCAGCGCCCTCTCGCCTGCTGCCGGTACCCTCTCAGCCCAACAGGCGGCCACCCAGCCGACGAGCGTAAGCCATCTGGTCGGATCGATCACCTCGATCCAAGGTCAATCACTCACCGTGAAACCGGATTCTGGACCGCCTGCCACTGTGACCGTGACCGATACGGCCCGAATCTTACAAACTGCGCCCGGCGCGAAAACCATTGCTGGCGCTACCCCTATTCACCTGACGGATCTGGCAGTAGGCGACCGCGTACTGATCGCGATTCACCCAGCCCCGGACGGATCGGGTCCAACCGTAACAACTGTTATCGCCATGAGACAAGCCGATATTGCCAAAGAACACCAGGCCGAAGAGGAGGACTGGCAACAACGGGGAGTTGGCGGAATTGTGAAAACTGTCGACGCAGCAACAGGTACGGTGACGATCGCCCACCAGGCCCATGTCGTGACCATCCACACGAGTCCGAAAACGGTGGTCCGTCGCTACGACGCGGGCTCCATCAAGTTCTCTGACACAAAGGTCTCAACCCTGGATCAAATCCAACCCGGCGATCAACTTCGGGCGCGAGGCGATCGTAGTGCCGATGGCACCGAGATGCAGGCCGAGGAAATTGTCGCTGGCAGCTTTCGCAATATTGCTGGCGCAGTCGTTTCTTCCGATCCGACAGCCGACACCATCACAATAACCGACCGTGCGACGAAGAAACCAGTGGTCATCCATGTCAATGCCGATTCGCAATTGCATCAACTGCCTGCGGTGATGGCCGAGGCGATTGCTGCACGCTTCAAGGGCGGAAGCAGTGGGCATGACCAGGAGGCGGGCGATCATCATGCTCGCAGCAACGACGGGACGCACCCGCGAATCCCGGCCACTCCATCTGCAGCCACGCAATCCACAACGGAACAGTCCGGACCTCGCCCGGCTGGAGAGGGTCGCCGCAACGGGGACATCTCGCAAATGCTGCAGCGTGCTCCAGTAATCCAGCCCTCGGATCTACACCCCGGCGACGCTGTCATGATCGTCGCTACTCAGGGAACACCTGGCTCGCTCACCGTTTGTACGCTACTTGCCGGCGTCGAGCCAATTCTGAACGCCTCCCCCTCCGCCGGTCAGAATTTATTCTCTGCATCCTGGAGCCTGGGTGGACAAGGCGGTGGCGGTGAGGGCGGTGAAGGCGGCCCGTAGAGATGGGATTTTTCTCTCGCGTAACGCCGGGTCATCTGCCGTGGACCCGGTTACTGGTTATCTCCGCCGCCATCTTCCTGAACCTGGGTCGGCGATCCGCCCGCCAACGGCACTGACCACAGAGTGCCGCCTCGGCCTCCTTGGTACACAAAATCCTTCATCTCGATTTTCAGGGTGCATTCCTTTTCCTTCTCGCTGCCCAGTTCCGGCAGCAACACGACCACTTCCAAATTGTTCTTGCCGTAACGTGCCGGATAGGTGTCTGGCGCAAAAGTATGGCGTACTGGGGTGCTGCATGAATATTCGAAATCCATGCCTTGCTTCGGAGGCTGTCCGGGCTGCTGCGTAATAAGATTGCCGTGGCCATATCCGTTGGCCCAGCCGCGGCGGCCGTGCCAACGTGAGTGAATCACCTGCAACCGCATCGGGTAGTCATGTGTTTTCGCGAACATCGGGCTCAGTGGTACTAGCACGAAAGCGAGCAATGAAAAAGCACCGATTGTGCGTTTCAGAACGTGAGATAACACCATAATCTCTCCATGTCGAGCGGCCTTCTTAATGTGGCATCCTACCCGAAGGCCTCATCCTCCGCAAGGATTTCCAGTCACTCTCGGCTGGTTGCGCTTGTGCGTCACGAATTGGACTCGTATGATCAAGCGAAGAACATGAAAGACGCTGCCAAAGGCCTAGATTCTGCTCCATTGCTGCGGGAAAAATCCCGTCTGATGTCTTCGTCAGAGATTGAGCGCACCCTGGTGCGTTTGGCGCATGAAATTGTCGAGAAGAATAATGGCTCCGACGATCTGACCCTGGTCGGGATTCACCGCCGCGGCGTCCCCTTGGCAAGACGGTTGGCGAAGCTGCTGGAAACCATTGAGAAAAAAACCATCGATGTCGGAACGCTCGATATCAGTTTCTACCGCGACGACCTGTCAACCCGCGGACCTCGTCCTGTAGTCAATCCGGGCGATCTTGGTTTCGATGTCAACGGCCGCGATGTAGTCCTGGTTGATGACGTCCTCTACACAGGCCGCACCGTGCGCGCCGCTCTCGATGCGCTCATCGACCACGGCCGTCCCAAGCGCGTGCAGTTGCTGACATTGATTGATCGCGGACATCGAGAATTGCCGATCGAGGCGACCTTTGTCGGACGCACGGTTCAAACCACAGATCGCGAAATTGTCGAAGTAAAGCTGGAAGAAGTGGATGGGAATGAGCAGGTGCTGCTGGTGGAGCGAATCGACGGATGAGCCGAGGCCGGCAGCTCTAGCCGCCGCAGCTAAATGATGTTGAACGGATGTATGCCAATCAAACGAAAGACACCGGTAAGAAAAGCGACAATCAAAACGCACGCGGCCAAGATCACCGGCACCGGAGCGGGCAGCAGCCATTCCTCCTCGAAACAGCCTCTCCTTCATCTTGAAAGTTCTCTGGGAACTGCGTTTCGGAACGCAATTGCGACGCCGCGGTTCCACGGCGCCGCTTCCACAGGATTTATTCATCCGGGCTCTGCAATCTCGGTTTCCCATTTCACGCTGAAAGATGTGGATCGCGTCCTGACGGAGGCTTCGGAGCTGGAAGCGATGCCCGTCGCTCGCCGTGCCCAGCGCTACACAAAACGTCGCGTGGCACTCCTGTTTTACGAGTCAAGCACGCGCACACGAACGTCGTTTGAACTGGCCGCTAAATCCATGGGCGCGGATACCACTCTGGTCAGCGCCTTGTCTTCCAGCATTGAAAAGGGTGAATCCCTGAAGGACACGGGCATCACGCTGCGTGCTCTCGGCGCGGAATGCATCATCCTGCGACACCCCAACTCGGGCGCACCATATTTACTCGCTCGCGCTACCGGATTACCTGTTCTGAATGCGGGCGACGGCAGTCACGAACATCCTTCACAAGCGCTGCTCGACTTGCGCACCATCCTGGCACACTTGCCGCGCAACACGCGAACATCGAGCAAACGAAATCATTCCATCACCGATCGCACATTGCAGGGCATCACCGTCACCATCGTGGGCGATATCCTTCATAGCCGCGTTGCCCGCTCGAATGCGCTACTCCTTCCAAAACTGGGTGCCAGAGTCATCTTCTGTGGACCGCAGTTACTGTTGCCGGAATGCGCCGCAGCAATCGGCCCTGGAGTTGAAATTGAACGCAATTTTGAACGCGCCTTGAAACGGTCCAATGTTGTGATGATGCTGCGTATCCAGAAAGAACGGCTGGCTGGCCTTGAGATCGATTTGGAAGATTATATGGAACAGTATCAGTTACATAAGGAACGGCTCGCCGCACATGCCCCACAGGCCATCATTCTCCATCCTGGACCTATGATTCGTGGACTTGAAATTACCAGCGAAGTAGCGGATGGGCCGAATTCCGTAATTGCGGAACAGGTCTATCATGGCTCGATCATCCGGATGGCGCTCCTGGCCCGCGCATTGGATACAGATCTCAAAAGAAATGAACACTCGAGTAAGAATCGATGACAGCTATTTTGATTCAGAGCGGCCATGTTGTCGACCCTCCACAGGGATGGATGAAAGACGCGATCTGTATGTCCGCGACGGTCGTGTCGCTGCGTTGGACCTTCCTGGCAAGTTGAATGCATTAGCGAAAAAAGAAAAAGCAGCGATTGTCGATGCGAAAGGGATGGTCGTCGCCCCCGGTTTGGTAGACATCCATGTGCACCTGCGAGAGCCCGGCCAGGGCTACAAAGAGACCATCTCCAGCGGCACACGCGCTGCCGCCGCCGGCGGTTTTACCAGCGTCTGTGTCATGCCGAATACTTCGCCGGTAAACGACTCGGTGGAAATTACGCGGTGGATGCAAGCCTCCGATCGCGATGCTGCGGTGCGAGTATTTCCAATCGCAGCAGCCACGCAGGGAAGCAGGGGCGAAAGTGTTGTCGATTACAAACCCCTGCAGGCTGCCGGTGCGGTGGCCGTATCCGATGATGGCAAGCCAATTCTTGAAGACAGCATCATGTTTGAGGCATTGGCTCAAGCTGGTCGCGTCGGTCTGCCCGTCATTCAGCACGCGGAAGACACACGCCTCACGCACGGAACCAGCATGAACGCTGGCACTCTCGCCTTCCGCCTCGGGCTGAAAGGCATGTCCGTCGACGCCGAAAGCGGGATTGTGGAACGCGATATTGAGCTACTATCACGCCTTCGCAAAAGCGACCCCGCCAGCCGCGCTCATCTGCATGTGGCCCACCTCTCCACAGCAAAAGCACTCGAAGCAGTCCGTCGTGCCAAACGCAGTGGCCTGCACGTCACCTGCGAAGTGGCACCGCATCATTTTGCTTTGACCCAACAGGCCATTGGCGATTACAACACCGATGCAAAAATGAATCCGCCGCTGCGAAGCGAAGAAGATCGCCTCGCGCTGATCGGTGGGATCATGGACGGAACCGTGGACGCCATCGCCACAGATCACGCACCTCACGCGCTGCATGAAAAAGAACAGGAATTCGAGCGCGCTCCCAACGGGATTATCGGCCTGGAAACGGCGCTGGGGTTGTCCTTGTTAGTGCTTCACCGGCAGCACCGTATGCCACTTCCCCGTGTGATTGCGCTGCTGAGCAGTCAACCGGCGCAAGTGCTGCATTTAAAACATCGCGGCTCACTCGCGGTAGGTTCCTTTGCGGATATCGTTCTATTCCGGCCAAATGATGACTGGCAATTCCATGCCAGCGAATCGAAATCAAAATCCAGGAACACTCCGTTCGATGGGTGGAAATTACCGGGGCGTATCCAGATGACAATCAGCGAAGGCCGCATCGTTCACGACGCGAGTGCCTCCCTAAAGTAGTTCGCAAAGTCACGCCGACTTCTCTGCGTCGCCTGCCTGCTGTCAAAACTTTTTCTCGATAATTCGTATTGATTCATATAGATAGGGTTGCAGTCAGTACATATTATTGAGTACATTCAGCATCGTATGGTTATGCGACGACTTCTATTCCTCTTGGTTTTCACTGTTTTCTTTTGTGGTGCCAATGCCTCCGCCCAAACCTCCTGGACCGCACGGTGGCTAGCGAACGTGACTGCAACGCAAAGCAAACAGCCGCATTGGATTACGCCGGTTGTACTGGTGACACCCCGTTTGGAACAGGAATTTCGTGCCGATTTCGTACGGGAGCTGCTCCCTGATAATGAGCACACTTGGAACTATGACAACGGCAAAGGTCTTGAATTGATTCCGCAGTCGCACATTGAGCTGCTGATCAATGCTCCGCCATATATCCGGCACAGCCCGAATGGCGCCACGAATGGTCCCGGCGACGTCAGCTTCGTGATGAAATACCGCATCCTTTCTGCCAACGAAGAAAAGGGGAACTATATCCTGACGGCATTTTTTGGCGGGAATGTTACTACCGGAACATATAAGAACGGCGCGCGCAGCTCCACCTTGACGCCGACGATTGCAGGCGGCAAAGGGTGGGGACGATTCGACCTTGAATCCACGCTGGGAGGAACTTTGCCCGTAGACAGTACTGCCTCGGTCGGTCGAACTGTCGTGTGGAATACAGTCGCGCAAGAGCATGTGGGGCGCTACTTCTGGCCCGAAATCGAGGCCAATTCCACATTCTATAATGGGGGCGATAACGACGGAAAAAAGCAGGTTTTCCTGACGCCCGGTCTCGTCACCGGCAGATTTCCTATACACAATCGCGTGGGATTGACTCTGGGAGCAGGCATGCAGATCGCGGCCACGCATTACCATTCGTACGACCATGCGCTGATTTTTACCGCACGACTTCCATTTTAGTAACTTGTACAGTTACATGTAGCGATCAAGGCAGAATCGTCATCTGCTTCCCGATGCGCGTCATTGTTTCCAGGGCTTGATCCAGCTGGGCGCGAGTATGCTCACTGGTCATGATGGTGCGGATTCGAGCTTTCCCTTCCGGCACGGTAGGGAAAGCAATTCCAGTGGCCATCACACCGGCCTCAAACAGCTTCCGGGAAAATTCCATCGTAATACGTCCATCCCCAAGAATGATCGGCGTAATGGGCGTCTCACTTGCTGGCGTGTTGATGCCGCCAATATTGAACCCAGCGGCTGCGAGTTCCCGCTTGAAATATCGCGTGTTCTCCCACAAGCGCTCAATGCGTTCCGGCTCATTCTCCAGAATGTCGAAAGCAGCGATGCATGTTGCCGCCACCGACGGAGGGTGAGACGTAGAGAACAGAAATGGACGTGCCCTGTGGTACAGATAGTCGATTAGATCGCGCGAACCGCAGACATATCCTCCCAATGCGCCAATCGCCTTGGAGAGTGTGCCCACCTGGACGTCAACCCGCCCATCGCAGTGAAAATGGTCCACACTGCCACGCCCGTTGCGACCCAGCACTCCGGAGGCATGCGCATCATCGACCATCATAATGGCTCCGTATGTATCGGCCAGGTCGCACAGCTTGTCGACGGGGCCAATGTCGCCATCCATTGAGAAGACACCGTCTGTGATCAGCAGTTTATGTCCCGGTTCCGTCTGAACTTCCTGCAACAATTCTTCTGCATGAGCGATATCTCGATGGCGAAACACTTTCACCTTGGCGCGAGAAAGCCTGGCGCCATCAATGATGCTGGCGTGATTTAATTCATCCGAAATAATGAAGTCGTCTTTACCGAGAATGGAAGAGACCGTCCCTGCATTCGCGGTAAAGCCGGATTGGAAAACAACGCAGGCTTCAACATTCTTGAATCGCGCGATTTTTTCTTCCAACTCCATGTGGATGCGCATGGTTCCGGCGATGGTTCGCACGGCACCGGAGCCTACGCCATACTTCCGCGTAGCTTCGATCGCAGCTTCGCGCAGCTTTGGATGCGCCGTCAAACCGAGGTAATTGTTGGAAGCCAGATTGATGACCCGCTTGCCGTCGTAAGTGCAAACCGGTTCCTGCTGGTCTTCCAGAACGCGCAAATGGAAATAGGTTCCTTTTTGCTTCAGCTCATCCAGTTGCGCGGTTAAATGCGCCAATTGAGGACGTGGGACGATCTTGCTGTTCATCCTGAGCTCCGGTGTTCAAGAAGATTCCGACGGTTCCATCGTAACCGGTTCATCGCGGCAGAGGGAATGGAACTGAAGCTGTCAGTCGCTCAACGAAGATCGCGCAAGGGAGGCCAGCCTTTACGGTCCGTAATGACCCCGAACAGTCCCAGCGAAATGGCAACTGTGCCCGACAAAAAAAGCAGTAGTAGATTTGGAATTCCGCGAGTGTTCAGCGGAAGAATCAGCTGCCCGCAGAGGGCGAAGACGAACAGAATGAAGCCGCCAGAGAACAAAAACCAGGATGCGCTTCGGCGATGATAGAACGCCAGAATCGAAGAAGCGAAGCTAAGAAAGCCGCCGGCAAGGACGACAAACACCTCAAGCCATGTACTGCCTACAATCGTAGTCAACGCCGCGACTGGGCTGTAGACAATATTGGCTAATCCCCAAAGAATGCCCAGCGAAAAGATTGCCGCTCCCCAGAAACGGCGTAGCCGGATCTGTTGATCCATATCTTTCATCTTGACCAAACACGCAATTCCAGCCCTACCACATGCCCCACGCACGGCTGATATAGTCCGTCATCGTTAAGCTGATGAGCAGGAGAAACGTGAACAATCCCGCTACCACTGTCAACTTCAATAGCCGTGAACTGTAATGAATATGCATGAAAAACAAAACCACGAGCGAGGCTTTCAGACAAGCAATCGCCAATGCGATCACTGCGTTAAACACACCCAGGTCAATGAACGATATACCGGTCGTCAGCGCGGTCAGCACAAGCAACGTTAGAAATATCGCTATATAGATCGGCGGCTTCACGATATGAATTTCCGCGTCCTGATGCGTTGGCTTGGTCTTCTCGGTCATGCTCGGTACTCCATATTCCCCGCGGTTGCAGCGGCGTGTCAATCATGTTGCGCAACTACCCGCCACGTTCACGTTATCGATAGCGGCTGATGAGATAGAGCAATGGGAACAAAAAAATCCAAATAATGTCGACGAAATGCCAATACAGCCCGAAATTTTCTATGGGTATCACATGGCCATCGGTGTACGCACCTCGCGCAGCTCGCACTACGAGAAAAAAGAGGATCGAGACTCCGATGACCATATGCAGCGCATGCATTCCCGTCATTAAAAAATAGAGGGAAAAGTAAATTTGGGTTTTCTCTGCCATGTCGGGCGCGAGTGCAACTGCCTTGGGGTTCGTGGGATGAACAAAATCCTGGATCGAGAAATTCATTCCCGGAATGTGATGCTCCACGTACTTGGAATGCCATTCATCCGCTTTGATCCCCAGAAACACGCCGCCCAGCACGATCGTCAAAACCAGGAAAAGAATCAGATGGCCTTTGCGGCGCATTTCAGCACTATAGACAGCCATGGCCATGGTGAAGCTGGAGCCAATCAGGACCGCTGTATTGGTCGTACCTAACGTGATATCTAACGTGTTGCTGCCCGCGACAAAAGCGGGATGATACCAATTGCGGAAGATGAGATAGGCACAAAACATTCCGCCAAAAAACATGATTTCTGTCAGCAGGAAGACCCACATGCCGAAACTCGCGGCCTCGCGCTGCTGGCCGATGTTTTCAAAGTGGTGCCGCAAAAAGGCAGGATGCTCGTGCGCATGCGGCAATCCGGAATGGTCCAGTTCCTCTGGCGTCGTGGCAATCGATTGGCTATCCAACGGTTTGCACCTCGTGATGAGTCTTATTTGCCAGCCATTCGTAGTCGTAGGCTTCATGGTCCATGATGGGAATCTCGACGTAATTCTCGGTTAGAGGGGGCGACTGAATCTGCCATTCTAACCCCGTCGCCTGCCATGGATTGCTACCGGCAATCTTGCCATAAATCAGAGACCAGGGCAGATAAAGCATCGGCAATAGATAGCCAATACCAAGAATGGAAGCACCGGCAGTTGAGAATACGTTGAGAACCTGGAAGTCCGCTGGATAGGCTGCATACCGGCGCGGCATCCCCAGGTAGCCCAGGATGAACTGCGGGAAGAAGGTAACAATGAAGCCGATAAAGGTGATGACTGCCGCAGTCTTTGAGATCCCTTCGGGATACATGCGCCCTGTCATCTTCGGCCACCAGAAATGGACGCCGGCAAGGTACGCCATCAACATTCCACCCACCATGACGAAGTGGAAGTGAGCGACGATGAAATATGTCTCGCTAAGATGAACATCCATCCCGAGCGTGGCCAGGAAAATTCCCGTAAGGCCGCCAATGGTAAACAGGCCGATGAACCCGAAGGCGTAGAGCATTGGAGTTTCAAAAGTGATCGAACCTTTATAGAGCGTCATCGACCAGTTGAAGATTTTGATGGCAGAGGGCACCGCAACCAGCATGGTCAGCAGCGAGAAGACCAGCGCCGAGTACTGGCTGACGCCCATGATGAACATGTGATGCTCCCACACCAGGAAGCCGAAGACCGCAATCGCCACCGAGGAAAATGCCACCGCCGTATAGCCGAAGACCCGCTTGCGCGAGAAGGTGCTGATGACCTCCGACATGACGGCCATCCCGGGAAGAATCATAATGTAGACCGCGGGATGAGAATAGAACCAGAAAAGATGCTGGAAGAGCAGCGGATCTCCGCCCTTGGTGGGATCGAAGACCCCGATGTTCATCGTGCGTTCCAGGATAACCAGAACCAGCGTGATAGCCAGCACTGGTGTTCCCAGAATCATCATGATGGATGTGGCATAGTGGCCCCATACAAACAACGGCAAGCGAAACCAGGTCAGGCCGGGGCAACGCATACGGTGAATCGTAACGATGAAGTTCAGGCCGGTGAAGATAGAGGAGAATCCAGCCAGGAATACTCCCAGCGCCGCCGTTACGACGTGCGTGTTGACGTAGTGCGTAGAAAGCGGGACGGTAAAAGTCCAGCCTGTGTCCACTCCGCCCAGCACCATGGCCGTCAGCACAAAAATTCCGCCACCCAAATACAGGTACCAACTGAGCAGGTTGATCTTTGGGAATGCGAGATCCCTCGCTCCAACCATCAGCGGAATCAAAAAATTCCCGATCGTCGCCGGCACGGATGGCACCAGGAAAAGGAAAACCATGATGATGCCGTGCATGCTGAACACTTTGTTATAAGTGTCCGTCGCCATTAGGTCGGAGGGTGGGGTAAGCAGCTCCAACCGGATCAAACCCGCCAGCACTCCGCCAATGACGAAAAAGAAGGTAATTGAAATGAGATAAAGAATGGCGATCCGCTTATGGTCGCCGGTCAGCAGCCAACTCTTCAGCCCATACTCCTGATTCAGATAGCTCTTCGCAGGCAGCTTCGCAGTTGACTGGTCAGGTAGCGATACGATGGTACTCATGGCTTAGCTACTCCTGGCGTGGGTGCGTTTTGCAACGGGGCGGCGCCGGCGCCCTGGTTAGATGGCCCGATAGGGGCGGGTTGCGCGGAATCCAATTCGGACTTGTTCATCATCTGCTGCAGGCGATAATTGGAATCCAGGCTCTTGATGTACTCCACCAACTCGATCAGTCCCTCTTCGCTGATCTGGCCCTGGAACGTCGGCATGATGGGAACGTAGCCAGCTGGAACGTGGAGAGAAGGGTTCAATATCTTTTCCCGCAGATACTCGTCGTTGGCAATCATGGTCGATCCGTCGTTCATGCGCACCCGAGAACCGTAGAGCCCAAAAAGATTGGGCCCGCGCGCCTGCGAATTGCCGGAATGGCAGGCATTGCATCCCATCACGGCAAAAAGCCGCTCGCCATTCTGCGCCAGCGATGCTCCGCTGGTATTTCCGGCGGTCCACTTTCTATAGTCGTCGCGAGACATGGCATAGACCCAGCCAATCATGGCGGAGTGATTGGTGCCACAATACTGGGTGCAGAAAAGATGATATTTTCCGGGCGTGGTGGCCTCAAAATAAACCGTGGTGTAGCGTCCGGGAATAGCTTCGCGCTTCACGCGAAATGCGGGAATAGAGAAGCTATGGAAAACATCCTGCGAGATCAGAGTGACCTGAATGGGCACACCCACAGGAATGTGCAGAGCGTCGATTTCATGCTGGCCGCCTGGATGCTCCACCTTCCACATCCACTGCTTGCCTACCACGTAGACATTCATGGAATTCGGCGGCGGATTGTAGATGCGGAAATACAGAAGCGCGCCCCACACGAAAAACACCAGAAAAATTCCCAGCGGAATCAGCGTCCAGGTCGCTTCCAGCAGCGTTGAGCCCTCAATCTGGACCGCCTCCGGATGCCGCTCTTTGCGATAGCGAATGGAAAAAACCAGGACCATGGTCATCACCAGCACCAGACCCGTGATCGTCATGCCAATCAGCGCAAAATACAAGGCATCCGCATACGGAGCGATGGTGGACGCCTCCGGCGGAAAGATTGCAAAGTTCTCGAGCCAATGAACTAAAAATTCCCAAAGTACGGGACTAATGTGCGACATGTATGTTTACCCGTCCGCCTTTTTTACAGCTCCGACATTGCCGCCTTGCAATGCTTCCTGCCGGAGCGAAATCAAAATAAATGCACCTAACGCCAGCACCGTCAACAAACAGCCCAGCTGCACGATGCGCACCACGATCATGCTGTTCTTTGCCATGTGGGGGTCGTAGCGGTAGCAATAGGTGTAGATCAGGTCTACCGGGGAGCCGATCTGGCCATCCGAGGCCTCTACCAGCCCTGCGCGCATATCGCGAGGGGAATACTCGACGCCCAGGTAGTACTGCGAAATCTTGCCCTCAGTTGTGATCAGCTCAATCGAACTGGGATGGGCAAACTGATTCATCTTCCCATCTGGCCCGGGAACGCTGACGTATCCAAACCCGACCGCCTTGGTAAGCGCGGTGATGGAGGCCTGTGGGCCGGTCAAAAAATGCCAGCCATTCGCCGTATTCAGCCGGCCGTAACGTTTTAAGTAAAGCGCCTTTTCCGAGGCCGCCAACGCGGGCCCTTCACTGGGATCGAAGCTGGCTACGATCACGTTGAAGTCTTTTCCCGGCGTGAATTTCAACATCTCCAGCGCGCCCACCAGTCCATTCAATTCCTCGGAACACAGCATCGGGCAGCGGTAGTACACCAGCGCCAGGATCGCGGGGCGTTTGCCAAAGTACTCGCCTAGATGGACGGTACGACCAGTCTCATCGCGAAACTCCGCATTCAGCGGAAGCGACTGATCGAGATTCTGCTGGATTGTCGTCTTTTGCAAGATTTGCGGCAGCTTCGTCTGGGATGTATCTCCCATGGATTTTTCGCCGATCGGAGCCACTTGGCCATGGGCAACAGCAGGTACGAATGCAGCCAGCAGGCATGCAAACAGTACCGCTATCAGCGCCCGAGACGACGCGAAGTGGAATCGGATTGTAGACGCTGCTGTCATAAGGTTAATGTCCGGAATGGAGCTCCGCCTGCGCAACCGCATAGGGGCCAATCCCCAGGCGCTGCTCTCGCGCCTCGATCATCTCCAGTTCAGGCCCCGTACGCGCAAATCCGTTCGTTAGGGGAACTGTCACAGTCTTCTGGCTGTCTCCAAACATTGCCTGCTCCTGCGGCCCTTGCTGGCTTTCGACTGGAAGTCCCTTCTGAGCGAGGATCTCCATCGCGCGTGCAATCGGAATTCTCACAATCTGCTTTTGCTCATCGACCCACGAGTAGTAATTCATCAGCATGTCCTCGCGAGCATGCATTTCGGCGACGTCCATATTGCCATCGTCTGTTTCCAGTCGAGGAGTCGGGAATCTTTTTACCAGCTGCTGCAACTGCTGCTGTTGAATTTGCGGATCGGATTCCATATTGGCCGGTTTCGCGCCCGCCAGCTGACGCCATTTGTTTGCGGGACCGTCCTGCCGATTCAGTTCCATGTTGATCAATTTCCCAATTCCGAATGCCAGCACAAATACAACGGCAACCGAGGCAGCCATCACCACAAGAAAGCCGGCAATGTCCGTCGTATTGGCATCCGTCAGCTCATACCCAATCTTCTTGCTTTCAGGATCCGGTTCCTGATGCAGCGTCATAAAGTCGTCGGATGAGTGTCCCTTTGCCCAATCCGGCGAATCCGGGCCGCCTGGACTATTGACGTCGTTTGGATCGTTCGGCCTATGCGTGGGCATGTTCAGACTCCAGAATTTGAGGCAAATGCGGATCGTTCAACGGCACCAGACCGCGCGTCCGCAAGACTGTGAAGTAGTAGGCCAGCCAGAGCCCGGTCATGGCTGCGGGGACAAAAATGTATTGCAGCATGCCAGCGCTGAAATGGAGATTGCGGCTCTGGTCTGGAAAGGCCGGTGCAATCAACCACCACGTGTCCCAGAAGCGTGCAAACAACATGATGCAGCAGACTGTGGCCAGCTTCCTCTTGTTGCGCTTCAGTTCCCGCGAGAGCAGCAGGAAGAACGGAAGAACCCAGTGGAACAGAAAATCCAGGCCGGCAACTGGCCCCCATCCTCCCGTGATGCGGTCCATATACCAGCGAATCTCGTTGGGAAGGTTGCCGGACCAGATGATCAGATATTGCGAGAAGGCCATATAGATGTTCAGCATCACAAAGGCAAGCATAAGTTTGCCGATGTCATGTTGCTCGGTAACGCGAAAAATGGCATTGACCGGCTCGTACTGTGAGAGAGCCAACACCACCAGGACCACCAGCGCCAGCGCGGCATATCCCTGCGAAACGATGAACATGAAAACCGTACATCGAGGAGAACCAGGTCGGGTCGAGCGACATCGTCCAATCGACGCACATGCCGGTAAGGACAAGAGAATAAACGACCAGGCCCGGGCCGCTGAGATTTTCAAAACGCTTCTGCCAGAACCAGTTGCCATGATTCATATCGAAATCGCGCTGCAGCGACCAGCGATTCAGAAAATAGATGAAAATCCCGAAGATGATGAAGTACGAGGATCCCCGGCCCAGAATCCAGAAACCATAAAGATGTCAGATACGGCCTGCTTGTAGGCAATCGCATGCGCCTGCATGGCATCGATCAAGCCGGCATGCAATGCCGATTCCGGATTCGTGAAGCGCGCCCAGATATACAAGCGTTTGGCGAAGATCGCGATCGGCAGAAACATCAGAAACAGCAGCGGTAATGTCCGGCTCATTGCTTCCAGCGGACGCCGAATCAACAGGCCCCACTTGCCGCCCGAGCACCATTGCACCATCAGCAGCGCCATGCCGCCGCAGCAAAAACTCAGGCAAATCATCAACCCCATCAACCAGCCGCGCAATACGTAGTCGAAACTATGACTGATCAGCAGGTCGATCACAGCCAGCACTGCAAAAATCGCAGTCGCGAGAATCGCGCGAGAACGCCAGCGCAGGACCGCGGGTGGAGCGCTCAGGTCTGCGGGCAAATGATGTGCGTGGCTTCCGTGTTCCATGTTTGTGTCCGTCACCGTTTACCTTGCTCCCTTGCGAGGGGAGTTGTTCTTGAGTGCGTTTTGCGTTGTTGCGGGTATATTCTTTTTCCCTGCGCCAATGTCCACCTTCATATCTCCCGCGCTGGGAACATTGGTCAACTCCGGCAAAGTCCATCCTTGGGGGAAATTCGCCGGGTAGCCCATCTGTTCGGACACTTCCGCCAGCGTTTGAATGTTCATTCCCGGAGGAACATCTGCAAGCGTGGCCGTCTGGCTGAGTTGCAGCGCCCGGATGTAAGCCGCAATCGCCCAGCGGTCCTGCGTGTTGATCTGCGCCGCATAGTCCGGCATGGCGCCATACCCGTGGCTGATGACCGCGAAGTAATGGCCCAGCGGCTCCTGAAGGATGCGCGGCTCCAGCAAGTCGCCGGCGGGCTTGTAGCCGCGCTCAACGATCATGCCGCGTCCATTTCCCACGCGAGAATGACACGGGGTGCAGTAAATGTCGAAGCGTTCCTGCCCGCGCTTCAGTACCGTCATCGTTGCCGGGAAAGGCATTGCGTCCTGTTCAGTTTGACCGATCAATCCGGTATAGAAATAAGAATTCGCGTCGAGCTGGCCGCGGGCCACAGTTCCCTCCACCTGCGGACGAACCGATCTGCCATCGGCAAAAAATTTGGATTCGCGTTGCGGAATCATTTTCGGCTCATCCTGCATGTCCTGCCGGCAACCGGAGAGCGGGATCAGCACGGCGAGAGCGGCAGCGGCAAGTGTCCAGCGAAAAAGCGAATTGGTCGAATGCATAAACATTGGTTTAATGGTCCACCTCGACGACGGAGGCTGGGTGCAGCGACTCCAGCAGAGATCGCGTATCCGTGATGGAAAACCTGGGATCATCGGCCTCCAGGCAGAGAAAAAATTTGTCTGAGGTTGCGCCGTTGCGAAAATTCGGCGCATTGAAAACTGGATGATAGGGCGAAGGCAACCGATTGAGCGCCAGCATGCCGAAACCGGCGCAAAGGCCTGCCCATAGAATCGTCCACTCATAGGCGGGAATGATAAAGGCAACCCAGGAAAACTTGCCGCGCCCGGCGACGTTGAGCGGATAGGCCCAGACCGAGATCCATGTTTCCAGCGTGAACATGGCCAGACCGCCCAGAATCCCGCCCAGCAGGCATACTCTGGACACACCCTTCTCCTTCGGCTCGTCAAAGCCCATCGCTTCGGCAGCCTCTTCGATCGGATACGGCGAGTAACAATCCATGCGCCTGTACCCCGCGTTGTAAGCGGATTTCGCCGCTCCAATCAGCTCGCCGGGCGTGTCAAACTCCGCGAGCAAACCATATATCCCTTCACGCACTGGCATACATCAAACCTCGTTCTGCATTTCGTTCTCATGCGCCTTGGATCCGGGCAGAATCTGGCGGATTTCCGACATCGGAATCATCGGCAATAGGCGAATAAATAGGAAGAACAGGGTCGTAAATAATCCAAGCGTTCCAACGAACGTCATATAGTCCCAACGGGTCGCACGGTAGGTGCCCCAGGAAGACGGCAGATAATCGCGAGTCAGACTGGTTACCACAATCACAAAGCGTTCAAACCACATCCCCGTATTCACGATGATCGACAAGATAAACAGGAACGCAACATTCTGCCGCAACCGGCGCGACCAGAGCGTAGTGAGCGGAAACAGCAATATTACAGAAGATGAGCACCACATACGACCAGCCCATGGGCCCGAAGATGCGGTTCCACGCCATGAAGAATTCCCATTTATCCGCCGAGTACCAGGCATAGGCGATGTCCGTCATGTAGCCGTAGGCCACAATGAAGCCTGTAGCCAGCATCACCTTGCCGCAGTTGTCGAGATGCCGAATCGTAATCAGGTCTTCCAGGTGATAGAACTTGCGGATCGGAATGGCCAGGGTCAGCACCATGGCAAATCCCGAGTAGATGGCTCCAGCCACGAAATACGGCGGAAAGATCGTCGTGTGCCAGCCCGGCATGATCGCCACGGCGAAATCGAAGCTGATGACGGTATGAACGGAAAGAACCAGTGGAGTCGCTAGACCCGCCAACAACAGGCACGAGCTTTCATAGCGCATCCAATGCCGGGCTGAACCGCGCCAGCCGAGCGCCATCTGGCCATAGATGAAGCGACCGAATTTTGATTTTGCCCTGTCCCGCAGCGTGCCGAGATCGGGAATCATCCCGATATACCAGAAGACGACCGAAATCGTTGCATACGTCGAAACCGCAAATACGTCCCAAATCAGCGGGGAACGGAACTGCGGCCAGTAGTTCATGGTGTTCGGATAAGGAAAGAGCCAATAGATCGCCAGCCACGGACGTCCGGTATGGATCACAGGAAACATGGCCGCGCAAATGACGGCAAACAGCGTCATCGCTTCGGCAAAGCGGTTGATAGAGTTGCGCCAGCTCTGCTTGAACAACAAAAGGATGGCGGAAATCAGCGTTCCAGCGTGTCCGATACCGATCCACCAGACGAAGTTGACGATCGCAAAACCCCACGCAACAGGAATCGTGATGGCCCAGATGCCCACGCCTTTCAGGAACAGCCACGTCATCGCGACAAGCAACATCATCGTAATGCTGCCGGCAATCGCGAAGCCGAAGAACCAGCCCAGCGGCGTGTGCGGGGTCAGCACAATGCGCGACAACTTCTCGGTGACCGAGCGGAACGTATGCCCAGGGGCAATGACCAGTTGTTCGCCCGTCTCAGGGTCGATCATTGGATCAGGAGGCAAAATATCTTTCGTAGCCATGCTTCGTGCGACCTCTTCAGTTCGCTGAGGTTTCCCTCGTTGCGTCAGCCTTCAGTTGTCCGTACATCACTTCTTGTCGATCAGGCGTTTTCCATCAATTCCGGGTTGGGATTCACAACTCCGGCAATGTACGACGTCCGAGGACGCGTGTTGAGATCTGCCAGAACCGTATAGTTGCGTGTCTGCGCTTTGACCCTGGACACACGGCTATTTTTGTCGTTGATATTGCCGAACGTAATGGCATGAGTCGGACACGCCTCCTGGCAGGCAGTGACAATTTCTCCATCGCGAACGACTCGGTTTTCCTTGTCAGCGCTGATCTTGGCCTTGCTGATCCTTTGCACGCAATAACTGCACTTCTCCATCACACCGCGGCTGCGGACCGTGACTTCCGGATTGCGCATCAGCTTCAGAGATTCCGTCTCATAATCCGAGAACAGCAGCCAGTTAAATCGGCGTACTTTATACGGACAATTGTTCGAACAATAGCGCGTGCCCACGCAGCGCTGGTAAAGCATTAAATTCAGGCCTTCGGGCGAATGCACGGTCGCCCCCACCGGACAGACCTGTTCGCAGGGCGCGTTCTCGCACATCTGACAGGTCATCGGCTGAAAATATGCCTTGGGCGCATTCATGTCGCCTTCAAAATAGGTATCGATGCGAATCCACTGCATATCGCGGCCTACTTGCACCTGATGCTTGCCAACCACCGCAATGTTGTTCTCCGCATAGCAACTGACAATGCATGCATTGCAACCTACGCAGGAGTTCAGATCGATCGACAACGCCCACTGGTATCCCTTGCTGTAATCCCAAACGGGAAATAGAGTGGTGCTCTTGGGTGGCGCGTTGAATTCCGCGTTCTCAGCGGCAAACCCTGGATTCTGCTTGTATTCCTCAAGCGTGGCGAATCGGATCACGCCGCGCTGTTCCGCTTCCCGACCTTCCAGCGAGTGCGGCGTCGTGTCCGGCTTGGCCTCTTTCGCTTCGTCTTCAAAACCGTATTTGCGTGCGAACATGTCGCGATGATCGATGTAGTGGCTCTTGGTGGATGCACACTCATACGTTTCACCCGTCTTTCTTACCGTCGCCCCCACGGCGAACAACGGCGAGGAAGCCAGGCGAATCGGGAATGCGTCAAATCCCGGTCCGGTTCCAACCCGTCCAGCACTACGGCGGCCATAGCCTAGATAGATCGTGATGCTTTGGTCCGGATGACCAGGCGCGACCATGGCCGAAGCCTTGATCTTTCTGCCCTGATATTCAATTTCGACTACGTCGCTTTCGCTGGCGTTCAGCTTCACCAATGTCTGAATGCTCATCAGCGCCGCGTTGTCCCACGAAAGATTGGTGATCGGCTTCGGCAGTTCCTGCATCCAGCCCAGGTTGGCATAACGGCCATCGTAAATGGTCGGATCAGGCCGGAAGATCACTTCGATTGCCGTCGCATCGGGCACAGTCGCCGCAGCAGACGCTGTATTTTTCGCACTCACTTCCTTAGCGGCAAATGCGGTGTTCGCGATCCATCCATCGTGCAAAGCTTTCCGCCATGGCAAGTCCGCATCGCCGTCGCCTGCATTGCCATTGACGGACTTGCCTGCGCCGCCCAGCACATCCTTCCAGTTGTCGTGCACGGCATCCATCGGGGAAACATCCGGCTTATCCAGCATGATCTGCAGAACGTGATGGGCGGACTTCCCGCTATACAGCGGGTCAATCATCGGCTGCACGATGCTGACGGTTCCATCGTAGGCGCGAACATCCGACCAGCATTCCAGATAGTGCGCTCCATTGATATGCCAATCCACGACCTCAGCCGTTTCGTCGACATATAAGCCGAGATGAGCCACCGTCTTCGCGCGGCCCATGGCTTTTTCAAAATTCAGATCCGCCGGCGCACTGTATACAGGATTGGTATCCAGGATGACCAGCCAATCGACTTTCCCTGCATTCAAATCTCCGACCAACTGCTTCAGGTCATCGATTTCTACCGTGGGCATGGGGTTCACGGTTTCCGTATAGATCACCGTCTTGCCCACGTTCCCCAAAGCCTGATTCATCGCGATCGCCGCAAGATGGACTCCCGGCGCAGCCTGCTCTCCAGGGATCACGACGCACTTGCCGGCATTCGCCTTCAGGTCCTTGACCACGGCGTTCAGATACGCCGTCTGCTCCTCGGTCCACGCGGCGCCATTGGGAGCCGAACCTGCGCCAAGCCCCGCCGCCACCGCTGCCGCGAAAGCCTCCATCTGGCTGGCGCGCATCCGCAGACGATGGTCTGCTTTGAAGCCCGTGGTGGAAGGAGTGCTCTCCACCGAATACATGCGGTTCATTTCCACGCCCGGATTCAGCGACCGCCGCTGGGCATAGTCCGCTGCCAGTTTCAGAAATCCGGGATGCCACAGTCCAGAGAGAAAGTCTGCGTCGAGCGAAAGAACCACATCCGCCGCATCCAGCTTGTACTGTGGATCGAGGTAATCGCCAAACGCCTGCTTGGACGCGATTCGCGCCGAGTCGCGATTGACCGGGTCATACTGGAACCACTTCGCATTCGGATATTTCGCGCTGGCACTCTTCCACTGCGCTGCAAGTGTCGGCGAGACGACGGTTCCGCTAAGAAAGTACAGCCCCTGGCCGCCGCTGGATGCCTTCGACTCCAGCATCGCGGTAAAATCCGAGACGAAATTGACGTAGTCGCGCGTTTCGCCGCGGTAGAGCACGCGCTTGGAACGGTCGGGATCGTACATCCCCAGTAGCGTTCCCTGGGTATAGGCATCCGATGTGCCGTGATTCATCGGATGTTCCGGATTGCCTTCGAGCTTAATGGGTCGATAGGCTTCACTCTTCACCAGAAGAGGAACTGAGCCCATCGGAAACGGGTGCGCCGTTGCAAAGTAAATCGGTTTTCCAAGCACCAGGTCTTCTGGCTGCTTTACGTAGGGATAAATGGGTTCGTCGGGCTGCTTGGTGCATCCGGTCAACCCGGCCAGCGCAATCGAGGCCCCCATCAGCTTCATGAATCCGCGTCGGGAAACAGAATCCACCCATTCCGCAGCATGTTGAGGAAATTCGCGCCGCAAGGCATCCTGAAAATCGGGCGTATCGGCCAACTCATCGATGGTTTGCCAATAGCGTTTGCCCGTCATGCCTGCCAGACGCGCCTGCGCCGTCTCAATCAATTGGGCCGTTTTCGACTTTTCAACCGAATCCATTGGTGCGTTCTCGTGGGTCACGGTCTTATGCTCGTTTTCCATCTTCGAATCTTGACCTTTGCGGTTGTCTTTCGTTGCTGCGTCCAGAATCGGCTGCTCTTGCCCTTGCATATCGCGATTCATCGATGACATGTGTCACAGCTAGTCAGCTGTCGCGGCGGACGAATATGGTATTGCACCAACAGATAATTTCCCAAGGCTTTCTGATCCGTAAACTTCACGAAGTGTGGGTTGATGGGGACTTGGGCATGAACAGATCCACCGTCCGGAGAAGACCATGACTGCATATCGGAAAACGCCGGCGCATCCGTACCCGTTCGAGGACTCGGCGGTGCATCGAGAGTAGCCATCTGGGCGCCATCATTGTCAGGATTTCGCGTGGTGCAATCTACCAGCTGTGCCGTCGGGACCCCGGGAGTGGTGGGCTTGTTCGTACACCAGACCGGATGCAGCGACGACGGCCCTTCCCAGGCCATCTGATAGATTTGCGACGTCGGTCGAAGATTCTTGGCCGGGTTGCGATGACAGTTCAGACACCACTCCATCTGCAGCGTGCTGGCCTGGTAGGTCAGCGGCATTTCATCGATTCGGCCATGACAGCTGGAACAGCCGATGCCCTTGTTGACGTGGATGGAGTGATCGAAATACACATAGTCCGGCAGGTCATGCACCTTGGTCCAGACGAGGGACTGATTGGTTACCCAACTCTGCCGCACCGGAGCCAGCAGGTCGGCATTGGTCCAGATTTGCGCGTGACAATTAATGCAGGTCTTGGTAGGCGGAATGCCCGCGTAGCTCGATTTCTCTACCGACGTATGGCAATACTGGCATTGCAGGCCCAGTCCTTGTACGTGGTGCTTGTGGCTGAAAGGGACCGGCTGATCTGGCCGTTGGCCCTGGCGGGTAACCCACGGGGAACGCTGCAGGTAATTCAGCGTCACACCCACTCCAATTAAAATCACTGCATAAAGAACCAGGCTGATCCGTGTCAGCGAGTTTGAACTGCGATCAAAAATCTGCGCCATGTTTGGGTGCTTCCCTGCTTGTTTGCTCGACGTTCAGCCAAGCTTGTTGAATTGGCCCCAACCCACCGCCGAGGGCACACTGTTTAGCGATGAGCAATCACGGGTTTTGATTGCAAAAAAATAAAGAATTCGAAACTGCGGAAAATTAGGTAGCCCGAAAAAAGATTACAGGAGTGAAGGAAAGATCGGCAACCCCTAACGGGAAATTCCTGGAAAATTTTTCCTGCTGCAGAAACTTTTTCTTCAATCCACCCGCATCCACAGCCGATTTGCATGGCCTCTGCACCCGCTCCCAATGTCTGCTCCGCAACAATTCTTTCTATGGATTCGACTTCAGCGCCATCACCAGCAGACGTCGTTCCGTCATCTCATCAATTGCGTAGCGAATGCCTTCCCGTCCTTCGCCTGAATCCTTCACGCCACCGTACGGCATCGAGTCCAACCGCCACGTTGGCGCGTCGCCTACGATCAGCGCTCCCACTTCCAGTGCTTGATATGCTTCCAGTATATGTCCCACATCGCGCGTGAATAAACCAGCTTGTAAACCATAGCGCGAAGCATTCACAGCAGCAATCGCATCAGAAAAATGTTCGTACGGTACCACCGTAATCACGGGCCCGAAAATTTCTTCATCGTTCACTTGCATCGGCGAATGCGTCCCAGTCAAGACAGTTGGGCTGATCAGTGAGCCCGTCCGCTTTCCCCCAGCCAGTATCGTTGCACCTGCACCCGTTGCCTCGTCAATCCAGCGCTTCACCCGCTCGGCATCGCTCTCGCGGATCAATGGACCAACATCGGTCTCCTCCAACGCTGGATCTCCTGTGTGAAGATTCTCGACCAGCCGCAGCAGCACATCCATAAACGATTTGAAGATGGATTTTTGCACATACACGCGTTGTACAGAAATGCAACTTTGACCTGCATACCCAAATCCGCCTTTCACCGTTGATTGCGCCGCGCCATCGAGATCGTTCCAATCACTGTGAACAATCATGGCCGCATTGCCGCCGAGTTCCAGCAACACCCGCTTCTTTTTCGCCCGCGCCTTTAATTCCCAACCAACGCGGGCGCTGCCGGTAAAACTCACCACGCGAATGCGATCTTCCTCCGTAGCCAGCCGTGTGGTGTCCTCATTGGAAAGCGGAAGGAACGCAAGCGCCTCTTCCGGCCATCCTGCCTTCAGAATTGCATGCACCAATAGCCACGAACTGAATGGCGTCTGCGGTGCAGGCTTCAAAATCACCGGACACCCGCAGGCAATAGCAGGAGCCAGTTTGTGCGCCACCAGATTTAACGGAAAATTAAACGGCGTAATCGCCAATACCGGCCCGGCGGGAAATCTGCGCGATATTCCCCATCGCCCCGCTGAGGATGGAATCAGATCGAGCGGCAAAACTTCTCCGCCGATTCTGGTGGCCTCTTCCGCGGCAATCCGAAACGTCAGAATGGCACGATCGACTTCGGCGCGGGCCGCCGTGATTGGCTTGCCTGCTTCTCGCAGTATCGTCTGCGCGTATAGCTCATGTTCCGTCTGAAGATGCGCGGCGACTGCGTTCAAAATATTTTGCCGCTCCCACGATCCCAGCGTGGCGGTGCGAGCAAATCCTGCAACGGCAGCTTCGACTGCCTCTTCCGCATCCGTCCACGACGCCTGCCAGACGTGGCCGATCAAAGATTGATCGAACGGTGCCCGCACTTCCAGCCGCGTGCCTTCGCGACGCTCCTGCCCTCGAACGATCCATCCAATTTCGTCCGGAAGAATTTTTCCACTTTTGCTCTCCATGGCACACCTCGTCTATCACGCAACAGTGTATAGACTGGAAACAGTGACTGGCGGTCTTCGAAAAGTTCGTTACGACCACGCGCTGGCGTGTCAGCAACTGACAGCAGCCGATGCGCGCCTCGCCAAACTGATGGTGCGTTCCGGGCCCTTTGCCATGCGCCTGAAACCCACGCATTCCACCTTTGAAGCGTTGCTGGAATCGATCGTCTACCAACAACTGCATGGCCGCGCCGCAAAAGCGATTCATGGCCGCATTCTGGATTTGTTTCCAGATCGAACCCCAACCCCATCAGCGTTACTGCGGCTAAACGAGCAGGTGTTGAGAACAGCCGGCCTTTCCGCCAGCAAGCAACTCGCCATCCGCGATCTGGCCGAGAAAAGCGAAGCGGGCATCGTGCCGCCGCTGACCAAAGCTGCATCGCATGCCCGATGAAGAAATTTGCGAGCGCCTGACAACGGTACGCGGCATCGGCATCTGGACTGTGCAAATGCTTCTGATCTTCCGCATGGGACGGCCCAATGTTTTGCCCGTCTCCGATTACGGCGTCCGCAAGGGATTCGCACTCACGTTCGGCAAGCTGCGCCCGGGAATGCCCGTCACTCTGGCAGATCTTCCCACTCCCGACGTAATGAGACGCCGGGCCGCGCGCTGGCATCCGTGGCATTCGGTGGCCAGCTGGTATTTATGGCGTGCCTGCGATCTTGCGCTCGAAAAAGAAACATCCACTGCACGGAAGAATCGATGACCGTGCCCCAACGATTCGCCTGTATTCACGGCCACTTCTATCAACCTCCGCGAGAAAATGCTTGGCTGGAAGCGATTGAAATTCAGGACTCCGCAGCTCCGTTTCATGACTGGAATGCCCGCATCAATCATGAGTGTTATGCCGCGAATGGCAGCTCGCGAATCCTGAACACGCAAAACAAAATTGTGCGGATTGTGAACAACTACTCCCGCATCAGTTTCAATTTCGGTCCGACGCTGCTGGCGTGGATGGAAAAATCCGCTCCCCTGAGTTATCAAAAGATACTCGACGCCGACCGCATCAGCATGGAGAGGTTCGGCGGACATGGCTCGGCCATCGCGCAAGTCTACAACCACATCATTCTTCCTCTCGCTCCCACTCAGGATCGCATCACGCAAATCCGATGGGGTATCGCCGACTTCGAATATCGATTTGGTCGCAAGCCGGAAGGTATGTGGCTATCCGAGACTGCCGTCGATGTAGAAAGCCTGGACCTGCTGGCGCAGCACGGCATCCTGTTCACCATTCTGGCGCCACACCAATGTGCGCGCGTCCGGGACATCGCAACGGAGAACGACCCTGAAGCTCCAGCCTGGCACGAGACTCCCAATGCAACGGTCGACCCGACTCAGCCTTATCTTGTACGCACATCGGAGGGACGCAGCATTACCGTATTTTTCTACGATGGGCCTACGTCCCGCGCCATCGCATTTGAAGGACTGCTGAACAATGGCGGCGACATGGCGAAACGTCTGCTTGCTGGCTATCGCGAAAACGACCGGAGCGCACAGCTGGCTCATGTCGCAACCGACGGTGAGAGCTACGGACACCATCATCCGCATGGCGACATGGCCCTGGCCTATGCCCTGCAATCGATCGAGAAAGACGGCGAAGTTCATCTGACCAACTACGGACAGTTTCTGGAAAAATTTCCTCCGACCTCAGAGGCAGAAATTTACGAAGAAACTTCGTGGAGCTGCAGCCATGGGATTGAGAGATGGCGGTCCGACTGCGGATGCAATACGGGCCAGCATCCGGATTGGAACCAGAATTGGCGCGCCCCTCTTCGCCGTGCTCTCGATTGGCTGCGGGATGCGGCCAGACCCTTGTGGCAACAATCCGCCAAGCTAATATTTCGCGACCCTGCCGCCGCACGCGATGGATACGTCCGCGTGCTGCTGAATCGAAATGCGACTTCGCAGCAAGCATTCTTTGACGAACACTGCCTGCATCCTCCTTCCGCGGAGGAGCGGATCACAGCTCTCAAGTTGATGGAGATGGAGCGCCACCTTCAGTTGATGTACACCAGCTGCGGTTGGTTCTTTGATGACCTCGCGGGAATCGAAACTGTCCAGGTGATTTCCTATGCTGGGCGCGTTCTCCAGTTGGCGGCAGAACTGTTCGGCAACAGCGGAACTGCCCTGGGAGCGACGTTCCTCCAGCATCTTTCAAAGGCGGAAAGCAACGGGAAAGAGCCCGCCAACGGCGCGGATATCTATCGCAAAAGCGTACTCGCGCAAAAGATCGGCCTGGAACAGGTGGGCGCTCATTACGCCATCATTTCCATGTTTGAGCCGCAGCCGGAAACCACACCTCTGTTCTGCTATGACGTTCGTCGAAAGTCAGGCGAACTTCTCAGCATGGGACGGCGTCGCTTTGCTTATGGTCGGGCAGAAATTTCTTCGCGGGTTACGCTCGAAGAAGAAGACGTTTTGTTCGCGGTCTTGTATGGCGGCGACCAAAATCTTTCAGCCACTGTGCGTCGTGCAGACCCCGCCAGCGAGAGCGCCTTTCAGAATTTCACCGGCAAGATGCAAGAGGCTCTCCTGAGTGCTGACATCGCCGAGGAAGTACGTCCTTTTATTCGCGAGTTCGATTCCACCAGCTATTCGCTGACCTCGTTATTTCGGGACGAACAGCGACGCATTCTTCAACTCCTGCTCGATACCACTCTGGTTGAGATGGAAGGCACGCTGCGAACCATGTATGACGATCATATTTCGCTGCTGCACTACCTGAGCCTGAGCGGAATGCCAAAACCCCAGGTGCTGATGCTGGCTGCCCAGTTCAGCCTGAATGCGGATCTCCGCCAGGAACTCGCCAGCGATCCCTTCGATGCCGCCCGTCTGCGCGGGTTGCTGACTCAGATCCGAGCAGATCAAGTGGAAATCGATACCGTCACTGTGCCGTTCGTCGCCAGCCAGCGCATGCTGCGTGCCATGCAGGAATTGGAACTGCATTTGGATCGCCGGTACCTCGATACTGCGCTGCAAATCTGTGACCTGCTGCGGGAATTGCCGTTTCCCGTCGATTATTGGGAGGCGCAAAATCTCTGGTACATAACCTCACGCCAGTCTCAGTCTGCCACCACAATCGACACCGACTGGGATCAAAAATTCCGTGAGCTAGGGACGAAGTTGGATATTGATGTGGCCCAGCTTGCAGTCGACAAGTAGTACCTGGATGCCGCGCTAGCTGCGCCAATGCAACAGGACGGGTGCCGTTAACGGATGTTCGAATTTGCCCGTGGAAGCCATTTGTAAGCGGGCCTGTTTCAGCGCGAAATACCATTTCGCCGGTCGATCGGCATCGTCGATCAACATCAACGATGGATTGAACTGCAGGCCCTGCGCCTGCTCCACCATGGTCTGGCGGTCCTGCTCCACAAATCTTCGCCCAAAGGCCTTCGCAATTTGGGTCACAAAGGGAACGCGATAAAACACATTCCACGCAGCACAAACATCGATGCGACTCGTCGTCGCCGTCGTGGGCGTCACTGTGGTCAGACTGGAAAACCACTTGTCTCCACAGCGAATGGTCTCGTAGCGCCGATTGGGCAAAACAAAATCAATGGTGGTCGTCACCGCCTGACCATACACGCCCAGCAACTTATACGGAGCGCTGTTGGCGGAAGGCGCGTGTGCAGTCATGCGAAACCCTTGTAGAATCGGCTCGAACTGTTTCTCTTTCACATGGATGCTGCTGCCGCTGCGCCACCACCAGGATTGATGCACAAACGGGCCGTGCGCGGGATCCATCAGCCCGATGATTCCGTGATCGACATTGCAGGGCAGATTCGCCGTCAGATGCGCCCAGCGATAGCGCGGCCCGAACTTCTGCAGCTCCGGCACCAACGGCAACGCAGCTTCATCCTCTGGACGCACACGGCCAGAACCGGGCGCGGGCACGTACACCCACGCATACCCATCGCGCTCCACACACGGAAAAGCCGTGGCATAAACGCGAGTGCAATCCAGCGTATCCTCGGGCGTCAAGGATGGAATCTCCTTGCACTGGCCCGTGGCAGGATCGAATTTCCAGCCATGATATTTGCAGGTGACAGTTGAAGCGTCAAAAGATCCGTAGGAAAGCGGAATGCCGCGGTGTGGGCAGCTATCGCGCATGGCAAATAATTTGTTGTCGCTGGTTCTGCCCAGCAGTAGAGGAATACTGAGCAGCATGGCCGTCGCCGTCTGACCGCGGTGCAGCCGGTTGCTGCGCATCGCGGGATACCAGTCGTCATAGATCAAAGTGGCAACCGGAGCCGCAGGCAGCTGTACTGGCGCGTTGCTCAAGGACGTAGAGGAAACCATGTTCATCACGATCTTCGCTTGTGAAACAAGCCTTCAACCCTAACTATATGTCGGAATTCGCGGTCGTCACAGACAGTTCGATTCATTTCCCTTCGCGTATTAATTTTCCCTGACGCAGGTGAAAGCGTTCACCACGCCAAACGATGGCATCGTCCGCGAAGCTCCAGAACCACACGCCAAGAGCAACAAGATCGCGCAAGGGCAGCAGCCACAGGTCCCGCAGCGTTTCCCGGTCGCCCAGCACACCCACTCCCACACTCAGCGCCATCGCAAAACGAACACACACCATCACGCTCAGCAGCGCAATGCTGTCGAGTGAGGCGCCAGATGCAATCACGTTCGCCAGCGCCCACGGCAATCCGAACGTCATCAACAAGCCAAAATAGCCGAGCGGACGAGCATCGCGCACTCCGCGCGCCCACCGCAGTTGATGCGCGACGAACTCGGAAAATGTATAGGCCGGAATCGATGTTTCGACGATCTCTCGACCCAGCTCCACGCGATACCCTGCCTGAAAGATGCGGACACCCAGTTCATAATCGTCGGCCAGATGATCCACCAGCGGGCGCAGTCCACCAATGGCATCGAGCGCTCCGCGCGTCACAGCCAGCGTGGAGCCGAGACCGAAATGCAAGCCTTTTTCCAGCCATCGCGCCGTCAGCACGCCGGGTATAAAGTCGGTGGCGATACCCAGCGCCTCCAACCGCGAACCCAACGTTTTATGAGAGTGTCCGCCGTAGAGTGCGGTCACCATCCCCACCGGCTTGCCCGTGTCGTTGGCAATTGCAAACGCCGGCATCACATTGCGCAGATAGCGCGGAGAGACACGGATATCACTGTCATTGATCAACAAATGATCGTAGCGCGCCTGTGCAGCCATCTGCACCAGGTTGCTGATTTTTCCATTCGCGCCCAGAACCTGCGGACAAATCAGCAGGCGAATCTGCTGCTCAGGAAATTCGCGCTGCAATCGCTGGATCAACGCAACTGCAGGGTCCGCCATGCTGCTGGCGCCAAAAAGGATTTCATACTCGCCCGGATAGTCCTGCCCGCAGTGGCTGACAAAGGCGGTATACATCTCCGGGTCCACGCCCTTCACCGGCTTCAGAATGCTGACCACAGGATAGAACGCCGGTAGCGGCATACGGCAGCTTCGCATGTAAGCACGCGCAGCTCGAAAAACAAAAATTGCATAGACCAGCGCCACCAGCGTCAACAAGGTGAACACCAGGGCGATGATCTGCGCCACAAAAGACCATGTATGCGTTGAAATCATGGACGACTGCGAATATTGTCGCTCAGATCCAAGATGGAAAGATCGATTGCACGAAATTCACTCATACCGCAGCGCGTCGATGGGATCCAGGTTGGCCGCCTTCCACGCCGGGTAGATTCCGAAAATTAGTCCGATCGCGCACGAGACGGCGAACCCGGTGATGGCCCAGAACGTGGACACAAACGCCGGAATGCTAGGAAAAATCAGCCGCACCGCCAGCGTTAAAATTCCGCCAACGATCACGCCAATCACCCCGCCAACCGCACATAGAGTGATCGCCTCAATCGTGAACTGCAGCAGGATCGTGCGCTTGGTGGCTCCAATGGCCTTGCGTACGCCAATTTCGCGCGTGCGCTCAGTTACGGACACCAGCATAATATTCATGACGCCGACGCCTCCCACCATCAAACCAACGCTGGCAACGCCAATCATAAAAATGAAGATGCCACCGGTCAGCTGGTTCCAGATACGGGTGATGGCATCCGGCGCGAAAATGGCAAAAGTGTCCTCTTGATTGAAATGAACTTTCCGTTGAATCCGCAGAGTCTGCTCGATCTCGTCATACACAGCCGCCCTATTCGCGGGATCATCGTATTTCACTGAAATCCAGTAATCGAGGATTTCCGGATGGATCTTATGGAATGTCCCAATAGGAAAGTACGCGGCATTGTCTTCGGGATTCTTTCCCCCACCGAACGCTGTCTTCCGTTTCTCCATCACGCCGATCACGCGAAAATCGTCTCCGGCGATTTCCACTTCCTTGTCTACCGGATCTTCCCCGCGGAACAGCTCGTCCGCCGTATCGTGGCCCAGAACCACCACGTCGGAATGTTGGTCCTGCTCATATTGTGAGAAATAACGCCCCACAGGAATGTCGGCCGTGTCCGTTTCCGGCTCGGCGACCGTGTCTCCTTCCAGGATCGTGTGCTGTATCTGGCGACCTTTATATTTCACGGCCACATTGCCCAGTCCCAACTGGAAGTCCTGGTACCGCAGCTGAGGTGATACCGCCGTAATATGGGGCAGCTTCGCCAGTGCTTCGACGTCTTCCATCGTCAGCTGCTTGCGTGCCAGCATCTCTGCTGTCGGCTGCACGTTGATCACTGGGAATCGAAATACCCAGAACACATCCGTGCCGAACGCAGCCACCATGTTCGCAACATTTTGATTCAGGCCATTGATAAACGACGACAGCGCGATGACCGTCGTCACGCCGATGACAATCCCCAGAATGGTAAGCCCGGAGCGCAGTTTGTTCGACCGCAGCGTATCCATTGCCATGCGGACGGATTCGCCGGTTTTGCTGGAACGCATCTGTCGCCTCACAGCTCCGACCTCAGCGCAACAATTGGATCGAGCATCGCGGCCTTGCGCGCGGGATACACGCCGAAGAAGATACCCACCGACGTCGCCAGCAACAAACTCACCAGCACTGACCACAGTGCAATCGTCGTGGGAAATCCTATGATGACCGTAATTAATTTGGCGATAGTAATTCCCCCGACAACGCCAATTATTCCTCCCGCCAATGCCATCGTGGCAGACTCAATCAGGAACTGCATCATCACATCGCTGCGGCGCGCGCCCAGGGCTTTTCGAACACCAATTTCACGGGTTCGCTCCGTCACCGAAACCAGCATGATGTTCATAATGACGATACCGCCAATGACCAGCGAGATTGTCGCAATCCCAATGGCCACGCCGAAAAAGCTTTGGCTGAAGTTCTTGAACAATCCGACAAAACTAGCATTGGTATCGATGCTGAAACTGTCGTCCTTGCCGACAGCATCGTGCCGGCGCGCCCGCAGAATCGAGCGCACTTGATCGGAAGCCAGCTCCAGTTTTTCGTCTAACCCGCCCGCCTTACCGTAAATGGTGACGGAATCGTTCGAGCCATATACAGCCTGATAGGTAGAAATGGGCATGCCGACGAAGTCGTCCTGGCTCTGGCCCAGCGTGTTTCCTTGCCGCTCCACCACTCCGATCACGGTGTAGGGAACTCCATCTACACGGATCTCTTTCCCGATCGGGTCGCCTGTACCCAGCACGTTGTCCACAATGTCATACCCAACGACGGCGACATGGGCATCGTGCTGCACCTCCGTCGGTGTAAACGACCGTCCTTCGGCAATGTTGTAGTTGTACATAGTCAGCATGTCGGTGGTCCAACCGCGGATGCTGACGCCTTTCGCCGACTGATGCTGCGAAACCACATTGCCTGACGTCGAGATTTCAGCGCCAGTCAAGACACATGAGGTGCATTGCTGGGCAACAGTCTCGTAATCCTCCATACGCAGAATCTTGCGTTTCGAATATTTCAGATATTCTTCGCTGCTCAGGATGACCTGGGGCGTTTGGCTGGCGGTAAATACGTCGGCCCCATAGCCATAGACCTTCGTCGCCACATAATTATTGACGCCGTTGATCATGGTGACGATCATGATGACGGAAGCCACGCCAATGACCACGCCAATCAGCGTCAGGATCGAACGCATCTTGTTCGCCCACAACGATTGCAGCGCGATCTTTACTGATTCCCGGAATCCCATGCGTCTTCCTGCTTTTCGGCGCCGCTTCATCTGAAATGATACGGCTTCGCCACAGAATTCGTTCCCGCTGGCCCCTCGTCCGAATTGAACAAAAATCGTAGGCGAGCTACAAATCCATCTTCTTGAATTTCCATTCCGGAATCGCACGGATGATTGCCATGATCCAACGCCAGAACCAAGGGGTGTAGAGAACGTCCCGGCGATATTCGATCGCTTGCAGAATATCCTGCGCCACGGCGTCGGGCGTGGCAAATAGAGGTCCCTGGGGCAGGTGCGCCGTCATGGGCGTCGACACAAATCCTGGGCGGACCGTCAGGACCTGCACGCCGTCGCGATGCAGGCGGTTCCGTACACCATCCAGAAACGCATTCAGGCCAGCTTTGGCGCTGCCGTAGATGTAGTTGCTCTTGCGGCCTCGATCTCCCGCCACCGAGGAGATGACGACAAGGCTGCCGTGATATTGTGCCGCAAAATAGTTGGCCAGCCAGGTCACCAGCGAAACGGTAGAAAGAAAATTCGTTTGCAGGCTTGCGGCGGCAATGGCAAAATCACGCTCGCCGGCGGCCTGGTCCCCAAGCACGCCATGCGCGATCAACGCACAATCCAGGGTTCCTAAGGCAGCAACCGCACGTTCCAGCAGGTCCACATGGACAGCGGTCTGGTCCAAATCGGTAGTTTCAACATAAACAGTGGTCGCCCCACGTGTGATCAGGTCCTTCGCCACAGATTCCAGATGGGCCGCATTGCGCGCCACCAGAAAAAAACTGGCTCCATCCGGCGCCAACAGTCGCATCCACGCCTGCGCAATTGCGGAGGTTGCGCCAAGGACCAGAATCGTCTTCGGTATGACTCGATTGGATCGATCCATCCGCCCGGCTCGGTCGCGGCTCGGTTTCTCTTCCAGGCTTTCTGTCTGACTGCGTCGTCTACGCATCGGCAGTCACCCGCTCCCAAAACGCCGACGTAAAGGCAGGATCGCGGTATTCCGCGAATTGCTCCCACTGCGGATAAAACGAGCGGAATTGGTATCCGGTCATGCATGCATCCTTCGCCGGATACAAGCGGCCGCCAAGTTCTCGCGTCATCTCCGCCAAGCGCTCGAACAACGGAAAGGTCACCTCAGGCTGGATCGCGATATCGAGCGCCAGCGTAATTCCCGGTTGAGGAAACGACATCAGCCCCAGCGATGGACGCTCTCCCATCACTTTCAGCACAGCCAGGAACGACGCCATACCGGATTCGGCGATAGCTTCCAGAATCGCGACAATTCCATCCCTTCCATAACGCCACGGAATCACGCACTGAAATTGCAGAAAGCCGCGCTTCCCATAAATACGATTCCAATGCAGGATGCTGTCGAGAGGATAAAAAAACGGCTCGTAATCAATCAGCCCGGTCACTTGCCGCCGCAGTTGCTTACGGTAATACAGTTCATTGAAGACTCGCATGGAAGTGCGATTCAACGCCCACGCGGGAAAATCGAACGGCACCGACAAGTGCGGCTTAGGCGAGGCCTTCTTCGGCTCCATCACCTCCGAATAATCTCCCTGCATATAAATGCCGCGAGCAAAGGCGCGGCCGCGGGAAACGCAGTCGATCCACGCCATGGTGCATTCCGACCGGCTGCTGCCGGAGATCGAAAGAAATTCATCGATCCCACTGAACTTGATGGCGGTATACCGTATTTTGCGAGACGCGATCGGGCGCAGTTGCACCTCAGCCCATGTCACCAGACCAGTCAGGCCCATCCCGCCGATCGTGGCACGATACATCTCCGCGTTTTCACCGGCGGAGCAAATCGCTCTTGACCCATCGGAGCGAACCAGCTCAAAGCGCGGAACATGGTTGCCGAAGGATGCCGCGACGTGATGGTTCTTGCCGTGCACGTCATTTGCAATTGCTCCGCCCACACTCACGTACTTCGTGCCGGGAGTGACCGGCAGAAACCAGCCGCGCGGGACGGAAAACTGCAAAATCTGGTCCAGCGTAACTCCACTTTCGCATCGCAGCAGGCCCGTGGCCGCTTCAAAGTGCAGAAAACGGTCCAGTCCACGGGTGGAAAGCATCGTGCCGCCTTCCAGCAGACAGACATCGCCATAACTGCGTCCCATGCCAACCGCCAGCACGGATGGCGGAAGACGCGTTCCTCGGGGATATTCATCGGTCCAGAAAAGCGGCTCCAGACGGACATCCAGCTTGGGATAGCGCCCCCATGACTCAAACACCGGCGGTTTCGATTGGCTTGGCATTGTCTCTAGTTATATAGAAGCAGCGAGGGCAATCAGAAATATCGCCACACCGGCCAGCAAACTCGCTCGGTCTGTCAACGCGAAGATCACCGGATCTTCATGCATCTGCCCGCGTGATGCTCGCAGCCACACCCGGCTCATCCACCAGATCAGCAGCGGAGTCAACAACCATAGCCGTTGCGGATGGTGATACAGCTGGCGTACGTCGGAGTTGTTGATATAGAGCGTGAACACCACAATGGAGGCGAATGCGCTGGCCGTGCCGAAGGCCCGCAGTTGCTCCATATCGTGCACCAGGTAGCCGCGCCCGTTGCTGGGCGCCGCACCACGGGCACGCAGGTTTTCCAGTTCACTGAAGCGCTTCACCAGCGCCAGACTGAAGAAGAAAAAGATGGCAAACCCAGCCATCCAATCGGAAATTGGAACCTTTGCCGCGGCTGCTCCGGCCAGTATGCGCAGCGTGTACAGCGCAGAAAGAATGATGACGTCGACAATAACAACTCGTTTGCAATAGAGCGAGTAGACCAGCGTCACGACGCAATAGATCAACAGCCACGACGTGAATTTGGCAGCCATCGGAATGGAGATCAAGATGCCTGCCGCAAATAAAAGAAGCGCCAGGCAGAGACCGGCAAGTATCGAAAGGTCGCCTGCAGCGAACGGACGGCGGCGCTTCGTCGCGTGGTTGCGATCAGAGGCCAGATCCAGCAGATCGTTCACAATATAGGTGCTGGAAGCGACCAGACTGAAGCTGAGGAATGCGAGCGCAGACTGCACCAATGCAGCTATCCCCACCGCATGTGCCAGCAGAAGCGGCAAAAAGATCAGCACATTCTTGGCCCACTGATGCACCCGCAAAGCACGCCAAATGGATCGCACTGCCGGTGCGCGATCGCGGAAGATATTCTGCACCGGAATTTTTCTGCGCTTCAGACGGCCTTCCAGGCCCATCGTCGGATTTGCCAACATCGCGTCTTTCGACGCGCTCAGGAGTGGAAGGTCCTTGCGGCTGTTGCCAACGTACGCAAAACCGCCGGGACCGAAACGCGATTCCAGCAAACTCAGTTTTTTCGCACCGGTAAGATTCGTGGCTCCATCGCTGGAAAATACGTCATTAAACAATCCAAAGTGCTTGGCAACTCGGTCGGCTAATTGGCGATCGGCGCCTGTCGAAAGATAGAGCTTTCGCCCGGAAGCGGCTTGCTCCCGCAGATAGACGATTAAAGCCTCGTTATAGGGAAGATGAGCGGCATCCAACGTCGTGCGGGCAGTTACTTCCCGCTTCAGCCGGGCCTTGCCGCCAGATAGCCAACCAGGCAAGCGCAGCAAATCTGCCGGCCGCGTTCGCGCCAGCACGCACAACGAATCGGCCAGCGTGTCCGACTTGACCAGCGTTCCATCCAGATCGACGCATAAAGGCAGAGTCGCCCTGTGTGAGGTTGTTCCGGAAGAACCGCCCTCCCCGGGAACTGCATCGGATGCCATGGACGCAACCCTGTCATCCGACGCCATCGCTGCATTTTCGGCGGTCATTTGTGCTCGACCTTCTACGGTCATCCCTGCGGGCTCCAAACGGGTCGCCGCGGCGACCTGCTTCCATCGTTCTGGTTCGAATTTGCTTTGATGCTACAACAGTTCGATCCGCTGCACTTCGTCGAACGATAGAACACAGCGTGACCAAGAAGTATACGAAATCGCCATCAGCTGAAAATGAAAAGAGACTCGCTTCATTCGCGAAGCTTCCTACCCGCGCGAGCCTCCTGGCCTTGGTATCTTTAGTATGTACACAGAAGTTTTTTCAGACGAGACGACAGCCAATGGAACCTCGTTCTGGCTCGATTGCGCGTTTGCATGCGAGCGGAAAGCTTCATAGAAGGGATGACAACTGTGACCACAGTATTGACGGCAGCGAAGTTATTGACTCCGCTTACAGAAATCGATCAGCCTCAGGTCACCATTGAAGATGGTTGTATCACCAGCATTGAGTCTCGCGGCGCGCTGGCAGCGCCAGAGGGCGCGCAACATCTAGACTTCCCCGATGCCACCCTGGTTCCCGGTTATTTCGATATACACATTCACGGCGCCATGGGACATAACGCCATGGAGGGCACCGAGCAGGCATTCGACGCCATAGGAAAATTTCTTTCCAGCCGTGGTGTGGCCGCCTACCTGCCAACGACGGTGACCGCTCCCATCGACATGACATTGCACGCGCTCGAAGGCATGGCGCAGCAAATTGAGCGAGCCGAGAAGGGATCCGGTGATTCTGTCAATCGGCATGGTGCGAAACCGCTTGGCATCCATCTGGAAGGCCCATTTCTGTCCCATGGGAAGCGCGGCGTCCAGCCGGCGGAGTATCTGCAGGAACCCTCCATCGACCTTCTGCGGCGCTTCTGGGAGGCTGCCAATGGCCATATCGTGGTCATGACCGTCGCGCCGGAATTGCCGGGAGCCATCCCATTCATTCAGGAAGCCGTTCGACTTGGCATACACGTCAGCCTGGGGCACAGCGACGCCACCACAGCGGAAGCCGAAGCCGGTATTGCTGCCGGTGCTGTCAGCGCGACCCATACCTTCAATGCCATGCGTGCGCTCAACCATCGCGAGCCCGGTCTGCTGGGAGTCGTTCTCGATGAGCCCCACTTATACGCCGAATTGATCTGCGACGGCATCCATGTCGATCCTCTGTTGGTACGCCTGTTTCACAAGGCGAAAACACCCGACCGCGGCATTCTCGTCACCGATGCAATTTCCGCCACAGGCATGCCGGATGGCGTCTACAAGCTAGGCACGATGGACGTGACCGTGGCTAACGGCAGATGCACGTTCGAAGGAAAATTGGCGGGCAGCGTGTTGACCATGGATCGCGCCGTCCGCAACTTCGTAGAATTCACCAAAGCTTCCTATGGCGTCGCCGCGCACTACGCCTCCGCGAATCCCGCTCGCATGACAGGCTTCGCCGAAACGTACGGAGAACTTGCGCCAAACCGCAAGGCCGACATCACCGTGCTGTCGCCCACAGGCGAGATTCGCAGCACACTTCTCAACGGCCAGGTCTTTTCCGGTTGAGCGCAGCTAGGAAATCGCTCCTGAGGTCTGAATAGTCTGGTTCGGGATAGCAGCCCTGTTCCCACCGCCGCATTGCCGTGCCCGCCAAAGTGCTCCTCGCACTGAGTCCACCGCTTCCGCCCGGATTCGTATTCCGGGTAGTTCCTGCTGGATGAAAGCGAACATCGCCTCTCGCACGGGTGCAATACGGCTTAGGATGCTGCCGGCAAAAGCAACCTCAGGACGCGCGGCACCTTCGCTTTCCAGTTTCTCCACTCTCCGCACCGCGAGCACCGCATACATCCCAAGAAAGTGCCCAGCCTGCTCCAGGATTCGAATCGCATCGGCATCGCCGCGCTGAGCGCATTCGACTACGACCGGTGTGAGTTTCGAAAACTCCGGCGCCGGAATTCGATTCGTTACGTCGACCAGGTCGCGGATATTGGGAAGCGCCCACGCTTCCCGAATTTTTTTCAGCAACAGCGTCTCTTCATCGCGATCGAGCGCATCGAAAACGGCGCGAACAGCCCGCTTTCCAATCCATGTTCCTGACCCTTCATCGGCCACCGCTGGACCCCAGCCGCCTACATGCACCCGACGGCCGTTGCTTGCCCGTCCAATCAGGTTCGAACCGGTACCGGCTGCAACCATCACGCCTGCACCGCCGGAAAAAGCAGCCTCCAGCGCAATCTCTTCATCGCCGGCCAGCAATATCTCGCCGCTCACGCGGGCATGCAACGCCTGGCGGACCCAGTCCGCAATACGCGGCACGGATATGCCGGCCAGACCCACGCAGGTGCAGGCAATCGAATCGAGCATCACCCCCGACTCGACCGAGATGGTTCGCAGCAGAGAATCCAGGTTTTGCTCTGCCTCCGCGACGGTCGCCAGCATGATTTTGATCGTGCCGCTCGAAGCGCGGGCGAGAATTGTGTCATCCTCTGCCAGCGCGCATTCCGTCCGTGTCCCGCCTGCGTCAAAGCCCAGAAAATACGCCATGCTTCCAGCATAACCGCAAGGCTACTGCGACCGGTGTCTCCAGCCGCCCCAGTCGAAATAATGTCCCAGAATTCCCTTCACGATTCAGTGATCGCTGGATGCCGTTGCTCCCAGCCGCGCCAGGATTGATCTCCCGCAACGTCAACAGAGATCAATCCGCTCAAAAAGAAAAGGTCCGCATTTTGCGGACCTTTTCTTTCAAGTAACTCGTCTGACAAACAACTCGTTCGACGTTATGGAGTAATGCTCTGAACCGGGTGCGTTCCATTGGCGGACGTGGCAATGCAGTCCGGCAATCCACCCGCAGGAAAGGGGCTGTTCAGCACGGTCGTCAAGACTCCGGAGGTTGGACTAAGCTTGAAACCTGTCACGGAATTATCCAGATTATTCGCCGTGTACACATAGCGCCCATATGCGGGCTCAATCACAATACAAGTGGGTCCCGTGCCAGTCCCATACCCGGCACCCGATGTTGCGAGGGGGTTGCCAGTAGAGGCCTGGATGTTATAAGCGCGCACGTCGTTTGAGTTGTAGTTGGTAACGTAGAGGAATTTTCCCCGCGGATCGGCGGCCATCGCATAGGGAAACAGGTCCGTCGGGAACGGTCCATTTACCTGCGATTGCAAAGCTCCACCCGTTAGCACGTTGTAGGCAAGGATCAGATTTTGATACTGGTCGGTCACATAGACGAATCGACCGGTCGGATCACTGATGATCGCGCTTGGTTTTACACCCGCCTGAAAATTATTGGCAGTCAGCGGTGTCAATGCGCCCCCACCTGTGTAATTCACCGAATACGCGTAAATCGAATGCGTGCCCTGGTCCGCGACATAGAGATAATCGACGAACGCAGTCGCCGTCACCCCAATCGGTTGCGACCCGATGGCGGGCGTTCCGATGGTGAAGCAGCTTCCGTCATTCCCTGCGACCGGGGGACCCAGCGACCCGTCAGTTTGGCTGATGGGATACACCACGACGCAGCCTTGGGTGGGAACAGTATTGGTTTGCAGTGGATTGATATTGGGAGGAGCAACGCCGTTGAATCCGGGCGCATAGCTGTCCACCACAAACAGGAAGTTACTGGTGGGGTCAATGGTCATCGCAATCGGATATGTACCGGGCGTGTTGTAGGTATGGGCCTGGTACAGCTTGCCATCTGTCCCGATAGTAAACTGGACGACCGTATTGTCGATTTCATGGACGACATACAGCCACTTGCTGTTGTTGCTGACAGAAGCGGCAATCGGATACTGGCCGCCCGACGGGAAGGGCGAATTCGCCACCTGTGTAATGGCCCCCGAGACGCTATCGATCGTATACGCGCTGATCGAACCAGGATTGGTCTTCGTGTTGAGAACATACACAAACCCGAGCGTGAAACTTGGATTACAGGCCGTGATGCTCAATCCAAGAGCCAGAGATGCAACCAAGGCCAATGTGAGCCGGCCGTATTGACTCCACTTCATGCGATTCCTTTGTCCCCGGCTTTGGATTCAGCAGCGGGGTAGATTCCTTGCTTACACCTTGAGGGGTTGTTCCCGTTTGTATTGTAAAAGCGCCAACAGGCTTTCTGCTAGCGCTCCGCCGGAAAAGGCGGCGAATTGCAAATTACTTTCTCCAGGCAGAGTTCGAAAAATCGCAGCGCTTGGATTCACCATAGAGAGAAGCGGAAAGGGCCTCGTCGCAGAGGCCCCAGAACAATCCCTCATTCAGCCCTAGTACGTCCGACCCGTAACCACCGCAAAGGTTGGCTGCCCGACCGTAGGAAACGTGGTGCCCTTGAACATGTTGGACAACTGACCATTGGTGGCGCCAATAATCCTTCCGGTAATTGTATTGTCGTTATGATTGGCCGTATACAGATACTGGTTGGTAGGATCGATCACCATCCAGATCGGCCCGGATCCAGTGGGAAATGGGTTGCTGCCGGAAGAAACGGGGAGTGCCTGCAACTGCCCATTCGCCGTGCTGATCGTAAACGCGGAGATCGAACTGTTAGGTTGGGTAACATTCGACGGCCCATAATTCGCTACATATAAAAATTGGGCATTGGAGTTTGTCAGGGCTGCATCCGGATAGCCTACGCTTGCAACGTTTTGGGTCGTACCACCCACCAAGGTCTGCAACACACCACTGGACCCCACGGTGAACGGGAGAATATTCCCGGACGTCGCTCCCAGAGCATTGTCCAGTATGTAAACGTATTTTCCACCCGCTGCAATCGCAATCGTGCTCGCTGCGCCTGGCTGCAAACCTATAGTCAGCGGCGCATTCTGGGTCAGCGTCAACTGCCCTGTGGTTGTGTTGATTGCATACAGGAAAACGTCAGGCGTCGCGCATGGTGAGCCGGTCGGCGCACCCCCGCAGGCCGGAGGAGGAGTAACGAGGCTCGCGTTGTATGCCTGGTCCAGCACATACACATAGCCGGCGAGCGTCACAATCTGCACCGGTTTGTAATTCACCTCAAAATACGGCAACTGAGATCCGTTCGTATTGAACGTGTTTGCGTTGGTAATCAGCGTCAGTTGGCCGGTGCTTGGATTGATTTGGAAAACCGTGATGTCCCCTTTTCCCGAGCCATCGGGAGCAAGCTGATCGAGGGCATACAGATAGTTGCCGGCCGGGGCCAGGGCCACCGAGACTGGATTGATGCCTGAGGTGAAGTATGTGTGCTGAAAGGCCAGCACTCCGGCTCCGCCAATCGAGTAGATGGAAACGCTGCCGGATCCTGCAACACCCGCCGCCCCCTGATTCACTACCGCCAGAAAGCGTCCGCCCGGAATGACCACTTCCTGCGTAGGAGTTCCGCCGGCATTGGCAAACGGCGAACCTGTGACAGGTGTCAGATAGCCAAAATCGTGGTCAATCTTGTACCCGCCGATCTGATTGAACTGCGCTCCCGTCACATACATGTAACCGGAGGTGTAGACGCCGCAGCAAGTGATGATCAGCCCCATAGCCACTGAACCAATCAATGCCAGAGCGACACGGCTATACTTCCAAAACTTCATGTGTATCCTTCAACCTCTTGGTCTTGGGTGCGACGCCGAGGACTGCCAAAGCAGAATTTGATGTCTGGATTGCTTGCACTCCAATTGTAAAAGCCCCGGCGCATTTGTGCCAGCCGACCCTGACCTTTAAAAGAAAGACTACACACAGATGAGAACGGTTGCCAGTCAGGCCGACGACAACCAAATCCGATATGGATGTATTCAGCCTGGGAAGCGAAAGCGAATCGTTCTAAAAGATGTGCAACCGAATCACAAGATATTTCTTCGGATTCGCGCGAACGGCCTGCAGAAGTTTCCTCATCTCCACGATTGCCTGATCGCTGTTGTTGTACAAGGAGGGGTCGTGCAACAGCTTGCCCATCGTTCCCTGACCCTCATCCGCACGCTGCAAAATCGACTGCAGGCTGGAAACGGTCAAGCTGACTTTATTCCGGAATGCCTGGTCTTTCGCCAGCATTCCCAACGTGCCTTTGCCTTCATCGATCTGAGACATCAGCCTGTTGGCTTTCGCCGCGGTCTGATTCACGTTGTTATACAGCGCGTCGTCTTTCACCAGATGGCCCACGGTACCTTTGCCGGCATCGATCTGATCCGTGATGCTCTGCAGCCGCGCGATTGTATCGTTCGCGCGCTTGTAGAGCGTTTCATCCGTCACCAGTTTGCCCAGGGTGCCCTTGCCCTTGTTGATCGCTGTGATCGTGTCCTGCAACTGACTAAGAGTTGCAACCGCATGGTCGTACAGCTGAGGATTGTTGATGAACTCGCCCAGCGATCCTTTACCGGCCCCCATCGCATCGACCATCTTATTCAGCTTGGCAAGAAGCACGTTCACTTGCTGGACGGTGCCCTGGCTGGACTTGATCACATCGGAAAGGCTCGGCGCTTGCTTCACAGGAACTTCATCGCCGTTCCTCAGTTGCGGGCCGGTGGCTTGGGCGCTGTCAAGGTCAACAAAGGTGTCACCCAGCACCCCCGCTGTCGCCAGCGAAGCGGATGTGTCCTCGTGCAGCGCGGCCTTGTAGTTCAGCCCCAGGCTCATGATCACTTCAACCGGAGTCAGCTTCCGCCCCGGAACAATGATGATCTTCTTGACCGAGCCGATAGTGACGCCCTGCAGGTTCACCGGCGCGCCCGGCTTCAATCCCGAAGCATTTTCGAAAAAAGAGTGCACGATGATGTGGCGGCTGAAAATGCCGCCGGAACTTCCAGACATAAGAGAAATCAGCAGCGTCAGCGCTGAAAGAGCCACAATGACCAGGACGCCCACCTTCAATTGTGACCAACGAACCTCGTGCTGATTTGGCACAGCTTCTCCTGGTTAAAGTGGGTCGATCAAAGGTATGATCCGGCCACCGCGAAACTGAATACGTCGAGCATAGCAGAGGATTCCCCACATCTGGGAACAGTGCGTACTTCAGCATATCCGCCGATGATGGGTATAGATGCGATTTTTTGCAGCCGGCTGCTGAAATCGAGGCTGCAGCCCTTAGTTTTAGCCGCGCACGGCTCGTTTTCGCCGCGTTTGGCGTGCCCCAATCGATCTAGTTTTCCAACAGAACCTGCGCCAGAGCCTGGGTACGGGAATGGGTCAGCGAAATCACGGAATTTCGGACTCCCAGTTTTCGGGCCACGGCCGCCGCGCGTCCATGAAACAGCAGAGAGGGTCGTCCACTCGGCGCACGGACCACTTCGATATCGCGCCAGCCTACGCCAGCCTGAATCCCTGTGCCCAATGCCTTCGCGGCCGCTTCCTTGGCGGCGAACCGAGCAGCAAAACTCTCCGCGCTGTTCCGCTTGCCGCGGCAATACAGGATTTCCCCCGGCAGATAAATGCGCTGGCAGAATCGGTCCCCATAGCGCGCCAGGACCTCCGCGATGCGCGCAATTTCAATCATGTCCACGCCACTGCCGACAATCATGGCTGCACGGTATCACATTGTCGGCGGCGTCCGCCCGATCCCGATCTCCTGCATCCGCGCGTTTCACGTCGCGCAACCCAAATACGAGAAGTTAGCCCGCTTCCACCAAGCCATAATGGCGTTGCCAATGGGCCTTCAGATGCGCCCACACAATCTCGACCGAGCCCCGCGACATTTCTTTCTCGCCCTTTTCGACAAACCTGGCCGCCTCCTGCCGGGCCAGCTCCAGCAGTTTCCGATCTCGCAGCAAATTCGCCACGCGAAAATCCGGCAGTCCCGCCTGCCGTGTGCCAAAAAACTCTCCTGGTCCGCGCAGCGCCAGGTCCAGTTCTGCCAGTTCGAAACCGTCCTGCGTGCGCACCATCGCGTCCAGCCGTTCTTCCGCCTGCGGCGTCACTTTCCCCGCAGTCATCAAAATGCAATAGGAGCGTGCCGCGCCTCGGCCCACACGTCCTCGCAATTGATGCAGCTGCGCCAGTCCAAAACGCTCCGCATGCTCGATCACCATCACCGTGGCGTTCGGCACGTCAACGCCCACTTCAATCACTGTCGTCGCCACCAGCACATCCAGTTCGCCGCGTTGGAAACGACGCATCACGATCTCTTTTTCTTCCGCTCCCAGCCGCCCATGCAGCAGCCCGAGCCGCAATCCTGTCAAATGCGTCGCGCGCAACTCTTCGCACATTGCCACCGCGGACTTCAACGCAGGTTTCTCAAACAGCGACTCCGTTTTCGCCCGCGACTTTGTCCCTGCCTTTTTTTTCGCTGCCGATGTCCCTTTCCCCCGCGTCTTGGCTGAAGTGTCTTCAGCCGCCACCGACTCCGCTTCCGGATCGTGCGCGAAATCCAGTTCCGGCTGATCGTCTTTGCTCCCTTCAATCACCGGATACACGATGTACGCCTGATGCCCCGCAGCCACCTGCTTGCGAACAAATCCCCACACCTCCTCGGCCCGCTCATCCACCACACGCCGCGTCACAATCGGCGTACGCCCCGGTGGCAGCTCATTCAACACACTCACATCCAGATCGCCATAGAGCGTCAGCGCCAGGGTGCGTGGAATCGGCGTGGCCGTCATCACCAGCACATGCGGCTCCGCCGCGTTGGGCTTCTTCATCAGGCGAAAACGCTGCATCACGCCAAAACGGTGCTGTTCATCCACCACCACCAATCCCAGGTTGGCGAACTCCACTTTCTCTTCAATCAATGCATGCGTGCCGATCACCAAGTCAGCTTCGCCGCGCACAATGCGGCCGCGATTCGTGCGCTTCCGGTCTTCATCCAGCGAGCCTGTCAGCAGAACCACGTTATATGGTGGCTGACGCTGGGAGCGTTCCAGCAGCCGTCGCGCCGCCAGAAAATGCTGCGTTGCCAGAATTTCCGTCGGAGCCATCAGCGCCGCCTGATAGCCATTCTCAATGGCGATAAAAGCAGCCTGCAGCGCCACAATCGTTTTGCCGGAGCCCACATCTCCCTGCAGCAAGCGGCGCATCGGCGTCGGCTGGCGCAGGTCCTGAACAATCTCCGACAGCACGCGTTTTTGCGCCGCCGTGGGATGAAATGGCAGCACCCGCTTCAATGCTTCTCGCACGCGAAGATCGGCGGTGAAGGCCGGCCCAAGACGCTCCCGCATGCGCCGCCGTTTCAACTCCAATCCCAACTCCAGAAAAAATAACTCTTCAAAGATCAGCCTTCGATGCGCCGGCGTGGCCGCCGCCTGCAATAGCCGCAACCCCGTCCCTGCCGGCGGAAAATGCGCCTGTCGCAAGGCCTCCGCCCGCGACGGCAACTGCATCCGTTCGCACAACTCCACCGGCAGCGTTTCCGGCAGCGCGGAACCGATATCTTCCAGCAACCGATAGATGACCCGGCGCAGCCATCGCGAACTCAACTGCGCGCCCCCCAGCGACTCATACACCGGAACAATGCGGCCCACTTCCAGCAACGTCTCTTCGGGATCGTTTTCCCCCGGCAAAACCTCAATCTGTGGCTGGATCATTTTGAACGCGCCCGCGCGGCTGCGCGAAGGTTCCACCTTGCCGTAGAGCGCCAGCATCTGGCCCGGCTGAAATTTGTCCTTGAGATACGTTCCATGGAACCACATGCATTTCAGCGACCCGGTTCCCTGGCCCACCGTCATTTCAAAAATGGGCATACGCTTTGTGCGCAGCAAGACGGTCCCACGCACCTCGGCAATCACGCTTGCCATTTCGCCGGGGACCAATTCGTTCAATGCGCGAGGATTCAGGCGATCTTCATAGCGAAACGGCAAATGGTACAGCAGGTCCTCGACGACAAGGATGTTCTTCTCCTTCAGCTTTTCGGCCACGCGCGGGCCGACGCCTTTCACAAACTGAATGGGGGTATCGAGAGCAATCACATTTTGGATGCTATCAGCCGCCGCGCCTTGATCCGAACGCAACACGCGCCTTGATCACTGAACGCAACAATGGATCAGTTTCCGACTCGCCCGTCATCCAGGAGCAACGCGCCAACGCGAATGTAGAACCACGGATCACTTCCGCTATGCCGACTTATCGTTACTATCTCCCCCAACAGAATAGAAACTCTAACCTCAGAGCACGGAGACTCAAATGAGAAAGGTCAGGATCATCGAACACATCTCGCTGGACGGCGTGATCCAGGCGCCCGGCGGACGGAATGAAGACGGGACGATTACCCCCACGGCGGATGGACAGCACCATATCGAAGTTCAGCGGGCAGAGGCCGTCGCCGACGCACAGGGCGGGACATTGGATCTGCTGCTTGGCCGCCGCACCTACGATATCTGGGCCGGCTTCTGGCCGAAGGTGACGAACGGCCCGATGGCGGACGGTCTGAACGCCGCGACGAAATACGTCGCAACCCACAGGCCGGACAGCCTTGGATGGGGTCCGGTCGAGGGAGCTGGGCTCCGACGTCGTCGACGGTGTTCGCCGCATCAAGTCGAAAGACGGGCCGGACTTGATTGTCTGGGGCAGTTCGACGCTGACGTCGGCGCTGCTCGAACATGGGCTTGCGGATGAGGTGGTGCTGACTGTCTTTCCGGTGCTGCTGGGGACGGGGAAGCGCATCTTTTCGGAGGGAACTCCGGCGCGCACCTTCGAACTTATCAGCACGCAGACGACGCGACCGGCGTCCTCCTCAATCGGCGTACAAGGTTGTCGGGCCTCTGAAGACCGGGTAGTTCGACGACGCGCCATCGTCAGTAAATGCCGGAACGCCGTAGAGGTTCCGTCAGTCCTATGAAACGCTATTTGTCGTCACGAAACTTCCTGACAATCGGCTGCTCGGAAACTGACGCGTTACCCCCTGGCCCACTGTCATTTCGAAAATGGGCATGCGTTTTTGTAATCTAGAAGCAACGAACCAACGCGAATGTAGAGTCGCGGATCACTTCCGCCATGCCGACTTGTCAGGATCAGCATTAGATACGAGCGCCGTGCGGACATGGGCTGCCCCGCTGTATGTAGCTCGTAAGCGAGAGAGGCCTCGCCCTTCAAGGGTACATCGAACTAACTCTCAGCCCACCAGGAATCGTCCGCGTTCGGAAACAGATAAGATTGCCAATCGGACTGAACTTTCTTAAGGATACCTACGAGGCGTGGCGAAGGTTTCCGTCCAAAGCTTGGATATGTTCGAAGGACGTCATTCAGATCGGACTTCATCTCTGGATCCCTCACTGCGCGATTATGAATTGCGTAAATAAAATCAAAATCGGACGACTCGACTGAGTGAATGATGCTTTCCAAATCATGGATGCCTATTGATGTTAACGGCCTGACTAGGACTCCCGATTGAAGACTATAGCGGCTGAGGCGTTTCTGGAATCGTTTGTTGAAATACCAGTTTAGGAACGGATGCCGAAGAATGTGATCTTGCAAAACAAGGATGGGAACGACTGCCCTTACGTGTTGAACAGAAACATCGGCTAACTGTCTACGGATCTCCGGATCATTCCCCGAAGAGCATCCCAATCTTGTCGGCTAATTGATCGCAACCGGTTGAGAACTTCTTGTCGATATCTTCGAATAAGAATCTAGCATCCCTGGAATGCCTTGCAGCGCGGGCAACAAAGCCTCCTTTACACTCGACCGGCGCTGCCACGGCTCCATGAATAAAAATTCCATCAAACGATTCTCCCTCTCCCTCGCTCCATTTAGGGCGGGGTACGTAAATTAGAGGCAAACCTGATCGCATGTCTGTTAAAAGCCAATGAACATACTCTTCGAAGAGTAATCCCCCACGCCTTAAAGAGATCGCTTCGGATTTCCCGTGAAGAAGCTCTATCGTGAATCGCCCAGTGGACCCCAGTATGGCTCTTTTCTAGAATGAACGACAAGTCGATCGGCAGGAAAGCTGTATCTGAAATCTTCAAGTAGAGGCTTGGAACGAAATGTTACAAAATCATGCCTCTCGTCCGTACCAACTTCACTCTCAAGATCGCGTTCGTAGGTCGGGAATCGATATTGAGATGGTGGCTAGAGCTATATTGAATTCATCGGCTCCGATTCCTGATTCACCACGAAAAACAACAGGATTTATGAGTATATATTCCGGGCGCGGTTCGAGCGGGGACGCACCATGAATGAAATATCCATAGATCGCAAACACAATGAAAAGCCACCGCTCGAGAGGAAATTCCGACTCTGTGTTTCAAACTCGAGGAGGAGGTCGAGACCCCTGCATTCTTGTGCGATTCGAAACCGCACTTTGTCTTCTTTGAGTAGGAGGCGATACATGACCTGCAGTCGGGGCATCAGGTGATCTGCCATTGGAGCATTAATTCAGTTCGAATCCGCCGATTGTCTGCGCGATCAACTCGAGGCGTTTTTCTTCGTTCGGTCCCTTCTAAAAAGTGCCTCTTGTTCAGTTCGGGTAAAAAGCAGGTCGGTCATCGTCAGTGCATGCCCGTCCAGTCGCATACCTAACGGCTTCGTCTTGATTTGGATCAAGCTCGCATTTTTCTTCGCATTCGAGAATTGCGGTTCGGATAACTGGCAAGACATTCTGCGGAAGAAATATTGGCCGATCTTCGCATCTTTCAGTTGGGAATTTTGCTTTCAGAGCATTCAATAGTTCGTCATCGAGATATCCTGCGGCCATCACTTCCTGGACCTTCCCGAAATTCGGACGACCGTGCTCTTGCATTGAGTACCGGACGAATAGATTCAATCTAGACAGGGCATCTAAAACATGCAGCAAGGGAATTTGTTTGATAACTTGGGTCATCTCCTCCAAGGTCGGTCTGCGATCGAGCACTTCTGAGAACGAAAATACTAGCGACGGTTTCACTTCGGTTCTCCCCTGGCGAATAGTATCCCCGGAAGTCGCGGAAGCGGCTTATCGCTGCCGTTGCTTTCAACTATCGCAGATAAGCCAGTTCCTCTTCTCGAGGGTGTTTTAGGTGACCCAAGCTGAATCAGTCCGATAAACGCGCTTTTCGTCACGAAACTCCCTAACGGTCAGCTACTCGGAAATTGATCAGTTACCCTGGCCCGCATTTGCACGCAAGAAATTTCCGTTTGCTACACTGCTGAAGATCGGACCAACCATCCCCACGCATGAACATCGTCGAACTGGATCGAATCTCAAAAACCTACGACACCAAAATCGCTGTCGATGAACTGAGCCTCGAAATTGAGGCAGGCAAAATGTTTGGACTCCTCGGTCCAAATGGCGCCGGCAAGACCTCGACCATCCGCATGATGATCGGAATCACACTGCCGGATTCCGGCACTGTCACACTGTTTGGCCAGCCATTCACGCGGAAAAATCTCACCCGCGTCGGCTATCTGCCTGAAGAACGCGGCCTCTACAAAAAGATGAAGGTGATCGACCAGCTTGTCTTCATAGGACAACTGCATGGCCTGGATGCAACCCAGGCAAAAACCCGCGCCCGTCAGTGGTGCGAGCGATTGCAGATCCTGGACGCCATCGACCTGAAGACCGACGAATTGTCCAAGGGCATGCAGCAGAAGATCCAGTTCATCTCCACCCTGCTGCACGAACCCGCATTGATCATTATGGATGAGCCGTTCTCTGGCCTTGACCCGGTGAATACGCAGCTACTGCAGGACACGCTGCTGGAGTTGAAAAACGCGGGCAAAGCCATCCTGTTTTCCACCCATCGCATGGACCAGGTGGAGAAGCTGTGCGATTCCATTTGCCTGATCGATGGCGGCAAAGCGGTTCTATCCGGCGGAATGCGCGAATTGAAATCGCGCTATCCGCGCAACCATGTCGTCATCGATTTTGAGGGCGACAACTCTTTTGTCACGCATCCTGCCGTCCAGGACTATAAGGCCTTCGCCGGCCATGTCGAAATTCGCCTGCGCGATGGAGCGAATGCGCAGGACCTGCTGCGCGCGGCCTTTCAAAATGCGAAGATCTACAAGTTCGAGCTGATGGAGCCTTCCTTGGAAGAAATCTTTATCCAAACCGTTGGGAGGCGAGTCGATGCGTGAAACATTGTTGATCGCCAAACGAGAATATGTGGAGCGAGTCCGCAGCAAGGCATTCCGCATCAGCACCGTGCTGATCCCCGTGGTTTTTGCGGTCATCTTCGGTATCGGCGCGTTTTCTGGGAATCTGGGCAGCGGAGACAGAAAAATCGTGGTGGCGTCGAATGATCCGGTTCTTGCCCAATGCGCCCAGGTTGAACTGCTCCGCATGCCGACTCGAAAACGCGATGACAGAGGGGAGCAAAGCGGACAGACAGTCCAGCTTCACATCGAAGTCAAATCGCCCGTGGCAGACAGCGACCTGGCAGCGCTGAACCATCAGGTGGAAACCAACGCCATCGATGGCTATCTATGGCTGCGCGTCCAGCCCGGCCAGACGATTCCGGAGGCGACCTATGTTTCCCGCGGTTCTGCTGATTTTCTTGGCGCCGACAAAATGCAGAACGCAATTGGCGATGCCCTGGTGCGCGAAGCACTCATGAATCGTGGCATGGCCAGCGTCCAGGCGGATAGCATGCTGCACGACGTGGAACTGAAAACCGTCCAGTTGAAGCATGGCCAAACGGTTGCATCCGACGCCGGCAAAGGCTTCTGGGGCGCCTACATCATGGCATTCGTGCTGTACTTTGCCGTTGTCTTTTATGGCATGAATGTGGCCCATTCCGTGGTGGCGGAAAAGACCTCGCGCGTTTTTGAAGTACTGCTGGCGACCGCCAAGCCGGAATCTCTGATGGCAGGCAAGTTGCTCGGGATTGGCGCGGCGGGCCTGACGCAAATGGCCGTCTGGATTACAGCGGTCTTTCTGCTCAGCGCCTCCGCACTGGGCGCCGAACTGGGCCAGGGAGGCCTGGCCGCTTACGGCGTTACTCCGCTGCAGCTTGTCTTTTTCATCATCTATTTTCTGCTTGGGTTCTTCTTCTACAGCGCGCTCAGCGCGGGCTTCGGCGCTACGGTCAGTCAGGAATCGGAAGTGCAGCAGTTCAGCATGATTCTTGTCATGCCGCAATTGGTTGGTTTGGTCCTGATGGTCTATATTCTTGGCAATCCGTCGGCATGGCCGGTGGTGTTGCTGTCGCTTTTTCCGCCATGCACGCCTATCGTGATGTGCCTGCGCATGTCAGCCATGGTGGTGCCGTGGTGGCAGCTTGCGCTTTCTCTAATCCTAATGATAGCAGCGACTTACGGGGTGCTCTGGCTGGCGTCGCGCATCTATCGCGTCGGAATCCTGATGTACGGCAAACGCCCGACCTTGCCGGAGATGCTGCGCTGGCTTTCCTACAGCTAGAGAAATTTTCCAACGAAAAAGCGGCGCGAAAATCCATGCAGTAAAGTAGTTGCCTAGGCAACTACTTTGACATTTTGGTTGCCTAGGCAACTATTTAATCTCGCCAGTCGCTGAGGACCGCCAAATCGAGTTGGCGAAACCGTCTGAGGCGAAGGCGTGGGTGGAAAAGGGCCGCACGGTGACCGTTTCACTTTTCCTTAGATCGAAAAACAGTTTCCGCCGCGTCTTCCACTTCAGTGCTGTCAAGTACCCGAAGCAACTGAGCAATCGTCCACTCATGCCCGAACGGGTCTTTCAACCTGCCGTAGAGTTCGCCCCAGAACTGTTTAGCCAAAGGAATGATCGGGAGAGCTCCAGCATCGATGGCTTGTTGCCATACGCCCTGCGCATCCGCTACCTGAAGGTGCAGCGAAACAGACGTTCCGTTCAATCGATCCGGGGTGTGAAATCGACTTTCTTTGCCAGCCAATTCCGGGATTTCATCCATAAATACGAAGATCGATCCGAACACCATCATTCTTACGTGAAGAAGACGGCTTGTATTTGGGACAGAGATGCGCGCAATTTCAATTGCACCAAAGGCCTGGGCGTAGAAGGCGATAGCGGCATGAGCGTCGGATACAACCAGAATCGGGGTCAGCCCAAGCGGCGGCCCTTCAGGGAGGGAGTCGGTATTCGTCATGCGTCCTCCCAAACATCATAAATTACCCCGTCACCAGGTTTCGGGTAGTCACAACAAGGCAAGAGGAAAGGGTCAGCTTACAACCGCGCCACTAAAAACCGAACCCGTTGCCAATCTCTGTGATTGGATTTTTAGGGCTATGAAAACAAGGGATTCCTCTCCATCGCAAGCGCGATGGAGAGGAGACGGGCGATTTTTCCGCGTCGGAGGATTCGCTAGTATATTGAACTGCAATGCACATTCGCGATATCTTCGCGTCCGACCAGACCACCGTCTCCTTTGAATTCTTCCCGCCCAAGACGGCGGCGGATGCTGAGGCGCTGTATGAGAACATCGCTCACCTGGAGGCTCTGCAGCCTTCTTTTGTGTCCGTCACCTACGGGGCCGGCGGTTCCACGCGCCAGTTGACCCATGATCTGGTGGTCAGGCTGAAGCAGACGACCACGCTCGATCCGATTCCGCACCTTACCTGCGTCTGCCATAACGAGCGGGAAATTGAAGAAATTCTTACGAAATACGCCCGGGCCGGGGTCAGCAACATGCTGGCGTTAGGCGGCGATCCGCCGCGCGATATCCAGAACTACGATCGAAAGGCCGATGCCTTTCAACATGCCGCGGATCTGGTCCGCTTTATTCGCCGGTGGAATGAGCGCGGCGCGCATCCCGACAGCAGAGGTTTTGGGATTGGCGTCGCAGGATTTCCCGAGGGTCATCCCAGCACTCCAAACCGGCTGGAAGAGATGGAGTTACCTCAAGGCCAAGATGGATGCCGGAGCGGACTATATCTGCACGCAGCTCTTCTTCGATAACCATGATTTTTACGATTTCCGCGAACGCTGTGAACTGGCGGGCATTCGCGTGCCCATCATCGCCGGGATCATGCCGATCACGTCGCTTGGCGGCATGAGGCGCATGGCGCAGCTTGCGCTCGGCGCTCGCATTCCTGCGAAGCTGCTGCGCGCCCTGGGCCGCGCTTCGAACGATCCCGAGGCAGTCAAGCACGTGGGCGTGCACTGGGCAACGGAACAGTGCCGCGACCTGCTGGACAACCAGGTGCGGGGTATCCACTTTTATACGTTGAACAAGTCGGATGCGACCCGGCAAATCTATCAGAACCTCGGTTTGCGGGACAGCATTCTGCTGCGCCGCGCAGCGCGGCAGGTGGCGACTTAGAGGCTGTTCAAAACAGGGGCCGCAAATCATGCTCGATAAGGCGACGATGTGCCTCGGGCGAAGATTGGCGCGCGCATGGGCCGAGTGGATGCGGTGACAATGCAGGCGATCAGCAAGGCTGTGATTGGGTTTTTGGGGCTGTGAGGGTCGGGACTTCCCCACTCAAGCCAAAAGAAGGCTTGAATGGGTCACCAGCCGGAGAAGTTTTTAAGCGGGTATTCCTACGAAGCATTTACAACAGCACCACAAGTATCACACTGAAGAACGCGCTTCCTCATCACGAGCAGCCATCCCAGTAAGCCTCCGACAAAACATGCAATTCCCATCGCAACAGCCCCAGCACTTCCAACAAAACTAAGCATCACTGTCGGAATCAGAGAATCAGTGACGGTGATATTTTGCTGTGGCGTATTGGAGTACAGAGCGTCCACGTTCGATCCAACCTGGTCCAGCGTACCGTCCTGCGCTCGTTGATTGCAGGTTTGCGATGCCGTCGTCATAGAATTCGTTTCCTTATATATAGAGAGACCACATTCACAGAAGCTTTCCACCTTTGCCTGCGACGGCAAGATTCCCAAACTATAAATTTGTTGCCTGGCGCTCTTGGCACAGTTACTACGAAAAGCCGCGTCAAAGTTACTCTGAGCGGGATTTGAGGACATCGCTGTGGGGACTGTGAGAGCGGGTATTGTGAGAGCGCCTAAGAGAAGGAGTCCGCTAAACAGCATCCCGCATATCGACGGAATCAGAAGGATGAAACCGATTGCGACTGCGGGCCCGCTCATGCGAAAAGTTTTCACGGAGCGTAGCGTTCCACGGTCGCAGACCTTGCATGTAAGGTAAGAACGTCTAGGCGTATCGCGCGGTTGCGCTGAGTTGCCGCCTTGAGGATGCAAATCTAAATCCGGTTTCTTACGATTTTTCTGTGGGGGGATAGCACCCCAACCGCCTTCAGGTCTAATTGACATTTCAAACTATCCCCTTTCGGGTGATGAAAGTGTACTACTCCTACAATGGAGGGAGCCCGGCATCAGCAATAACGGCGGGTTGCCTAGGTCTCACGGCTCTTCGTCATGGGTACATCCTACAATCCGACGTCTCAGAAGCGAGACGTGGGGCACCCCGGCACCCCGGGGATTTTTTCGGGTGGAAATCTCCACATCGCTAGAATGGGCGTGTGGCTCATGAACACAACTGGAAGCGGCGGATGGCGCTGGCAGTCTTGCCGCCGATCGGCGCGATTGTGTTTCGGTTGCTGGGGGCGACGCTGCGGTTTGAGGACATCGGCGCGCCGGGCACGCATGCCGACGACCATCCGGAGACGCGGGTGTACTGCCTGTGGCACCGGTCGCTGCTCTCGATTGCCCACCATTTTCGCAAGCGCAAGATCGCCATCCTGATCAGCCCGAGTTTTGACGGAGAGCTGATTGCGGCGATGATCCATCGCGTGGGGTACACGCCGGTGCGCGGGTCGAGCTCTCGCGGCGGGGCGGTGGGGTTGCTGGGAATGCAGCGGGCGCTGGATGGGGCGAATGGCGCGCGGTGCAATTATGCCGCGTTTACCAGCGATGGGCCGCGCGGGCCCGGTCTACTATGCGAAGCCGGGAGGGGTGAAGCTGGCGGAGCAGGTGGGCGGAGGGGTCGGCATCTTTTATGCGGCGCCGGATCGGGCGTGGGAGCTGCGGTCGTGGGACCGGTTTTTGATTCCGAAACCGTTTTCGACGATTGTGATTGGGTGGCAGCCGCCGGTTCCGGTAGCGACGCTGGACCGCGGACGGCGGCGGACGAAGAGGAGAGCGATGGCAAAGCGTGGGAGCCGGCGCGGCTGGCGGTGGAGCAGGCGCTGGAGCGGGCTCGGCACGAGGTGGAAGAGCATATTGCGAGGAAACGCGGGAAGGCCTCTTAGGGATGACGAACGAAGACAACTCTTGATGGGTGGGCTTCGAGTTTGCGCGATGCAGGTTGCGATGTGCGAAGCCGCATGATATTTTTGGACTTGCGCGTGAAGGCACGGAAACGTGCGTTTTCGCTTCGGGAATTGGGTTTCAGGGCTGGCGTAGCTCAGCTGGTAGAGCATCTGATTTGTAATCAGAGGGTCGGGGGTTCAAATCCCTTCGCCAGCTCCAGCAAGCCAGATTGCCGAGCAAATTCCAGAGGTTCACGCGGCAAGTCAGCACAACATTTGGTATTCGTTTCAGCAGCTCCTTACGAGCTGGAAAAGCTTCGCTCCGCCTCTCCTAGCCGTGTCTCCTGCCAGGAAAGCTACATGCATCCGATGTGGCGGTTTCCGCCTGTCGCCGCGGCGACTGCGAAACCGGCTAGCGATTGAATGCGATCAGGATTTGCGGCTGGATTTGAGATGGATCGAAGAAATTGTGCACAGGTGGCCGAGTGGTTAATGGCAGCAGACTGTAAATCTGCCGCTCCTTGCGAGCTACGGAGGTTCGAATCCTCCCCTGTGCACCAGATATTTGCAGCAGTTCGGTTGCGATGGCTGATGGCCGATGAGTCCGCGAGGCAGAAGACGCGGGTGGCGATCGCGCGGCTGTTGGCTGGCGCTGATGGTGCTGGCCTGGTTCACGATGGAGCGCAGATAAAGTTCGTACCATTGTGCTGATTGTGCTGGCGTTGTTTGCTGTTCCGCATCGTGATGCACGCGGTCTGCGTTCGCGGTACGATGAGCTGAGGAAAGTTTTTGTAGAGGGCTGATGTAGCTCAGTGGTAGAGCACTCCCTTGGTAAGGGAGAGGTCATGGGTTCAAGCCCCATCATCAGCTCCAGAAGTTTGGGCCAGAAGCTAGAGGCGAATCGCTAGCGGTGCCCGGCGGGAGTAACTCAGTGGTAGAGTCACAGCCTTCCAAGCTGTTGGTCGCGGGTTCGATTCCCGTCTCCCGCTCCAGAAATTGATCGCCGGCGCGCTGGATGTGAGAGATGGAAGCGCGGGGTTGAAACAGCGAATCTAACGAAGGCTTTCAGGAATAGGTATGGGCGATATGTTTCAGCAGCCGGTTCTGGCGGTCGACAATCCGGCGGTGTTTGAACCGATGAAGGCAGCGATTGAGGCAGCGTTCGCTCCGGCCCTGGTGGCAGGATTTTTGGAGAGCGTCGAACGGGCGAAGCTGCGCGTCCGCGACTTTGAAGCGCTTCGCGAGCAGGGCTTTCTGGGAGAAGCTGTCAAGTCCGGCTATGCAGCAGCTGGGCAACAGCGACCAGGGCCAGATTCGCGAGCTGTATCTGCGCAGCGTGGAGCAGGTCGCGCCGGAGCTGCGCGAGAAGTATCTGAAGGTCTACGCGTACTACTGACGCACTTTAGCCAACCGGAAAACCAACAACACCAGAAGAAATCAGGAGCGAGAAATGGCGAAGGAGAAGTTTGACCGGTCGAAGCCGCACGTAAACGTTGGGACGATCGGGCACATCGATCATGGCAAGACGACGTTGACGGCGGCGATCACGAAGGTGTTGTCGAAGCACAACCCGAACAACAAGTTCCGCTCGTTCGACACGATCGACAACGCGCCGGAAGAGCGGGAGCGCGGCATCACGATTGCGACCGCGCACGTGGAGTACGAGACCAAGAACCGGCACTACGCGCACGTCGATTGCCCGGGCCACGCCGACTACATCAAGAACATGATCACCGGCGCGGCGCAGATGGACGGCGCGATTCTGGTGGTGGCGGCGACCGATGGCCCGATGCCGCAGACCAAGGAGCACGTGCTGCTGGCGCGCCAGGTCGGCGTGCCCTACATCGTGGTGTTCCTGAACAAGTGCGATGCGGTGGAAGATCCGGAGCTGATCGACCTGGTGGAGATGGAAGTGCGCGAGCTGCTGTCGAAGTACGAGTTCCCGGGCGACGATGTGCCGGTGATTCGCGGCTCGGCGCTGGGCGCGCTGAACGGCGAAGCGCAGTGGGAAGCCAAGATCGACGAGCTGATGGAGGCGGTGGACAAGTACGTTCCGCTGCCGGCAGCGCGCGATCGACCAGCCGTTCCTGATGCCGATCGAAGATATCTTCTCGATCTCGGGCCGCGGCACGGTGGTGACGGGCCGTATCGAGCGCGGCAAGGTGAAGGTGGGCGAGGAGACGGAGATCGTCGGCTTCCGCGAGACGCGCAAGACGGTCGTGACCGGCGTGGAGATGTTCAAGAAGCAGCTGGACGAAGGCCTGGCGGGCGACAACGCCGGGCTGCTGCTGCGCGGCATTGCGAAGGAAGACGTGGAGCGCGGCATGGTGCTGGCGAAGCCGGGCTCGATCACGCCGCACACCAAGTTCAAGGGCGAGATTTACGTGCTGTCGAAGGAAGAGGGCGGGCGGCACACGCCGTTCTTCAACGGCTACCGTCCGCAGTTCTACTTCCGCACGACGGACGTGACCGGGGTGGCGAAGCTGCCGGAGGGCACGGAGATGGTGATGCCGGGCGACAACGTGGCGCTGGAGATCGAGCTGATTACTCCGGTGGCCATGGAGAAGGGCCTGCGGTTCGCGATTCGCGAAGGCGGACGCACCGTCGGCGCCGGCACCATCTCCGAGATTTTGAAGTAGAGCTAGGCGGAGGAACCTGGGCGGCGAGTTCGAGGTTTCTCGCCTGGGGATCGAATCAAAGTTGCCGGCAAGCAAGATGCGGCTGAAATCGGATAGGATAAATAGATGCGCGAAATTATCACATTGCAATGTCCAGAGTGTAAAGAGCGGAACTACTCCACGACGAAGAACAAGAAGACGACCACAGCGCGCCTGGAGTTCTCCAAGTTCTGCAATCGTGCCGCAAGCAACGGATCATAAAGAAACGAAGTAGTTCCGCGCGTATTTGGATGCGGCTCGCTGGCAATTCGTCAAGGGGCGTAAGCTCAACGGTTAAACTGCTGGTCTCCAAAACCGGACTTGGGGGTTCGAATCCCTCCGCCCCTGCCAGCTTTCATCGCCTGGCGCAGCAATCGTGATCCCGGCGCCCAGCGAAATGCAACAGACTTCAGAAGAAGGAAGCATGTATGGCAAAGGCAATTGCAGTAACCGAGACCCAGACAACGCCGCAGTGGCGGCAGCAGCCGGAACGCTTCTGGAACTTTCTGAAGGAAGTTCGCAGCGAGATGCACAAGGTGGTGGTGCCGTCGCGCAAAGAAGTTCGGTCGACGACAACGGTGGTGATCATTACGGTGTTTCTGTTCGCTGGATATTTCTGGGTGGTGGACGCGGTATTTAACCGGATGATACAGACATTGCTTGCTTGGTTGACGCACTAGAGAAATGCCCTGGAAACGTAGTACGCCGGGAAGGTGAGATGGATGGCAGAAGAAGCGAAAATTGAAGCGCAACAGGCGTCCACTGAGACGCAGCCAGAATTGGCGCCTCCCGTCAACGAACGTTTTCGGTGGTACATCATCCATGCGTATTCGGGGTTTGAGCGCAAGGTCCGCGAATCGATCGAGAGCCGCGTTCAGGCCTATGGTCTGCATGACCGCATTGGGCGCATCATGGTCCCGACCGAGCCGGTCACTGAGATTCGCAATGGCAAGAAGTACACCATCGAGCGCGTATTTCTCCCAGGCTATGTTCTGGTCGAGATGGATCTCGATAACGAAATCTGGCACCTGGTCAAGAACACGCCCCGCGTGACTGGATTTCTGGGTACAGGGGAAAAGCCGGTGGCACTGACGAGGAAGAAATCAGTTCGATTATCTTCCGGTCGCGATGTATCGAAAGACAAGCCACGGATGAAGGTGAAGTTTGAAAAGAACGAATCGGTGAGGATCACCGAAGGGCCGTTCGCCAACTTTAACGGGGTTGTGGATGAAGTGAACGAAGACCGCGAAACCTTGAAAGTGATGGTGACGATCTTCGGGCGCTCCACCCCAGTCGAGTTGGAATTCAGTAAGGTCGAAAAGATTGCCTGAGCACGCTACGGCTGCCATTTTGAAAGGGATTGAAACATGCCTCCAGTCAAGAAAGTACAAACGCAGGTGAAACTGCAGATTGTCGCCGCCAAGGCGACCCCCGCGCCGCCGGTCGGCCCAGCCCTGGGTCAGGCGCAGGTCAACATCATGGAGTTCTGCAAGCAGTTCAACGCGCGCACGCAGACCCCGGACATGGCGGGCCTGGTGATTCCGGTCGTCATCACCGTGTACACGGATCGCACCTTTACCTTCGTCACCAAGACCCCGCCCGCGGCAGTGCTGCTAAAGAAAGCGGCGGCGGTCGCCAAAGGCTCGGGCACGCCCAATAAAGACAAGGTTGGCAAGGTGACGGAGAAGCAGGTCGCCGAGATTGCCAAGCAGAAGATGCCGGACTTGAATGCGGCTTCGATTGATTCGGCGATCAGATCGATCAAGGGCACGGCGCGATCGATGGGGATTGAAGTCGTATCGCAGTAAGATAGCGCGTTTTGGGCGCTCGCGCCCGGATGCATAGTCTCGGCAGTAGATAATGGCAGCGACGTGGATCCTCACTGGCACTTCGTGTCGCTCAGTGTTACGCGCGAGTCACCACGGCCACTACGGCCCTGCTTCGCTAGCGATCCCGCCGGGCTCACATGCACCCCAGCAGTTGAATACCAGCAACACGGAGCGGTTCAGCGGAAACAAGCGCTGCATATAGGTCCGGGACGGTGGGAGACAGGAGGAAAATGGCGAGAAAGTCAGGAAAGAATATTGAGAAGGCGCGCGCCGCGGTAGAGGCGCGCCCTTATTCTTTGACCGAAGCGGTTCCGCCTTCTGCAAAAGGTCAAGTTCGCAAAGTTCGATGAGACGGTGGAGATCACGCTGCGTTTGGGCGTCGATCCCAAGCATGCCGACCAGATGGTCCGCGGCACCGTCGTTCTTCCCCATGGATTAGGCAAGACCAAGCGCGTGGCCGTGATTGCTTCCGGCGAAAAGGTGCGCGAGGCGGAAGCTGCGGGCGCCGACTTTGTTGGCGGCGACGACCTGGTGGAAAGGATTCAGAAAGAGGGCTGGACAGATTTTGATGCCCTGATCGCCACGCCGGACATGATGAAATCGATTGGACGTCTCGGTAAGGTTCTGGGACCTCGCGGTCTGATGCCCAATCCGAAGACCGGTACGGTCACAATGGATGTCGCGGCGGCGGTGAAAGAGATCAAGGCCGGCAAGATTGAATTCCGCACGGATAAAACCGCGCTGATCCACGTGCCGGTCGGCAAGCTTTCCTTTACTCCGGAAAAGCTGATCGACAATGCCACGACGGTGATCACCAGCATCGTGAAGGCGAAGCCTTCCGCTGCCAAGGGTAAGTATATCAAGGGAATGACGCTGAGCTCAACGATGGGTCCGGGGATCCAGTTGGATCAAGCGGTCGTAGACGCGGCTGGCAAAGCCCAGTCGTAATTGCGTGGAGAAATCTAACCCAGGTCTCAGAAGCGAGACCGAGGGTACCCGGCTCGACCGGACAGGATGGGATCAAAGAGATGGCATTGACGAGAGCCAAGAAGGCAGAGCAGGTGGAACGGCTGGCGGCCGAGTTGACGGGCGCGACGACTGCGATTGTTGGAACCTTTCAGAAATTGACGGTTTCTCAGGACTTTGCCCTGCGGACTGTGGTTCGGAACGCGGGCGGCAAGTATCGCGTGGTGAAGAACAAGCTGGCCGCGCGCGCCTCGCAGGGAACCAGCGTGGAACAGGCGTTGCAAGGTTTGAAGGGTGTTTCCTCCCTGGCGTACAGCAGTGGCGATCCGGTGGCTTTGGCCAAGGCGCTGACTGGCTGGGTGAAGGAGAACGCGGAGTTTTCGTTCAAGCTGGCCATTGTCGATGGCAAGGTACTGTCGGTTGAAGAGATTCAGCAGCTGGCTTCGATGCCCGGACGCGAGGAACTGTACTCGAAGCTGCTGTTCCTGATTAGTTCTCCGGCTCAGAGATTGGTGACGGTGTTGAATGCTACCGGCCGCGATCTGGCGGTGGTACTCGGTCAGGCTGTCGAGCAGAAGAAGTTTTCAGAAGCAGCCGCGTCGTAGCGGCAATGCATTTTAAGATCTGCTGCATTGCGTTGGGGTGTCGTCTGGACACAACGGAAACCACCGCAGCGGCAATCGGGACAGGTACTTGAGGTCCCGCAAGTATTACAGGATTGGGGCTTTCACACTCGCTTTTAGCAACGATATGGAGAATGGACATGGCGGATTTGCAGCAGATTGAAGATCAAATTGTCGGGCTGACCCTGCTGGACGCGGCAGCTCTGGTAAAGAAGCTTGAAGAGCGGCTGGGTGTATCGGCTGCGGCCGCCGCGCCGGTCATGGTAGCGGGCGGAGGTGCGGGTGCCGCTGCGGCGCCTGCGGAAGAGCAGACCGAATTTACCGTCATCCTGAAGGATGCGGGAACCAATAAGATCAATACCATCAAGGTTGTACGCGAAGTCACGGCACTCGGGTTGAAGGAAGCGAAGGACCTGGTCGATGGCGCTCCCAAGACGGTAAAAGAGGGTGTCAGCAAAGACGAAGCAGAGGCGATCAAGAAGAAATTTACTGACGCCGGCGCTGCCGTTGATGTAAAGTAGGTGTCCTTGCCAGCGCGGCGAATGTGCGCTACTCTTACTAAAGAGTGAGTCATTCGCCCCGCAGGCTCGATGGCTCGTGAAGTTTCTATTGCTCTGGCAGTATGGCTTCACTTCGATTGGTCTAACAGCGCTTGGGAGCGATCCCAGCGCAGGCGGAAGCAAAAACCCATCTATTCGAATAGTGCACAATCCGGTTGTGGCGCTCGCGGGACTTACTGTCTCTCGCGGGCCGTTTTCTGTTTTTGAACATCTTCGCATAACGGAAGCTCCCGGAGAATTATGGGCCGTGATGGGAACACGTGCTTGATTGAAAGTGAGAATTCAGCCGATTGTTGTCGGCTTGGAAGCAGACAAATTTAGAAATAGAGTCTCTCAATCCCGCGGACATGTGGAACCAGAATCACGAACCGATGCATGACGCGAATGATGGACTTGAATCGCAGCAAACGAATTGAACGGTAGTTATTAACCACGTCGAATCGACGGGCATTCTGTGAAGGAACCAGGACGCCGTCGAACCAATTCTCGGGTTGCCGCCGGGAGTGGCCGCAAAAGGCAAATCAGCCAGGAGTGAAGCATGTCGAACGAGAAGCGCGCGATCCGTAGCCGTCTCGATTTCTCCAAAATTCCCACCGAAATCCAGATTCCGAACCTCATTGAAGTGCAGCGACGCTCCTACGAGCGGTTTTTGCAAATGGATAAACTGCCGACCGAGCGTGATGATCTTGGCCTGCAGTCTGTATTTGCTTCCGTCTTCCCCATTACTGACTTCCGCAACCTGTCGGAGTTGGAGTTTGTCGATTTTTCCATCGGCAACTGGGAATGCAAGTGCGGACACCTGAAGGGACTGCACCATCTCCGCACCACGTGTATCCATTGCGGGGCGATGGTGATCACCGACCCGTTTCATCCGGGAGATGTATTGTGCGGGAAGTGCGGCACCTACAACAAGAACACGCCGGACTTCTGTAACAAGTGCGGCGATCCCGTCGGCCTGCAGCTGAAGTACGACCAGAGTGAGTGCGAAGAGCGCAGTATGACGTACTCCGCGCCTCTCAAGGTCACGATTCGCCTGAAAATCTACGAAAGAATCCGGAAACCGGCGTCAAGACCATCCGCGACATGAAGGAGCAGGAGGTCTTTTTCGGCGATATTCCGTTGATGACGAAGAATGGAACCTTCCTGGTCAATGGGACGGAACGCGTCATCGTGAGCCAGTTGCATCGCTCGCCTGGAGTGTTCTTCGAGACGGCGAACAATCGCACCTATTTCCTGGGCAAGATCATTCCCTATCGCGGGTCGTGGGTGGAGTTTGAGTACGACCAGAAGAACACGCTCTATGTCCGCATCGACCGCAAGCGCAAGTTCCTGGGGACTGTATTTCTCCGCGCTCTTGGCTTGAAGTCGGACGAAGAGATTCTCAAGAGCTTCTATACGATCGACACCATCGCAATCAAGGGTGGCAAGCTGCATTGGACAGTCAACCATGACGAGACCAAGGCGACCCATCTGCTGGGTGTGAAGCCTGCCCATGCGGTGGTCGTCAAGGGCGAGGAAATCGCACATTCCGGCCGCAAAATTACAGCCAGCATTCTGAAAGCGCTGCGCGCCTCCAAGATCAACGAAGTTGAGATTGAGGATTCCGAGCTGGATGGCGCCATGACTGCGGCCGATGTGGTCGACACGACCACCGGCGATCTGCTGCTGGAAGCCAATCAGGAGTTGACCAAGGAAAAGCTACAGCAGGTTCTGGAAAGCGGCGTTACCTCGCTCGAGATTTTCCTGCCGGAACGCGACGATGTGGGCAATGTCATTTCCCACACGCTGCGGCGCGATACCGTACACAAGCCGGAAGAAGCGCTGATCGAGATTTATCGCAAGCTTCGTCCGGGCGATCCGCCGACGCTTGACACCGCGACCGCGCTATTTGAAGGCATGTTCTTCGATCCGCGGAAGTACGATTTCTCGCGCGTTGGCCGCCTGAAGTTCAACATCAAGCTGTACGACAAGCAGGATGCAACTTCACTCGACCACCGCACACTGACGCCGGATGATTTCTATGCGACCATCCGCTACCTGCTGAAGCTGCGCAAGAATATCGGCGTTGTCGATGACATCGATCATCTTGGCAATCGCCGCGTACGCGCAGTCGGCGAACTGATGGAAAATCAGTTCCGCATTGGACTTGTTCGTATGGAACGCGCCATCAAGGAAAAGATGAGCGTGTATCCGGACATGTCGACAGCGATGCCGCATGATCTGATCAATGCCAAGCCTGTGATGGCTGCCATTCGCGAGTTCTTTGGCAGTTCGCAGCTGTCGCAGTTCATGGACCAGACCAATCCTCTGTCGGAAATCACCCACAAGCGGCGTCTGTCCGCGCTTGGGCCGGGTGGTCTGAGCCGCGAGCGTGCGGGGTTTGAGGTGCGCGACGTGCACCCTACCCACTACGGACGTATCTGCCCGATTGAAACGCCGGAAGGTCCGAATATTGGTTTGATCTCCTCGCTATCGTGCTTTGCGCGGATCAATGAGTATGGCTTTATCGAGTCTCCTTACCGCCGTGTGCGCGATGGTCTGCTGCTGGACTTTGTCCAGGTGATCAATGCCGGCGATAGCGGACTGCGCGTGGGCGACCATTTAGAGAAGCCCGATGCGATCAAGAAGAACCAGCAGCTGATCAAAGAGAAGAAGCGGCCCATGGAATATGGTCCGTTCAGCTTCTATTTGTCCGCGTGGGAAGAAGATCGCTACACCATCGCGCAGGCGAATGTGGAGTTGGACGAGAAAGGCAGCATCAAGCGGGAGCTGGTCACAGCGCGGCGTCAGGGCAACTTCGTCCTGGTGAATCGCGGTGAAGTGACCTACGTCGACGTGAGCCCGAAGCAGTTGGTCTCGGTCGCGGCCTCGCTGGTTCCGTTCCTGGAGCATGATGACGCCAACCGTGCTTTGATGGGCGCGAACATGCAGCGCCAGTCGGTGCCGCTGCTCATCTCGGAAGCTCCCTTTGTGGGCACTGGGATGGAAGGGGTTACAGCGCGCGATTCCGGCGCTGTGGTGCTGGCACGCCGTCATGGCATCGTGGATTCCGTCGACTCCGAGCGCATCATTGTGCGGGTCGAGGGCGAGCATCATCCCACGCAGTTATCGCGTGAGGTGGGTTCCGATATCTATCAGTTGGTGAAGTTCAAGCGCTCCAACCAGAACACCTGCATCAACCAGAAGCCGATTGTCCGTCAGGGCGACCGCGTGCTGAAGGGTCAGGTGATCGCTGACGGTCCCTGCACGGAGCAGGGCGAGTTGGGTCTGGGACGCAACGTGCTGGTGGCTTTCATGTCCTGGCGCGGTTACAACTTTGAGGACGCGATCCTGATCAGCGAAAAGCTGGTGCGGGAAGACTATTACACCTCGCTGCACATTGAAGAGTATGAGATTGAAGCGCGCGACACCAAGCTGGGTCCAGAAGAAATCACGCGCGACATTCCCAACGTTTCTGAGTCCGCCCTGCGCGACCTGGATGAGAGCGGCATCATTCGCATCGGCGCCAAGGTTAAGCACAACGATATTCTGGTCGGCAAAGTAACGCCCAAGGGCGAAACGCAGTTGACGCCGGAAGAGAAACTGTTGCGCGCGATCTTTGGCGAAAAGGCCGGCGATGTTCGCGATGCTTCCCTGACATGCCCTCCGGGCGTGGAAGGAACCATCGTCGATGTCCGCATCTTCTCCCGCAAGGGACAAGAGAAGGACGAGCGCGCCAAGCTGATTGAAGCCGAGCAGGTTGCGAAGCTGGAAAAGAACCTGGAAGACGAGATTCGTATTCTGACCGACGAGCGTTTGAAGCGTCTGGAATCGATTCTCGGCGCCAAGGAAGTCCTGGCCGATCTGCACGATGAGCGCAGCAACAAGCGCTTGCTGGCCAAGGGCGCGATTCTTGACCGTGAAACCATTGAGCTGATCTCCACCCGCAACTTGAAGCGCATTCGCTACGCGGATAAAGATCCGCGCGTGAATGAGCAAATCGATGAAATCGAAGAGATGACCTCGCGCCAGATCGATGTGCTGCGCAAGATCACCAACGACAAAATCGGCAAGCTGCAGAAGGGCGATGAACTCGCTCCGGGCGTTATCAAGCAGGTGAAGGTCTACATCGCCATGAAGCGCAAGCTGTCTGTCGGCGACAAGATGGCGGGCCGTCACGGCAATAAGGGTGTCATTTCCCGCATTCTGCCGGAAGAAGACATGCCGTATCTGCCCGACGGTACCCCTGCGGACATCGTGCTGAACCCGCTGGGCGTGCCTTCGCGTATGAACGTGGGCCAGATTCTCGAAACCCATCTTGGATGGGCCGCACACGAGCTTGGCAAGCAGGTCGCCGAGCTGGTCGAGAAAAACCAGAAGGCCAACGAAGTGCGCAAGCTGATGGAAGAGCGCTTCGGTGGAACGGCGCTGCTGCATCAGTTGCTCGATCTGGACGATGAGAAGTTGCTGCAGGTCGCGCGCGGCATGAAGCGCGGCATCTGGTTCGGCACCGCGGTGTTCGACGGCGCGAAAGAGGAAGAGATCAAGGCGCTGCTTACGGCTGCGGGTCTTCCTACTGCAGGCAAAATCTACCTGTACGACGGCATGACTGGCGATCAGTTTGAGCAGCCGGTCACGGTTGGCTACATGTACATGTTGAAGCTGTCTCACCTGGTCGACGACAAGATTCACGCGCGTTCGATCGGGCCGTACTCCTTGATTACCCAGCAACCGCTGGGCGGCAAGGCGCAGTTCGGCGGCCAGCGTTTCGGCGAAATGGAAGTCTGGGCACTGGAAGCGTACGGTGCAGCTTACATTCTGCAAGAACTGCTGACGGCGAAGTCCGACGATGTCTATGGCCGTACCAAGATCTACGAGGCCATTGTGAAGGGCGAAGCTGCGATTGAGCCAGGCGTGCCGGAGTCCTTCAACGTGCTGGTGCGCGAGTTGCAGGCGCTTTGCCTGGATGTGGAACTGATCAAGCAGGCAGACAACAAGAAATTGCCGGTGCCGACCATGGCCGCCGCCGATTAAGTCGATCTACCCCAGGCGCTGCGATTGATTGCGGCGCCTGGAAGCGAATTTGAAGCCAGTTTTTAAGAGACACGGTTGTCGTCCACATAAGCCAACGCGCTCCCGGGACGGACAGACGACCGGAATCATGGAAATCCCGGGAACGCGAGAACCGGTTCTGCTGTGTTTCTTATATCGCGCAGCAGCGATCAGGTCACGGAGGTTGTCTTGTTCCGTTCTAATCCATTCGAGCTCAGCAATCCGATTTCGGACTTTGATGCAATCCGCATCAGCCTCGCATCGCCAGAGAAGATCCGCAGCTGGTCGCACGGTGAAGTGACCAAGCCGGAAACGATCAACTACCGCACCTTCAAGCCGGAACGCGATGGCCTTTTTTGCGCCCGCATCTTCGGGCCAATTACAGACTGGGAATGCCTCTGCGGCAAATACAAGCGCATGAAGCATCGCGGAGTGATCTGCGACAAGTGCGGCGTGGAAGTAACGTTGTCGCGCGTGCGACGCGAGCGCCTCGGCCACATCGAACTGGCTTCTCCGTGTTCGCATGTCTGGTTCTTCAAGGGCCTGCCTTCGCGCATCGGCCACCTGCTCGACATCTCTCTGCGCGAGCTGGAGAGCGTGCTCTACTTCGAAAGCTACGTCGTCATCGATGCCGGCGATGCTCCCGTGAAGGAGCGCGACATCATCAAGGATGAAACGCGCTATCGCGAACTCGATCAGCAGTATCGGCCCGCTGGCTTCAAGGCCATGATGGGCGCCGAAGCGATCAAGGAATTGCTCAAGCGCGTGGACATCGATACTCTTTCCGTCGAACTGCGCGAGCGCATGAAGGTTGAAACCTCCCTGCAAAAGCGGCTGAAGTATGCCAAGCGCCTTAAGGTTGTTGAGGCCTTCCGCAAATCGCAAAACAAGCCGCAGTGGATGATTCTCGACGTGGTGCCGGTCATTCCCCCGGAACTGCGCCCACTGGTGCCGCTCGATGGCGGACGCTTTGCGACCTCCGATCTGAATGATCTGTACCGCCGCGTCATCAACCGCAACAACCGGTTGAAGAAGCTGATGGACCTGCATGCGCCGGAAGTGATCGTGCGCAATGAAAAGCGCATGCTGCAGGAGGCTGTCGATGCGCTGTTCGACAATGGCCGCCGTGGCCGCGTTCTGCGTGGCGCCAACAACCGTCCGCTCAAGTCACTCTCCGATACCCTGAAGGGCAAGCAGGGCCGCTTCCGCCAGAACCTGCTCGGCAAGCGCGTTGACTATTCCGGTCGCTCCGTCATCGTCGTGGGCCCGGAATTGAAGCTGCATCAATGCGGATTGCCGAAAAAGATGGCGTTGGAATTGTTCAAGCCCTTCATCTATCACCGGCTGGAACAGATTGGACACTGCACCACCATCAAGCAGGCGAAAGAACTGGTCGAACTGCAGGATCCCATCGTCTGGGACGTGCTGGAAGAGGTCATCAAGGACCATCCGGTTCTGCTGAACCGCGCTCCCACCCTGCATCGCCTCGGCATTCAGGCGTTTGAGCCGGTGCTGGTCGAAGGTAAAGCGATCAAGATTCACCCGCTGGTCTGCACCGCATTCAACGCTGACTTTGACGGCGATCAGATGGCGGTCCATATTCCGCTGTCGCCGGAAGCCCAGGTGGAAGCCAGCGTGTTGATGCTTGCTTCGCACAACATTCTGTCGCCGGCCTCCGGTCAGCCGATCACCGTGCCTACGCAGGACATGGTGCTGGGCATCTATTACCTGACCAAGTCGCATGCTGGCGCTCGTGGCGAAGGCCGCGTATTTGCCAACACGGATGAAGTGCTGCTGGCGCTGGAAGCCAAGGAAGTTGAGACGCTGAGCCCGATTCGTCTGCGCTATACCGGCCCTGTGCTCGACATGTCGAACGCGTATGACGATCAGGATTTGCTACACACGGAGCCTGTGCAGTACACGAACCAGTATCTTTCGACGACGGTTGGCCGTGTCATTTTAAACGACTCCCTTCCGTCCGGCATGCCATTCGTCAACGGCTTGCTGAAGAAGAAAGGCATCGGGCAGGTCGTCAGCTATTCCTACCTGAACCTTGGTCTGGAAGTTACGGTCAAGATGCTCGACCGTATCAAGGACATCGGATTCAAGTACGCCACACGCAGCGGACTGTCTGTCGGTTTTGACGATATGGTCATTCCCGACACCAAGTACAAGCTGGTCAGCGATGCCGAAAAGCAGGTAGTCAGCGTGCAGCGGCAATATCTGGACGGCGCGATCACAAATGGCGAGCGCAATAACAAGGTGATCCAGCTGTGGTCGTCGGTCACCGAACAGGTCGCCGATGAAATGTTCAACAACATGAAGGCGGCGGACAAAGCCGGAGCCATGAACCCGATTTACATCATGGCGGATTCCGGCGCTCGCGGATCGAAGCAGCAGATTCGTCAGTTGTCAGGTATGCGCGGTCTGATGGCCAAGCCTTCCGGCGAGATCATTGAAACTCCCATCACGGCCAACTTCCGTGAAGGATTGACGGTGCTGCAGTACTTCATCTCCACGCACGGCGCACGCAAAGGCCTGGCGGATACGGCGTTGAAGACGGCTGACTCCGGCTACCTGACGCGTCGCCTGGTTGATGTCGCACAGGACGTGATCATCAGCGATTACAACTGCGGCACGGTGGAAGGTATTTACGTTGGCCACATCGTTGAAGCGGGCGAAGTGATTGAGCCGTTGCGCGACCGCATCATTGGCCGCGTGTCGCTGGAAAAGCTGAAAGACTTTGAAGGCAACGTGCTGGTCGATGTCAATCAGGAAATCGACGAAGACATGGCGGGTGCGATTCAGGCTGCCGGTGTCGAGCGCGTTAAGATTCGTTCGGTGCTCACCTGCGAATCGAAGCGCGGCGTTTGCATCCTTTGCTACGGTCGCAACCTGGCCTCTGGCCGTCTGGTTGAGATGGGCGAAGCGGTCGGCGTCATCGCGGCGCAATCCATTGGAGAGCCGGGCACACAGCTGACGATGCGTACATTCCACATCGGCGGTGCTGCCTCGCGTGTTTCCGATCAGTCACGGCTGGAAGCGAAGAACGCCGGCACAGTGCGATTCCTCAACCTGGTCACGGTTCGCTCGAAGCAGGGCGATCTGGTGGCGATGAACCGCTCCGGCGTGGTTGTGGTAGTCGACGATCGTGGCCGCGAAAAAGAGCGCTATACGCTGGTTTATGGCGCGCGGCTCAAGGTGGAAGAAGGCACGCAGGTCACGCAGGGTCAGACCCTTGGCGAGTGGGACCCGTATACGTTTGCCATTCTCACGGAAGTCGGCGGCACGGTACAGTTCCACGATCTTCACGAAGGCACCACGCTGAATGAAGAAGTGGATGAAGTCACTGGCCTGTCGCGTCTGGTGGTTGCGGAAACATCCGACGAGAAACGTCAGCCCGCCATCATGATCAAGAATGCGAAGGGTTCGAAGCGCTACCTGCTTCCCAGCCGCGCGCATTTGATGGTCCAAAATGGCGACGAGGTTTTCCCAGGCGATGTGCTTGCCAAGATCCCGCGTGAAACCACCCGCACCAAGGACATCACCGGCGGTCTGCCACGTGTGGCCGAACTGTTCGAAGCCCGCAAGCCTCGCGAAACGGCCATCATCAGCGAGATCGATGGCGCCGTTCGCTTCGGCGAAGTCAGCAAGGGTCAGCGCAAGATTTACGTCACGGCGGACAGCGGCGAAGAGAAAGAATATTCGATGCCGCGCGGCGTACACGTCAACGTCCAAGAGGGCGAGCGCATGCGTGCCGGCGATCCGCTGATGGATGGACCGCTGAACCCGCATGACATTCTGGCTGTACTGGGCGAGAAGGAGCTGCAGTCCTACATGGTGACGGAAATTCAGGAAGTCTACCGGTTGCAGGGCGTGGCAATTTCGGACAAGCACATCGAAGTGATCGTCCGCCAGATGTTGCGTTGGGTCAAGGTGGAAGATCCGGGCGACACAGCGTTTCTGGTCGAGCAGCAGGTGGACAAATTCCGCTTCCGTGAGGAAAACGAGCGTGTCATCAACAACGGTGGGCGTCCCGCAGTCGGCCGTCCGCTATTGCTGGGCATCACCAAGGCTTCGCTCTCGACGGACTCCTTCATCTCCGCCGCTTCCTTCCAGGAAACGACGCGTGTGCTGACGGAGGCCGCTATCAACGGCGCGGTCGATCAGCTGCGCGGCCTGAAAGAGAACGTCATCGTCGGACGCCTGATTCCAGCTGGAACCGGAATGGAGTACTACCGCAACGTACGGCTCTCGCAGGAACTCGAAGACGCTGCTGCGCGGGTCCAGCAAGAAGTATCCGAGGCCACCGAGGCAGCGGAACGCGAGCTGGAAATGATGCGCCAGGAAGGCGAAGCCGAGGAAATGGCTGCCGAGTAACAATTTGTAACTGTAATTGTTCCGTATCAAAAGGGGTGTGCGAAAAGCATGCCCTTTTTCTTTTCATTCGCTTGTTTTTTGGTTGCCCGCTAATAAATCAATTTTTTATGAATGCGCGCTCTGCTGCGGGAACCGATTCATAGAAAATTGACTGCCACTTCATCCCCACCTCCTGTTCCCCCAGTAACAACTTAGTGCAGGAGGTAGTCCACCTCCGTTCTTCCCGGATTGCAAGTGCAACAGCGCGAATGGTAGCCAGTAACACACGAAGCGCGGACATTCTCAGGAGTGTCCGCGCTTCACAGCTTTAAGAAGAACAGTCCGCAAACCCCTTCTCTGGAACTACGTCGATACCGGCGTTCTGAAATTGACCTAATATTATTTGTCTATTTGAACCCATCGAGCGGCGTCAGCATCAAAAAACTTAAGAAACGAATCGGAGTGTACTGCCTCCATGTTCATAGGCAGTATTCCTCGGGTTTGTTGCATACTGCGGTTCGCCGCGACCCATATTTCCCAAGGAGAAAATTTATGTCTACAGCTGAAGTTGCGAAGGGCCTGGTCGACCTGTGTCGGCAGGGCAAGTTCATGGACGCCATCGGAAAGTATTATTCCGACAAGATTGTCAGCGTGGAGTCAGCCGAGTTTCCGGGAATGCCGGCGGAGATGAAAGGCATCGAGGCGATCAAGGGGAAGACCAAACACTTCGAGGAGAATAACGAGATTCATAGCGCCGAAGTGAAGGGACCCTTTGTGGGGGAGAACCAGTTTGCGGTTCAGTTCAAGCTGGATGTAACGCAGAAGCCTTCCGGGAAGCGTATGAAGATGGACGAGGTAGGGCTTTATACGGTCGAGGGAGGAAAGATCGTTCACGAGCATTTTTACTACAAGACCAGCGCGTAATCGCTTTCCGCAATCTAAAGCTACAATCGATCATGCATTTCCGGAAACACTTCTGGACCGCCGCAGCTTGTGTCGGCACACTGACTGCGGCGGCGCTGCCTGGTGTTGCGCTGGTTCGCTGTGTTGTCTCCATTTTGCCGCGTGGACATTTCCAGTTGGCGTCCGGTGAGCTTTATTCCAATACAGCCGATGCGCAAGAAGACATTCGTCAGGCAATTCTGACGGCATCTGCAGAGCACAAGCGCGTTCTGCTGGTTTTTGGCGGCAACTGGTGCGTAGATTGCCACGTTCTCGATCTTTATCTCCATGATCCCGGCAACGCTTCCCTGCTGGCTGCCAACTATGTTCTGGTCAATGTAAACATTGGTGAATATGACAAGAATCTAGACTTGGCTCGCAAGTACGGCATTCCGCTCGACAAAGGAGTTCCGGCGCTGGTCGTGCTCGATGGATCGGGACGTGTGCTTTATGCGCAGCGGAACGGCGAGTTTGAAAAGATGCGCGTTCTGGATTCTTCTGTAGTGACCACGTTCTTGCAGAAGTGGAAGCCAAGGCCGATCCACCGACAGACCAAGAGCCATCCCAGTAGCAAGTAAAGCGTCTCTTACTGCACCACCTGAAAATCCGCGCTCTGGGTGGCATCGGAACTGCCACCGATAAACACGGCATAGTTCGCTGGTTCCACGACACGCTGGCTCCTGGTATTGATGAACGATAGCTCCTGAAAGCCTAGCGGGAATGTGACCTTTTTCGATTCGCCCGGCTGCAGGGTTACGCGCTGAAATCCTTCCAATACACGAACAGGCTCCTCGACACTTGCGCCACGAATCCGAATGTACAGCTGAACAATTTCCGTCCCGGCGACTGCGCCAGAATTGCGCACCGTAGTCGTTGCCTCGAGAGCGGGTTGCGCGACGCCCTGGTTGGGTGCCGACATCAGGCGCGTCAAGGGCACGGAATCCATGCTCAGCGTCACTGGAGAATAATCGAACTGGGTATAGCTCAATCCAAATCCAAATGGGTAGAGCGGCGAATTCTCCACATCGATATAGCGCGAAACATATTTTTCCGCACCATTGGTGGGCGGATGGGATAAGTCCACGTCATCTGCGGGGCGGCCAGTTGGCATCTGGCTCAAGTAGAGCGGTTCCTGCCCGACGGCGCGAGGAAAGCTGACAGGAAGTTTGGCACTTGGATTAGCGTCGCCGAACAAAATATTCGTCAATGCTGGCCCGGCTTCGATTCCTGGATACCAAGCAGCCAGAACCGCGGGAACATGCTGCGCGGCCCAATCCAGCACAAGAGGTCTGCCGCTGAAAACAATCAGCACGACTGGCTTGCCGGTGGCGGCGATCGCCTGCAGTAGTTCTTCCTGATTGCCCGGTAAATCCAGGTGCGCCCGCGAGCCAGCCTCTCCGGTCATCGCAGGCGCATCCTCGCCGAGTGCCAAGATCACAAGGTCTGCTTGCTCGGCAGCCTGCTTTGCCGCGTCGAATCCTGCTTGCGAGGTCGTC
>CAVRDB010000004.1:0-453181 GCA_963719625.1 uncultured Acidobacteriota bacterium
AAGTTCACGGTGTCGTCCGTGCTGCAGACGATCACCGAGTGGGCGGAATCTACGTTGACCCGTTTGAGGATCTCGATCGGCGGGCGGGCCGACCGTGACGAGATCTGTTTCTCGTGAGCGAGCGAGCGAATGTTCGAAACCTCGTCGACGTTTTCCGTGACGACCGCGACCTTCTCCCCCTGGACCAGGAGTTCGCGAACCGCCGCCTTCCCGACCCCCCCGTACCCGAGGACCACGATGTGGCCGGAGAAGTTCGTTCCCAGCGTTCCGAGGGCCCGGTGCTGCGCCTCCTCGGACACAACGCCAAGGACCACCGAAACGAGATAAGCGCTGAGGAAGACCTCGGTCGCGATGATGAGGATGGTGAAGATTTTCGCGTCTGGTGTGGTCGGTAGGATCGCCGTACCCCACCGTCGAGATCGTCACCATCGCCCAGTAGAACGAATTGAGGAGCGCGTGGGGGTCGGAGTTCTCCTCGATCAGGAAGAACCCAAAGGTGGCGAACAGGTACAGGCCGACGTATCCGGCGATGAATTTCCACAACCGCCGGATCAGAAGCGTGGCGTAGGCAACGCGGGCAGAGCGCACGACGGCCGGAAGGGAAACCCATGCTAAGGGTTTCGGAACGGGAGCCAATTCCAACAATGAAGGGCCCGATCAGGTCCTCGAGGGAGCGTGCCGATGCCAGTCTGGGAAAGCCTAGGAGCGGGGTTCTCTCCAAAAAGGCCGGTCTTTCCGAAATTCTTCCCGCGTGTTCGAAAACTCACGCCGGGGAATCCCCACTCGGCCGAGAACCAGGCCGCAGTCAGGGCACCGGTTTGGGCTCGTACCGCAGCGACCGGATGCCCGGCAGGGCGAGCAGGACGAGACCATTCCCCAGCAGCCCGAGTGCCGCCACTACGAATACGAACAGAATGCCGAACGACGCAGCGAGGAGACCCCCGACGATCAAACCAGCAGGGATCGCAACGAACGCCCCCACCGAATCGATGCTCAACACCCGCGCAAGGATTTCGTTCGGGACGATCGCTTGCATGGTCGAATGGTACACCGTGTTGATGAGGCCGATCGTGATCCCTACACCGAGCGCGCCCGCGAGCGAAACAGGGAGGCTCCGCCCCACGATCAGGAGGGTGACCGTCCCGGCCTGTGCGAGGACGCCCGCTCCCATCAGGAGCCCCGCGAACCGGCGGGCGCGCATGCGAGGGACGGCGAGGGCCCCGATGACCGCGCCCGCCGCGAGCGCCGCAACAACGTACCCGTAGGCCGCCGGGTCGCCCCCGTAGACCGTGGCCGCGTACACGACGAAGAAGCTGATCACCATCGTCAAGAGGAAGTTCGCGGGCAGGAACCCAAACGTGGCCTCAAGGATCGGCCGATGGGCCCGCATGTCCTCGATCCCCTCCCCAAACTCCCTGCGGAACGATCGGGCGGCGGCCCCGGCCAACGCGGCCGGTCGTCCGTAGGTGGCCGCGATCTGGAAGAGGAAGATCGCGGAGAGGCCGTAGGTGGCCGCGTTGAGGCCAAACCCAGTAACCGCCCCCGCAAAGACGATGAGGAGACCACCCGCTCCGGCGCCGACCGTGTAGCCGGTCTGGGTCAGGGCTGAAAGGAGCCCGTTGGCCCCCTCCAACTGGTGGGTCGGCACGATCCGAGGGAGGATCGCTTGACTCGCGGGAGTGAACAAGGCGGAGAAGCTGTACACGAGAGTCATCGCGCCGAGAACGAGGAAGAGGGAGAACCCGACCAGGAAGAGGGTGGCGGCAAGTATGGCCATCACCGACATCCGGACCAGGTCCGCGGTGACCATGATACGACGACGGTCGTATCGGTCGGCGAGTACGCCCGCGAACAAACCGAGCGCTATTCCTGGCAGGATTCCCGTGAGCCCTACGTACGCGACGTCCAGCGTGCTACCGGTGTAATGGTAGACGAGCCAGTTGACCGATACGCTGGACACCGCCCCTCCGATCGAGGAGGCAACCGAGGATCCCAGGAGGGAGCCGAACCCGCCAACGCGAAGTGAGATGCGAGCCTCCGCCATAGTCCACGTCGGTACCCTCTCCGGGGAGGCGCGTTTACTCTTGAGCCTGCGTCCCCGAGGGACCTGCAACGTCCCTCCGGGGCCCTGCCTCATCCCAAACCGACCCCGGATGTCTGAGATTTATGTCCAGTGACTCCGGGCCGTGCCCCGAAACCCCTGACTTCAACACCCGTTTAGGACCAGGTCTCGGAGCGTGACTTTGCCCATAACCGCCTCCTTGCGTAGAAGCCAGCGCCCCTGCACCGAATCTGGTTCTCGCGCAAAGCCGTCGGCACTCGGGCCACTTCGCGGCCGCTCCAGGAGCCCGAGCTTAAGCCGTCCCCCGGTTTCCCGGGGCATGCCCGAACTGGGCCACCGGGTCTACGGGACCACTACGGTGCGTGTCTCCCTAGTAATTCACGCCCCGTCACGCTACGTGTATGATTGGTGCACGGACTACCGGAGCGACGACGGACGATTCTCGAGCAGGCGTCCCCGCCCGAGCTTCCGCGTGATCCGAATTTCTCCCCGCCGCGTGCTCCGCGTTCGCGTAGCCCAAAGGTCCGGTCGCAATCCCGTGATCGCGGTCGATTTGGTTCGTCTGAATCCCCCCCACTCCTGGCACCTCGACCAGATCGACGAGACCGATCGGCAGGCTTTGGACTACCGGGTCAGCACCGTCGGCCGCGCGCGGACGCGACTTCAGCTGTTGGTCACCGAACGCTGGGTCACCCCGAACTTCCCGACCCGCGAAGCGCTCCGCGCGCAGGTCGCGGGGACGTGGGCCCGGTTCGCCGCGGCCATCGAGGCGGACTATCGCGCCGGACGCCCCGCGCGGGGCAGGTGAACCGTCCTCGACAGAACGACCGCGCGTCGTCCAGGTTACACGCAACCATACGCGATCACTGCTGACTTCGTCCAAAAACTCCTCCCTGCACAAGAACCGAGCGTCCTGCGCACTAAGTCCTCCACGGGAACTAGTTCTCGGGTATAGCCTCGGAACGAGGCTTTGTCCTAAAAGCGTTGGGGGTCCCAAAACGCACCGTTCTGTCCTAAAACTACCCCCGCGATGGCGGCATAAAGCACAGGCGACCTTGTCCTGATTCAACGGCTCTGCGCCGAAAGTACTGCGAGCGGAGCGTTGGACCAAGTCTGTTGGGGACAGCACCCCGACGACCGAACCGAACTGCGAGAGGGCCCGGGTCCCTCAATGAGGTTAAGTTCTGAACGATGATTTCGAGATGCTGGACGTGGCAATCATCGCGATGGACAGCACGGCACTGGGACTATCTGCGTGGGAAGTGCATCAGGGTTATTGATGAGAACACTGGACCCCCCCGAATTCCCCAGCATCGGGACTTTCGACTTGACTGACCTCTCGCGAGCAAAGCGTGCTGCGGGTCGCAGGATTCAGCGTCTGACGGTCGGAGTTGTCTCGATTATGGCAATATTTGCTGGTATTGGAGGGTATCTAACCTACCAAGGTTATGCGTCGGGGGCTAACATTCAGGTACTGTTCGGTAGTCTTGCCCTGCTTGTTGGAAGCTTACTGATTGGAGTAAATTTGCGTTCCTCTACCGCATCGGTGAGATTGGGCCGTCTCGACTGACCATAACTCAAGACGCCCTAGTGACTGCGGGGGCTCCAGGGCGGAAGGATCAGTCGACTTACTGGGGGAGCAAAAACCTCAGACTGGTGATGTATGACCTTCGCCCCCTGGGTGACAGGTTCAGAAGCGGGAGAATTCGGGACTACAAATTTGTACTCGTCCCGTCTCGCGGATATCAGGTTGCAATCCCACTTGAGGCGTTTGAGTCGGTCTTGCAGCAGGCCCGGATTCATGGACTTCGGATCGAGGGGGAACCCGGGCTCCGATCTACGGCCCGCCGAGCTCGCCGAGTCACCATACGCGCCGCGCAATAGCCCAGACTCCGTAGTAGGGCTCACTGGGTACAAACGGGCGAAGTTCTTACCCCCACGCAGTCGGCTGCCGAGAACTTCCCGACCCAAACGGATGAACGGAGCGTGATCGAGTTTTCGGACACGATCCCGAGTTTTCGGACAGGACCGGCTTTACGGACAAAGCCTCGGAACGAGGCTAAGTTTTCGTGCGGGTCCGAAGCGGTGGGAAAAGCTGAGTAGAGGGGTCGAGGATCCTACCCGCCATCGAACTTCGCCAAGACTTCCTTCGCCAACGAGTCGCCTCTGACGGTGAGAAAGTAAACATTGACTCGTCGACTTTGACCACGGACATGCCGTCGTTCCCTTCGGACAAACTCGACCGCTACGAGGGGCACGAGAATCTTGGATACCGCGCCCTGGGTAACGGAAAGAGCCCGGGCGATGCCCTGCTGCGTTGATTCTGGTCTCGCTACGTTCGTCGCTTCCCGGAGGCCCCACTTGCGCGAGGTGTGCAATGATTCTCAGGGAGAGGCGAATATCAGCAGGGAGTGCCCAGGTTGCTCTGCCGCCGGTCGGAGGCACGGGCTGCTCGGCTGCTCCAATGTTTGTGGAGGGCGGACGGGACCCTGACTTCACGGAGGGGGATTCCCACGATCGGGAGCCTCCGAGATTGCCCGCCGCATCCCTTCTACCAGTCTCTCTCCTTCGGATCGCGCTCGTCTCGTCCTGACCACCACCACCGAAGAGAGAGCCGCGGCAGCGACTAGAATTCCAAGAAGGACGACTCCGAGTGGGCTGGTTATCCAGGCGAGGAGTGATGCGAGATTCACCCCCCCGTTTGTGATTCCAACTGTGAGCTCGAGAGTCGCGTTATCCGACTTGCCAAACTTGTCGGTAACTTCGAGAGAAAGGGCGTACTTGCCATCTGTGGTCGGGGTGCAAACCAAGGTCGCGAGGTCGGCGGAGGCGCAGCCAGGGGGCAAGCCAGCATAGGTGAAGGAGAAGGGGGGCGTTCCCCCACCAACTGAGGCGCTGAGCGTCGTACTACTGTTCACTCCGGTCGGGTTAGCAGAAGCGTCGAACCCCACGATTCGCGGTAAATTTGCGACTGAGAGCTGTGTGCTAGCCGTGGTTTGCGCGGTCGCGGATGTCACGGAGACAACGATATGGGACAATCCGGCCGCCGTCGGAACGCATGTAATCGAGGCCGAATCGGCCGACTCGCAACCAACAGGCAAACCCGAATACGAAAATGCGGCCGAACCAAAGACACCCAGGGGCAAGGTCGTTAGAGATGTCGGAATGCCAACATCCGTGGACGGGTAGGCAGCGGCAAGTCGTGGAATTAGTTCTGTCCAGGTGTCGTTGACAAATTCCCAGGTGTCGGCAAGGGGATAGTAAGTGGTGCCACCCCCATAAGGCACGGTGCCTTCACCACCGAACATCAGGACCTGGCTTACTTCGGGATCGTAGGCGAGTGCCGCATAGTAGCGGGCCGTGGGAATGGTTGACGGGCCAAATTGGGTCCACTGCCCCCCTTGGAAGGCCCAAGTCTGGTTCGAAGCCGATCCATTCGAAGAGTAATATCGGCCACCGAATAGGAGGACCTTCCCATCCGCGACGTCGTAGGCGATTGACCCGTCCATGAGAGCTGGAGGGGTCTGGGTTGACTTTCCGGACAGGTCAGTCCAGGTGCCGTTTGAGTAGGCCCATGTGAGGAGGCAGTCGCCCGCGGACCCGCAAGAAAAGTTGCTACCTTGAACAAGTAGAACGTACCCGTTGGCCGCGTATGTACAGTCATCGAATTGATCGCGAGAGTGTAGCCCAGGCGCGGCGCCGTTGTAAGATTCAGGTTGGTCCAATCTCCGTCCGACCATTTCCAAGTGGACGAATCAGTGTCGGTGTAGAAGACGACGTAACCATCGTGAGCATGGTAACACGATTCCCCCGGACTCACCGGGCGGGGGAGACGTTGCAGGGAAGAGTTCGGTCCAAGAGTTGTTCGCGAACTTCCAAGTCGACGTTTCAGAGTAGCTTGTCTCGAACCCGAGAACGTAGCCAACCGCGCCATCATAGACCAGGAGTGTCCCGGGGGCGATGGTCGCCGGGAGCTTGGTCCAGTTACCTCCCGAATACACCCAAGTCGGCGTTGACCCGTAAGCGAAGCCCGTCCCGAGATTCGGAACCAATACAACTTCCGTTTCCGCAGGGTCGTACACCATCGTGGCGGCCCCGCCTGGTGGAAGGCTGGAGTTTGAATCCGGCTAGGGACCAGGCGTCATGCGAGAAGGCTCTGCGAGGTCGTCAGGATTTGTGTGCCTTCGGCGTAGAGAACTTTTCCGCCACGGCCTTGCATGCGTTGTTCCAGCGCTGTTCGCAAGGTAATGGCATCCGCCGGATTCCCTTGTCCTCCCCATGATCCCAGCATTTCGCCCTGCGAATCCGCCAACGGGCCAATCAATGCGATGGTGTGGACACGGGAGGCAATCGGCAGCAGCCTGGGCTGTCCTTCTTTGGCGCTGTTCTGCAGCAGGACGATGGATTCTTCCGCTGCTTTCCGCGCCAGCGCTCGTTTTTCCGCGGTTGCCTGATACGGCGGACGGTTTTCGTCCACGTAGGGATGATCGAACAGTCCGAGGGCAAACTTTACTCGCAGCACGCGCCGGACTGCTTCATCTATGGCGGACTGAGGAACCGCATTGTTGCGCACCAGAGCGGCCAGGCGCTCATGATACGCGCCACTCTCCATGTCCATGTCCAAACCAGCGACGATTGCCTTCTGTGCCGCGACGCTGTTGTTCAGGGCAACGCCGTGCGCCATCAACTCGCCAACCGCGCCCCAGTCGCTGACAACAAACCCGCCGAAGTTCCATTCTTTGCGCAGGATGTCTGTGAGCGTATAAGCATCGGCGGTCGCAGGCACACTATTCAAGGAGTTGAAGGAGCTCATCACAGTGGCTGCACCAGCCTCTACCGCAGCTTGGTAGGGCGGCAAATAGACCTGGCGCAGCGTGATGTCCGACATGTCCACCGCGTTATAGTCACGTCCGGCGATCACGGCGCCGTAGGCGGCAAAATGTTTTACGCAAGCCGCAACCGAGTCGGGATTGCTGAGACTTGTTCCCTGATACCCCCGCACATACGCACGCGCCATGGCGGAGCCTAGATATGGACTTTCTCCTGAGCCCTCGACGATGCGCCCCCAGCGGGCGTCACGGGCAATATCTACCATGGGCGAAAATACCCAGCGAATTCCGTCAGCGCTCGCTTCCTGTGCGGCCATTCGCGCTGTCGCTTCCACCAGTGCGGGATCAAAGCTGGAAGCCAGGCCAAGAGGTACGGGAAATACGGTTCTGTAGCCATGAATCGAATCGAAGCCGTACATCAGCGGAATATGCAGGCGGCTCTTCTCCACGGCAATGTGCTGGAACGCATTTGCTTTTTTCGGATCAGCTACATTCAACAGAGCGCCCACGTCCCCTGCCGCGATCATGGCGTCGTAGCTCTGCCGGCCCGTACCTGGGCCGGTCGGCGTACCGGAAGAAAACTGCACCAACTGGCCAACCTTCTCCTCCAGGGTCATTTTCGCCAACAGCGCATCCACTTTTTTATTCAGAGCAGGATCTGTCAATTGAGGATTGGGAACGGAAGAGTTGGAGATATTCTGAGACATGGCAGAGGAACTGGATGTACGCCGATGCCGGAACTGTGCCTGAGTTTGTTCCGTCGCCAAGCAGGTCAGGAGCAGAGCGGTCACGGCGGCAAAAACAAGTCTTGAGCAGCATCGAACCGAATTCATAGCATCCTTTATGCTAGCAGTTAGCAACTTCACTGGTCGGCGTCACGCAACATGCATCCTGCAGCGGCGCTTTACACATTTAGGATGCCGAATGGGACTTGCTTCACTGTTTCGTTATAGTCTTTTCCACGTATGCGGCGCTGGCTAGTACATCTACGAAGGACCCTGGTCAACAGCGTCAACAACGACGTGCTGATGCTGGCTCGGGCAGGCGCCTACTCCGCCATTCTCTGTATCTTTCCCATTGTTCTTGTCACCGCTGCAATCCTTGCCGTATCCCCCGCCGCAGAAGTGGTACGCACAGAACTGCGCGCCATGTTGTACCAGATGTTTCCACCGGACATTCCGCCTCTCGTCCTCGCCTATTTTCAAGGGCAGCACCGTTCGCTACGGCTGGTGCTATCGGCGGCGACTGTATTTCTGCTGGCTGCCAACAGCGTGATGACCACGTTGATGGAATCCATGCGGCGTGCCTACAAGATTCCAGCAGGCGCGTGGAGTGTGTCGCGGCAAGTTCTGATTGCGTTTGTGCTCACCTTTCTATCGTTCTTTCCTCTGGCACTGGCCTCCATGTTCGTCGTGTTCGGGCATCAGATTGAAACCTGGATGCTGTATCAGTCCCTCTATGATGTTCGACCGTATGTGGTGATTCTGGCGCGATGCGTACGCTGGCTGCTGGCGCTGGTCACCAGCGTTACCGTGCTCGCGATCATCTACCACATGGGCACACCTCGCACCCAATCCTGGCGCAGGGTCTTACCTGGTTCCATTCTGGCCACGGCGCTGTGGTTTCCATCCACGCTGGCTTTTGGCTGGTATGTCACGCGCCATGCGCACTACCGTCAGGTATACGGCTCTCTAGGAGCCGGAGTCGCGCTGCTGGTGTGGCTCTACATCATCCTGGTCAGCGTGATGGTCGGAGCTGAGTTCAACGCGCAGGTTTTTCCCAAGCTGCAACGCGGGTCCGCGCAGGGCCGCCGTCAGCCGCATTAGCCAAGGCCGGCTTTGCGTTTGTTCATCGGCACCCAACATTGCACCCAGTACAATGACACTTAGAAACTGGATTACCGAGCAAAATACCCCTTTGATGGAGCATGAATGCACCCGTCGCTTTCTTCAGCGAGTTCTCCCCCTAGCGCGCGGCGCGCAAAGATCGTCGCCACCATCGGGCCCGCAAGCAATACGGAAACCGTTTTTCGCGGCCTGATACGAGCAGGGATGGACGTGGCGCGGTTAAATTTTTCGCATGGCACCCACGCGGAAAAAGTGAAACTGATTCAGTTGATCCGCAGAGTGGCGGTGGAAGAAGGCAAGAACATTTGCATTCTGGCCGATCTACAAGGGCCAAAGATCCGCACCGGCAGGCTGAAAAATCGTCTGCCAGTCTCGCTGAAAACAGGCCAGCAGCTAACCATCACCGCGCGCGATGTTGCGGGAACCTCTGCGCTGATCAGCACCACCTTTCCCACCCTGGGAGAAAATCTGGAAGAAGGCTCGCGCCTTTTGCTTTCCGATGGGTTGATTGAACTGAGAGTTCGGCGCATTCGCGGGACCGATGTAATCTGCGAAGTGATTAACGGAGGCATGCTCGGCGAATACAAGGGAATCAATCTGCCTGGAATCGCTGTCCGAGTGCCATCCCTTACCCAAAAAGATGAAGACGACCTCGCCTTCGCCATCCAGCATGACCTGGATATGGTTGCGGTCTCCTTTGTACGGACAGCGGAAGATGTACGACTTGTTCGCCACCGGGTTGCCGCACTGGGCGCGGAGACCTGGATCATTGCCAAGCTGGAAAAGCCGCAGGCGATTGAGCACCTAGAAAGCATTCTTGAGATTGCCGATGGCGTGATGGTGGCGCGTGGAGATTTAGGCGTGGAAATGTCTCCTGAAAAAGTGCCGGCCATTCAGAAACGCGTGATCCGTCGTGCCGCCGAATTGCGCAAGCCCGTGATTACCGCAACGCAGATGCTGGAGTCGATGATTGAGAATCCCCGACCCACCCGCGCCGAGGCAAGCGATGTGGCCAATGCGATCTACGATGGCACCGACGCCGTCATGCTCTCCGCAGAAACCGCAACCGGAAAATATCCAGTGGAGGCGGTTGCGATGATGGCCAAGATCGTCGCCGAAACGGAAATGCAGATCCGTGCCGACGCACAACGCTATCCATATCACGTGAACCGGGGATTATCGATCCCGGAAACCATCTGCGAATCGATGGCGCACTCGGCAGAGGACCTCGACCTGGCAGCGATTGCCGTATTTACTGAAAGCGGCACCACCGCTCGTCTGCTATCGAAGTATCACCCGGTGCCTGCGATTTTTGCGCTGAGCAGCGTGGAAAAAACGATTCGCCGAATGTCGTTGTTGTGGGGAGTGAATCCGGTGCAGTGCCAGAAAATGCAGAATACCGACCAGATGGTCAACACTGCCGAGCGTCTTCTGGCGGAATCCGGGCGTGTACAAGATGGGCAGATTCTCGGCATCGTCGCCGGTACGCGAACCAAGACCGGATCGACAAATTTTCTGCGACTGCACATGGTTGGAGACGGCGAGAACTCTGCGCGACGTTACATGGGATCGGCGAAGCCGAAGAAGAGAGCGAAACCCACCCGGCAGGCGGCTTCGACAGCTCACGCGGCTCCAAATCTGAAGAAGTAGCACCTGACAATTTCGCGCGACATCTGTTGACGATGAATCAAGTCTTCATCCTGCGGACGTTCGCGATCCCATGCCTCAGAATCGAGATACAGGGCACACTGCACCCAGATTCCGCAAACATCTTACAATTGGTTCCCAATGGGCTATATCCGCGTTCTTTCCGATCAAGTCGCGAACCAGATTGCCGCTGGCGAAGTGGTGGAGCGACCCGCTTCGGTGGTGAAAGAGTTGCTGGAAAATTCGCTCGATGCGGGGGCTCAGCGTATCCGCATCGATGTCGAAGCCGGCGGGCGAAAACTTATCCGCATCACTGACGATGGCTCCGGTATGGTGCGCGATGACGCCCTACTCGCTTTCGAGCGTCATGCCACCTCGAAAATCCATTCCAGCGACGATCTGCTGGCGCTGGCCACACTCGGCTTCCGCGGCGAAGCTCTCCCCTCCATCGCTTCTGTCGCGCGTGTCCATCTCACCACTCGTTCCGCTGAGGAGGCGGTTGGCACGGAGATGGAAATTGCCGGTGGGAAAATTCTGCGCGTAGCAGACTGCGGCATTCCTGCGGGAACCACGTTGGAGATCCGCGATCTTTTCTTCAACACTCCAGCGCGCAAGAAATTTCTGAAGTCAGAGCAGACGGAGCTGTCGCACATTGCGGCCCTGGTCACGCATTATGCACTGGCGAATCCCACCAAGCATTTTGAGCTGCACAGCGCCACCCACGCGCTGCTGGAAGCTCCCGCGGTGCAGCATGTTTCCGAACGCATCTTTCAGATTTTCGGGCGCGATGTACTGGATCAATTATTGCCCGTCGCTGCGGAAACAAACTTCGAGCGGGTGGGCATTCCCGATCCACCGCCGTGGAAACGCGAGGCGGACTGGCAGCCACAAGTCCCTGGACCGCTGCGCCTGCATGGGTTCGCTTCACGACCGCAATTGCAGAAGCTGAATCGCAATTCCATGTACGTGTTCGTGAATCAGCGCCTGATACGCGACCGGATTATTCTGCATGCGCTGACCGAGGCGTATCGCAACATTATTCCGCCCACTTCGTTTCCTGTCATCCTCCTGTTTCTGGAAATGCCTCCGCAAGAGGTGGATGTGAATGTCCATCCCGCCAAGACGGAGGTCCGCTTTCGTCAGCAGGCATTTGTGCATGATTTCGTTCGCGACGCAGTCCGCAATGCCATCATCAAGATACGGCCAGCAGCCAGCTTTCTGACCGCTCTGAGTGATCATGCGGCGATGACGCCGGCCCTGGTGCCAGATATATCTCCGCTGCCTGGCGCACCGAAACCAGCCGGGAATGGTACGGTGCAACCTAGTGGTCCATCCGAAGCAAGCAATCCATCTGGGGCAGGCGGCCTGTCAGAAAGTGATCCGTTGGATGCGAGCCGTAGTTTTCCTGGAACCGAACCGTTTCAGGATTCCGACCCGATTCCATCTCGCGACGATGCGGAGCGTTTTGAACTGCAACCGCCGACACTTTCTCCCGCTGCGCAGTCGTTGCCATTCTTGCCAAACGATCTTGCATCCGCTTTGGCACAGCGAGATGCGGAAGCGGACACTCTTGCACCCAGCCTGCATGGCCTCGCGAGCCTGCGACCTCTGGGACAGCTGGAGGAGTCCTTCATTCTCGCCGTGAATGAAGAGGGTCTATGGATCATCGACCAGCATGTCGCCCACGAACGCGTGTTGTTTGAAAAAATTGTTCATGATCGTGATGTCGAACAGGTGCAACGCCAACGCTTATTAATGCCGGTGCTGATCGATTTGAAGCCGGATCAAATGCCTCTGTTCGCCACCATTGCAGCCGAACTTGAACGCAATGGATTTGAGGCGGAACCGTTTGGCCCGCGCACCCTGGCCGTGAAAGCAACGCCGGTGGGCCTGGTAGGTCGTGAACTGGAACGCACGCTGGTCGAGGTGCTGGAACAAACGGAGCGCGAGCAGCAGGCGCAGAACCTCGACACCCTGCGGCTGCGCATCGCCGCCTCCATCGCCTGCCACGCGGCAATCAAAATTCACACGCCGCTAGAGATGGGAAAAATGGAGTGGCTGCTCGCGGAACTGGCGAAAACCGAGCATCCGACCAGCTGCCCGCATGGGCGTCCCATCGTCCTACGGTATTCTTTAAAAGAGATACAGCGCGCATTTCAGCGTATTTAGGATCTGCTGAAGTTCGTGGAAATGGGAAATGAAGGACCAGCGTTCGCGCCTACCTGAAATTATCGGAAGAAGGACATATTTGAACGCGGAACAGCTCAACTCGGCACGACTGGCTCGTTGGAGCCAGAACGGCGAAGCACGACTCACATTGGAAGCGGCGTCGGAATGGCTCGACGACATTGGCTTTTGCCCCTACATGCCCATGGGGCTGACCGGCAGCGCACCTGCACCCAGTTTTCTTGAGGCGGTGGTTGGCCGGCCAGCGCAGGCTCCCAGCGTTGGCGAGCGTTCTCGCGCGCTTGAACTCCTGGGGCGGCTGATCGAAAATTCCTCGGTCGTACCGTTGAAACTTGGCTCGTCCCTTGGAGAGCAGCCAGACTTTGTCTGCAGCCCGGATGTGTTGCGGTACATCTACGCGCTGCGGGGAGATCGCAATTTCAAGACCGGCCCTTTGACCGTTGGCAACGAGAAAGTGACGCCGCTCTCCCTGCATTGCTGGCAAGCGATCGAGCAGGAAGGTCCATTGGACGTGACCGCGCTGCAACCGATTCTGGGCCGAGATATTACCGAGGCAGCTATTTCCCGTGCTCTGCAAGAGCTCTGGTCCGGCATGTACATCTTCCCGGTACTCGGGGCAGCCGGCAAACCCGCGCAATGGGAGCTGATGTTCCGACGCTTTCCCAAGCCGGTGGCAGCCGGAGCCAGCACCGGCCACGCCGAAGCTCTGTCGGCGATGATCTCACTCTATTTGCAGGCATCGGTTGCCGCGCGAGAAGAAGAAATCCTAGCGTTTCTCTCGCCTTTGGCCCCGCAATCCAAACTGCGAGAAGTTATTCGTGGACTGGGTTCGATGCGGCAACTCGACATCCTTGACATTGGTGGCCGCGCCCACGTAGCCCTGCAGGGAGGTCTGCTGCCAGAGATGGTGGCGCAGCTTTCTGAGGAATTCCTTGCCGCACCGCCTGCCAGCGCCGTGATAGAAGGCGAAGCGGAGATCGGAATGGAAGCGGCGATCGAAAGTGAAGCGGAGATCGAGGCGGATGCCGGAAGCAAAACTGAATCGGGGATTGAGATTGAAGCAGTGCCGCAATCGCCGCAGCGTTCCTGGCGATCGCAGCCGCTCGAAGATCCAGACGAGCCGAAGCGGTTTGTGCCGAAGAAGTTTGTGCCCCGGCAGGCTGAATCGGGTCCACCAGCGTCGTCAAGATTTGCGGCTCGCGGTTCCGGTGAGCAGAGAGGTCCACGACCGCCAGCCGGGGCTCGATCGCGTTCCAGTGCAGGTGGGTTCTCGCGTCCGGCAGGCGCCTATACGCCTCGTCCTCGAAGTTTCGCGCCGCGCAGTTTTGCCGCCAGTGCTGAAGAGAATGCAAGCGGGAGCCGTCCGCGGCGTTCCGGACCAGGTCGTTCAGGGCCGAGCAGGTTTGGACGTGACCGCGAGTCTGCTCCCTCTCGCGGATACGCATCGGGTGGCACTGGGGACCGAGGCTCAAAGCCGCGTGGCCCGAAAGGCTATGCTGCAAAAGAACGCGGCATGGGAGAACGCGCGAAACGCTGGGAGAAATCCGGCGAAGTTCCAGAAGGGCCTTCGTCCAGTAGCCAGCCGTTCGCTCCCCGATCGACGGGATTCAAATCATTCGCCTCCAAGCCGGGCGGGTCAAAATTCCGTGGCGCCAAGCCGTTTGGGGGAAAGTCGTTTGGATCTAAATCTCCTGGCTCTAAACCCTGGCAATCGAAATCTTCTTCTGCCGAAGGCCGTGGAGAGCGTCCGAAACCATGGAAGAAATTTGACGCTGCCGGAGACTCCAGAACCGACTCGCGAGATGGAACCCGCAAGCCCTACGCCTCCAAATCGTCGGGATTCAAACCGCGTACTGCGAGGCCCTGGGCCACTAAATCCAGCGAAGGCGAATCTTTTTCTCGCGGTCCTCGCGACAGGGGCCCTCGGGAAGCAGGAGAACGACCCAAGCCCTGGCAGGCTTCCCGTTCCGGCGCAGGTGACCGTCCTGCGGGACGAAAGCCATATGCACCCAAGCCTTCGGGATTCAAGTCGTCCGGATTTACCCGCTCCGGGTTCCAATCCGCAGGCTCCAGGTCGGCCGAAGGCAGGTCGTCTGAAGGCAGACCCGCAAAGCCCTGGGCGTCAAAGGGAGCTGGATCGCGGGTAGGCTCGGCGAAATCCTACGCGGCCCGGTCCGCTGCCAAACCCTACGCCAAGACTGGCGGGGCCAAGCCGTGGGCCAAGCGATCTACCGCCGCTGCAGGGGGTGAAGAAGCCAGGCCCAAGCGCCGCGAACCAAAAGAAGGATCTGAAACTTCGCCACGTGAGAAAAGCGGCGCCAAACCATTCTGGGCGAAAAATCCCCGTGGCGGTAAGGGATCTACAGCGGCTTCCCGCATGAATCGTCCGCGCGGAAAGAAGACGGTCAGAAAGAGTGGAAAGAAGAAATGACCGCGTCGTCCCAGCAAATGACCGCATCTGGCTCTCGACGTCTGCGCCCCGTGATTGCGATCGATGGACCTGCGGGAGCTGGCAAGAGCACTCTCGCTGCGTATCTGGCCCGCCGTTTTGGATTTCTCAATCTTGAAACCGGGGCCATGTATCGCGCCCTCGCTCTCAAAGCGCTGGAAACGTCCACCGCGTTGAACGACGAAGCTGCGCTGGCGCGGCTGACCGATAGCACGCAGATCGTTCTGGAACCGCACCCGAATGAGACCAATCGCGTGCTTCTCGATGGCAACGATGTCACAACGCGCATTCGCGAGAAAGACGTCTCGGAAGCAGCCTCGCAGGTGAGCGTACACCCGCGCGTGCGTGCCTGGATGGTCGAGCGTCAGCGTTCCATGGGCCAGCAAGGCGGTGTGGTCATGGAAGGCCGCGATATCGGCACCAAAGTGTTTCCCGATGCCGAGCTGAAAATCTTTCTCGACGCTCACGATGAAATTCGCGGCCAGCGTCGGTATCTGCAAAGCGCGGGCTCTCAAGATGCCCCAACCCAGGAGGCCGTTCTGGCTGCGGTACGCGATCGCGACGCAAGAGATCGAAATCGCGTTGCGTCGCCACTCGAACCCGCCGCGGATGCTGTCCATCTTGACACCACCCGCCTGACCCTAGAACAGGTTTGCACGATGGCGGAAAATCTGGTGCAAACAACAATGGCTGGTTAAATCACGCGTGCATCAGGCCTGTCAGATTGCACTTGACCGCGCATCGAATTCGATTCCATTGACATCCAAAGACTTAGAACGCGCCTGCACCATCCAGCCACACTGCGCGCTCTCGTTATAATGTTGATAGACGCATAGTCTTGCGGTTTCTGTTCGGAACACCCTAGAAACGATGCAATCGAACTCTCCAGGTCGGATCGGTAAAGTCACCATCGCTACCAGCATCTTCCTGGTGCTGCTGGCCATGATGCTGCCGGTCTGCCACATGCATCCGCTGCTGGATAAGACTGCGCCAGACCATTGCACCATCTGCATCACGCTCCATGCGACGCCGCCATTGGGTGTCCATCTGCCCCCTGTCGTTCACCTGTATCAGAGCGGTCAAGTTCTCGTTCCCAGTTTCACGACGCAATCCAACGTTGCACCTAGCTTCGCCGCAAGCCGCGCACCACCACTCCCAACCTGTTGATCTAAATTCCATAATCCGATCTATCGATCGCAGCGCTTTTCAACCTTGCGGGAGGAATTTCCTTATGAGGCGTGCGGCTTATTTGCTGGCACTCGCTTTTGCATTTCAACTGTTATCTTTCGGAGGTCTGCCAGCCTGGGCGCAAAGCGCAGGGACGGGCGGCAGCATCTCAGGCGTTGTCGCAGATCCCTCTGGAGCTGTGATTCCTACAGCGACTGTGAAAATACTCAATCCAGTCACCGGATATAAGCAGACCACCACGACGGACGCAGCCGGTCATTTTTCTTTTTCGAATGTGCCCTTGAACAATTACCACCTAGCAGTCACAGCACCCGGGTTTGGACCCGTAACCCACGATGTCGACCTGGTCGGAAAGGTGCCCGTGGCCCTGAATCTGACAATGCCTGTGTTGTCGCAAAACACAACCGTCACGGTGACCACGGACAGCGGAGACCTTGTCAATGCCAGTCCCAGCACCCATACAGATGTGAACATGTCGCTGCTGCCGACGCTTCCTACCGATGATGTGACGAATGGCCTCAGCTCCGCTGTTACCCTGGCCACGCCGGGCATCGCGGCCGATTCCAATGGAATGTTTCATCCTCTGGGCGAACATTCCGACACCACCTTCAGCATCGATGGACAACCGGTCTCCGATCAACAGAGCCGCAATTTTTCCAATCAGCTGACGGCCAACGCCGTGCAGTCGATCAATGTGATCAATGGCATGATTCCACCGGAGTATGGCGATAAGGCCAGCATCGTCATCCAGACCACCACCAAGTCAGGCCTGGGCGATAAGCATCCCACCGGAGACATCTCGGCCAGCTATGGGAGCTTCGGCACGGTGGTCGCCGACGCCAATCTTGGATTGGGAACACAGACGTGGGGCAATTTCCTCGACCTGAATGGCATGAACAGCGGCAGGTTCCTTGACACGCCGGAGTTCACGGTGATGCACGCCTACGGAAATAACGAGAATTTTTTTGATCGCGTTGATTACAACCCGACCCCAAAGGACACGCTGCATCTCGACCTGACGGCTGCGCGATCCTGGTTTCAAAACCCCAATCAATTTGACCAGCAGTTTCCAACTCCTAACCAGTACAACCCGGAGGGATTGAGCCAGGACCAGCGCCAGCAAAACCTTACCTACAACATCGGCGCTTTCTGGACACATTTGTTCGGAACAAATTCCCTGCTGAGCGTGGCGCCGTTCCTCCGCCAGGACAATATTCATTACTATCCCAGCGCGAACGTGTTCGCCGACACTCCAGCCACGCTACAGCAAAGCCGTCGCCTGCAGAACGCCGGGATCACTTCAGATTATTCTTACGTCAAGGGCATCCACAATTTCAAAGCCGGCGCGGTGTTCGAACACACCTTTCTGGATGAAGGCTTCGGCTTTGGCATCACCAGCCCAACCTACAATGCTGTCTGTCAACAGGCCGACGGCACTCCGGTCGTCGCTCCCGGCATTACTAATCCTGATGACTGCATCACGGAAGGCTATCAGCCGAATCCGGGCTTTCTTCCTGGTGAGTTGCAGTACGATCTGACGCGTGCCGGAAAACAATTCACCTTCAAAGGCCACACCGATATCAAAGAAGAAACGCTCTACGCGCAGGACAATATCATCTGGAAGAATTGGCAATTTCTGTTGGGAGCGCGCGGCGATAACTACAACGGGCTCAGCTCAAAATACATGCTGGAGCCACGTGCTGGCATTACCTATCAAGTGCGCAAGACGGGCACCGTATTCAATGCCGGATACGCTCGCCTGATGCCAACTCCCTACAATGAGAACCTGATCCTCTCCAGCTCTGTCGGCAGCGGCGGCCTGGCCAATAACCTGGGCGGCAACGGAGACCATCCACTCACTCCTGCATCTCGAAATCAATACGATGTAGGGTTTCAGCAGGCTTTTGGAAAATATGTCGTTGTCAGCGGTTCGTATTTCTGGAAATACACCAAAGGCGACTACGACTTTGACGTGATTTTGAACACGCCGCTTACCTTTCCGATTCAGTGGAAGAAGTCCGATATCAGCGGCGGCGGTCTGCGCGTTTCTCTTACGCCCGTCCACGGTGTATCCGCTTTCTCGGTAATGGGCCACGCCCATTCTCTCTTCTATCCTCCGGAGATTGGCGGCCTCATCTTCAACGACAACACCAGCGCCACTGGCCTGGAACCGTTCCTGATCGATCACGATCAAGCGTTTGAGCAGAACACGCACGTGCAATATCAACCTAAAGTGAGCGGACCCTGGTATGGCATCACATGGCGCTATGACAGCGGCCTTGTCGCGGGCAATGTGCCATTTGGCACCGCACCTGGCGTGCCTGTCAGTCTGACCTATCTGACAGCCGATCAGCAACAGCAGATTCGGTTGAGCTGCAACGGCGTGCAGGCGACGCTATCGGATCCTCTGGTCAGCTGCCTGCCAGAGCAGTTGAAATCCCCGCTGGTTACGATTCCGCGGGCTGGCACGGAAACACCGTACGGCAATCCGCCGCGTATCGCTCCACGCAACCTGTTCGATATGGATACAGGTTGGGACAATGTCTTCAACCGCAAACACTATCAGACCAACCTCAGCCTGACCGTAACCAATGTCACCAACAAGGTTGCGCTCTACAATTTTCTGTCTACGTTCAGCGGAACGCATTTTGTGCCGCCCAGAATGATTACCGCACAGGCGGTTTTCAATTTCTAGTATGCTAATGGCAAGCTAGATTTCTGAGGGTCCTTCCCCAGAACAGCAAAGGGGCAGGTGGTTATCCACGTTGCCCCTGATCGTTTCTCGCTCCGCCAAACTCCATGTCAACTTCGATTCTTTCGGCTTCGCTCTGGGGAAACTCTGTGTCGCGGAAAACGTGGGACCCGGCGGTCACTTCCCCCTGCGCGCCGTACCTCCCTCTACAAACGGTTGTATATTCGTTCTAAGAATCGTTAAGCGGAAGATGCGCGACCGCCTGAGCGCCCGGCTCGCTGTCCGGTATAGGCGTAAAGAATCCTCAAGGAGCTCTCAATCAGCCATGAAACAGCACAAAAGCAGTCTCTGCATTCGAGCAATCTTCCGGTTTTCGATACTCGCCCTCGTCGTGTTTTTCATCGCACCCAGTCCGTCTTGGGCACAACTGGACCCTACGACGCATACCTTCACAACGCGCTCGCTCATCAAAGATGCGGATATTTCATCCAGTTTATTTGGACAATCTACTCGTTCTTCAGAAGATCCGTCCCTTTATCAAGGTACGAGTTCCTCGCCAGGTGCGTTAGTCAGCTTCCGTAATTCGTATCACTGGTGGCTTGGCTTCGTGAGTGGAGTGGTTGTGATTTATTTTTGTCGCAGCCTACGATCCGCTTTTTGCGCTAAACAAAACGGCGTCGCCGGTACCTTTAAGTTTGAATTGTTCGAAAATTTCTTTCCACCCGCCGCCGGTTCTGCGAAAATAGATCGTGCCTACCTCGTACGATCCACACCCCCAAACTTTTCAAGGAATCGCACCCATGTCTGCCAAATACATCTTCGTTACCGGTGGAGTTGTGTCCAGCCTTGGAAAAGGACTGGCTGCAGCCTCGCTCGGCTGTCTGCTGGAAAGCCGCGGTCTGCGCGTCAACCTGATGAAGTTCGATCCGTACCTGAACGTCGATCCCGGCACCATGTCGCCCTTTCAACACGGCGAAGTGTTTGTGACTGACGATGGCGCGGAAACAGATTTGGACCTTGGCCACTACGAGCGTTTCACCCACGCGCGACTCTCGCGTGATAACAACCTGACCACCGGCCGCATTTACGAGCAGATCATCACCAAAGAGCGCCGCGGCGACTACCTGGGAAAGACTGTCCAGGTAATTCCTCACGTCACCAACGAAATCAAGAATGCCATGCGCAAAGTGGCGATCGACACCGATGTCGTCTTGATCGAAATCGGCGGCACGGTCGGCGACATCGAGTCGTTGCCATTTCTCGAAGCTATCCGCCAGATGCGTCAGGAACTGGGCCGCGAGAATACCTTATTTGTCCATGTCACGCTGGTTCCGTGGATTGCCGCCGCGCAGGAGTTGAAGACCAAGCCCACCCAGCACTCCGTGAAGGAGTTGCTCTCGATTGGAATTCAGCCCGACATTCTTCTCTGCCGCACGGATCGTTTTCTTTCGCACGAGATGAAGTCGAAGATTGCGCTGTTCTGCAACGTGGAAGAGCAGGCCGTCGTCACCGCAAAAGATGTTCCGTCGATTTATGAAGTACCGCTAGTTTTCGCGCAGGAAAAAGTGGACGCGCTGGTCCTGAAGTATTTGCACCTGCAGGCCGGCGAAGCCAATCTGGAACGCTGGCGCGAGCTTGTCCACCGCTGCTACAACCCAAAAGACGAAGTCTCGATCGGCATCGTCGGCAAATATGTCGAGTATGAAGACAGCTATAAATCTCTAAAAGAAGCGCTGGTGCACGGCGCGCTAGACCACAATTTAAAGCTATCTGTCACCTGGGTGGAAGCCGAGGGTCTGGAAACGAAAGATGCTTCCGATCGCAGCTATGAAAGTCAGCTTGCCGGATTCGACGGCATTCTGGTTCCCGGCGGGTTCGGCAAGCGCGGGATTGAAGGGATGCTGAACGCCATCCGTTATGCTCGCGAGCAGCAGATTCCTTACTTTGGCATCTGCCTGGGTATGCAAACTGCCTGCGTTGAATACGCCCGCAATGTTTGCGGTCTGGATGGAGCAAATTCGAGCGAATTCGATCCGGCGACACCGCATCGCGTGATTTACAAATTGCGTGAGTTGACCGGAGTGGAAGAGATGGGAGGCACGATGCGGCTGGGCGCGTGGCCCTGCATGTTGCAGCCCGATTCGCTAGCCGCCAAGGCTTACGGACAAACAGAAATCAGCGAACGCCACCGCCATCGGTATGAGTTCAACCGGGAATATGAAGCGATCCTGACCGGCGCCGGCCTGCGCATCACCGGAACCACGCCGGACGCCACCTATGTCGAGATTGTGGAGATTCCGACCCATCCATTTTTCCTCGGCTGCCAGTTCCATCCCGAGTTCAAATCGAAGCCGCTGCAGCCACATCCGTTATTTCGAGAATTTGTCGGCGCCAGTTATCGAAACCGCCTTGCCAGCAAGCATCCTAATGAACAGATGGAACGGATCGCGCGCACGGTGGCAGCGTCTGAGCAGGGTGCACGTTGAGCGAACTTGTAATCTTGGTTTCACTGATCCCGTGCCATGCTGTGGTCTGGCACCAGGGTTTCGAATGATCCACCAATCTCGCTAATGAAGTAGGCTTTTGCCATGTCGCTCCTGCACGTCATCATTCTCGCCATCATTCAAGGACTGGCCGAGCTGTTGCCCGTCTCCAGTTCTGCGCACGTCGTGGTTGCGGAAAAGCTGATGGGAATGGATCCGACTTCCCCAGCGATGACGCTGCTGTTGGTCATGCTGCACACGGGCACCATGTTTGCCGTGATCGCCTACTTCTGGAACCAATGGCGGAAAACCTACTTCCGCGACGGCCAGACCTTCAAGACCATCGTCCTCCAGTTATTTGTTGCGAGTTTTATAACCGCCGTGATTGGCTATGGCCTGATTGAAGTCATTGAGAAACTGGTTCTCCATGGCAAGCACGCCCAGGTCGAGCAGTTATTTGGGCGTCTGGACCTGATTGCTCCGGCCTTGGCGGCAGTGGGCATTTTGATCCTGATTGCGGGCTTGCGTCATCGTCGGGAACAATCAGCTTCCCGCACAACCGGGACAGACGATCGGGTGGATGGTTCCACCGGGCTCAACATGAATCAGGCCGGCTGGATTGGCGCCATCCAGGGCCTCTGCCTTCCCTTCCGCGGATTTTCCCGTTCGGGCGCGACAATCTCCACCGGCATGTTGCTGGGTGTTGCGAAGTCACGTGCGGAAGAGTTCAGCTTCGCTCTGGCTGTGATTCTGACGCCTCCAGCCATCGCTCGCGAGGCCTGGAGGCTGGTCAAAGCGGAACACCTTAGCGGAGCCACCCCCATGGCCTCTGCCATGATGCCTAGCCTGCTAGGCGCACTGTTCGCTTTTCTAGCTGGCTTGCTGGCGTTGAAATGGCTGAGCAAATGGCTGGAAAGCGGCCGCTGGTACTGGTTTGGCATCTACTGCCTTGTCGCCGCGGTCGCAGTCGAGTATCTGTACCACCTCGGCTACTAAAAAACCCCTAAAAACACTCTTATCGTCCCTTCCTTGCCTGCATGACGGCGGATTTCTATCGCTGGCGGACTAGATATGGCCAGCATCCTACCCTTTTCCACAAAAAATTGGGGAAGAACCTGCATCTTTATGGCGATACATCGCATCAATTAACTTGACAGTAAGTCACTCAACTGCAATACTGGAAAAGCGGAACCAGGCGAAGAATCTGTCATAAAGAGGGGCATTTATGGGGAAAATTATTGGAATTGATCTAGGAACCACCAATTCGGTCGTTGCAGTGATGGAAGGCGGCGAGCCGAAGGTGATTCCCAATGAGGAAGGCGGACGCACCACGCCATCGGTCGTGGCTTTCACCAAGAGCGGTGAGCGACTGGTGGGTCAGGTGGCCAAACGGCAGGCGATCACCAATCCAGAGAACACAATTTACTCAATCAAGCGTTTCATGGGGCGCCGCTATGACGAGGTAACCGATGAAATGAAGATGGTTCCCTACAAGGTGAAGCAGCAGGGGGACCATATTGTTGTTGTCGCGCAGGGGAAAGATTACACTCCGCCGGAAATTTCGGCGATGATCCTGCAGAAGCTGAAGAAAGCTGCGGAGGACTATCTTGGCCAGTCGGTAACGGAGGCAGTGATCACGGTACCCGCGTATTTTAACGATGCGCAGCGGCAGGCCACCAAAGATGCCGGAAAGATTGCCGGTCTGGATGTAAAGCGGATTGTGAACGAGCCGACGGCGGCAGCGCTGGCGTATGGGCTCGACAAGAAAAAGGACGAGACCATCGTGGTCTACGACTTCGGCGGCGGCACGTTCGACGTTTCCGTACTGGAAGTGGGCGAAGGCGTCATCGAAGTGAAATCGACCAACGGCGATACGCACCTGGGCGGCGATAACATCGACCAGCGCATTGTGGATTGGCTGATCGATGAGTTCAAGAAAAAGGAAGGCTTGAATCTGCGCGATAAAGGCAATGAAATGGCGCTGCAACGACTGAAAGACGCGGCAGAGAGGGCAAAGATCGAGCTTTCCACGGCGATTGAAACCGAGATCAACCTGCCCTTTGTGACGGCAGACGCCACCGGACCGAAACACCTGGTGGAGAAGCTGACTCGCGCCAAGCTGGAAAGCCTGGTGGATGACCTGTTGCAGCGATCGATTGGACCCTGCAAACAGGCGCTGAAAGATGCGGGTGTCGATGCCAGCAAGATTGACGAAGTGGTGCTGGTGGGCGGGCAAACACGCATGCCCAAGATCCAGCAGATTGTGAAAGACCTGTTCGGCAAAGAACCGCACAAGGGCGTCAATCCAGACGAGGTGGTTGCGATTGGAGCGGCGGTGCAGGCGGGCGTGCTGGGTGGCGAAGTAAAGGACCTGCTGCTGCTCGATGTTTCTCCGCTGACTCTGGCGATTGAAACGCTGGGCGGAGTGGCAACGCCGATGATCCCGCGCAACACGACGATTCCGACAAAAAAGACGGAAACGTTCTCGACGGCAGCGGACAATCAGACGGAAGTGGAAGTCCATGTATTGCAGGGCGAACGGCCACTGGCAAGCCAGAACCGCACGCTGGGCAAGTTCAAGCTGAGTGGAATTCCTCCAGCGCAACGCGGCATTCCGCAGATTGAGGTCACGTTCGACATCGATGCAAACGGCATCCTGAACGTGACGGCCAAGGACAACGCGACGGGCAAGGACCAGAAGATCACGATTACGTCTTCTTCGGGCCTGAGCAAAGAAGAAGTGGAGCGCATGGCAAAAGATGCCGACGCCCACGCCGCGGAAGACAAGGCCAAGCGCGAAGAGATTGAGGCGCGAAACCAGTTGGACGGCCTGGTCTACAACATTGAAAAGATGTTGAAGGACAGCGGCGACAAAGTTCCAGCCAGCGACAAGGGAGAAGTGGAAAGCGCGTTGGCTGAAGCCAAGAAGACGCTGGAAGGCTCTCCTAGCCCGGCAGAACTGAATGCCGCGCGGGAGAAGCTGACCGCTTCTTCTCACAAGCTGGCCGAAGCAATGTATAAGGCCAATGCTGCTGCACCCGAGGGTGCAACGGCGACGGAAGGCGCTGCGACGAGTGAGCAGCCAGAGACCGAGGCAAAGAAGGACGAAGGCGTGATTGATGCTGAATACGTTGACGTCGATGAGAAGAAGTAATGGCTGCGCCGGATCGATAGCGGAACGCTGAATCCGGCAGGCTGTAGAACACGTACGCAGAGCATGGGGTACAAAGTGTCCCGTGAGAATGGAGGGTGTCCTGAGAAACTGCGGACACCCTCTCTGCTTCTCAAGGGTTTCAGAATGTGGTGAAGGAGTGGGAATGACCGATACTGTATGGCAATGCGAGCAGCTGCGGGCGGGTCAGGTGTATAGCAAAGAGGTTTTCCAGACGCGCGCAGAGGCCGAAGAGTTTGTAGCGAAGATGGCGCGGGTAGCGCCGGATATCTTCTGCCGCATCGAGCCAATCGATGTGGAGAAGGTGTGGAATTGAATGTGTTTTACGAGGAAGAATTCGATGCGTGGACCGCGTATCTGGGTCCACTCGAACCGCTGAGTTCTCGCGCGATGACGAATATCGCTGAATAGCAGCGCGGGACGAGATAAGCTTATAAATTAACCAATGGCGACACAAACCAAAGACTATTACGGCATTCTCGGAGTCAAGAAGACCGCGTCGGCGGAGGAGATTCGCAAGGCGTTTCGCAAGCTTGCGCGCAAATATCATCCCGACGTGAATCCGGGGGACAAGAAGGCCGAGGAGAAGTTCAAGGAGATGTCGGAGGCCAACGACATCCTGAGCGATCCAAAGAAGCGGAAGATCTACGACCAGCTTGGCTTCTATTCCGACAACATCGATCCAGCTGCGGCGGAAGCGGCGGCGCAGGGTGGCTATGGATTCCGCGGCGATCCCAGGGATGCAAGGCAAGGACCACAACAACGCGGAGCCGGCCCAGTAGGCTTTGAAGGATTTGACTTTTCGGACTTCGCCGGGGGAGCACAACGCTCCGGGACTGGGTCACGCGCTAGCACAGGTCCGGGCGCTGGAGGATCAGCTTCGTGGGGGGGATTCCGCGATATTTTTTCCGGCATGTTCCACGGTGACCAGCAGGAAGCCGGTCCCCAGCCTGGTAGCGATCTGGAATATCAGGTGAATGTCGATTTCTGGACGGCGATTCGCGGCGGTTCTTTGAAGTTGCAAATCACTCGTCAGGTGCCTTGCCCTACCTGCCATGGCGCGGCTTCCAAGGGCGGCGAAGTTGTTTGCCCGGAGTGCGAGGGAACCGGACAGGTGACCCAGATGGGTGGCCGGATGAAATTTAATATCCAGTGCCCGCGCTGCGGCGGCACCGGACAATCACAGCAGACATGTGCAACCTGTAACGGCCAGGGAACAGTTGCCCGAACAGAGACGGCAGAATTTCGTATCAAGCCTGGAACACGCGATGGTCAGCGCATTCGTCTCGCTGGAAAAGGAAATGCCGGAATCCACGGTGGAGCGCCAGGGGATTTGTACCTGATCGTTCGCGCCGGCAGCAATCCAGTCTTTACGCGGACGGTAGATGACATTTATGTAACTGTTCCTGTGACAGTTGCGGAAGCGGCGCTAGGCGCAAAGATCGAAGTACCGACGATTGACGGCCGCGCGCACTTGAAAATTCCTCCCGGGACGCAGACGGGGCAGAAGCTGCGCCTGCGGGAGAAAGGCGTTCCTTCGGCATCTGTGGAGGGAAAGCGCGGCGACCAGATTGTGGAAGTACAGATCGCAGTGCCGAAGGTACAGGATGAGCGGTCAAAGGAGATTCTGCGCGAGTTTGCACGGCTGAACCCAGAAGATCCGCGGAGGCAGTTGTTCAGCCAGGTTTGATTCGCTTCGCTTATTGGCATTCGCCGGTACGATGGGCGGTCGCCTGGAGATGAATCGAGGTCTGCTTTGGCTGAACTCCCTGATACACGGTGTTGGTCGTGGTCGTTCCTTCTAAGGTGAAGCTATTTCCATGATCGGAGATTGTCTCGACTACATCGGAGAGAATGTCGGAATGGAGACGGTCGCCTTTGTATTCGCAATGGACGCGAACCCGTATTGCTCCACCGGCGGATTCAGGATGGCTTTTCGGAGTCTTGCATGTCAGTCCGGCCTGCGCGACCTTCCAGAAATCAATCTGTTCTTTGGCGCAGAGCGAGGTCTGAGAGGTAACGGTCCTACCGACTGGGGTGGTCGTAACAGAATCGATTTCCCACATTCCGGGACGGAAGGAAAGAACCGGTCCCGCCGCATGAAGAACTGGTCCGCAAAGAAATAAGAGGGCGGAAAGCAAGACGAAGTTTTTCACGGTTCGCATGGTGCGGAATTTTAGCATAGAGCACAGATCGGGTCGGCAAAAGAATTTCAGGTTGGATTAAGCTCAGAGGAAGAAAGCTATGGCTACCAAGCGTAAATCCAAAGGCGCGTACATGATTTCGTCGGTTGCCGAGATGTATGGCATCCACCCGCAAACACTGCGCCTGTACGAGCGCGAAGGGCTGCTGAAACCATCGCGGACCGAGGGCAATACGCGCCTCTATACCGAAGAGGACTTGGAGCGCCTGGAGTTCATCCTGAACCTGGCGCGCGATCTGGGCGTCAATATCGCTGGAATCGCCATCGTTCTGCAGATGCGCGAACGCATGGAGGAAATGAATCGCCAGATGCAGAGCTTTGTCGATTATGTGCGCACGGAAATGTTGACGCGCGCACAACCGGGCAGTTCCTCGTCAGAGCCCGGCCTGGTACCGTTGCGGCGCCCGGTGATCATCCCGGTGACAGCACGCGATTCGAAAAAGCGATCGTAAGGCTTCCGATTTCGCTTGAGGCAGCGCCGCGCCTTCCGGAGCGCACAGTTCCAAATTTGGACGGACGGCTATCCTTCGCAATTGAGCGTCCTTTCTTCTATCATCTGTTCTGCCATTCATGGAAAAGCTGCTTGATTTCGTTTTGGGAGTCGGCCTGTTCGGCATGGTCACCTCGACCATCTACACGGTGCTGGCGATGCTGGCGGTGCGCCGGTTTGTGCGCCGCAAGGATGTTGATTCTAGGCCCGTGTTCGAACCCCCCGTAAGCCTGCTGAAGCCGCTGCATGGAGCGGAGCCTGATCTGGAGACGCATCTCGCGACTTTTTTTCAGCAGGATTATCCCACCTACGAAATCCTCTTCTGCGCGCGGCAACTGGACGATGCCGGACTGGTCGCGGCCAGGCAAGTCGCAGCACGCTTTCCGCATGTGCCAGTCCAGTTTCTTTCCAGTGGCGAGCCCACTATTCCAAACGCAAAGATCCTGTCGTTGGAACGGATGGCCGAGACTGCACAGCATGATCTGCTGATCATCAGCGATAGCGATGTGCGGGTGGATTCGAATTATGTACGCGAGGTGGTTGCACCATTTGCCGATTCGCAAGTGGGAGCGGTGACTTGTCTGTATCGGGGTGTTGCCGCGCAGGGCGGGTTGTGGTCGCGCATTGAGGCCGCAGCTATGTCCGTCGAAATGACCGCAGGTGTGCTGGTTGCCGACATGTTGGAAGGAATGAAGTTTGCGCTGGGGCCCACCATGGCAATTCGGCGATCTTGCCTGAAAGAGATTGGTGGATTTCTTCCCATGGGAGACTACTGCGCGGACGATTTTCTGCTGGGCAATTGGGTGGCAGAGCGCGGGCATATCGTCGAACTTTCTCGGCACGTGATCGATCACATCGTTTTACATGCGTCGTTCTGGCCTTCCATGCAGCACCAGGCTCGATGGATGAAGAGTACGCGTTTCTCGCGGCCTAAAGGCCACTTCGGCACGGCGCTCACGTTTAGTGTTCCTTTCGGGCTGCTGACGGCGGTGGCACTCTGCGGACTGCAGCCGCCACATTGGTTGCTGCTCTCCTCGACCGCACTCCTTTGGAGCGTTGGAACACGGATGCTGCTGGCCTTTGCAGTGAGTCAAGATGTCCTCGGCGAGAAATCCGCATTGCAGAGCGTGCTTTTGTATCCGGTTCGAGACCTGCTAGGCATGCTGTTCTGGGCAGCAAGCTACTGGAGCCGCAAAGTTTTGTGGCGGAATGAGATGTATTTGCTACAGAAGGGCGGTCGTATGCGTCGAGTGCACCGTTAAGTGGTCCACGGATAGGCGACCAGAGAAAGTCTTCTTTTTTCAGTATCCGGCAAACAGCGAGAGCATCTAACGAAGTGCGAACAAGGAGAGCACAATTATGTCCACAGCAACAAAAAACTCATCTTCGACCGATCACATTACCCCGCACGCACATCAGCATGGCGGAGAAATTCAAAAATTTGGAACGGTCATCCAGCATTTGTCGATCGGGCTGAGTGCGGAAGTTCGGAAGCAGATCACAGACGAGCTGAACCTGCTGCTTGCCGATACCATTACGCTGCGAGACCTGTATAAGAAGAGCCATTGGCAGGTGAGCGGTCCTACGTTTTACCAGCTTCACCTCCTATTTGATAAGCATTTTGGCGAGCAGGCAGAACTGGTCGACACCATCGCCGAACGCATTCAAACATTGGGAGGCGTCAGCGTTGCGATGGCCCATGATGTGGCTGAGTTGACGCGATTGAAGCGACCGCCGCGTGGACGCCAGGAGGTTCCAATCCAGATTACAGAACTCCTCGAGGCGCATGAACAGATCATCGTAACGGCGCGTTCGCTAGCCCGTGAAGCGGCGGAAAAGGGAGACGATGGCACTAACGATCTGCTGGTCAGCGACGTGGTTCGTACGAACGAATTGCAGGTTTGGTTCGTTAGCGAGCACCTTGTCAATATGCCGCTGGTGCATGCGGGCAAGTAATCCGCAGCGAAAAGCTTGAGAAGACCACGCAGCGAAACTTGTTGCGTGGTTTCTTTTTTCTCTCAACGGCGAAGTGCTCCTGGAATGCCTCCACATAACAAGTCGCGCCGGTGTAGAAATGGAACATGCGGCGGTTGGTTTCCCTTCGTCTGATCCAGGGCATTTTCTTATCTTTTTTTGCCGGGCTTCTTCTTACGCCCTGTCAGGCGCAACAGGTGCCGACGCTGCGGGCGCGCACCAACCTGGTGCTGGTCCCCACGCTGGTTGAAAGTAAATCCGGGGAACCGGTATTCAATTTGACCGCGAAGGATTTTCTGGTCACGGATAACGGCGTCGAGCAGAAGATTCATCTCGACCCGGAAACCTACCAGCAGCCAGTATCGATTGTGGTGCTGGTGCAGGTGGGACGCTCCGCAGTGCGGGAGTTCTACAAATATCAGGGCTTGCCTACCATGGTGAATGCGCTCGCGGGAGACACACAGCACCGCGTCGCTGTGGTGGAATTTGATAGTCGACCCCGAATGCTGCAGGATTTCACCAGCGACCCCAATGCGGTCGAGCATGCGGTCTACTCAATCCAGCCCGGAGACGATGGAGCGGCCATCTCAGACGCAGTCTGGTATGCGGTCGACATGCTGGCGGATGAACCGCAGCAGAATCAGCGCGTCATTGTGCTGCTGAGCGAAACCCGCGATAAAGGCAGCCGCACGCCGATGACGGAAGTGCTACGCAAAATCGGGCAGAGCGACGTGATTGTCTATAGCCTCGCCTTTAACCCTGGGCGGGAGGATTTGTTCGATTTTTCTCAACCAAGCGGCAGCGGTGCGCAATTACTTCCTCTGGTAAAAATGGCCATTGCAGCGCTTCGCAAGAATACTGCCGCAGCGGTTCCCCATATGACCGGCGGTCAATACCTGCGATTTAACAGTGGAAAGCAACTGGATAGCGAGATGGGAATGCTGGCAAACCAGGTGCATAATCGTTATATCCTCAGCTTTCAGCCCTCCGACGAGCAACCGGGCATGCATTTGCTGAGCGTGAAACTAAGGCAGCCGCTGGAAGTGCGGGTGCTGGCACGAACAAGCTATTGGGCGAACTCGCCGGCGGCAGTAGAAGAGGATACGCCCGCGCCTGGACCGCGCTGAAATTGTCCTGGTGCTTTTTCCAAATTCAAACATCTCACGTATGCGGGTTTCAAGAGCTGGTTTAATCTGCATAAGGCGGTCGATTCCATGCACTTACCGGTTCAGCTTTTTCTCCATTACGGTTACTGGATTCTGTTTGGGTGGGTCTTGTTAGAACAGTTGGGAGTTCCTGTACCCAGCTCGCCCATCCTTCTGACTGCGGGAACTTTGACTGCGACCCATCACATGGGGATTGGAAGAATCGTCCTGGCGGCGATGGCGGGATGCGCGATCGCGGACTTCATCTGGTTTCGGCTGGGAGCACGGTACGGCAGCGCCGTGACCCGCTGGATGTGCAAATTCTCTCTGGAAGCTGCCTCCTGCGTGCGCAAGACAGAAGACATTCTGACGCGGCACGGTCCGGCGGCTTTACTGCTAGCAAAGTTCATTCCAGGACTGAATACCATGGCCGCTCCGTTGGCGGGCCAGAGCAGGATGAGGTATCGGATCTTCTTCTTGTACGACATGGCCGGGAGCTTCTTATGGGTCACGTCGATTGTTCTGGTGGGAAGATTCTTTGGCGATGCGATCCGCCGCAATAACGCGATTGTGCATTGGCTGGGCCGCTCCGCATTCGTGCTGGTAATTCTGATAGTCATCGGCATCGTGGTTGCACGCCTGATACGGCAACGGAGGTTTCTACGTAAAATTCGGACGTTGCGGATTGAACCCACGGAACTGAAGGCCATGATGGATCGTGGCGACAACCTCTACATTATCGATCTGCGTCATCCGCTCGACATCCTGCCCGACCCAAGAATTTTGCCGGGCGCAATCTGCCTGCCTCCGAACGAGCTAATTGCCCGAAATTTGGAGATTCCGCGAGACCGCGACATCGTGCTCTATTGCACCTGCCCCAGTGAGGCAACCAGCGCGAAGGTAGCGTTAACGATGCGCCGATTTGGCATTGAGCGGATCCGTCCGTTGCGCGGCGGTTTCGATGGATGGAAAGACCAGGGCTATCCCCTGGTCGAGATTTCGGGCTCACTCGCTCAAAGCTGATTTCTGTCGGACGCCCGAGGCGTAGGGTTTGCGGGTAGATTCCCTCCCCTCTCCGGCGACCACGCACCCAGATGCCTGAACCTGAATTGATCTACAATGTCGATTCATCGCTTGTTTACAAAAGATTGATAGCCTTCCAGATACGGGTCGGCAGTGGTACCGCGTTCATCATGCCGCGGCATAGTTCCCAGCCTCAAAGGTGAGACAGGGTTCACGATCCCCAGCTTCGTTGGAAGCCTGGGGATAATGGTTGACTTTTTCCATGCGGAAACAAGTGCTGTGGGTGGCATCGAATCCGGTGGAAGATGCCGCAGAGGTTCGAACGACGATGTTGGGGGCGTAAGTGGGCGCAGGAATCGAAGTGCAGAATTTGAATGCCTGGTATGGCAACCTACATACTCTGCACGACATCAATCTGACGATTCCAGCGAATCGTGCAACTGCGCTGATCGGGCCTTCCGGCTGCGGCAAGTCAACGTTTGTACGTTGTTTGAACCGGATGCACGAGACCAATCCAATTGCGCGTGTCACAGGTTCGGTAAAGCTAGGCGATCTGGATATTTATAACGATGCGCCGCCGGTTGCGATTCGCCGTCGCGTCGGCATGGTATTTCAGCGACCCAATCCGTTTCCGACGATGTCGATCTATGATAATGTCGCCAGTGGGCTGCGCCTGGGTGGGATTCACCAGCGCAAACGACTGGATGAAATCGTGGAGCGCAGCTTGCGCCGTTCCGCGTTATGGGAGGAGGTAAAGGACGTCTGGAAGAGCAAGTCCGGCGCCAGCATGTCGGGCGGCCAGCAGCAACGGCTTTGCATTGCACGCGCTCTGGCTATCGATCCTGAGGTGCTGTTGATGGACGAACCAGCATCGGCGCTCGACCCTATCTCGACGGCGAAAATTGAAGACTTGATCTTTGAACTGAAGGCGGAATACACGATTGTGATTGTCACTCATAACATGCAACAGGCGGCACGCGTCGCGGAAATGACAGGATTCTTCCTAAACGGGTATCTTGTCGAGTTTGATGCGACCACGAAAATTTTCACCAATCCGACCGACAAACGGACGGAAGATTACATTACAGGCAGGTTCGGATGACACGCACCCGGTTCCATCAAAATCTCGATGATTTGAAGGAGAAGCTGCTGGTCATGGCCGGCATGGCCGAGCAGGCGATCCAGCGAGCCATCGAGGCCTATCGAGTGGGCGATGTCTCCATCTGCGATTTGGTGGCGCGTTCAGAACCTGCGATCAATCGTATGGAGCGTGAGATCGACCAGATGGCGCTCGATCTGCTCGCCATGGAGCAGCCCATGGCCATCGATCTGCGGTTTATTTTGTCCGTGATCAAGATCAACGCCGACCTGGAGCGCGTCGGCGATCAGGCAGTGAATATCGCGGAGCGGGTCCGTGACCTGCAAGCCCTGCCTCCGGTCGAATTGCCGGTCGATATCCCAAAGCTGGCGACGCTGGCGGCCGCCATGGTACGGACTGCACTGCAAGCATTCATCGACGCGGACCCGGCTGTGGCCGAGAGGGTGCTGATGATGGATGACGAAGTGGATGAACTGAATCGCGCCATCTTCCACACGCTGACACGCTGCATTCAGGATCGGCCAGAACATTCGCAACAGGCCCTGGACGTGATTATCATTGCGCGAAACCTGGAGCGGGTAGGCGATCATGCTACCAATATCGCCGAAGATGTCATCTTCTGGGTGCGCGGTGCAGACGTTCGTCACCATCTGGCGGCTAGCGGCTAGAACAGGGCTGACGATCGGTAGTGAAGCAGGCGCACATCCAGCAATCAAGCTTATTCCGCAGGAATGGGTACTTTACGCGTATGCGTGCGGATCGAATCGCCTTCCATCTGGATGCGCATTTCGATTCTGGCATCCCGCCGTACATGATAGACGAGAGCTGGACGAAAGCACGCGATGCAGGTTCCACCGGCATGGCGGACACTCGGATAAATCAACCCATTTGATTTGGTTGCGAGTAATTTTCTTGCAAGCTGCTGCGATTCTGCATAGCAGGCCGGAACCGGACCGGACTTCAGGAACTTCCGGAATTGGCGGCTGGTTCCTGCCAAATTCGTCCCGCGCAGGTCATGAAATTCGGTCGTGAAATCCGCCAGATAGTCGTCGAATGTAGATATTTCTTCTTCAGGCCAGTCAATGTTCGCCAGTTGCCGGGCCCGGTGATAGGCAACTTCCGCGATCGATGTCGCGCGTTCCACGCCTGCATACCAGGCTCCACGAGTGCCGTCGTTGAATCGACTTCCAGCGGGATTTTTGTGTGTGAAGGCAGCATTCACGATGGAAGCATAGCGAACGCCATAGACCAGTTCATGCACACTGATCCCAGGCAGCAGGCCTTCCTCTCCAAGCAAACGATCGTTGGTCGCGCCATCCAGCTCGGCAAGATCGGCAAGTATGGATTCGTTGTCGCTGATGGCAGCGAGGACGCTGCCACTCTCGCTATGCCTGGATGCGATCATGCGGTGGGTCGCACGCAAACGAACCGGTGTGAGTGGAGGAATCACTGGCCACCACGCCATGCGTCGAGCAGCTGACGCACATGGATCATCCCAGGCTGCCCGCGCTCAATCATGTAGGCGAGTGGGGTTTCTCCGCGGAACATGGGATCGCGATTTGGTCGGGTAATCCAGGCATCGGCAAGTTTTTCGCTGTACAGAATGTGCAATGCCTTGAAGATGCCAATGACGAGAGAAATTCGCGTCAGCGTGTCCTGGTCGAGCTTCTTGCCTTGCGGATGGGCCTTCCATCCGTAGTACGTGCCAGACGACGGGCCACCGAGCAGCTTTCGCGCGTTGGTTTCCTTGACGCCCCATTTTTCCATAATGCGCACAAAACCTCGGATAGCAGATGGGCTGAGACGTTCACGTATCTTTTGATTGGAGAGGTCAGGCAGGATATTGAAGGGATAGCCGACGATATTTGGAATGACATATGCGGTGGCCATCGTTGTAGCCTCCATAATTAGTAAACAATTTCATCATATTTGATGAATCGCGGATATGCCAGAGTTATCTCACTTGTTTTGCCTGGTGCCGGCAGCCAAGGTTTCCTGGCAAAACTTTCGCTTCGAGACTTTCAACCTTTAGAATTAAGTCCTCAGATCCAACCATCCTAGGGGGTAGCGGACGTGAAGCAGCGGTGCTGGACGATTTTTGGACTCGGTCTTTTGATGGTTGGGAGTGCGGCGGGTCAGAATCTGTGCTCCCAATGCGGAACCAACACCAAAAAGCAGGTTGAGACCGTCGATTCGTCCCACTACACCTATGCCATCGACATGGGCGGCAAAATCGATGGGCCGATGACGCGCGATCCCATTGGCTACTGGGCCTATGACCAGTATTGGGAACCAAACGTCCGAGTAACCATGGAAAACATTGGCGACACACCGGTCGTCAATCCCTGGCTACAGCGCGTCGGTACGATGGACACGCGAACGCTCCAGTCCATTGTCGATTCGATCGTGAAGCCGGGGATGAGCGATAAGGAGAAAGCGCGGCGGATTTGGGAATTTGAGATCAACAATCGATTTCACGCGACTACGCAAGATGACGAAGTTGCAGACGTCGTGAAGCGCATCAATGTCTATGGCTACACGCTTTGTTACGACGAGAGCAAGGTCATCAGCGACATGTGGCGCGCAGCCGGGCTGAAAGTGCGTAAGGGATATCCAACCGGCCACAGCCTGGCCGAGGTTTACTATGACGGCGGCTGGCATGAGCTTGACTCCGACGAGAGCATTATCTCTCTGCTGCGGGACAACGAGACGATTGCGTCAGAGTCCCAGATTGTCGCCGATCACGATCTGATGAAACGAACTCACACCTATGGGGTGCTGGCGCCGGATGATCGGCTAGAGTGATGAAGGGGGCGCGGCGCTAATTTTCTGGGAAGGCGAACGTTCTGGAGAGCAGCCGAGCGTGACCAAGCACACCATGGATTTCACGCTGCGTCCGGGAGAGTCCATCACCTGGGCCTGGAATCCTGCGGGCAGATACCATGCCATGCAATACCCTTCCGATCCTGGTTCCAAAGATTTGGACCAATGGAACAAGCGCTGGAGGGTTATCGCGCATGTGATGGACGGAGATACCACCTATGCGCCTGACCTGAGCAAGCAATCCACGCTGCACTATCTGCAGACGGAGGGTGTTGAGCGGCAGAATCCTGGAAAATTCGGGAATGGTTTGTACCTGACGGGGACACCAGGGAACCGTCGATGTTCCCGTCAACAGTGCCTATCCGGTGGTGGGCGGCAGACTCATCGTCGATCTCGCCCGGCAGAATGTGGGTGCTGATTCGATTGCTATTTCTATCAGCTTCGATGGAGGGAAGACCTGGAAAGACGTGCAGACCAGTTTCGCCAGCGACTACGACCGCATGTATGTCGACCTGAATCCATTCTTCCCAAAGACTGATCCGGCGCGCTACGATTACATCCTTCGCTTTACACTGCAAAGCCATTCTGACAAGCCTGAGGTTGCGCTGAAGGGCTTTACTCTCCATTCCACGCTGGAGATGGCACCGCTGGCGATGCCGGGAGTGGTGCTGGGCGAAAACCATTTCATCTTTAGCGATGATTCGCCAAGCGGGACCAAGGTGCGGATCACGCACGTCTGGAACGAATGCGATGCGGATCTTGCAATTCCAGCTGCTCCCGCAGCTGTGACGCCAGCAGAAGGCAGGACCTACTCCGGAACGCGTGTGAAATTCGTATGGCGTCCGGGTTCGGACGTAGCGCCGGCGGACTATCAGTTTCAACTGAGTGAATTTCCTGATATGCGCTGGCCCTTGTCGCCCAATTTTAATAAATTGATCAGCCGCACGGCATACCAGGGCACTCCAACCTTTGAACTGCCCTACGTTGGACTGCTGAACCCCGGCCAGAAATATTATTGGCATGTTCGAGCACGGAGCCAGGACCACGTCTGGGGGCCATGGTCGAAGACGTACGAATTTTCGGCGGCGGCTCCAGCGGTACCGATCGACGTGAAGGCGGACTTCAATCGCGAGGATCGCACAGTGTTACTGACATGGCAGCCAGGGAAAGGCGGCCTTGATCCGGCCGGCTATCGTATCTATGGCAGTGAGGAACGCGGATTTACCGCCAATGACAATCGCTACCAATACAACGACGGTCTCAAGGGAACCCAGTGGGCGTCTGCCAACCTGCTGCTGGAAACACACGGTGCGAATGGTTCGGTTTCGCTTCCAGAACAGCTGTGGCGGCCTTACTACCGGGTCGTGGCTGTCGACGGAAAAGGCAGGCTGAGCGGCCCTTCTGCCATGGCGGAACTTTCTCATCCATTGATCGCAACCAGCCAGCTTCCCGACGCAACCGAATCGCATTTCTACCAAGCGCAGATCGTGACCAGTGCATCGATCGGCCATCTGGTGTCGGCGGATGAAAACGGTAAGTCGTATCAAATGAAGTTCCGCACAGGCGACGACCTGGTGTTTAACATAACCGGAGCTCCGGCAGGACTTTCTATCGATAACCAGGGCCTGATCTCGGGCTTTGTTGGAGATGTGAAGGCATCGAAGTACGAAGTCACGATTGAGGTGAAAAACAGCAAGAATGGCGTGAGCGATTCGATCAAACTTCCACTGACAGTTGCAGCGAAGTAGCCGCACTACAACGATTCAGCTCGACGCAGCGTCATCCTCGTGGAAAACTGCCACTATGCTGATAGCCCGCAGCACCGCTTGAATTTCTTACCGCTGCCACACGCGCAGGGATCATTTCGTCCGGGCTTCCCTGACTTCAGTGCCTCTGCATCCTGGATGCGAACCCACTCCATCACATTGGCAGGTGCACGCTGCTGGCGCAGTTGCGCGGCCATGAATTGCATGTATGGATCGATGTGGGTGAAGAATTTCTTATACCCGGCACAGAGATAATTCAATCCTGCTTCGCCGTCTGGCGTGGTCGCAAAACGGTGCTTCGGACATTCGCCATTGCAGGCAAATCGAACTTCGCACTGCTGGCAATATTTTGGCAGGGTATCGTTTTTCGCCTGGCCGAATTGGATCTGCTGTTGAGATTCGACCATTTCTCCCAGCGCCTGCTGCATGATGTTGCCGAGTCGATTTTCTGGATAGACGAAGTGGTCGCAGGAGTAAAGATCCCCGTTATGCTCAATGGCGAGCGCGGAACCGCAAGTCTTGCGAAAGATGCATAGGCTGGCCTCCATGCCCATCCACATCTCCAGGGATACATCGAATAGTTGAATAAACGTTTGGCCGACGTCATTGCGGACCCATTCGTCGAAGATGGTGGAAAGAAATCGCCCAAATTGAACTGGTTCTACGGACCAGTCCGACACTTTCGCGTGCTCAGAAAAACTAGGCGAAACCAACACCATCCCATCCTGGGTTGTATGCGTAGAGATTCGTTCTACGATGGGGATGAATTGGATATATCCGCTGCCGCTCTCTTTCAGGAAGTGATAGACCTCGAGCGGATTGTAGGAATTCTTGCGGTGAACGGTGGTAAGAGTGTTGAAGGCAACGGAATGTTTCTTGAGGAAATTGATGCCGCGCACCACGCGATCGAACGTGGGCTGGCCACCCTTGTCGACACGATACGCGTCATGCAATTGTCTGGGGCCATCGATGGAAATTCCGACGAGAAAGTTCTTCTCTGCAAAGAAATCTCCCCACTCATCATTCAGCAGAACGCCATTGGTTTGAAATGCGTTTTCAATTCGCTTTCCATTGGCATACTTAGCCTGAAGCGTGACAATGTTGCGAAAATAATCGACTCCCAGCAACGTCGGCTCGCCGCCTTGCCAGGCGAAGTGAATTACATCCGTATCTTGGTGCTGAATGTACTGCTGGATATATGACTCGAGGACATCCGGGGGCATGGCCCACTTGGAAGTGTCGGGATAAAGAACTTCCTTCTCCAGATAAAAGCAGTACTTGCAGTCCAGATTGCAAATTGGCCCGATGGGCTTGGTCAGAACGTGGAACGGAGCTGTGCTGATTGCAGCCATTTGCCATCCAGAGTTGATGCCGGCACTTCATGTCGCCAGCAAAAACAAGCCTGTTCACTGGCGACATATCAAATGTCCCTATGGGCATTGTAGACTGGAGCGGAACAGTTTAGCGGCAGCATGAAATTTATGATGCGGCGTATTCATCAAGCCTGAAACATATTGAAAGGCGGGAATTCCTCTGAAACTTCTGCTGGTTCGACATCTCTGGGGCGTCGATCTCTCAAATGGTTTTGCTCCGTACATATCAGGGTGGCATGATGCAGGGTATAAGGCCATAGAAGCGCCCTTATTTAATTTGCCCGACCGAAGCCTCTTCCATCGCACATTGAAGCAAGAACAGCTGGCGTGGATTCCCCAGGTATTCAGCAACCAGTTCGTCCCGGCGGGAACAGTCGCGGAACACTTGCTTTCATTGAAGACGCAAATCGAGGAATGTCTCGATGAGAATCCGTTGTTTATCAACGGCCATACGGGTTCGGATGCGTGGAGCATAGCCGAAGCGGAAGATTTTTACGGCGCGGCTTTGGAATTGGAAAAGTCAATTGGCGTGACTCTTGCCCATGAAACGCATCGCTCCCGCTATTTTGGGAATCCATGGAACACGCAACGGATTCTACAGCGATTTCCGTCGTTGAAATTGACCTGCGATTACAGCCATTGGGTATGCGTCGCGGAGCGATTGTTGCAGGATTGCGCCAGCATTTTGGAATTGTGCGCAGCCCACTGCTGGCACCTGCATGCCAGGGTTGGCTATGAGGAAGGACCGCAGGTACCGGATCCTCGCGCACCGGAGTGGAGCCATCATCTCGGCACCCACGAGGAATGGTGGCAACAGATATGGAAGGTGCAGGAGAGCAGCGGCCGCGAAGTTTCAACGCTTACACCAGAATTTGGGCCGCCGCCGTATTTGCATGCGATTCCCTACACACAAGAGCCCGTGGCTGATTTGAATGCGATTTGCAACTGGATGGCGCAACGGCAGCGAGATCGATTTGAAGCTCGCTGTTAAGATGGTTGACGTTTGCTTGATCTGCTATTTGAGGCATGGAGGACAGTATGCGTATTCATCGTAATTTCGGTTTTGTTGCTTTGCTGCTTGCGGGAATTCTATGGTGCCTTCCCTCTTGCCCAACGGCTCAGGCACAATCAGCCTCACTGGCAGCCACCCCTCCGATGGGGTGGAACAGTTGGAATCATTTTGCTACCAGAGTGAACGACGCAGATGTACGCGCCGCCGCTGACGCCATGGTTGCGAGCGGAATGCGCGATGCCGGATATGTCTACGTGAATATTGACGATACCTGGGAAGGTAAGCGAGACGCCCAGGGGAATATCCAGTCCAACAGCAAATTTCCAGACATGAAGGCGCTATCGGATTATGTCCATTCGAAAGGCTTGAAGCTTGGCATATATTCTTCGCCGGGACCAAAGACCTGCGGGGGTTATGCGGGCAGTTATGGCCACGAGCAGCAGGATGCCAATACCTATGCAAAATGGGGTGTCGATTATTTGAAGTACGACCTGTGCAGCTACGGCGACATCATGAAAAAAGAAGCTGGCAACGACCAGCAGAAGCAATGGAAGATGATGCAGGCGGCGTACGAGAAAATGCACCAGGCATTGCTGAACACGCATCGGCCTATCGTATTCAGCCTGTGCCAGTACGGTTTTGATGCGGTGTGGAACTGGGGTCCGAAGGTTGGTGGAAACCTGTGGCGTACAACGGGTGATATCAACGACAGCTACGATCGGATGTCAGTGATTGGATTTGCCCAGGCTGGTCTGTCAAAATACGCAGCCCCGGGACATTGGAACGATCCTGACATGCTGGAAGTAGGCAATGGCCACATGACGCCCGATGAGTACCGCACCCACATGAGCCTCTGGGCCATTCTGGCCGCGCCGTTGCTGGCTGGAAACGATCTAAGCAAAATGAGCGACATGACCAAGAGCATCCTGATGAATAAGGATGTGATTGCCGTCGATCAGGACCGCCTCGGAATTCAGGGAGATCGCGTCAGCGCCATTGGGCCGTTTGAGGTATGGATGAAACCGCTTGAAGGAGGCGCCAAAGCAGTGGCTCTTTTCAATCGCAGCGAAGCCGAATATCCAATCACCGTGCAATTGAAAGATGTGGGCTTCGACGGTGCTGTGCATGCTCGCGACTTGTGGTCGCATAAGGACCTGGGCACTCTGCACGGTTCGTATACAGCCATGGTTCCGCATTACGGCGTGGTCATGCTGCGACTTTCAAAGTAAAGCAAAGAGATCACCGCAGATCGCCAAAACCCATGTGCTGGCGGACCATTTCGATGGCCGCGGTGTTGAACTTGTGCAGACCATGAAGGATAAAAGCGCAATTCTATACCGGGAGAAAATCCGATGGTCTTGGCTTTTCGTTCGACCCAAAGGAAAAGCGTCTTGGGATTGTCGTTCACGCGAACTCCGATGATAACTCCGCTGCCGTATTCTTTCGTGACCACAATTTTCGTGTCTTGTAATCACACCATAATCCCCCGACGGACCCCAGTCGGATACGAATTGTTTATATGGATATAGATGTGTAGCGGTCGGGGTGCTGCTGCCATTCGGGATCGCTGTTCCAGAGTGCAAACGCGCGCGAGTAGTCCTTGGCTTCAACCGCGTGAAAAAACTGGTTGACGCGATGCTCCTCCGGCCAGTTCCACCAATGCCAGGTGAAGAAAGCGACAAATGGAATGGCGATCAGAATGCCAACAATGATATTGCGGCGGATGAGGGCCTTGCGTGGGTCGTACCGAGGTGCGTCGAGCAGTACCATAGCGACATTGTAAGGCGCAGCGGCATGGGAAGGGAACTCTCGAAGTCCAGGGATCCATCGACAGCACGGCAACCAGTATGCGTACCCCTAACGCGGTGCCGGGTGTGTGGCAACGGTCTATATCGGCATAGTATTTCCTGTGGCAGCCCCATATCTGGCAGGGTTCGCGCCGACCCGCCATGTCGGCGTACTGATGCTGCCCTTCGCACTTTTTCTGCAGGTGGATGATCTCTCTATCCCCACTTCCCCACCAACCATCATGATTATTTGCTTGGCGGCATCGGGACCTGCTGCCATTTCCAAGGCCCATGGGGTCCGAGGCATTCGAGTTGACGATCTGCGACGACTAAGGAACTCTTTCCTCCATCAACAAATTTCTCTACGTAATAAATGAGATTCGGATCGTCGAGCAATGCTTGAGACATAACGCTCGAAGATACGATGTGCGTACGACGATCCTGATTCATCCTGAGTATCGACATGCCATAGCGGGCATCGAGGGGCGTCTCTGCCACGTAGAACGCGTGCCTGTACGTGGAGAGCCCTTCATGGAATAGGCCGAAAGCTCCTAGAAGCAATCCAAATGCAATCCAGGATTTTGGCCGAATGTCCGGCAAAATTCCCGCGCAAATCCATCCCAGCACGATGATTGGGATCATGTAGCCGCGACTTGCATAGTTATCGCCTTCCGGAAATCCTACGAAATAGGTGGAAACGATACATAGAATGGCAATGGAAACAAGCGCGAGGTTATCCCAACTAAGATTTTTTCCATACAACATAAGTGCGATTGCATGCAGGAGGAAATTGAAAACGATAAACGCAATGAAAACAATAAACCCGGCTGCCACCCCCTGAAAAATTCCGATTGCAGAAGAAAGTACAGGATGCATGGATATAAATTGACTGGCTGCTAAATACGGGAATAGGTCGTCGATGCCCTTCATAAATGGGAATAAGAATCGAACATCCTGACTCTTCCCAAGATAAATCCACAGAAGCGGCCAAATGAGAGCTGCTGAAAAGCAGCAGACTACGAGTATTCCCTTATAGTTCGTGGGGGTCGTTCGTAGAACGTAATATGCAGCGAAAGGCAGCGCCCCTAGAAATACAAAGACGCTGCTATAAAATGCGCATGCCAACAAAATACTGCAGGCGGAAAGTAACGCCCAATTTTTGTCTAGCGTTCCATCCCAGATATGCCAGCAAAGAATCAATGCAACGGCGGCAGTCGCATGATGAGGGGCCCAAAGAACGCCTGTAAAGAGAGAGGGAAAATGGATTGGCATCTCCGGGGCCAGTAACCATACAGGATTGCGTCGAAGATAATACATCGAAGCGAAAAGCGATTCCATACCAGCCCAGCAAGCGATGAGATAGATCGCCCAATAAAGATGCTTCCGACTGTTCGCTCGTGCGATTCCGATATATAGAAGAGTCAGGTAGATGAGTATCTGGTAGATTGCGCAACCAATGGCGAACGCCGCTTTGATCGTGAACCCATGGATGGGGATTGCCAAATACAATGCCGCGATCATCATCCATGGGGCGTAATACAGAGAAAAATATCGATTGGGGACAAGGCTGCACTGGGCAGGATATCGAACCGAGTGTACGAGTGAGTTGATTTCTTGAAAATGCCACGTATCGTCGTAAACGACTGGGCCGACAAGGTGATGCAAGTGCCCTTCCATCAGATATGGCAGTCGAGCGACCGCCAACAAAAAGGCAACCAATATGACGAAGAACGTTAAGGGGTGTTGCTGTGTGGTGGATAAATAGGATGGGTGGACGGCCGGAATCAACCGATTGTGAAACATCCAAAATGCCGCAGCGCCAAACAGTCCAAAGAACAAAAACGGCAGCCAATGTGTATTCAGGCGTGCAATATTCATCAGCAACATGGTCAGAAAATCAGCACAGAGAACAGCACAGCCAATCCGGGCGGCGCGCGCCAGAAGTAACTCGCAGAGTGAGAAAGACCTGTTTTGTAACGGGAGAGTCATCGGTCGCTCGAACACCCACAAGCGGTCGGTGGCAGTACAGCGACGGACCCGAAAGCGATGGAATAAGAGGGTTCTCGTCTCATGTTTTCCGGTTCAGGCTTAGTCGCGCCCATGGGCAACGACAACGCCGTGAGAAGGATGACTTTTGGATTGTTCTCGAAACAGTGTACAGAGAAACAATGCCAGACCGCCAAAGTATATATGCGAGATGAGAAACGACCAGCGGGTGAACATCAGCGGGGTCAGCGGCGCCCATGTGTCCGTCATTAAGAGGTAGACGCATAACAGGGCAAAGAATACCTTCCATTGCTGAAAAGCACTCGGCATCCATAACAGGAATGCGAGAAAAAATACGCCGTAGTGATGCTCCCACACGATCGGCGAAGCCATGGTGACAGCCATCGCAAACAGCAAGAAGTCAGACGTGCTTCGGGAAATATGCCGCCAGACCGGCACCGCGAGCGCAAGAAGCAGAATGACGGCAGAAGAGAACAAGGTGGCCAGATAGATCGTCCGATTGTACGGAGGATAACCATAAAATGACGTCACGGGTGAACCAACATGCATCACGCGATGCAGTAGCCCGTTCAAAGACTGGTTCGTAGCAAGGGCATCGCCACGCCGGCCCAGGTAGCTCAGTACATGCGTATACTCCGCCGTGTTATGCCAGCCAAAGACAGCGAGAGAAAGAGACAATCCCGCGATCAGTGTAATGAAAAGAGAGAGAGCAAAACTCCATTGGCGCCGGAGCAACCCCCACAATAGAAACAAGCTCATCTGGGGTTTCAGCCAACAGGTGAGACCGATCAGAATTGCCGGTGAGATGCGGGAACCCCGCAGCCATAACAAGACACTGGACATCACCAGGAAGTTCAATAGTGTCTGAATCTGGCCTAGGTTGTACGCGTGGATCAGCGGCAGGAACACAACAATCAACAATGCAACCAACGCCCGAATCTTCCAGCGTTCTGCTGCAGTCGAGCGCACGATTGTTTGCTCTGGTAGCAAGCGTAAGAGAAACTCTCCAGCGACCGCCATCGTCCCGAATAGTGACAGAAGCAGCATGGCGTTCATGACAACAGACGGAGAAATGCGAACCCATGTCGCCGCCCGCCATGCCCGATACAGCAGCAATGAGGTTGGCGGATAAATGAAACGAATGCCGCGCTGGAAAAACACGCTTTCGTAGATCGCGTTCGGGTGTTGCCGCCAGGCCAGATCGCCTTGGGCCATGTAATACGAGGAGTCGTTGCCCACGCGCAGAAGCAGAGAATCCTTGGCGATCCTGAAAACGCTGCCCGAATGGAAGTGAGGTGCAATCGCAATTAGCAATCCCTCGAACAGCAGCACTAGACCAAGAAAAAGCGCCAGCTTCCGCGTCACCCGCTCGAGAGAATCATCTTGTGTCAGATTACCCATGGGTGATGGAGAACGAAAACACCAAGGCTGCACTCCAGAGATACTTACAAGCCATAGCGGTTGCTTTTCTTTTCTTCTTGCCGTTGCAGTGCCAGCTCAATCAAGCGGTCAATGAGTTGACCGTAAGGAACTCCGCTGGCCTGCCATAGTTTTGGATACATGCTGATAGCGGTGAAGCCGGGTAATGTGTTCACCTCATTCAAGAAAATTTTTCGCGGACGCGCCCCGCTCGGACTGCCAGGTTCCATCAGAAAATCCACGCGCGCCATACCAGCCAAGTCGCAGGCACGAAACGCGTCGACGGCCATCTGTTGCACACGTTTTGTTTCCGCCTTAGTTAATTTTGCAGGGATGATCAGCTGCGAGCCCTCGCTAAGGTATTTGGCCTCGTAATCGTAAAACTCCTTACAGGGAATCACTTCGCCAACCACCGAAGCCTCGGGCGAATCGTTACCCAGCACGGCAACTTCCAGCTCACGCGCCTTTGACCGCTTGCCACCTATGCTGACCTCAATGACAATCTTGCGATCATAGCTCGCGGCTAGATCGATGGCTGCACTTAGCTCTTTTCTGTCGTGCGCTTTACTAATGCCAACCGAAGAGCCGAGATTTGCTGGCTTCACAAACATGGGATAGCGCAATGCAGTCTCGACGCGCTGGATGGCACGGCGAGGATTTTGCTGCCACTCGCGGCGCAACAAGGTAACGTGCTTGGGGATGGGAAGTTTCGCAGCGGCGAACAAGCGCTTCATCACGTCTTTATCCATGCCCGCAGAGGAACCAAGGACACCAGAGCCTACATACGCGATGTCAGCGAGTTCGAGCAACCCCTGCACTGTACCGTCTTCACCAAAGGTACCGTGCAGGACGGGAAAGATGACATCGACATTGAGGGATTTTTCTGCGCTGGTGCGTAGTGTGGCGAGAGCGCTGCCGGAATGCTCGATGTGCGAGGGCACCGGTGGAACCAATACTTCCCTGCCGTGCTCCAACAGCGCCGCACCCGGCGTTGCCTCTGGATCGCCAGCGCGCAGATGCTGTGGAGCTCCGGTAGACGAAGGTAACAGATGAGCGGCATCGCCAGCAGTGAGCCAGCGGCCATCCTTGGTAATGCCGATCAGGTGGACGTCATATTTTCTTTGATCGATTGCCTGAAGAACCGACGCGGCAGACAGCAGCGAGACTTCATGCTCGCCGCTGCGACCGCCGAAGAGAATGCCTACGCGCAGTTTTTTCATGAGAAGTTGATGAAAGTTCAGTGTACTGCGAAGATAAAGCTTTCCCGAACGTCAAATATTGGATCAAGTTGGCTGGGCAAAGCTCAGCTTGAAGGATGCCGAAATAGTCTCCTACGAATTCTGAGCTGTCGGAACCTCATCTGGCATCCATACAAAAGAACCGAAGCCACCGGAGGAAGAGCAATGGAGCAAAGAACATTGGGAAAAGACCTGACGGTTTCAGCGCTGGGTCTGGGATGCATGGGCATGTCCGATTTCTACAGCGGACGCGAGAGCGACCAGGACTCGATTGCGGTGATTCATCGGGCTTTGGAGTTAGGAATCAATTTTCTGGACACTGCCGATGTCTATGGACCGCACAAAAATGAAGTACTGGTGGGCAAAGCGATACGTGGCCGGCGAGATAAGGTGGTACTGGCGACGAAATTCGGCATCCTGCGCGATGCGAAGACGGGTGCGCCCTTGGGTGTGAACGGACGTCCCGAATACGTGAGGCGTGCGTGTGAGGAAAGCTTGCAGCGGCTTGGGGTCGAGACCATCGATCTCTATTATCAGCATCGCGTCGATCCGAATGTAGCCATTGAAGAGACGGTGGGTGCCATGGCGGATTTGGTGCGAGAGGGAAAGGTACGGCACCTTGGACTGTCAGAGGCTGCTCCGGTGACGCTGCGGCGGGCCGTGGCCGTGCATCCGATCACGGCATTGCAAACCGAATACTCTTTGTGGACCCGCGATCCGGAAGATGAAGTCCTAGCGACGTGCAGAGAGTTGGGTGTCGGATTTGTTGCTTATAGCCCCTTGGGACGCGGATTTCTTACCGGCCGCTTTCGCAAGCTGGAAGATCTGCCTGCCGATGACTATCGCCGCAACTCTCCGCGTTTTCAAGGCGAGAATTTCGCGATCAATCTTGACCTGGTGAAAAAGGTTGAGGAACTGGCCCGGGAAAAAGGCTGCACTGCCTCCCAGTTAGCGTTGGCGTGGGTATTAGCGCAAGGTGAAGATATTGTGCCGATTCCAGGCACGAAAAAACTGCGCTACTTAGAAGAAAATGTCGGTGCTGTGAAAGTCGAACTGACCGCTGCAGACCTGAAGCGCATTGCGGAAACAGCCCCCCAGGGAGTCGCGGCAGGACCGCGATATCCGGAGGCCGCCATGCAGCATGTCAACGGCTGATCGCCGACCGGAAGAAGTGCGGTGTGCCTGGTTTGTGAACAGCGATCTAATTATTGACTGGCGTTGTGGTGATGTACGTGCGACGCATGAGCCGGGCTTTCACTGGCTGTTTCCGCGATCGCTTGATCGATGATTGCATAGAGCTTGGTGGGGTCCACAACCTCGACATATGGCACCCCTGTAGTCTGGTTGGTGACAACCCAGATGGTAGGAGTGTGCTCAATGCCAACACGTTGGCCCAGCGCATAGTCCGCCTTCACTTCCGCCGCGAGTTTGCCTTGCGGATCTACGGCAAATGGAAATCCAATGCCATGCTGTTGCGCAAAGTTTTCCGCAAACGTACGCAATTCACCTGGGGTCTCAATGCTCCGCTGATTGGCAAATACCGCATTGCGAAAGTCGTCGCCTAACTTCTTTGACTTGGTATCAAACCATCGTGCATCCACCGAAGCCTGAAAGCTCCAGGCATGGAAAGGCAGCGGGAAATCATAGCGAATCCAAGGGATGTGGTACTTGGCGGCAGCCCCCATCAGCAGCGGATTCACGAAGCCGCACTGTGGGCACTCCATGTCTCCAAACTCCACAATGGCCACCCGAGAGCCAGCTGGCGCCTTTAATACGGTTGCATCGTGAACCTGGGTGTAGGACGCGGCCTGCGCACAAAGAAGAGGAGCAGCGGCCATGCATGCCAACAGTAAAAAAAGAGAGGAAATTCGTTTCAAGAATGCCTGCTGAGTCGCTAGTTGCGACATATCCATTATTTTACGTCCTAGGCAGCAAACGCATCGATGAGATTGCTTCTAGTTTTGCGGAGAGGGCTTGGCGCCCGATGATTGGCCTGTATCGGTGGGGATTTCGTGCCTGCCGGCGAAGGCGCAGCTTTTCGATGATGGACGGTTCGATGCTTGGTTCCAGACCGGGTCTCATTGTCGACCACGATGGTCTTCGCATGGGCGCCAGAAACATTTTCGTCGGCTGCATTTTCTTGCATTCGTGCCTGCAGCTGGACTAATTGCTGGTTTTGAAGAGCAGCTGCTTGTACCAGCTGTCCGGTTGCCGCTTTGCGCGCAGATTCCAGCCTATCAAGAGCGCTATCGAGCAGCGCAGCGTCGGTTTTCTTCTCGGCCAGGTCCGCCGCCATGGTCAGACGTACCAACACGTCATAGAGCGCGTCTACATTCTGCATCACCCGCAGTTGTGCGTCCAGGGATGTCGGCGACGCCTGTACCTGCTCAAAAAGTCCCGGGAGCTGATGCGAAAGATCCTGCTGGATCGAATCAGCATCGCTTTGCAATTGGGCTTTCCAACTCTGAGACAATTTCCAGTGGTCAATGTGGATCTGGCCGACGCTGTTCCCGACTTGTTGCAGCGCCGGACGCAGCGACTCGCTGAAAGCGGGAGAGGCGAGTGGCTATCTCTGTCTGCGACGCCGGTGCTGCATTCGACTGCAACGCTGAAGCCGTGTGCGTCAGGATCGCAAACTGCAGAAAGAAAAAGAGAAGGACGGAAGCTGCGAGAAAGCCCTGTCATCTCGAAGGAGATCCGTCGACGCGGCAGACCAAAATCATTATTCACATCTCCGATAGAGGTAAAGTTTTCCGACATACTCAGGACGGATGCCTTCCGCACGTGCGCTGTTGCCTTGAACTTTTCTTTCAATGGAATCGTGAGCACCTGTCTCCCCAAATTCGCGAGTCGTCGGCCACTCCGCGTCCTGGTCTGTCAACTCTGCTTCGAACCCAGCCCCGTCTCGCCATCTACAATTTTCAGATTCATATCGTCTTCAGTCAGAATAATCCTTTGGCAGAACTTTGCAGTCTGTTCCTCGGAGGCCCTGTCAACGCCTTCACTCGTGTAAACTAGAAAAAGTTTTCCTGTGGGCCTGTGGCGCAGCTGGGAGCGCGCTTCCATGGCATGGAAGAGGTCGTCGGTTCGATCCCGACCAGGTCCACCAAACAGTCTTAGGTCTTTTCAAATCTGCAAATAATAGCCAACAATCCTCCAAATATCCCCGCAAAATGGGCGCCTTTTGCTCCTGAAGGACACAGGAGAGGATTCTCCGTGTACTGAAATCTGCTCCTAAACAGAGCCATTCTCTGATCGGGAAATGCCGAGTGTCCTTCGGAGGAAAGTAGGAATGTCGGGACCGCGCAGATTTGAACCACCTCGCAAGCAATCGGATATGAAATGAATGAATAACTCGCTGGAACTCGAATTGTCGAATTGATCCAAAGTTTTTCGACAATCCGGACAACATGGCCGAGATGGGAAGCGGGTTTCCGATCCATGAGGTCCAGCGGATATGCTGACATCAGCTGACCTTGGACGCATGGCCACAAATCTCCGATTAGCCTATAATTCGGCAGCAACGCGTCAATGAGTGACCCTTTTCCGAAAGAACTGGAGCGGAATGCCTATACCCCGCCAATTCACGCTGAGAATTGTCATCGCCGCTGAATACTCCGGACTCACTTTCACATTGGAACTGTTTGAACCTGGTCATCCCGCGCTAAACGCCACTGGAAGATTCATTTCTCAACTCCCCAAGGACCTATTGACAGAACTTCAGTGGTACTTGGAAAAATTCCTCGATGAACGGGACGACGCACTTGTGCGCGCAAAACGCATTCGCGAGTCGATCAAATTCTCCGGGCAGCGGCTGTTCCAGGATGTCTTCCAATCAAACGCGGAATGTAGAGCGATCTGGCGGCGCATCGCGCCGAGGCTGAGCCATACGAAGATCGAGATCTTCGAAAGTGGTCTCCAAGCCCGCTCGGCAAAATCCCAATCTCGTGATCAGGCCGCTAAACCCATGAAGAACGAATTAGCAATGACACTATTTTCACGGCGATCCTTGACCGAGTCGGTTGCCAAAGAGCAGATTACCGCTCTCAGTGACTTCGGCGGGGGTTTGATGCGTCCGGATAAATGCAGTGAGGTCGAGCCGATCAGGACCCCCTTTGATCCGGCTGACATCAGCGAGCCCGTTCGGTGGCTGTCCCAACCACATGGCGAGTTCTTCTACCGAAAGGGACGGCCAGTTCATGTGAGTGGCCAAATATGGAACCGGACTCACTCCGCTACAGCCCGCTTTCCGTCTCCACTTTTTAGCAATTATTGGACAGGGCAATTTGATGGCAAGTGGGCTACTCAAGTTGGGATCGAAAAGGTTGAAGATTTTGTGTGCGGAATGTTTCAAATAACGGGTTCTGACTTTGGTCTGCTGACTACCGAGGTCGATCAAAAGGCTAAGAACACCGACGCGACCAGTTACAGCTACCAGGGCCTCAATCTCGCAGATGGCGTTCCAGGACTCTATTGGGTCAATCTCTTCAGTGACAAATTAGCCGGGTGGCTTGGCTTGAGTGAATTTCCCAAAGAACTTGCAGTATCGAAGCGCTTACCCGGCGGCGGGGTGTCACTCAAGTTCTGCGACTCTCCGGAACACTGTCGGGATATTGATATCCTTCAAAAGCAACGCGCGGCAATCGAGTGGCTCGGAGCCCAGAGATTCTTCGATATTCGTTTTCCAGATCGTAAGCTGGATACGCCCGACTGGGATCACATAGCCCCACGCGGCTTGGAGTCGGTGGGATAAATCTGGATCGGTGATTCTGTGGCAGGTCCAGCATCGCAGCTCCGGCATCCTCTCAAATCCTAATGAACAGAATCACTCTGGGGCCATGAAGTTCAGCGAACCGACTACCGCGGTCCCCGCGCACTAAGGACAAGTGCTTCAGCTTGAACGAGCGGTAATTGGAGATGTTGGCGGCGATGTACTTGGGGTTGGTGAGCACCTGATGGACGGTCGCCCGCGTCCACGGGGCAGCCGTGTTCTCCGAGAATGCCGGCGCCATTGAGCTGTTCGGCGATTTGCGTTCAGTCTGCTTGTCCGTGTTAAATCGTGTGTAGAACCTCCGGCGTTCGTGAAGATTGCTCTTAAAAATTGCTCTACTTAATTGTCGTGGGGGATTTGGGGAGCTTTTCGCGACAAGGTCACAAAAAAATTAACAAATTTTCGCTGCTCGAACCCGTAACAGGGAATTTAAATTCCCTGATGTGTCGAGAAAATTCCCTGTTCCTTTTGCGCTTCGATGGTCCGTCAGGACGGGCTAAACACAGTGCATTGTGCAGCATGCATGCGGCTCCATGCGTGAACGAGAGCCCAAAACCTCGAGATTTCCCTGTTAAATTCCCTGTTAGCAGGGAAATGCAGCCAGAGAGCGGTTCGCTGGAGACTGCGTCCACCACCATGCAGTCTACGCCTCCTTAAATCTGCAAATAATAGCCAACAATCCCAAAATATCCCCGCAAAATGCGTGCCTTCTGCTCCTGAAGGACACAGGGGAGGATTCTCCGCGTACTGAAATCGGTTTCCAAACAGAGCCATTCTCTGATCGGGAAATGACGAGTGTCCTTCGGAAAGTAGGAATGTCGGGACGCGCAGATTTGAACCGCCTCGTAAGCAATCAGATATGAGACAAATGAATGGCTCGCTGGAAATCGAGTGTCAATTGATCCCAAGTTTTTCGACAATCCGGACAGCATGGCTCAGATGAGAACCGGTTTCTGATCCATTGAGGTCCGGCGGATCCGCTGACCTTGGGCGCATGGCCACAAATCTCCGTTTAGCCTCCAATACGGTAGCAACGCGACTATGAGTGACTCGGCCTGTTGTCGCCAAGTGAGGCTCTCATTTCTCCTCATCGATGCCCCGCCGACCTGCGCTTAAGAACCCGGGCGGAGAAGGAAATTCTTCACACCCATACATCCGTCTGCGGCGACAAATATACATGTACGGGCGAATATTCCTGCCTCGTCCCGGCGAGTCTTTCCGCTTTATCCAAACCGGCAGACGAACCGCCATCACGGGTGGAGGCTGAAGAGGTCGATGCCTCGCTTGCCGTTGTGGGTGACGTAGCCGAGAGAGTAGACGGTGCCGTCGGCCGCGATGACGATGCTCTGCGGCGCGCTGGCCGGGGTACCGGTGTCGAGCATGACTAGGCCGTGGTCCTTGTATTGATTGTTGGCGGTGTCGTAGGTGATGAGGTGCGCGCCTTCGCCGCGGCGCCGTGGGTTGGCGCCTAGGAGATCGGTCGCCGTATAGTCCCACAATGTGCTGGATAAATGGTGTCTTTACTATGCGACTCCGTGGGAAGATTGATGAATAATGCGAAGCTCCTAAGCACCTGGAGGTATACATGGCAGAACGAATTTCGAGACGGAAGTTTCTGGAAAAATCCGTGGTCGGTGGCGCGGCGGCAGTTGTTTTCAGCCGCCAAAAAGGAGAAGCATTCGCGGCCGAGCAAACTCCTACGCTCGATAAGACCGGGGCTCGGAAAAAGATTTATCCCGACCGCTGGGTTTGGATCAGCTCGCGGTTACGGTCCGATGAGGACGTCGAAGACGTACGTGAAATCGCCCAAACTGCGGCGAAGCACGGTCTAAACGGTATCGTCCTGTCTGGGATGGACCGCATTAGCCTGGGCACGCCGGAGTATCTGGAACGTCTCCGCAAAGTGAAAGCGATTGCCGAAGCCAACCACCTGGAGATCATTCCCGAGGGATTCAATACCGGTTACGGCGGAGCTCTCCTGGATTTTGACAAGAATCTCGCCGAGGGTCTGCTGGTCAAGGATGCCCTGTTCGTCGCGAAGGGCGGAACTGCGCGATTCGTCGCGGACTCGCCGGCGAAACTGGTGAACTCCGGCTTCGAAGAGTTCCAGGACGACCGGTTCAGCGGGTTCACCGCACAGACTGAGCCGGGGAAGAAGACATTCGTCGACACGAGCGTCTCTCACTCCGGCAAGGCTTCGCTGCGGATTGAGAACTTTGGCGGTACGAAAAAATTGAATCGGGCAATTACCGGCGCCCCTCCGGATGTCGCAGGGTTGAGGGACCCGACAATAACGGGTGTGGCGCGAATAGCCCAGGAGATTGTTGTTACGCCGTACCGTTGTTATCGCGTGAGTGCATGGGTGAAGACTGAGGATGCCGAGCCGGCAACGCTGTTCAGCATCAAGTCGTTTACATCCGACGGACGCGACCTCTGCCCGTTCGAGCCGCCCGTGCCGTCCCCCACCTCCGGCTGGAGACAGGTGACCACGGCCTTTAACAGTTGGTATGCCGATCGTATTGAGTTGAACTTCGGCGTATTCGAGGGCGTGAAGGGTAAGGTCTGGGTGGACGACGTGGAAGTGGAAGAGGTGGGCCTGATGAATGTGGTTCGCCGGGACGGCGCGCCGCTGACCGTTCGCGATGAAGCCACCGGAACAGTGTACGAAGAAGGCCGCGATTTCGCGGCTGTCAGTGACCCGAATTTAGATTTCCAGTGGACCCACCCCATGCCATCGATCCAACTGCTACCTGGCGGACGCATCCAGGAAGGGGCGCGGTTGCGCGTGAGCTACTATCACGGCACGACGATTTATAACGATCAGGTCTGCGTTTGCCCATCGGAGGCGAAGGTCCGAGAGTTCTGGAAGCAGCAGTTCCCGCTGATCGAGAAGTACCTGTCCCCGAAACGCTATTTCCTCAGCATCGATGAGGTTCGCGCGTTTAACCGCGATGAATCTTGCCGACACCGGCACCTGGCCGCGGCCGAGATTCTGGGGGATACGACGCAGTGGCTTTACGATGCAGGTGCGCGCCGTCAACCCCCACGCGCAGGTAGTGTTCTGGTCGGACATGTTCGATCCCTATCACAACGCAGTGAAGAAGTACTTTTTGGTCGATGGCTCCCTGGAAAACACCTGGAAGTACCTGCCCAAAGACGTGGGGATCGTGTGCTGGTATTTCGAAATGCGGCAGCATTCCCTCGACTTCTTTTCCGGCCACGGGTTCAAAACGATTGCGGCAGCGTATTATGACGGCGACGACCTGAGGGAGAATGTCGAGGGCTGGCTGACCAGCCTCGACGCTACACCCGGCGCACGGGGGATCATGTACACGACTTGGCAAGAGAAATACAAGCTGCTGGCGGCGTTTGGAGCCCTGGTTTCCAAGCGCACTTAAGCGATCTGCCGCACGCGATTTATGTCCTGCAAAAGGTCCTAACGATGCTGGCCCCGAATGGTGTATGTCGCCGACGCGACCGCGCTGTCGGCGTAGCCAGCGGCCACCGCGATTGCCTTGATGGTTTCCGAGTTAGTAATAGTAATCGGTCCAGCTCCAAGGCAACCGTAACAGCCATTGTTGTTGGTAAACGCCGTCGAGCTGGTCGTCGGCGTAGTTCCGTCCGTGGTGTAGTAGATCGTATTGCCATTGCCGTCGGTACCATTGGTCGAGTCGCTGAGGTATACCCACCTGGTCCCAGGGTAGGTTCCAGGCGCCAGGCTGAAGACCGGCGTGTCGGTTATCGCAGTACTTCCGATTGTGTAGCGCGCCGTGCTGACGGCGCTGGGCTTTGAATAACCGGGAACTACGGCGATGGCTTTCAACGTCTCCGATTTCGAGACAGTGATCGGCGTAATCGATCCACTATTTGGGTTACTGTTGCATTCGGGACCGGCGTTATTGCATGCTACTCCGATATACTGCGTCGATGAGGTCGTCGGCGTCGAGCCATCCGTCGTGTAGTAATAGGTGGCCGGAGTGTCGCCGGCATTGACCGTGTTCAGGGTCACTGCCAGCGGCGCATTGGAGGCATAATTGCCGCCCGGCGGCGTGAAGGTCGGCGGCGTCACTACAGAACCGGGCACAGTAACTGTGATCGGCGTGCTCTGGATCGCATTATTTACCGAAGAAGTATTCAGAGCGTAAAGCGTATAGGTTTGAGTTGCCCAGGGGGTAATCGTCACACTCCCTCGGTCGGAATCCAGCCTGACTGGACCGATGTTGTCGATGTAGGCGTAGGTGCTGCCGGTCACGTGAAAATTGAAGGTGACGGGATGTCCGGGTTCTACTCTTGTTTCCGATGCGGTAAAGTCATCGATCACCGGGACCTTTCCGGTTCCGGGATAATCGGTAGGCGCCGACACAGAATCCATGCCGGGGTATTCGGGAGTCATTTGCACTACATCGAAGTCAGCCGATGTGATTGGGTGCGGCCCGCCGTGCCAATTGCCCAAATCAGTGTCGTTCCAGCGCGGATCGGTATCGCCGACGACACAGAAGTTGCAGCCATTGTCCGCCAGGATCAACCCATAGTTCTTCATCGCGGTTAAAATGACCTGATTGATGGGAGAGTAGCTGGAGATGTCGACGTTCGCTCTCAATCGTAGCCGTGTCCCCTCGGGGAGTAGATTGGCAGTCGTGTTGCTACTCGCCGCATGACTGGCCGGCAGCACGAAGTACCCGCCATTTTGATCTCCCTCTGTATGTTCCATCGTAAAGCGCAACGCGTGATTGATTACTCCCGAAGCTGCTTCGTCGTAACGCACCAAGCCGGCAAATATCGACAGTCCGGCGGCATCCGCCGAAGTCCAGCCCCAGGGCCGCGACACGAACTGATTTTTCGTCATGTCAAAAATCGTCTCGCTCGAAGAATTGATCTGGCCATTGCAGCGATTTGTGTTGAAGGTCTCGTAGAGCCAGCATGTCGCGCGGTCAAGCACGAGAGTATGGGCATCGCTGATGTAAGTGTCCGGCCAACCAGCGCAATCGCTTGCATCTCCTTCGATGGGAACGGCATCCCCGCGAGGATACGGCGCTACGACCACATCGCTTTCAGTCGCATAGTCGATCGCATTGATTGGCACTGAGGGGATATACCTGGAGTCTACGACAATATAGGGAATACCACCGTCGGCGGGCGACGCCCCAAAAACTGGATGCAGTTTATAGCCGCCGGCGGCGGCCCATACTGCGGCGAGTTTGGCAGAATTTGGGTCAATTGGAGCGTTTCTGATGTTGGTATTCCAGAGATTGGTTTGTGAAAACGGAAGAAACCCATTCAATGCTCCGCCATGTGGGCCGTATGTGGGGGACCCAACTTGCATCGCGTGGCAGGCCTCCAGCGACCCGTATTGCGGATTCTGCTGCGCCGACATATAAGGTGCAGCCAGAAACAGCACAGCACAAGTTACCAGGGACAACATCTTGAGTGGGAGACGGGCGCCAGTGGGTGGAATTTGGAACCGCGCAGATGTCATGATGATCCTCTCAGCTTTACTTTGACCACGAGCAGATGACTGCTCCAAATGGCGACATGAAATGTACTCTGCGCGAATGCGCTTTGTCAAAGCGTTTGAGCTGCCCCTTCGGTTTGCAGCCGATCGCAGAATCCTCAAACGCTAAGAACTGTCCAGCATGATAAGCAAATAGACGCACAGCACTAAAAGCTAATTTGTGCGCGGCGTCAAAAGCTAATCTTGGGACAAGGAATCTTGGCTACACCGGCTGAAAAACTCGTGCAGTGTAGCCCGTGTTCTCTCCCAAGGCCCTCCATAGCAACTGCATAGGCCCGATATCCAGCGCCGGGCCGCCTGTTGTGTTGTTCTTAATAACGTTGTGATGAATGACTTCTTCAAGCGGCGTGGGGAAGTTTGACATAAAACGATCCTTTCTTAGAACGAAGGTGATGCTCTGATGCGAACGCCAGAGCTTGTGAGTTGCGCAGCTAGCACTCCGCGGGCTGATTCAGCTTGCCCCAGATTTACGCCTTGACGGTGTTCTGTGCAGCCGCAAACACATCGCGTGCGGACGTCGTACCCGCTACGTGCTCCGTACCCGGGATTCCGAGGTCCATCCATCCCGCGTTAACGCTCTCAAACATTTCTTCAGCAGGTCCAGTGTGGCCCTTCGGGACGCCGAACTGCTCGAACGCTTCTGCCCACCCCGCACGCGGGACTGCAAAGGCTTTTACGTCGAGTGTCAGGACTTCACCCAATTGTTCGGCCACTTCATCCGCGCTTACCATTGAACCCAGCTCGATGACGCGATGCCTTGACCACGCTGGCCCGGTCAGAAGCGTTGCCACCTCTGCGCCGATGTCGTCTGACGCGACCATTGTCGATTTCCGGTTTGTAGGATTGTAGAAGACCGGTAGTGTTCCGCCTTGGGCGGCCTGTAAGCCGAAAAGAAAGTTTTCGAAAAAGCCGCCTGCGCGCACAAATGCGACAGGAGATGGCAGGCTGCGAAAACCTTGCTCCAAGAGTGATAGGGCCGTGATCATCCCCAGCCCGCTTGTTCTATCCGCGCCCATCGACGAGAGCGCTACCACCCGCGGGGGCACTACCTTGGTCAGCGCCTCGACATAGTTCGCAATCACGCCCTTTGCTTCTCTGTAATCAGGCGAGGGCGCCCATACAGCCGGCAACATAACAAATGCACCCTCAACACCTTTGAGCGCCGCCGTTATGGCTGTCGCATCGTTCCAGCCTCCATCCACCAACTCCACGCCCTGGTCTGCCCACTTCGCCGCTTTCTCGCGATTGCGCACAAGTGCTCGCACCTGTTTGCCTTGCTTCAGCAGATGCCGCGCGGTGGCGCCACCAACGTTTCCAGTAATGCCCATGACTAAATACATGCTCGTGTTCTCCTTTTGCCTCGTATTTGGCCGCCCATCCAAATGAGCGACCTGGCTATTAGAGGCCTACAAAAACCATTGGTTGCAAATTAATCAGTGGTTTTTAAAACCAATGGTTATAAATCAACAATCGGTCACAGAAATCGTCAAAAGGGACTAAGCTATTGAAGTGACATCCACATCACCAAGTCGCCGGGTAGAGCGCAAGGAGAGGTTGCGGGGCGAAATCCTTGCGGCTGCCAGCAAGATGTTTGCCGATCGCGGCTACGAAGCCGTGACGCTTCGCGCGATCGCTAAAGAGATCGGCTATACGCACGCCGTGATCTACCAGCATTTTCCTGACAAATGGCATATTCTTGCCGAGTTGAGCAGCGAGACGATAGGGCTGCTGGTTCAGAACTTCGACGCGATTGCCGCTAAACATCCTGCACCGAAAGAGCGTCTTTTTGCGACTTCCCGCGGCTTGATTCAGTTCTGCACTGCCCATCCGCAGCAGTTCCGCAACGTCTTCTTCGGGCCGGAGAACCGCAACGGCATCCGTGTTGGAGAATATATCAACGATATTGGCGCGCCGTTGTTCGAACGTTTCGTGCAGCTCTTTTTCGATGTTGCCAAGGATGAAGGATTGCCAAATAGGGATGACATAGTGGTAGCCCACACCTGGTGGTACACGATCTTCGGCCTCGCCACGCTCATGGTCATCCAAGGGGTTGTGCCTGACTTGCCTGACCAGACTCTCGTGGTCGAGCAAACGATTGCCACGCTTTGGGCGGGCGTTCAGGTTGTTCCGCGATTGCCGAAAAGCGCAATCACCAAGCGATCCGGCCGATCCAGTGCCTCAAAGCACTAACAGCTTCTGTCTACTTAGGAGTCGTTAAAGGTATGCCCGTGGAGTACCAGGACTCAACCACTTTTCCAAGGCCGTAGCCCTTCTGTGGTAACGGCTCTTCTCGACTGGATGGGTTTCGACGCTGTCGACGCCGGCCCGCTTTCCGAATCCTGGCGCTACCAGCCGGAACGCCGGCGTACTGTGTAGATCCAACGATCCAACAACTGCCGTCGCTCTTACAACGAGCCAAGAGGGACAAGGCACCGGGCAATCGGGATCAGGCTGCGAAAATCATGGCGAGACTGCGACCGATTTTCCACGGCAGGGGTTGGTACGAGTCGCGCGCCTTTCCGCCGGTCTGGATACATTGAACCCGAGAAGCTGGATTGCGGCATTGCGTTTTGGATTCGCGGCCCTGCGGGCTATATAGCGCCCCGCCAACTGTATCGGGTGGATTGAATGGAAGTCTATTTGATCGGTCGTGAACCTGCCATGAGAATGTCTACCAGTCTTCTGGCGCTTTGCTGCCAATCACCCCCGGAGCCCACATAAGATACGCCGATCACCGCCCGAAGCAGATCGGAGGCGTCAATATCTCTTCGCACATCGCCGCTCTTTTTCGCGCGCTTCACCAACTCTTCGATTGCTCCCTGGACCAGGCTGCGAGAACCCTCATAGAGCCTGGAAGGACCTCCGGCAACGCTGTTGAGAGCGGGCGCAATGATGTGCTTTGCCGCGATGTAATCGACGAACAGCAGCAACCAGGCGCGCAGGGACTCGATCGGAGACATCGCGGCGGTGAATCCGCGCGCTGCCGCGGCCAACTTTTCCACCTCACTCCGATAGACCGCTTCGATCAGTGCATCCCGTGTAGGGAAATGGCGATACAAGGTACCCGCTCCGACACCCGCCTGCTTCGCGATGTCGTCCAGGCTGGTAGCCGCGCCGTGGCGCGTGAAAGCCCCCTTCGCTACTTCAAGAATTCGCTCGCGGTTGCGCAGAGCATCCGTTCGCGGCTTTCGCTTGGCAGGTTGGGAATGTTTCTTCTTCATTTCCAAAATTTTTTGCAACCGGAGATAGTCTCCGATTATCTATTGATTCGGAGAGTATCTCCGTTTTAATCGCAAAGACACCAGCTCGTCAATGCTCAATGTAAGAAGATCAAGGAGGTTTGTATGCGCGTTTTCGTGACAGGTGCAACAGGATTCATCGGTTCCAGGATTGTCCCGGAACTGATCGGCGCAGGTCACCAGGTGCTCGGTCTTGCTCGCAACGATGCGGGTGCCCAGTCTCTGGCCGCAGCCGGCGCTGATGTCCATCGCGGCGATCTGGAAGACCTGGAAAGCCTCCGCAGCGGTGCCGCTGCGTCCGATGCCGTTCTTCACGTCGCGTTCAGGCACGATTGGACGAAGTTTGCGGAAAGCTGTGAGCTCGACAAACGCGCCATTGAAGCTATTGGAGATGTGCTCCAGGGTTCCAGCCGTCCGTTCATCGTCAGCTCCGGAGTCGGAGTGGCCCAGGGGCGCGCTGCCACGGAGGACGATCCGCCGCTTTCTTCTCCATCCCTTCCCCGTGTATCCGAGGTGACCGCTGTCGCGCTCATGGCGCACGGAGTGCACGCCTCGGTGATGCGCTTGCCGCAGGTCCACGACACAGTGAAACAGGGCCTGATCACCCCCTTGATTGCCATAGCGCGCGCGAAGGGAGTCTCAGTGTATATCGGCGATGGACACAATCGCTGGCCTGCTGCGCATGTAGGGGATGTTGCCCGGCTCTACCGGCTCGCTCTGGAGAAGGGCACAGCGGGAGCTCGGTACCACGCAGTCGCAGAAGAGGGTGTGCCGTTGAAAGACATTGCCACCGTCATCGGCCACGGCCTGAACGTGCCTGTCGTCTCTATCGCACCGGAACAGGCCCAAGAGCATTTCGGCTTCCTCGGGTTCTTCGCTGGGCGGGACGCTCATATTTCCAGTGCGCAGACCCGAGCAAAGCTGGGCTGGAACCCGACTGGTCCTGACCTTCTTACCGATCTTGGAAATATGCGTTATTCGCAGGCCTGAGCAAAGGCGCAAGGACACTGCGCACAAGCCAAACCCAATTTAGCCAATTTGAGAGGAATCAATATGAAGAAGATATGGTTTATCACAGGCGCTTCTCGCGGTTTCGGCCGCATCTGGGCCGAGGCCGCGCTCCAGCGTGGAGATAAGGTCACGGCCACCGCGCGAAGGCTGGAAGACATCGTGGACCTTAAAGAGCGTTTCGGAGATGCGGTCCTTCCAATGGCACTCGACGTGACCAATTCGGAGCAGGTGTCCCAGGTCATTCAGCAGGCGTTCGAGCATTTCGGCAGGCTGGATGTTCTTGTGAACAATGCCGGTACGAGCCTGATCGCGGCCACAGAGGAGGCGAGCGACGAACAGATTCGCGACTTGTTCGACGCGAACTACGTCGGGATGGTTCGGGTGTTGCGATCGGCTCTGCCTCTGCTGCGGAAACAAGGGAGCGGACACATCCTCGGCGTTTCGAGTGGTCTTGGGATTACGGCGCTGCCGCTCATCGGCTTCTACTGTGCCACGAAATGGGCGGTGGAAGCTATGCACGAATCACTGGCGCAGGAGGTGAGGGCCTTCGGCATCAAGGTGACACTGGTTGAGCCAGGAGCTTACGCAACCGATTTCGGCAAATCCGGAGAGATCGCGGACGCTCTGGAGCCATACGCGGAGTTTCGGAAGCAGTTTCTGACGCGTCTGGCCGGACTGGAACGGGGCGACCCGGAGGCGACCTCAGAAGCCGTCCTGAAGCTTGTGGACGCGGACGATCCACCGCTGCGACTCGGACTGGGCAACTCGATTCTGCCGAGAGCACGCGCCGCGTATGCAGAGCGACTGGCCGAATGGGAAGCGTGGCAGGAAGTGTCGAATGCGGCCATGGGCGAACCGAAGAAATCGGCGACGGAGTGGATCGAGCAGCTGGCTCACAGAACTCAGATCAGGGCATGATGCTGCGGATGAGTCCGTTTTCGTGAGCATGCGAGACGAAATGATCAGCTCGTCAGAGATGATGGGATACGAACACCGAAAATAAAACAAGCGCCGTAGGAGGTTGTATGGCAGACACGAAGACCCTTATTGGACAGGCGTACTCCGCATTCAACAAACGGGACATCGACGGTGCATTAGCACTGATGACCGAAGACGTGAGCTGGCCCAAGGCGTCGGAGGGCGGCAGAATTGTCGGAAAGGAGCAGATCCGCGCCTATTGGACTCGACAATGGGGCGAGTTCGATCCCCACGTCGAACCGCTGGCAATCACCGAGGGAGACGGAGGCAAGGTCCGCGTCAAGGTACACCAACTCGTCAAGAGCCTTGAAGGTGATGTTCTATCGGACAGCGAAGTTCTTCACGTATTCACGGTGAACAGCGGTCTTATCGCAGCCATGGATCTAGGTGAGGCCGATGGAACTGCTGGTCCATCCGCCGCATTCACACATCGATCCTAACCGGCTATTCGGGATGGAGCTTGAGAATGGGAACCAGTCTCGAGTCTGCGTAAGCACTACATTGCGCCTCGATGGGTCAGTACTGACTCGGTGCCGCCAGTCTCATGTAAGTGGACCCGAAGCGAACTGGCATGTATGCTTTTATATGAAAGTCCCCCTCCTGAATCCGTCTTAACCAACTACATCACGGCCTATTGATGGCTTATGCACCATTGATCCTAACCGGGTTGCAATTGTCTTCGTACTCCTGTCGACGACAACCGTACTCATGCAGCTGCAATGTTTGCACTGATGTAGGGTAGCCCTAAAACTGGTAATTCGAACAATCTCGCGAAAAAATCTTTTGGAAGGCTATGCGCAGAATAATATTGTTGATTTGTTTAGGGGGGGCGCCGCTGTATGGGCAGATTGCGTTCGTCCAGGCTCCGACGTCGTGTGTCAGCAATCTGGGGGCGACATCGTTAACCTGCACCTTTGCCCATCCGGTTGCGGCCGGCGATATGTTAATCGCGAGCACAATGCCGTTATTGACTCCGGGCGCCTCTCCCTTTACTGCTACGGTTTCAGATTCCGTGAATGGCGGTTGGGTACATGGAGCCCAATGTTATGCGGCGTTCGATGCTCAGGCTGATTTTTTCTACTTTGCCAATACCGCAGCCGGTTCCGACACCGTAACTGTGACCTATTCCAGTGCGGCTGAGTTGTATCTCAGCGTGGCCGAGTATTCCGGAGTGAACACTTCCACTCCTTTCGATGTAGCTCCGACCTGCGGCCCCTATCTACCTCTCTCCACCGCCTTCACGGGTCCGTCATTAACGACAACCGCATCGACGGACATGCTGATCTCTACGCTGGACATAGGAAACGCCGGAACGACAACGGTCAGTTCCCCGTATAGCGAGCGCGTAGCGAACGACGTGACCCTGGCAGACTATCTGCCGGGAACAGCGGGCGCGCATCCGGGGCCAACCTGGAGCACGCAATACAGGCAAGATGGTTTTGCGATTGGCGCGGCGCTGAAAGCGGCCGGCGGCAGTGGACCCGCGACCCTCACGGTCGGTCCCAGCGGCCAGTATGCCAGCCCATGCGCGGCGTTCCCGCATCTGGCCAGTGGCGACACGCTGCAGGTGGATGCGAATAACGGCACTCCCTACTACGACACGGCGGACTGCCTGGAGACGGCCCCGAATGTAACCATTGTCGGCGTCAACGGGCGGCCGATCATCGATGGATCGAAGGCTTCGATTGCGAAAGCCATGTGGCTGATCGACGGCTACAACGTCACCCTCGATAATTTCGAATTCCGCAATGCCGACACCGGCACCAGCTCCACCAATGCGGAAGCCATTCGCATTGAGCCGGGCACAACGGCGTCGCCGAATGGCGGCAATGTCACGGTCCAGCGCAGCTACATCCATAACAACTTTGAAGGCATCCTGAGCGACGGCCTCACGAGCGGCGCTGCCTGGTACTCCGCGACACCCTACATCACGTTGCAGTATGACGAGTTTGCCAACAACGGATATGGCGACGGCCTCACGCACAACATGTACATCGGCTGCTGCGGGAACATGGATTTCACGCTGCAATATTCCTGGTCGCACGATTCCTATGTTGGCCACACGGTGAAAGACCGCGCTCCGATCAACAATATCCTTTACAACCTGATTGGCGATGCGGTGGGGAACACCAGCTATCTGCTGGATTTCCCGCTCGGCGGCAGCACCTATGTCGTCGGGAATTCACTCTACAAGCTGGCGACGACGAACAGTTCCGCGAACACCGCGGCCATGATCTTTGCCGATGTCAACGACAACGGCGCCAGCGATCCGGAATATGGCACGGCGAATCAGGACCTGCATTTCATCAACAACACCATGGTCCTCGATCCGGCGAACCGGAATGGTTCCGGCAGCGCTCCGCCGGCGTTTGTGAGCCTGGGCTGCTCCGATGCGTCGTATTCGGAATGCACGCCGCCGCCGAACGGGCCGGCGCTGACGGTTCCGGCGGTGGTGGAAAATAATATCTTCCTCGGCGCAGAAACAGAAGCCACCAACCAGACCAGCGCCTTTGTGGAGAACAATCTTCTGGAGTCGAATGCATCGGAGTCGAATCTGACGGCGTTGAAGTTCAACAACGCGGCGGCGTTTGATTTTCGCCTGACGGCAGGATCTCCGGCCATCGGGGCCGGCGTGTATCCGCCGACCAACAACGCCGGTGCGGCCGACCCGAAAGCGCTGGCGGTGTACCAGTATGTCAATCCGGAAAACAAGACAGCATGGCCGACACCTTCGGGCTCGACCATGGACGCGGGGGCATTTCCCACGCAGACGATCACTCCGCCCAGTCTCACTCTGACCTATACCGAAAGCGTTCAAGTTCCGAACACCGGCACCCTCACGGTGACTGGACTGCCGACGCCGGCGTCGGGCCAGTATAACTACGCGTCGTTTGTCTCCAGCAACCAGGCGGCAATCCCGCCGATCGAGTCAGTGGCCAGTTCGACGGGAACTGTCACGACGACGTTCACTACTGCTGCCGTGACGGCGGCCACTGTGGTTCCTATCTACGTGTATGTCGATGGCACGGTGCTGACCGCCAGTGTCACGGTGACGCCGGCAACTCTACCGGCAGCTTCCGTTACTGTGGTCTCCGGCTCGGGACAAACGGCGCCGGTGGGAACCAACTTCACAAACCCGTTGATTGTAGTCGTCAAAGATGCAAGCAGCAATCCCGTTTCAGGCGTAACCGTGACGTTCGCCGGAACCGGCATCAGCTTTCCCTCCGGAGCAACGGCCGTGACCAACAGCAGCGGCCAGGCCCAGGTCACAGCGCAACCGACGGCCACCGGCGCGCTCACCATTACCGCGAGCTGTCGCGGGCGTCACCAGCCCGGCCAGCTTCTCTGAAACCGCCACCGCCGGTACAGCTGCGAGCATTACTTTCGTCCAGGCTCCCAAGGCTTGTGCCAGCAATCTGGGCGCAAAATCGTTAACCTGCACATTTGCCCACCCAGTCGCGGCTGGCGATATATTAATCGCGAGCACAATGCCGCTGTTGACTCCGGGCGCCTCTCCCTTTACTGCTACAGTTTCAGATTCCGTGAATGGCGGTTGGGTACATGGAGCCCAATGTTATGTGGCGTACGATGCTCAAGCTGATTTTTTCTATTTCGCCAACACTGCAGCCGGTTCTGACACCGTAACCGTGACCTACTCCAATGCAGCCGAGCTGTACCTCAGCGTGGCCGAGTATTCCGGAGTAAACACTTCCACTCCTTTCGATGTAGCTCCGACGTGTAGCGGCTATATACCTCTCGGCGGCCCCTATAAGGGGCCGACACTGACGACAACGGCATCGACGGACATGCTGATCTCTGCGTTGGTGGTAGGAAATGCCGGGACTACAACGATCAGCTCACCGTATACCGAGCGCGTAGCGACCAATGTGACCATGGCAGACTATCTGCCGGGAACAGCAGGCGCGCAACCGGGGCCAACCTGGAGCACGCAATACAGGCAAGATGGTTTCGTGATCGGAGCGGCACTGAAAGCAGCCGGCGGATCAACGACCGTCACTACCATCGCGGCAGTTTCCGGATCGGGGCAGACGGCGCCAGTGGGAACGAGCTTCACCAATCCACTGGTTGTCGTCGTGATGAATGGCAGCAACCCTGTTTCGGGTGCCACCGTGACGTTTGCCGGAGCCGGCGTCAGCTTTCCGTCCGGAGCAACAGCCGTGACCAACAGCAGCGGCCAGGCGCAGGTCACAGCGGAACCAACTGCGACCGGCGCACTCACCATTACGGCTAGCGCCACTGGCGTCACCACCCCGGCCAGCTTCTCCGAGACTGGCACCGCCGGTGCTGCTGCGAGTATCGCCGCAGTTTCCGGTTCCGGACAGACGGCGCCAGTGGGATCCAATTTCAGGAATCCACTGGTTGTGATTGTCAAAGATGCGAGCAGCAATCCCGTTTCAGGCGTAACCGTGACCTTTGCCGGAACCGGCGTCAGCTTTCCCTCCGGAGCAACGGCGGTGACCAACAGCAGCGGCCAGGCACAGGTCACAGCGCAACCGACGGCGACTGGTGCACTCACCATCACCGCAAGTGTGGCTGGCGTCAACACACCAGCCAGCTTCTCTGAAACCGGCACCGCCCGTATTGCGTCGACGATCGCGTTTGTCCAATCTCCTACGTCTTGTGTCAGTAATGCCGGCGCGACGTCGCTAACCTGCACATTTGCCCATCCAGTCGCGGCCGGCGATATATTAATCGCGAGCGCTAAGCCATTATTGACTCCGGGCGCCTCGGCCTTTACTGCTACGGTTTCAGATTCCGTGAATGGCGGCTGGGTACACGGAGCCCAATGTTATGCGGCTTACAATGCTCAGGCTGACTTTTTCTACTTTGCCAACACCGCATCCGGTTCTGATACCGTAACCGTGACCTATTCCAGTGCGGCCAAGTTGTATCTCAGCGTGGCCGAGTATTCCGGAGTGAATACTTCCACTCCTTTCGATGTAGCTCCGACCTGCAGCGCCTACATCCCGCACTTCACTGCTGGCACGGGTCCGTCATTAACGACAACCGCATCGACGGACATGCTGATCTCGGCGCTGGACGTAGGAAACGCCGGAACGACAACGGTCAGCTCACCTTATACTGAGCGCGTAGCGAGCAACTTGACGATGGCGGACTATCTGCCGGGAACCGCGGGCACGCAATCGGGCCCAACGTGGAGCACGCAATATAGTCAAAGTGGTTTCGTGATCGGAGCTGCGCTGCAAGCAGCAGGTGGTGGCCAATGACCGACCATCCAGATGACATATGATAACCAGTAAATCGGATTGACACGGCTGGAGAAAAACCCTACGATCAAGCACCATGCGCATCGCCATTATCTGTGCTTTGCTGTTCACCATGCTGCCCGCAAGTCACACGCAAGTTCCAAAATATACAATTGCACCGGCGGAAAGCGTAATCAAGTTCCACGTCAAGTCTTCAATCGATCTTGCCGGCAGGTTTGACAAATGGAATGCTACGCTCAAGTTTTCCTCCACCGATGTCTCTACGGGCATTCTTGATATCAGGATTCAGGCAGCCAGTGTCGATACAGATAGTCGCATGAAGAACGATAAGCTGAAAGGCAAAGACTTCTTCAACGTCAACCACGATCCGTGGATCACATTCAGATCGACAAAGATTGTTCAGACCGGCCAAACCACCTTTGATGTTCCGGGGATCTTTACCATCCGCGGAGTCTCAAAACCCGAGACTCTGAGACTGACGGTTGCCCGTACCGCGATAGGTGCGGGCCGGATTCAAGGGACCATGGCCTTCGATCGAAAAGAATATGGGATGAACAGCAATATTCCTTTCATCAGGATTGCCAACCGCGTTGAAGTGGATGTCGACCTGACGGCGAAGCGGACCAGCGGACCCCCGGTGGTTTTCAAGTACTAACTCTGTACCTCGGCTGGCGCCACGGAGCGGTGCGCCCAAAACTCGGTGATTTGTTCGAGGGATTTCCCTTTCGTTTCCGGAACCAGCCAATAAACAAATACCCACGCTACCAGCGCAGCTGCACTAAAGCTCCAGAAAGTGCCTGCGTTTCCCAGGTGCTTCTGCATCAATGGAAAGCATTGATCCCCCAAATATCCAACCAGCCACAACGCCGTCGTTGCGATCGACATGGCGCGCCCGCGAACCTTGGTGGGATAGATCTCCGAGATCATGACCCAGCAAGCTACTCCATTGCCAAAGGCATGGCCCGCTACAAAGCTCATCACGAACACCAGCACCGCAAGACTGCTGCCGTGGCTGTGATAGAACCAGCCCACCAACACCAGCGAGATGCATTGCAGCATCGTTCCCCATAACATTAGCCTCTTGCGTCCCGCGCGATCGATCAGCCACAGGGCCACCAATGTGAAAGAAAGGTTCACCACACTCACCAGCACGGTCTGGATGAATGCATTGCCGGTGCTCGTTCCCGCTGCTCGAAATATTTCTGGAAGAAAAGAGAACACTGGCGTTACGCCGCTCCACTGCTGAAATACGGCCAGCATCACGCCAATTAACAATGGCCGCAGAAAGGTGGAAAACAATTCAGAGAAATGTCCGCCTTCCATGTCCAGGGAGGCTTGTATTTCTGTTACCTCCTCCGCGGCGATCTCCGGGCCATTCACCTCTGTAAGCACACGAAATGCGGACTCCCGGCGACCCATCTTCATCAACCAGCGCGGGCTCTCCACGGCTACGGCAATGGTGAGCCCGAACAGAATCGCCGGGAAAATTCCGGCGAAAAACATCCATCTCCAGCCCGTCGAGACATTCCATGCCTCGTCCCCCATGCGCTGGATCAGCATGTTAACGAACACCGCAATCAGTATTCCGACCACAATCCCAAGCTGGTATAAGGTGACCAGCCGGCCGCGCAGCAGAGTGGGGGCAATCTCAGCAATGTACATGGGAGAGATGATGGAAGCCGCGCCGATCCCCACGCCCGCAAGCAACCGCCAAATTACAAATTGGGTTATAGTGGCGGCGAAAAAAATTCCAGCAGAGGAAAGAGCAAAGCAGATGGCGCACAGCATCAGGCCTTTCTTCAGCCCGATCCTGTCGACCACCGCGCCCGCCATCGCGGAACCAGCAACACAGCCGACCAGCGCGCAGCCAGCGGCCCAGCCAATCCCTGCCGCATTCAGTGAAAAGCATTCGCTTAAATAGTGGATGGCGCCGCTGATGACCAGCGTGTCATACCCGAACAGTAGGCCGCCCATCGATGCAACCGCTGCAGCAATGACCAACGCACGCTTTGGATGAGTTGCGGAACCGCTCGTCGGGATTGTCATCAATATGTACTGTTAACTTTCGCACATTCGACCAGTTTTTCGGTGTTTTGCACCGGCGTCGTTCCCGGCAGAGCGCAACCCCATCCCAGAATGAATCTCCTCATACATGAACACGGAACTGCTTTAGTCTAATGGCACACCGCGTGCGAAGGCGATGAGAAGATAGCTGACGCGAGCCGATTCCGACATAAATTCATAGTTTTCCGCTGCCCATAAATGAATGGTTTAGCATCCAAATCTTTTGCGAGGCTGCATGAAACTAAGGTGAGCATGAATCTCAAGGAATTCAAAACATCAGTTGCGGAAAGGGAACCGCCCTTTGAGTCAGCTCCGCTTGCGGCCCTTTGGTGGGACGCGAAGGGAGATTGGACACGGGCTCACGCGCTTGTGGATGAGTTAGAGACGACAGATGCTATGGCCGTCCACGCCTATCTGCACCGCAAAGATGGGCAGGCCGCGAATGCAGACTACTGGTACCAGCGTGCCGGGCGCGACTTCTACCGCCCCGCGCTCGAAGCGGAATGGCAGACGCTGGCCGAAACGCTGCTAGCCAGCACTAAATAAGCCTGGTGCGTTGTCACTGCGTAAAAATTCAAGTGCTCCCCGCGCAACGATCAATGTCTGCTCCCCACTGGCTTCGTGCAGCGTAATCCTGTCCTCCCCGACAATGACATCTTGAATTTCGCGCCACGTCTTTGGTACATCTGCCAGAAACATCATCCATGATGCGCCCACCGTCCCATGCGGGGGTACAGTACGATCGATGGAGCCTTCAAAATTCGACCGCAGACGACTCATCTCTTCTTTGCCAACCGGCATTGGAGTGGTGCCGAATTCCAGGCCGAGCGCCTGCGTTTTGCCATGCCATGGAGCGGATTCTCTGGCGCGATTTTCATGCCATATGGCGAGCCAGGGAAAGTCCGCGGAACGAAAACAGTATCCAAATACCAGTCCAAGTTCCCAGTTCAACACGGAAACGAAACCAACTTCGCGCCCTGGGGTTTGCTGAACGGCGACAACGTAACCGCCATTTGGTGGGGTAAATGGACGCCGCAAATCGAGTCTGCTGTTATTGCTGTCTGCCTGCGTGCTCACGTACGGCCAATCGAATGTGACGTCCGACGGAAGAAGGCACGGGCCATCGTATCCCAGCGGCCATGTCCGTCCTTTGCTCACCGACGCTGCAATGCTGCTCGATTCCGCATCGACGAGCGGCGCTCCAAAGGTAGCGTGCTGCTGCCACTGAATTTCGCGCGGAGTTGCCCTAAGATTCCGAATCTGCTCTGCGAATCGTACCACCGTTTCTCCGGCGGCAATCCGAGTCTTTCGTTGTACCTGCAACCCTGCGATCGGCAATTCGGCGCTCGCGACCAGCCCCTCAAGCGATCCACCGCTTTCAACAACCCAGTTGGCGATCCCAACTTCACCGTGCAATGTGATTCCAAGGTTTGTTTCAAGCTGAGACGGCGGTCCGAAGCAATCCAGGCAGAGCGCATGACCCGTATACGCCGCAAGGAACGGACCTGTAGGCCTGCCGCCGTAGCGTTCAGACAGTTCATCATGCTCCGGAGTCAGCGGATCAGCAGTTGGCCAGGGAGCTTCCCAGATAGCATTCTCGATTGCGTGTCCGCTTGCGGGCGTAAACGAAAAAGATGCTATATGCCCTCCGCCTGTCAGCATTGTCATTTCGACCAGATCATTACCGAGCTTTACCGCGTTACGGCCGTTCCACTGCACGCTCATAACGACATTCCTATCTCGCTTATTGATTTCCTTTCATCGATGAAAAGCTTCATGGCTGCTGCTCTGGCGTGGTATTTAGACGAACCGTCAGGATTTCAAACGGCTTCGTCGTCAAATGAACGGCATTGCCAGTCACGGGGATTTCCTCGGCACAGTCTTCCAGTAAGGTACACTGGCGAGCCCGAACAACATGCAGGTGAGATGGCCGCAATACAATTTGTTCTGTTTGACCAGCAATTTCTTCCATCCGAACAATACTGCCATCCCCATCTTCCGCCAGTTTCCATGCGATCAGCACGACATTGGGATTATCGATTGTGAGAAAGCTATCGCGGTCTGGGTTCAGTGCACGGGTCGCACCTGCGCTCGCTCCCGTGGAATTGGCTTCCAGCGGAGTCATCGTGTCCCATCCCAGGCGAGTCAAGTTAGGCGGCTGGAACGTGCCCGCACTGGTAATCGTGTAACGGAAATTGAAGTCTCCACCCTGGGATGACATGAAATTTGTATCCCAGTAGTTGCTCATGATCCACGAAAAGATGGTCGAGCTCTTTGGTTTGAATTCCGTCGGCCATGGTCCACGAACAATATCGCCAAACGCAACTAGCGGCGCGTCCGCGGGCACCACGACATCCGTAACATTGTCATCATGGACGGCCGCCCAATGCTGGGCGACATACCATTCGCGGCTGCCTCCTGCCAGCTCGTCGCGGGCCGGATCCACCCAACCATTTTGTGTATCGTAGGCAAAAACCGGGTGCTGCACGGCAAAGGGGAAGGCGATGTACGCAGCCTCCTTGCATAAGGTCGATTCCTTGTGCAACGTGATATGGAACTCAATCCGCTTCACCTCCGAGGGCAACGAAATTTCCGTGCGCACCATGGGAGTGTTTGGAGCGGAAGATTCCAGCACCGCTCGTTCCATATCTGTAGATGATAGAAACGAGACAATGCGGCCACGTGTGGCCGGGTGTGGTGTCAGCACTGGCAACGGCAGTGATGCTCCGTAGCGATACAGGCTATTGTTCGGCATGTCATCCGCGCCAGTTACGTAGACGTATTGGCCGAACCGATACGGACTGTTCGCGTCGACCAGTTCGCGATTCAGTGCCTTGTCCCAGATACTGCGGATGCTGCCACTTGCAGCATCCAGTGTGACTTTGTAAAAGCGATTCTCCAATACTGTGTGAATTGCCTCCGGTTGCGGCACAGTGGGCGGAGTAGGCGATGGGATGACTGAGAAGACTTTATATCCCAAGCCGGGTACATCGTCGGCGCGATAGCGCACGCGCAGCGTTTTCCCTCCAAATCCAGGAAGCAGTTTTCCCGTCTCTACACGCAGAACTTCAAGCGGGACAGGCTTTCCGGTTCCAGCATCGACGATCTCATCCCCGGCAGGCACGTCCGCTTCCAGCCATCCACTGCGCGGCCAGCTCAACGCGTTCAACACAATGAAAGAATCGTGGCGCGTGGAGATCAACGATTCCAGTTGCGCCCAACTGCGTTCCACACTCTGCTCAATATCGTTCTGTGCATCGTAGACTTCCGCCCGTTTCAGCTGCCATTGCCCGGTCGTCTCATCGCTTTCAGGTTGCGTCGTCGCGCCTGCAGAGGTCCATGTATGCTCGTCAAACATCAGCAGATTGTGCCACGCGTCTCGCAAAATCTTCGGATCTGGACGAAGGTCTGGATTCAACAACGCCGGCAGTGTACCCATTTTTTCCGCGGTCAGAATTTGCTCCTGGTCCTGCCGGAAAACAGCAGTCGTCCGCGCAGCGGAGGCAAATCCATCCTCCCAATACGGTCCGAAATCTCCGCGATACGTTTCAATATTCGCGTCGCCAAACTGCTGCCGGATGTGCGCCATCGCATCGCGGAAAGTAGAGAAGCGGAATCGCGGATATGCATAAGACTCCGCCCAGGTTGCCGGCAGCGCGACCTGGCCCGGATCGAAGGTCGTATTCTCCAACTGGCTGCCAAAAAGGATCACCGTATCCGATCGATAATTGTCCCGCGTGTATGCCTGCAGAAAAACGGGCAGTGCGTCGTGGACTGCTTCCACTTGCGGTGGCACGCCAAACATTGAGGCGAGTTGCAAATAGGCGCGTGAGTACCACATCAGCACGCGACCCCCATCCGGCCCTTCCCAGAAAAAGGGGGACTTTTCGTTCCATCGTCCCAGCAGCATCACCGGCGCACGCCAGGAATTACTGCCAGCAGCAAAATATTCGATTCCTGCATCGTGCAAAACGGACGCGTAGGACCATGAATATGAAGGCACATCCGTTATGTTGGCCGCGCCTACGGGCAAATGAAAACTCGCGGCCAGCTGATGCGAATAATAAAGCGATCGGGCCAGTCCCTCCACGGTCGCCGTGCCGGTGTGCTGATTGGCATATTGTGGCGGCAAGACAATCCCACCCGAACGAATCGCATCCAGGAACTGGCCGCCCTTTTTAGGGGAACGTCCAGCAAGATATTGTTGCGCAACCCAACTGCCATCCATCGTCCAACGAAAATCAGGATGATGTGGAAATACATCGAGCACGCTATCGATGCTTTGCGATTGCAATTCTGCCACCTTGGCGCGGTAATCGGTAAAGCCAACGTCGAGATGCTCGCCAGGAACAATATCCAGGGTCCATTTCTTCTGCGCTTTAAGCGTTACCGATTGGATGACGCCGACCTGCACCAATTGCTGCGGTGATTGTTCCCGTCCACTCCGGAACTGCCAGCGGCACGCAGGCATCACCAAATTCTCCCGTGCCACGAAGCTCACCAGAAACCGTGATCCCATGCACGAGCAGGTGAAGCCCACGCGGAAACGCGGCGTTACCATCCGACTCGACACACGCATTCACCAACTCGCGCAAACCCGTCGGCGAGCTGCGATAAAAAATGGTAGGTACAGCGGTCAGATGCAATCCGCTCGGCGATTTCTTCCTCGTCGGACCGTACTCCAGGGCAATGGCATCATAGACAATGCCGCTGATGCCAGGCGCGATGTCGCCCAGCGCAGACTCCGGACTAGCCGGCGCATCGACAGCCGTCAGCGTGAAAACATTTTCTCCGACGCGCAACCAGCGCGACGGAATTGAAATCAGTCTTTCCGCGTGGGATGTTTGTGGAACAAAGGTACCTTCCCAGTCACCCGCCGAGTAGTCGAGCTTGGGCCGGAAATAGAAATTGCCGGAGTGGCCATTGATGTCAACGCGCAAGCTGGATAGTCGCGGCGTCTCGTACAGCACGGCGATGTGCAAAACATAATCCCCGGTCAACGGACCCGGCAACGCGAAGTGAATGCGAAATGGATGCAGGCGGCCACCCGCAAGGCCGTTCGCCGGTCCCGGCTGAAACCGCAACCAGTCACTGTCGCTGCTCTTTCCAACAATGAAGTCGACATCGCTCGATGAACTGGCATAGTCGACGCCGGAACTTGAATGAAACTCCCCGGAAGAATGATCGAATCTTCCAATTTGCCACAAAGTCGCATGCGCACGGGTCACGTTCGCAGCATTGGGTTCTGCTTCCGAGGCCGGCGTCTCTGCGGCGGAGCGTAAGGTCCCCAATAGAGCCAGACAGACCATGCAAACCAGGCATCGCAACAGATTCCGCATGTTCACCGTCCGCTTCGTCTCCAACCCACACAACTTGATCATCATCAGAAGATCATGCGTCTCGCGCCATCAAGCTCGCCAGAAAAATTGCCCCGCAAGAGATAGAAAATACTTAACATTCACAGCTGAAATAATTCCATACGAGCAACTTTCGCCTCGTATCTGTCAGACAGCCGAGGACTAGTATCGGCCCGTGCCCGTTTGCCCGTCAAGCCGTTGCATACTCAGAACCGGCTGCAATAGTCCATAAAACCTCCAATTCATGAATTCAGAGAAGGATATTGACAGCGATTGCATCGCGAGCGTATTGTCTGACAGTTCCTTCGGGAGCCGGTGAACTCGATGCCAATCGCCAACCCTTCCGCACCTCCCTATCTTCCCGTCCATCGAGAAAAAATTATGGACATGGTAGTCGGACGCATTGAAGAGCTGGTGCGCAGCGGGCATCTCAAGCGAGGGGATCAGTTACCCTCCGAACCGCGCCTGGCAAAAATGCTGGACGTAAGCCGGGCATCGCTTCGCGAAGCACTGAAGGGGATGATCTTCCTGGGCCTGCTGAAAGCGCGACCCGGAGACGGTACCTATCTGCAGCCATCGTTGAGCAGCATGGTCAGTCACCATTTTCAATGGATGCTGCTACTGCAGGAAATCAAATATCTGGAACTGTACGAGCTGCGCCAGATCCTGGAGCCGGCCGCAGCAGCATTGGCATCTCGTCGCGCCACACCCGACGATTTGGAACAGATGCAAGCGGCGTTGGCCGGCATGAAGGCATCATTGAGCGACTCCGGCATGTTTGTACGCCGAGAAATGGAATTCCATTCGGCCATCATGCAGGCATCAAAGAACGCCGCCATTCAAAGCACCATGCGGATGATGTATGGCGCCTTATGGGAAGGACGCCATCGTGTGCTGCCATTGGTACGAGACTTGCGGCAGCATTGCGCGAAACACGAACGAATCTTTCAGTTAATCGCCAGCCAACAAGCCACTGCGGCACGCAAGGCCGTCGCTGATGACCTGAAGTATGGCGAAGCGCTGCTGCGGCAGCACCTACAAGCTTTGGAAAGAAATAAAAAGGACTCACCAGGAAACATCTCTAAAGGCTAAAACAAGCGTCCCAAAAAGCAGTCCGGTAAAGAAGAAGACAACGGGACGAAAGATATCCCGCAGTGAAGACGACAATTGGAGGCAATTGTGAAGATAAAGTTTTCAGGAAGAAGTGCGGCCGCCGTTCTGGGAATCATCTGCTTACTATTCAGCCTGCCGGCCTTTGCGCAATTTGATACAGGCACGATCAACGGCACCATCACCGATCCTTCCGGTGCTGTTGTTCCCAATGCGGCCATCACCGTCACGAATTTGAACACCTCTATTCGGACGACGCTTCAGAGCAATAGCAGTGGAAGCTTCGTTGCTTCTGCGCTGCCCTTTGGACGCTATGTTGTTTCGGCAACAGCAAGCGGTTTTGGCCCGGCCACAACCCAGCCGATTACGCTGACGGTGGGCGCAACCGTTCAGGTGAACCTGGTCCTCAACGTTGCCAGCGCGAATGCAACGGTCGAAGTCACCGGCACCGGCACAACAGTCGACACCTCGTCGAGCACCACCGGAACCACGCTCGATTCCCACCAGATTAGCAATCTTCCCGTAAACGGCAGAGACGTGACGGATTTCCTCGAAATTTCTCCTGGTTCGGTCGGCTCGACGGCAGACTTCCAGGGCAGCGTCAACGGTCTGGACAACATCTTCACCGGCTTGAATATCAAGCTCGACGGTCAGTCCGCAAGCCGCGGAGACGTCAATGGCGTTCTGGAGACTGAAGGCCAGGAAGGCGCGCGGATCACACGAGCAAGTATTGACAGCATTCAGGAGATAGATTTTGCCAACAACGGATATAGCGCCGAGAGCGGCTTTTCGCTCGGTCCCCAGATGAACATCATCACCAAGGGCGGGACGAACGAACTGCATGGCACAGCGTATGAATTTTTCCGTAACAATGCACTTGACCCCCGGGATTATTTCAATGTTACAGGCCAAACACAAGCGCCGCTAAGGCTCAACCAGTTTGGTGGCAACCTTGGTGGTCCCATCGTCAGGAACAAACTGTTCTTCTTTGTGAACTATGAAGGAGACCGCACCGACCTGACGAACGTGAACCCCAAATACGAAGTCCCGAGCGCGTATGTTCGATCGCTGTTCGTCCCGTCCATGCAGCCCATTCTGGCCATGATGGCGTCTCTGCCGGCGGGCTGCGCACTGGGATCGACGCCTGCAACATGCCCCTATGATCCTAGTTATCCCGATGTGACCGACCCAACGCAGTACGACCTGGTCTTCACAGGCGCTGCGCTGCCGGACATTACGCAGGAGGACACCGGTTCAGGCCCGATTCGACTATCATATCGGCGACCGCGATACTATGTTCTTTCGCTATAACATCAACAATTCGCTGACGACATACACGTATGGATTGAACCAGGGCCAGGTCTCTCCGCAGGCGCTTCAGAACCCAGCTGGCAAAGTTCGACGAAACCCACATATTCAGCCCGACGCTGCTCAATGAATTTAGTCTGGCGGTAAACCGGTTCAACTCGAATACCGCGTCGAACACTGGAACTCCGTATGTCTCGATTCTGGGCTTCTTCACCAACCTAGGTGCGCTGCCCGGGGCGCAGAGCTTCAATCAACTGAACGCCAACACACTGCCGGAACTGTTTGACAATGTCACCAAGACGACTGGCCGTCATACTCTCATTCGGCACGCAGATTCGCCTCAACCGACTGAACACCCATTTGATGCCGATCGAGAGCTACTCCTATGCCAGCTTTGGCGATCTCGAATCGAACAATCCCTTTGTTCTGCAAAAGCAGGGTACCTCAGGCGCGATCGGTAACCGCAGACTGAACTGGGATCTCTACATTCAGGACGACTGGAGGGTCACTTCCAATTTCACGTTGAACCTGGGCTTGCGCTACGACTACAACACAACCTGGAATGTTGCCAATAAACAGCAACGTAACTTCGACTTTGCTACCCAGACCTTTGGTCCCATAGGGTTGAGCGCCTACAGCGCGCCCAGAACGGACTTTGCTCCGCGCCTTGGGTTCGCGTGGGATCCTTATGGCAAGGGTCAGACCGTGATTCACGGATATGCTGGATTGTTCTACATGCCCATGCAGCCTTCTCCGAATACGCTGGCGGACAATCTGACGCAGAACGCGAGCATCTCGGTGAACATCTTTGATGCTCTCTTTCACAATCCCCCGTTCTCCATCTCCTATCCGACGCCGAATCCACCGTTGCTTCCTGGAGAGCAAAACGTATTCATCTTCCCGACCAATCCCCGGGATCCTGTTTCCACGAACTGGTTGTTTGGTATTGAGCAGCAGATTGCTCCCAGCACAGTGATGACGATCAATTACACGGGCAATCGAGTGCAGCATACGCAGGCTGGGATTGCCTTCCAGGGCATCAATCTGAATCCGTCCAATCCGAATCCGAACGTCAATCGTCGACTTGCAGCCCAGGGCGTTCCATACCAGAACGAGAATTATATGCCCAACAATCTGTTTTCCAACTACAACGCTTTACAGGTCCAGGTACGCAGGAATGTGAGAGACCTGACGCTGGAAACGAACTACGCATGGTCGCATGAAATTGACGATGAGGTGAATGTGTTTGCTGGCTTTGAAGACCCATTCAACATCAATTACGACCGCGGGGATGGCGACTGGGACGTCCGGCATAACTTTACCGCCAGCGCTGTTTATACGTTGCCGCTGCTGAAAGGTTCGAGCCGGCTGGCGCGCGAAACCCTGGGAGGATGGCAGGCATCCAGCATCCTGCAGACGAGATCGGGCCTTGCCCAGAACATTGAGGTGACCAACGGCTTCTTCGGGAACTATATGCGCCCGGATTATGTTCCCGGTCAGCCATTAAAGGTTTCCAATGCCAGTTGGCCGGGCTCCAGTTACAACCTGAACGCGTTCGCGCTGAATCCAGCTTTTGACGGTGTCTTCGGCGATCCTTCGACCATCGGCACGGTTGGGCGCAACGCGGTTCGTGGACCGGCATTTTTCCAGTGGGACCTCTCCGGGATGAAGAATTTTGATCTCACTACCAGAGTCAAATTGCAGTTTCGCGCGGACGTTTTCAATATTCTGAACCATCCGAACTTCAGCAATATCGATGGAGGCATCTGCAGTTCTGTCGCCTACCCCTCGGCCACATCCGCGGTCTGCGCGCCGAACAAGACTTACCCCGCAAGTAGTACCGGGCCCGCTATTGGATTTGGCACTGCCGGTGCAACGATCGCGAGTGCCGACACTAACCAGATCGGCAATGGAACGGCGCGGCAGATTCAACTCTCACTCAAACTCATCTTTTGAGGCAAAACGAAACCGCAAGGGCTGGCACTGATCACCAGCCCATTGCAAAACAAATAGAAGGGGATCTGGTTTCGTGCGAATATTCCGCTCCGCTGTTCTGCTTGGGCTGCTGGTCGGCTGTGCTTTCCCGCTCTGCTTCGCCGAAACCTGCACGCCTCAATTCAAGCTGGAACAGAACAATCCGCTGGGATGGCAAGGGGCTGACGCAGCCTATTCCATTCCGTTGCCCGATGGTCGCGATGTCTGGATCTTCGGCGATACGCTCTACGGAAAACAGCGCTTAGTCACTGGACATGCGCCGCGCATGGTACACAACAGCCTTGGCATCTCCACCTGCGACGCCAAGGGTAATTTTCACCTGAAGTATGTCGTCCGTCACGGAACTGAAAACAACGCCGAGAGCTTCTTCTCTCCTAAAAATCCGGGCCATTGGTACTGGGCAATGGACGGTTTCGTGGCCAAGGGCGATCTTTGGGTCACGCTGCTCTGTATCGAGCACGCGAAACAGGCCAGCCCGTGGGCGATGGACTTCGCCACCTGCGGTTCCGACCTGGCACGCGTCAGCCATCTCGACCGCGATCCGCAGCAGTGGAGTGTCGAATATTTTCCGCTGGTCCCCGATGGGGTCAAGGCCTACCCTTCCGCATCGACCGTGGTGGATGGAAAATATGTCTATCTTTTCGCGCTCTATGAATCTGGAAGTCGCCCGCTTCTTGTCACCCGCATTCCATTGAAAGGACTCAAGGATCCGCAAAAGCATCTTGAATACCTGGCCGCTGATGAACAATGGAAGCCGGGCTTTGATCCGGCCGACGCCAAGGCGGTAATGAAAACAGGAAGCACGGAACTGTCCGTCCGCTACCATCCCACACTGAAGAAATGGCTTGCGGTGATGCTCGATCCGAACGGCTTCTCGGATAAAGTGATTCTGCGCTCCGCTCCCGATCTGATCGGCCCGTGGACCGAGCCCAAAGTGATCTACCATATCCCAGAAATGCTGCCTGGACCCAAGCGCGACAAAGACACATTCTGTTACGCGGGTAAAGAGCATCCAGAATTTGAAACTTCTGATGAACTTGATTTCACCTACGTCTGCAACACCATGGATGTGCCGAAACTCGCCACAAATTATGGCATTTACTATCCCCATTTCGTCCAGGTTCCCTTGCCTAAGGAATAATTCGGACGGAATTGTTTCGCAGCTGTGTCGTGCGCGATCGGTCCTCCACTTCGTCACGTGTGCATCGTCGTCATGGATGTTCCCGGTGATCACCCTGCGTCATGTCACAATCAAAGCGTGATGGCTGAACTACGAAGGTCAGCCTTTTCCAGGGCGAAATCATGGAAACAGCAAAGACAACATCGAGAGCTTCCTGTCACCGGTGGCTGCCACGCGTCTTGTCTTTCGGTAGTCTTTCGTTGTCGACACTGCTTCGCCAAGTATGGATCTCTCTCAATCAGGATGAGATCGTCGATCGGTCGGCGGAGCTTGCATATTATTTTCTCTTCGCGCTATTTCCAGCTTTGATCCTGCTGTCTGCCATGTTCAGTTTGTTCGCAAGCACCAGTGCCCGGGCGAACCTGGAACTGATGTTGTACCTGGCAAAAGTGATTCCACCTGCCGCATTCGTGTCTGTAGAAACCGCCTTCAGCCAAACCACCAGAGCAACCAGTACCGGTCATCTGGTGTTCGGCGCAGTTACCGCCTTGTGGATCGCTACGTACGGCATGTCTTCGACGCAATCCATTCTGAATGTGATTTATCGAACGAAAGAAAGCAGGCCCTATTGGAAAGCAAAGTCGATTGCCATGATCTCGACGATGGCAATTTTTGTCCTGATCTGCAGCGCGATGTTACTGCTGGTACTAGGAGATGACCTGGCGAAGTTTCTCATCAGCGCTTTAATGTTCCACACATTTCTCCTCGCGATATGGAAAATCATTCAGTTTCTGGCAGCCTTATTTTTCCTGTCACTGGTTTTTGCCATCACCTATCGATGGGGTCCGGGCGGCATCGGTCGTGCATGGAGATGGATCTCTCCGGGAGCGATTGTGGGAATCGTTGGATGGCTGGCGGCATCGATGAGCTTTCGAGTGTATCTCCACTTTTACGATCCCTATGCCACCACCTATGGATCGTTCGGCGCAGTCATCGTCTTGCTGACCTGGTTTTATGTCAGTGGATTTATGCTGCTGCTGGGTGCGGAGATCAACTCGACCATCGAGCACGCATCCACCAATCAGATGGCAATCGAGCCTGGGTCGCCTCACTCCTGATCACGACAGCACGCGGAGGTTAGGCGACAGCATCGTGCGCCCACCATACGAAGCGCGACAGTAGCGGATAATAAAGTCCCAGCCGGACCTCCGGATGATCTGAATACACGGCGCGCGCAATATCGCCATACACCTGCATCTGATCCGCATACTGCTTGCGCTCCTCGACTAAGAATTCCTCCACCTGGCCTAACCCATGCGAAGCAGTCTTGAAGTCGATAATCCACAAGACTTCCGTGCCGCTGGTCATGGGAGCTGCGCCCGCCAAAAACATGCGATCGACGCGAACGGATCGTATCGCATTTCGAAATATCCCGGTCAGGGGAACTTCGAAACCGATGCTGGAAGAAGATCTTTGCTCTGGGAACAATGGACTGGGATGGATTGCGAGGATCCAGCGCCCGTTTTCATCGGCGGCAACGTCGTGCAGTGCAGCCACGATGCGGCCCGCCTCTTTTTCTGCGTCCATTGGCGGATGACCGCTGCCCAGCAATTGCAACCGAATTGGCTGGGTTAACGCATCGATGGCTCGCGCTTGTGCCTCCAGTTCCATATTTTTGACCAGAATGTTTGCCAATGGTTCAAGGAAAGCGTGCAGCACCGTTCCGAAGACGCGAGCCTGCCACGATCCTTGCGGACGCTGAAATGCTGGCAGCATCTCCTCGCCGGTATCTTCGCCAATTTCTGCGAACTGGGTCGACGCAGGAGCCATCGGAATGTCGGCGAGCGTTGCGGGTAGTTGCCAATCCGAAGGAAGGCGATGAAAGTTGGACAACCGAATCATCCGATTGACATCCTTTGCATCCCCCGACGCAGCTATGGAATCCAGGCGATTCGACAATTCGCTCGGAGGCCATACTGTAGAGGCTGACGGCATCTCGACAATCTTTGAGACGCCTCTGTCGTAATCTAATCTCTCGCTCAAGTGCTTTGCGAAAATCGCTTCCGCAACAGGCCAAGCCGTGTGCAGTAGAGTCTGCACGTGTGCCTTGCTAAGCTCGCCATTTTTCCCTTCGCGGCCTTGCGCGAATAGATGTACCTCCATCCGAGCGCGTGTGCAGCCAACATACAACAGACGCTTCAATTCTTGTCGATTGCGTTCATTGTTGGCAGCGCGAATCCAGGTACCGATGGCTTCTTCTTCCTCCGCAATATGCTTAATCGGTGCCAGCAAAACGCGGCTGACGGCCTGGGAGCTTTCGCCGCACGCATCATCGGGCACTACCTGCTCCATCCATTCCGTCAGTCGGGCCGCATTCTGCCGCGAGAAACGATGCAGCCCCGGCAGCAACACTACATCCCATTCCAACCCCTTCGCCTTGAAGAGCGTCAGCACCTCGACCGGAGAATCCTCAGTCGCAACGGGAGGCGCATACAACTTATGGATTTGTTCTTGCAACTGCACGGCGGTCGGCCAGCCGTTCTCGTCTTCCAATTTGTCGAGCATCCGAAAGAATTCCTGTACAGCCGGCAATTCTTTTTCAGGAATACAGTGCGCGCCCCCCAGCGTGTGCCATGTCCGTTCTACCAGCAGAGAAAACCGTTCCTTCTGGGACTGTTTTCTTGCAGCTTCCAGAGTTCGCATCACGTGTCCGGCCCGCTCCTGCCCATCCACACTCAGCAAAGCAGAACGCTCCGGGAATAGCTCCGCAACAGTCTTCTGGTTCCACTGCGGATCGTCATTGCCGCACAACGTCAGCAGATCGGCTAACGGTAACCCGCACCACGGTGCGCGCAAGACTGCGAGCCACGCCACTCGATCCGCCGGATGCAGTAAACAACGGGCGATGGCTAACACGTCCAAGATCGATTGGCGGTCCGGCAGCGTATCCATCTCGATCGCCCGATATGGAATTCCACGCGCACGCATTTCTTCCAGGATGGGCGCAACGTGGTTCCTGGCACGGACCAGAATGGCCATACTCGGCGGCGTTTCTCCCGATGCTGTCTGGCTTCGAGTTCGCTCAATCACCTCGCAAATCTGCCGCGCCTCCACGGCGCACGGATCTTCTTGGAAGGCGCTACTGGAAACCCCGGTCTCGTCCTGCACTGGCCGCACATATGGATGCCAAAATAGTCGTTCGGTTTCCTCCTCGCGATGCGCCGCCTCGGACGGCTCAAACTCGATCCCATCGGCGTCTTCTTCTGCTTCGTTTGCAAAAATCTGAACGAAGGCTTCATTCGTCTGCCGCACCAGGCTTTGTCGAGAACGAAAATTCGATCTCAGCCGGATTGGGTGCAGTTGCACGCCCCCCAGGCCATCGCGTCTCGCACGCGCGAACAGTTCTACCTCCACGTGGCGAAATCGATAAATCGACTGCTTTGGGTCGCCTACCAGAAACACCGTCTGGCTGTAGCCATCCCATCCCTGCACTAGCTTGCTGAGCATTTTGAATTGCGTGATGGAAGTATCCTGCATTTCATCGACCAGCAAATGCTGAATCGCCGTGCCAAACGCAAGCGCCAGCGAATCCGGCTCATCGTCTAGCGCATGATCTGCAGCGAGAGCAATCTCGATGAAATCCGTATTGCCGGAACGTGCAAATTGCAGACGCAACTCTGCCAGTGCACGCCGCAGCAACAAAAAACTTGAACGCAAAATAGTGCGTTGCTGTTCCGAGTAACAAGCCGGCGGTAGCTTGACCAATTTGCCCAAGGCATGAACTAGACCATCTTCTCCCTGCAAGGAATCAAGAAGCGCCTTGAACTCCAAAGTACGCGGCTGTTTCGCCGCGAAGCCCAGTCGAATATTCACGCCTCTTGTTTTTCTTAGACAACACTCCTCTGTCAGCAGCAATCGCGCGGCAGCTTTCCATGCGGCAAGATGTTCGTGATTGCAAGGTGGAACATCGGAAGTCTCGAACAACTCGCGAAAAATATTCTTATGTCCGGAAGCATCAAGTTCGCCAGCTGCAAACTGCGCCAAATTGAAGATTTGCTTCCAGATTTTCTCCGGTAGAAATTCAACTGCACGCAGCAAAGTTTCACTGCAAGACTGCCGCAGAGGTTCTTCAAACTGTTCCTGAATTATGCCGTCTAATTCATCGTCAGAGAATTCGCGTTCAATCGGAAACACGCGGCCCCATTGATCGCGGCTGCCTAACATTTCCGCCAGCAGGCCTACCGCCTTTTCCATTCGGTTATCCAGATGCAGCAGCAAGTCGCGAGCCGCCAAACACAATCGGGCATCGCTTCCGCCCATTTCCTTCAGTGCCGCCTGCGCTGCAATGAGGTATAAATCGGATGCGTCGTCAACCGGACGGATCTCGACGCCCAAGCGGGAAAGTAGGGGAAGGCGGGCGGTAATTTCGCTGCACAAAGAATCGATAGTACGAATGTTGAATCGTTGCGGCTGACTAACCAGGTTCCATCCAAATTTAGCGTCGGCTTCGAGCGCCTCCAGCGCAAATTTGCGAGTCTGCAGCTTGTGTGCTGCGGCAGGATCGAGCGGAACATTCTGCTGCGCATCGCGAAGCGATTGCAGAATTCGATCTCGCATTTCCGCTGCAGCCTTCCGCGTAAACGTGATGGCCAGCACTTCTTCCGGCTGTTCCACCCGTCCCAGCAAGCGTAGAAAACGTTGCATCAATAACTCGGTCTTGCCTGAGCCGGCTGGCGCTTCCACAATCCAGGACTGCTCCACATCCCACGCATCTTCGCGCGAGTATGTCTCGCCGTGCGCCGACAGCACGTCTTGATTGGAGGAAAATTTGCGAAAGCTACTCATGATTCAACACTCTCCGAACCATGTTGATCCGTAATGTTGCCAAAATTCTCTTCTTCGAACGGGTCCTCCAGTGCCTCTTTCGTCTCGCGAATCCGGCACAATAAACTCTGCGCGCAATATCGGCAGGTCTCGTTCCGTTTCTTCGGATCGACCACAGCCGCGCCAGCCCGAAAATTTTCCGCGAGTCGCGTCAGTGTTGTTCTCCATTCATCCTGCTGCCGTTGCATCTCTACTGGCGACAAATTGGCGCGCTTGTTATTCCTTCTTCCAGGAGTATCCGGGAAAATTCCAGGTAGAGATCCGATCACAGTGAACTCAACATTTTTCGGATGCAGGCCCGCAAAAGCAATTCCAGCCGGCGGTTTTTCTTCCGTCCCGGAGGTCTGCCGCAACACCGCGTACGCAGGAAGCTGTGGTTCGTCGGGACGTTCGCCGTCACATGCATTGCTATTGACACCACCTGTCTTGTAATCCATCAGCACAGTGCCCTGTTCCACTCGGTCAATTCGGTCGATGCGGCATCGCAGTTCGACACCGCCGAGATGCATGTGTTCCAGCGTGTCTTCCGTTTTCAGCACCGTGAATTCAGAGCGCTGTTTTTCGACTTCCAGCCACGCTAATAGCCGATCTTCAACACGATCTGCTTCAATCTCCAGCAAAGCTCTTTGCCACGGCTCATCGGCGTGCTCGAAGAAACGTCGCAATGCGTGGCGAATGTATCCATGCAACATCTGTCGACACTGCTCCTCCGTACTCTCCAGCAATTTCTTCTGCGACTGCATTTCGTCCCAGAAATTTTGCAGCACTTCGTGCAGAATCGTTCCTTGCACGGCGGCAGATAGTCCGCTCTCCGGCTCGGCCAGTGGTTCGGTTCCCAGCCGCAACTCCGCGAAGGCGCGAAATGGACAAGCCGCTTGCTGCTTCAGAAACGTTACGCCGCCGCGCACCTGGCTTTCCTGGAACGGAACCACGGGCTCTTCGTCCACAGTCTGCAACACTGAAGAATTTGCACCGGTGTCGGCATTCGTCTGCGCACGAATCTGATCCGGAAAAAAGTCTTCGACGGCAACCAGCGGAACATCTGGCAAAACATCGCGGACCACAGGAGACACGGCGATCTCCGGACTCGGAACATGGGCACTTGCCGTTGTCGGATCGCTTTCCTGCAGCGCAAAACTCGTAATCACCGTCTTCGCAGACGCAAAAATTCTCTTCGTGACGCGGAGCGCGAACGCAGCATCTGCTGCCGGATCGGCATAGGGCATGTGAGCGGCGCGCTGCACACCCCAGGGAAGAAAGGGCTGCGCATGTCCGCGGGTTGGCCAAAGGCTCGCTTGCGCATTCATCCACCAGATCGAGTCGAAGGTCAACCCGGCAGCCTCGGAAGCACCAAGAATTTGTACGGGAGCATTTTTCGTCTCCAGAGCAAATAGCGTGTTCGCCGCCATGGTTTTCAGTTTGTCCAGCGCCGCGGAAAACGGTACTGATCCTGCAACACCGCTCAGCGAAGAAAGCTCATTCAGCAGCACATTCCATCGATGTAACAATTGATATTCCGCACTGTCGGTTGCCGTCAGCAAGCTCCAGTCGGCAGCAGCCAGCAACTCTTCGATACCCTCGCACCAATCAGCATAAGAGCGGTTTTTTCTCATATCCTGTCGTTTCGCCACGGCGGCGACGCGCTCCAGTGTTCGACGAAGGGGCAAACCATCTTCCTTGTTGCCAAAGATCGACAGCCATTGTCGGAACGCAAAAAAGGAAACGGGACCGCCCAACTGAAAGTCGCGCTCACGAAATTTTTTATCCAGGATCGCGCTGGCATCCGAAGGTCCCGAACTGAAGCCTCCTTGCACCACCAGCCACGAAACTTCCTCTGAGGACAAAGCTGTCTGCAGCCATTCAAGCAGTGTCACTGCTGTTCGGATCGCTGGCATGCGATACATGGGTGTTCCCAAAGAAAATTCATAGGGCAGCCTCACACCCGACGCATGAATGTCCATAGAAGAAGGCGCCAGGACCCGCCGAAATACGGCATCAATCCGGTGGCGCACCTCTCCGAGCGCCGGAATGACGACGCCGATTCGCTGTCTTGGATTCTCGAGAAGAGTGGCTCTTATCCAAGACGCCGCACTGGCGATCTCTTCATCCAACGTGCGCGCATACACAAGGACAGGTCGGGAGGCGGGCTCATCCGCTTCCGGCTCCAGTTCGGCTAATTGCACATCGCAGTCTTGGGCACGAAGCGCGTCGATTAGAAGGTTTTGCGATGGCGTCGTCCGGTCAAATCCCACCAGAAAAATCGTTTTCGGTAATTGGAGATTCCCTTCCCGCACCACAGACGCAAGCGCGACTTCTATCTGGCAAGACGATATAAAAGAAGATCGCCGATAGACTTTTTCCACCTCCATTACCCACCGCGAAAAAGCCTGCGCATCGATGCTGCTGTCATTGCGTACGTCCTGCAAGGCAATTCGATACCGGTTCATGGCATCCCATGCTTGCTGCGCCTGCTTGGCCAAACCCGCAATAGACATTGTCTGCGCCGCCGCTGCATCTCGCGCCAGTACCTGCCGCCACAGTTCCGTCTCCTGTGCGTCGTTCAGCAATACTCGCGACTCAATTCCACACAAGATGGAGGCATCCCACAGCGTTTTCAGCCATGGCTCCCAGGCCAGAATCTGCGGTGTCCTCCAGCCTTGGTTCCCAGCGGCGCGGTGCTGCTGGTTGTACCGCTGTCGTAGCGCGCGAGCGGCGCGCACGGTACTGGGGATTACCGCGGTGCCGTCGATATTTCGCTGCAACGCCAGCAACAAATCTTGTTCAGTCCGCATCTCTCACCGGGCGGTCGCCATATTCAACGGAGACATTTCCACGTTATACGACGCAGCAGCCGTGCACCAATCAGTGCAACCCTTTCGATGGTATCCTTTGGCAATGAGACGCTGGTCTGCATGGGCTCTACTGCTGTTGACGGCCTTGTTGCCGTTGCAGCCCCTGCTTGCCAGCGCACAAGCGGATGCCAGTTTGCCCGCTTGCTGCCGCCGGAACGGCGCCCATCACTGCATGATGCTGCAGGCGATGACGATGGCCGACTCCGGCACGCAATTCTTTGTTCACTCGTCTCCGTGCCCATTCTGGAAACTGGCCGTAAACCCAGCAGTGGTCGCTGCCTCTGGTGCAGCGCCGACGCTTCCTTCTCGGCCTGCAATTGCGGAAGATGTCGTCATCGCCGCCCCATCGTTTCTCTTCTTCCGTCTCGCACGGTCACGCTCTGCACGCGCACCTCCAACTGCGCTTCTCTCCATCCCTGTCTCCCAAGCCTAGACGCATACAGAACCTCGATCGATCTCGAACATAAGCCTGCACGTCTTTCGCGTTCGACGCCATGTTCTCGACGGGAGCGGCTCCAGCTATGCCAGGCAATGCGTCCGTGGATTTCACCTACTGGCGCACTCCAGATGGCTCGAAAGATGACTGAAAGGGAAACATGCAGAAAAAGTTTTTGTTGACCATTCTCGCGGTAATTTTCATTTTGACTTGCGGCAAGCAATCGCGCGCAACTGTGTTTGGAGAACTGCAGGGCATCGTGCACGACCCCCAGCACCGTCCCATCGCCAATGCGCAGGTCACGATTCATGCCGCCGACTCCGACTTCACCCAAGCCGCCCACACCGATCAAAATGGTTATTTCTCTTTTCCCACCATTCCGTTAGGCAACTACACCATTACGATCGAGAGTGCCGGCTTCGATACAGTTCGCCGTGCTCTCACGGTATTCGCCAACAATTCTTCCATCCTTCACTTTCCATTGCAGGTTGGCAGTGTCCAGCAGTCGGTTCAGGTCACTGCGCAGGCAGATGTCGTGAATGGAAACTCTGTCACGCCAAGCACATTAATCAGCCGCCGCCAGATTGCCCGTACTCCGGGGGCCGACCTAACGAACAGTCTCGCAATGATCACGAACTACGTGCCAGGCGCGTACATGGTGCATGACATGCTTCACATGCGCGGCGGTCACCAGGTCAGCTGGGAGATCGATGGCGTCGAAATTCCCAACACCAACATTGCCAGCAATCTGGGTCCGCAGATCGACCCCAAGGACATCGACAATCTCGAAATCGAGCGCGGCAGCTACAACGCGGACGTTGGCGACCGCACCTATGGCGTCTTCGACGTGTCGCCGCGAACTGGCTTTGAACGCAATAACGAAGCGGAGCTGGTGCTGAGCGCTGGAAATTTCTATCAAACCAACGACCAACTCAACTTCGGCAGCCACACGGAGAAATTTGCATACTACGTCAGCATGAATGGAAACCGTACCAACTATGGTCTGATGCCGCCAATCTCAAAGCCGTATCATGATGCCGCCAACGGCTATGGCGGATTTTCCTCTTTCATCTACAACCGATCGCCCCGCGACCAGTTGCGGCTGGTGTCACAACTCCGCACGGATTATTTTCAGATTCCGTATGATCCCGATCCGAACGATTACGAAAATCAGCAATACGATTCCAGCGGATTGCGAGACAGCCAACATGAGCTCGATGGCTTTTCCGCTTTCTCCTGGGTCCATACGTTCAGCCCCACGACATTCCTGCAACTCTCGCCTTACTACCACTACAACAGCGCCAACTACACTCCCGGTCCAAACGATATTCCCATCGCCACTACTTCCGACCGTACCTCCAACTACGCTGGCGTACAGGCTTCCCTTACAACGCAAATTGCAAGGAATACATTGCAAACGGGCTTTTATTCCTTCGGCCAGCATGACAGCTACAGGTTTGGTGTTGTGTCCGCTCCGGGCAGCCATCCAATCTGTAACGGACTTGGCACTGCAGATTTCCTCAACTGCAGCGGGGCCACCGGTGGCATTACTGAAGAGTACGTATCGGACAATTTCAAAGCGACGAGCTGGCTTACGCTCATCGCCGGCCTGCGCGCATCGCAATTCGTCTCCAGCATTACAGAGATCGAAAACGATCCTCGCTTTGGAATTGCCGTCGAGATTCCAAAAATCGACTGGGTATTCCGCGCATTCTACGGCCGCTACTACCAGCCGCCGCCACTGCTCACAGCGTCCGGGCCATTGCTGGACTATGCGAACAGCAACAATACTACGTTTCTTCCTTTGCACGGAGAGCGCGATGAAGAACACCAGTTCGGCGTGCAGATTCCTTTCCGCGGATGGCTGCTGGATGCGGACAATTTCGAGACTCGCGCGAATAATTTTCTCGACCACTCGAATGTCGGCGAATCGAATATTTTCTTTCCTGTTACCATCGACGGCGCGCTCATCCAGGGATGGGAGCTTACCCTTAAGTCGCCTACGCTATGGCGTTTCGGACAGGGGCATCTCGCCTATTCCAATCAACTCGCACAACAGAGAGGCCCAATCACAGGCGGACTAGTCTGCGTTCCTATCACTTCTCCGCAGTGCGATGCCGGTTTCAACTATGTCGCACTCGATCACGATCAGAGAAACACTCTGAACTTCGGGATGAATGCAAATTTGCCAAGCCATGCCTATGGAGGGTTCAACTTCTACTACGGCTCAGGCTTCAGCAACGGAGACGCCGGAGATCCAAATTCTCCGTATCAAGGACAGTATCTCCCGCACGATACAAATCTCAGCGTGTCGCTGGGGAAAACATTTCGCGAAAACACTCACGCTTTCTGCCAACGTGACCAATGTGACCAACCATCGAGTGCTATTGGATAACAGCCTCACTTTTGGAGGGTTCCATTACAACGCCCCGCGCGAATTCTATGGCGAACTTCGCTACCATTTCAGTTATGACCGGTTGTTCAATAAATAAGGGGTTGTAGATGGCAGAAACAAGAATATCGACGCGCGCCATTCGGTCGTCTCGATTTAACCGATGGAGTTCCCTAGCCATTACCTGCGCATTGACCTGCGCAATGATCGGCATGTGCGGATGTCATCCCAGCTCAAAGTCGTCGTCCGCTGGCGCTGCCGCCTCTTCCCAGAAACAATATTCCGTCCGGGGCAAAGTCATTTCGGTCGACCAAAAAGATGGTGTGATCGCGCTCGATACCGAAGCAATTCCGGGCCTCATGGAAGCCATGACCATGGCCTATACGCTGCAGGATCCTTCGGTCGCCTCTGAGCTGCACCCAGGAGACACGATCACGGCCCAGTTGCAGCTGGGCGCTCAAGGAGCTGTGCTGAGCAACATCGTGATCCTCCAGCAGGCGAATTTAAACGTCCTGCCGCCGGTGCAATATCACCTGCCGCAACTTGGCGATACAGTACCGAATTTTCAGTTTCGCAATCAGAGCAATCGTGAGATTTCATTGAAGCAATTCCGCGGCAAGGTGGTTGTACTTACCTTTATTTACACACGCTGCGCATCCTCGCAGTTCTGTCCCCTGATGAGCCGCAACTTTGCCCATCTGGATCAACTGCTGGCGACGGACCCAAGACTCTATGCAGAGACCCATTTGCTCAGCATCAGCTTTGATCCCAAATATGACAAACCCGCTGTATTGCGCAGCTATGGCGGCGCGTACACTGGCCGGTATACCCAGGAAACATTCCGACATTGGGATTTTGCTGCACCTTCCCAGGCCGAGCTTGCATCTGTATTGCAGTGGTTCGATGTGGGCGTGACTTCTTCCGACGGCAAGGTGGTGTCGCATTCCGTCTCCACCGCGGTAATTGGGCCAGATGGAAAAATCCGCGCCTGGTATCCCACAAACACGTGGACGCCGCAACAGGCACTGAAAGACATTCAGCAGATTTTAGCCAAGGACAAGTGACCCATGGTGGTTGTTTTGATGGGCGTCACCGGAACCGGCAAAACCACGGTGGGCAAGGCATTAGCCGAGCGTACTGGCTGGCCGTTTGCCGATGCAGACGATTTCCATTCTGCGGCCAACCGCGCCAAGATGCACGCTGGAATTCCCTTGACCGATGAAGATCGCGCACCATGGCTAAACAGTCTCCATGACCAGATCACTACCTGGCTGCGCGACGGCACCAATGGCATCCTTGCCTGCTCGGCACTAAAGGAGTCGTATCGCACCGCGCTGACCGAAGGAGTTTCGCCGGGTTCAGTTCGTTTTGTTTTTTTGACCGGCCCAGTTGCTGTAATTGAGCAGCGCATGGAGGCTCGCCACGGCCACTACATGCCAGAGTCACTGTTGCCCAGCCAGTTAGCAACGCTGGAACCGCCGCACGATGCCATCGAAATTTCCATTACTCAAACCGTCCCCGCGATGGTCGATCAAATCCTGAGTGCACTCGCGAAGGACGGTTATGCTGGAGTGAGCGAGCTGAAACAGCAGCAGAGGAGATCGAACACTATGGCAAAATTTACGCTTGTTACTGCACTGGTCCTCATCGTGTTAGGGGTCGCATTTTTTGTCGCGACCGGCAGCCACGCACGCACCGCGCTGATCCCGGCATACTTCGGCATTCTTCTCGGCATCTTTGGCCTGTTGGCGAATACAGAGGACAGCAAGCGCCGCATGCTTTTTATGCACATCGCCGTAACGATTGGCCTCATCGGTGTCATCTTTCCCGGCTGGCGCGCAGGCTCGGCTTTCCTCGCTTCAACGCGCGGAGCAGCCTTGGTGCGTCCCGTCGCGGTGAAGGAAGAGTTCGCCATGGCGATTATCTGCTTGATTTTCGTCGTAATGTGCGTTCGCTCCTTTATCGCAGCTCGTCGCGCTCGGACGTAAAGAAGAAACATTTATGTCGATCAAGCCAGCATGGGTAGGCGGGGGAACACGCAGCGGACGAAAGTCAGAGTCCGCCGGCGGCCGCGTGTCCGCCGATAGACCGGAGAACAAGAAGAAACCGGAGCTGCACAAAGTGTTGCCGGAAATCTGGGCGCTTGTGCGTCCGCGCCGCTGGATTCTTACACTCGGACTACTGTTGATGATCGTCAATCGTGTCTCCGGTCTAGTACTTCCCTACTCCAGCGGATATCTGATTGACGGTGTCATAAACCAGCACCGCATCAGTCTGCTGCCGTGGATTGTGGGTGCCGTCCTCATCGCCACCAGCATTCAAGGTGTTACTTCGTATGCGCTGACCCAGCTTCTCTCGAAAGCCGCACAACGGTTGATCGCGGAACTCCGGGTGAAGGTGCAGCAGCACGTCGGCCGCCTGCCGGTTGCCTTCTATGATGCAAACCGTTCCGGCACCCTGGTCTCGCGCATCATGAGCGATGTCGAGGGGGTTCGCAACCTGATCGGTACAGGGTTAGTAGATTTTCTGGGCGGCCTGCTCACGGCAGTCATTGCCTTCGTCGTCTTGATGCGCATTAGTCCGGTCATGACGCTGCTCGCCTTTGCCGTGGTCGTCGCCTTTAGCGTGGTGCTTCAGTTTGCCTTCAAAACCATTCGCCCCATCTTCCGCGAACGGGCCCGCATCAACGCCGACGTGACGGGCAGGCTCACCGAATCGCTCGGCGGCGTACGCGTGGTGAAGGGCTATCACGCAGAGGAACGAGAGGCAGGCGTCTTTGCAGGCGGCGTCCAACGATTGCTCGAAAACGTTATCCGCACCCTGACTGCCCAGTCCGTCATGAGCCTCGCCTCCACAGTCCTGCTCGGCCTGGTTGGCGCGCTGGTTATGTACTTTGGCGCGAACATGGCCGTCGCTGGGAAAATGACCACTGGCGACTACGTCGAGTACATCCTGTTTCTCGCCTATCTCATCGCTCCCATCGTGCAGGTCGTCGCCATCGGCACGCAATTAACAGAAGCTATCGCAGGCCTCGATCGCACCAGCGAAATTCTTGCCGAAGCGGACGAGGAAAACGATCCCGAACGAACCGTACCTCTCGGCCCGATCCACGGCGAGGTCGAATTTCGCGACGTCGTCTTTGCCTACGAGCCCACCAAGCCCGTGCTGCACGGAATTTCTCTCGAAGCTGCGCCGGGTACTGTTACCGCGCTCGTCGGTCCTTCCGGCTCTGGAAAGTCCACCATCATCAGCCTGCTCTGCGCTTTCCATAAACCGGACTCTGGTCAAGTGCTGATCGATGGCATCGATCTCGCAACTGTCCGCCTTGGCGACTATCGCACCCAACTGGGCGTCGTATTGCAGGAGTCATTTTTGTTCGACGGCACCATCCGTGAAAACGTTCAATTTTCCCGCCCGCTGGCCAGCGATGCCGAAGTGCTGGAGGCATGCAGGATTGCTCGCGTCGATGAATTCGCCGATCGCTTTCCAGAAACCTATGAGACCATCGTCGGCGAGCGCGGCGTCAAGCTTTCCGGCGGGCAGCGTCAGCGCATCTCCATCGCGCGCGCAATTCTGGCCAACCCGCGCATCCTGATCCTCGACGAAGCCACATCGAGCCTCGACTCAGAAAGTGAAGCGATGATTCAGGAAGGCCTCTCCTACCTGATGCGTGGCCGCACCACCTTCGTCATCGCGCACCGGCTTTCGACCATCCGGCGCGCCGACCAGATTCTCGTTGTCGAAGAGGGCAGGATCGCTGAGCGCGGCACGCATGACGAACTCTATGCCGCCCACGGTCGTTACTGGGACCTCTACACCCGCCAACATGGATTGCAAGCGAATCTCTTCCTCGCGCCCGGCGAGGGAGACAGCATCCCCGACAACGGCAATTCCGCTGAAGCCAAAAATATTGATCTCAGCTTTTCGCAAGCGCTGCGCGGCGTCCGGTAACTAGCGCTGCATCTTCTCCACGCCCAGCTGCCACAGCAGGAACGCGTAGTCGAACGCAATTTCCTTCAAATAGTCATAGCGTCCCGACGCGCCACCGTGACCCGCCTGCATGTTGGTGTGCAGCAACAGCAGGTTGTTATCTGTCTTCAGCCGGCGCAATTTTGCCACATACTTTGCCGGTTCCCAATACATCACCTGACTATCGTTGAGCGAGGTCTTCACCAGCATCGTCGGATATTCCTTGGCGGCAACATTGTCGTACGGCGAATACGCGAGCATGTACTGGAACGCGGCGTCTTCGTTGGGGTTTCCCCACTCCTCATATTCGGCCACTGTCAAGGGCAAGGATGCGTCCAGCATCGTGTTCATCACATCGACAAATGGAACATGTGAGAGCACAACGCGAAAAAGATCGGGCCGCATGTTCGCGACTGCGCCCATTAGCAGGCCGCCGGCGCTGCCGCCTTCAATCCCTGCGCGATCCTTCGCGCCATACCCATTCGCGATCAAGTGCTCGGTCGCAGAAATAAAGTCAGTGAACGTATTCACTTTGTGCATCATGCGACCTGCATCGTGCCACGGCTTGCCCATCTCGCCGCCTCCGCGAATGTGCGCATACGCCAGCACCACTCCGCGATCGAGCAAACTTAAGCGATTTGAATTGAATCCGATCGGCAGCGAATAACCATAGGAGCCGTAGGCGTACACATATAAAGGATTCTTTCCTTGCTCGAAGCGGTCTCTGCGATACACCAGCGAAATTGGCACTCGAACGCCATCCGCTGCCGTCGCAAAAATTCGTTCGGAAGTGTAGAGTGATCGATCGAAGCCGCCGGGAACTTCCACCTGCTTCAGCAGGGTGCTCTCATTGGTTGGCAATTCGTACTGAAATACGGAACTGGGTGTGACCAGCGAAGTGTAGCCGTAGCGGTAGCTCCTCACGTTGAATTCGCGATTGGTGCCCGGCGTTGCGGTATAGGTCGGCTCGGGAAAAGAAATTTCACGCGGAGCTCGTTGTGCTTGCTCTGCCAAACTGCCCAGCGTACCCAAGTCATGTATGCACAGGCGCGGCAGTCCCTGGTACCGCTCGCATGCCACAAAGAAGTTTTGAAACAGGTCCACATCTTCCAGCATCACGTCGTCACGATGCGGCAAAATTTCCTGCCAGTGTTCATGGCTACATTGGTCAACTTTCGCCGTGACCAAACGGAAATTGCGACCGGTATCGTTCACACGAATGAAGAACACTCCGTCGCGATGGTCCGCAGAATATTCGATGTTGTCGCGCCGCGGTTCAATGCAACGCAGCTTTCCGGTGGAATCGCTCGCAGCCAGAAACCACTGCTCGCTGGTGGTATGGCTGGCCGCTTCCACAATCAAATATTTTCCGTCCCGCGTCCGCCCGACCCCAATGTTGAAGCGCTCGTCTGGATCTTCCCAGACAATCTCTGGCGCAGAAAAACTTTGCTTCGTCGCGTCCAATGCTCGGCGAATAATCTGATACGACCGTTTGGTCTCCTCATCCTCCACGCTGTAAAACAGTGTGCGATTGTCGGCTGTCCACGTGACCGAACCGACGCGCTCCGCCAGCGACTCCAATGTTTCTCCCGTCAATAAATTCTTGACATGTAGCGTGTACTGGCGAAAGCCAGTGTTGTCTGTCGTGTACGCCAGCCAGTTTCCATCGTCGCTGACGACCGAGGCCCCGATGGACATGAATGCCTGACCCTCCGCCAGCCGATTCACATCCAACAGAACTTCCTCGTCCGCAAAGCCCTCCACTGGAGGCAGCGGTCGCAGCGCGGAACCCGTTTCTGCCGGAACACGACAGTAGATCGGATACTGTTTCCCCTCCACAGTCCGCGCATAGTAATCGAATCGTCCATCACGATACGGCACCGAAACATCCGTCTGCTGAATGTGGCTCAGCATTTCCGCGTACAGCGTGTCGATCAGCGGCTGCAGTGGCTCCATTACTGTAGCGGTATAGGCATTCTCCGCCGCCAGATATTCCAGCGTCTCCGGACTGTCTTTCTCGCGCAGCCATGCATAATCGTCCTGCAAAACATGGCCGTGGAGCGGAAGGGCATGGGGATCTTTGCGGGCAACAGGAGGGGTCAATTTCGTCATCGGTTGCATTCACATCCAATATAGAGAACTACGGCCTACACTAAAAGGTCGACGGCTTAGAGTTTCTTCGGGAGCATTGTGTGATTGGAAAGAATCGGCAGGAATGGGCAGCGCCTTTGGCATTGTTCGCGGGAATATTCGTTGTCGGAAGACTTTGTTGTGGACCTTTGTTCGCCCAAACGCAAACTCAAACTACTTCCCCCTCCCCTGCGGCCTCGCAATTGATCCAGCAGGCGCAGACCATTTTCATTCCTATCCACGCTTTCAGCCAGGTCGATACCTCGCCCATCACGGACTTGAAACCGTCCGATCTCACGCTCGACGTGGATGGCAAGCCCGCAAGCTTTCAGCTTTCTCGTCCGTGGAGCAACACCATCAATCCGAAGACCGGACAATCCGAAGACCAGCCGAATCTGCTGATCATCCTTCCACTGGCTGGCCCGCTCGACCGCAACGATGTCATCAATGAAGCGGTCTCCGCCTTGAAAACTGCGCCGCCCTCAGGCTGGAATATTTCCATCCTGGATGACAGCGGAAACCAGACCGCGTATACCCGCCAGATCCCGCTAGTTATTACTGAATTGGAAAAAATTGGTGCCGAAAACCCACCGCCTACTGATCTCGTGGCCTGGCGCAATACGGCTTGCGCAGCCATCGCCAGCATGCGCGATCTGCCCGGACGCCGTGTCGTCCTCTCGCTCGGCGATCTGTTTCATGAGTTGGTGTACCAAGGATATAGCCTCGTCTATCAGAATTTCGAAGTGCGCGATGTGTCCGCCGCCGCCCGCGCCGCCGGCGTCGTCCTCTATTCCGCCCAAAGTTCGCGAGAAATTGAGCTACTGCGCAGATTGCCTGCCCCGTACTCGGTCCTTGGGTCCGGTCCCTGGATGTTTGTCAGCGATCACGATTTGCTGGCAGGGTGGATTTCCGATACCGTCGCCGACACCCTGCAACAGATTCGCAAAGACGGCATGGCTGCGTACGACCTGGATCTATACCTGGATCTGAAGCAGATGGACGGGCTGCCGCATACCGTGTCCGTCACACCTCGACGCCAACAAATGATTGTGGATGCGCCGACCTTCTATGTAGCGCCGAATTTGGCCCAACTGCAGGAGCTCTCTCTGGGCTCGGCCGCCCTGCGGCAGGCGCTCAAAGCTCCGCCTACAGACACTGCCGCGCCGCTCCAAATCGGTACGCAGGTGGAATACTTTCCCCATCCCGACGGCAGAACTGGAACGCAAATTATTAGCACTGGATTGTTTTGGACGCCCGCTACTCCACCCCCTTCTCAGCTGGAGGTGGCCCAGCAGTTGGAGCAAACCACTACCGGACTGATGATGGCAACCATCGTTCGCAGCATGGACTGGACTTCGCTTGAACCGGTGTGGAACACAGCCATAGATGTAAGCGCCGGCGAGTACCGGCTGCGCGTCGCGGCTGCCGATCGAACCGGGAAGATTACGGCAGGACTGGCCACGGATTTCACAGTCGCCCCTACTGACCCCGATGAAACTGTCCGGATCAGTTCACTTGTGATCGGCAGATCCTGCGTCTTTTCACCGGCACCGCCCCAAACCGACGCCCAGCAGCCCCAGACGATTGATTATTTACGGGCCGGCAACTGCACAATCCAGCCCGAACCGAGCCACTCCTTTTCACCTCAGGACGTTCTCTGGACGCTGGTCCGGATTACCCCAATTGACAAGTTGGCCCAGCATCCTTCAAAAGACTGGAAAGGCGGCTTCGTTCTCGTCGATGCGAAAGGTTCAAAGCTGGCGCAAGAGCCCATCCATTGGCTGACAGCAGAAGATGGCAGCTATGTCGGCACAACTGCATTTCAACTGGGCGATCCAAAATTGAAGCTGGAGAATGGAGAATATGCAGTTCTACTCACTCTGAGGGGTCCTGGCATTGAGTCCGATTACTCTGAAGATGCACCCTTTCTCATGTACGGAGCAGGCGGAAACGCGAACACCTCCTCACCACGGGGCCAGCGGGAGGGGAAATAAATTGTTGTACGTGAGGACTCAGTTCTCACCTGCTACGTCTTCACAGAACAACTTAGCTCTGGATTGAACAGAATCGGAATCGAGCGACTGGAATCTCAAGCATCCAGGTTGAAATGCGATTGTTTCGAGCGCTGTTCTATCAGCAGACTGCGCATTCGCAGCCTGGCAGAAAAGATTGTGCGCTGCACTTCTTTCTCAGAAGTTGCCAGCAATCTTGCGATTCTGCCGGCATCGTAGCCTTCAACGTCTTGCAGCAGGAAGCACAAGCGCTCCCTCTCCGGCATCTGCCACAATGCCTCCTCCAAATCGGTGCGGCGTACATTTCTGCTGCCCAGACCCCCGATTTCCGCCGCCACAGCCGGCACTGGATCGAGCGACATCCGGCGGTGCAATTGAACCATCAATGCCTCGTCCAGTGTTGCGATCGAGGGCTTGGTCTGCCTGTCAAATGCCTCGATAAATGCTGATTGTAGAATAGTTTCCGCTTCGCGCTCATCGCCCGTCATGTAGTATGCGACGGAAAAGATATGATGACGATGACTCTCAAAAACATCGCGTTGCTCATCCGTGGTGTTATAGCGATGTGTAACTTGGACGATAATTGACTGTGAAACCGTCGCTGATCGCGGTAACATCATTCCGGCGGAATTTCCTATGGTTGAGTCAGAAAAAAATTGCATGCCTTATAGATCAGATAAGCACGTCGGCGGCCACTCAATCGACCGGACCGACCACGCGAACACGACTGCACCCGCTATGCCACAATTTTCATTCTGGAATGAGGTCTCGCGAAAAACGAGCACCCCTGCGAAGCCATATTGCATCTAAAGATTTCCACTTTAATAAGTGGAACTTAAATACCACCTTTCAGCATGTGGATGCCACATGAGAACTGGGAAGATAGAAAAGCCAGGATGGGTGGATGGCATTTTTACCTGAACGTTGAACACTTTACCATGTCGTTGCCCTGATTTATTCGAGACGGAATGACTACGGAATTTTCAGCAATCGCGATGGAACGTTCAGCTCGACCGTCCTCGGTCGTAGGGCAAATACTTTTGCTCACAGGCGACCCGGCACAGGCGAATATGATCGACCAGCTTCTGCAAGCACAAAAACTGTCGCTTCTTTGTTGCACTTCTCCTGCTCAGGCGATAGAGTCCCTGGCCTCCGATCCGGCGACAAATCCGCGAATCAATCTTGTCCTGCTAGACGCAGGCACGAATGCAAAACAGCTATTCCCGTGGCTACGACAAGTGACGGAAACTCTGCTGGCCCCATTGGTGCTGTTGTGGAACTCTGACCGCGTTCAGATCCCGATCGTGCTGTTGATCGATTCCCCTCACGTGCCGCAAGCACTGCAGGCGCTGCAAATGGGGGCATACGACTATGTTTTGAAACCTTTCTCTGCTGAACAACTGTTAGCCACAATTCGTAGAACACTCCAGTATCGGCGTCTGCAAACGCAAAACGACTTGTTCCGACACCATCTGGAGCAATTGATCACAGCGCGAACTGAGATGCTGCAACACAGCATGCAGCAATTGGAAAACTCCTATGACGTGACCCTGGAGGCGCTGGGCAATGCGCTGGACTTGAAAGACGCAGAAACCGAAGGCCATTCCAAGCGGGTGACTGCGTACACCCTAGCCCTGGGCCGCGCTGTTGGCTTGCCAGAGCCACAATTGAGAACTGTGGGACGCGGAGCTTTTTTGCACGATATCGGGAAGATGGCGATTCCAGATGCGATTCTGCGCAAGCCGGCCAAGCTTACCGCGGAGGAACGGGCGGTCATGCGCACCCATAGCGAGCTGGGATACCAGATGATCCGCAAGATACCCTATTTGCAGGAAGCTGCTGAGATCGTCTACTCGCACCAGGAACACTTCGATGGCTCCGGCTATCCCCGGGGATTGCGGGGGGAAGAAATCCACATTGGCGCCCGTATTTTTGCCGTTGCCGACACCTTCGACGCCATCACGTCAAACCGGCCCTATCGCAGAGCCAATACGATGGATGCCGCGCGCAGAGAGATCCTGCGCTGCGCCGGAACTCAGTTCGATCCCTCCATTGTCGATGTCTTTGTGGCCACGCCGGATTCCATCTGGCTGGACCTGCGCGAGGGCATCATGCGTGACGGATTTGCCTTCTCTCCGTTCGGGTACACCTTCGGAAACATCCCTTAAAGAAGCCGTCCTCCCTTTGCCAACTTTGCAGGTCAAGGTCGAGAATGACTGCACGATTCTTTCCCTCCCCAGAACAGGACGAAGCAGACCATGGCGAAGCTTACTGAAAAAGAAATCCAAGAGAAGGTGCCAACGCTTCCAGGATGGAAGTACGAAGCAGGTGCACTGGTTCACGACTATGCCTTCGCAGATTTTGCGGCGGCCTTCGCCTTTGTTGTACGTCTGGCGTTGCTGGCGGAAAAGGCAAACCACCATCCCGATATCGACATTCGCTATAACAAACTTCGGGTGGCGCTGGTCTCGCACGATGCCGGTGGCGTGACCGGTCGCGATATGTCGATGGCCGCAGAAATCGGCAATCTAAACCAGGATTGAATCGGCACCCGGCATTTCTTTCGCACGGTGCGCAAAGGCCTATACTGCAGTCGGGGAGGTTGCAAGCGTGTGCCTGCTTACCGATCGGACCCACCGCCGCTGCATACCATGGGTCATGCTGCTGGTTGTGTCGGCACTGGCAATCCTCGCGGCGGAGCAGCGCGCAATGGCACAAGCGCCGCAGGCCATCACGCTTGGCTCGTTGAGCGATCTGCTGGCGAGCGCGGGTATGCCCTTCCCGGCAACCGCTGTAGGCTCGACCAGCACCGCAGTGACGCTTCCGCTGCAAGTGAATGCGGCCGGAACGACGATCACCAGCATCGCGGCTCCGTTATCCCAGGGCGGCAAGCAGGAGTACACCATTACCGGCACAGGATGCGCTCTGAATACGGCACTCTCCGCGGGGACAATCTGCAAGGTGACGGTCACCTTCTCGCCTGTGTATCCCGGCTATCGTCTCGTTCCGCTGCAAGTGACAAGCTCCGCAGGAACATTCAATTTCGGCATGATCGGCCTGGGGACCGGACCGCTGGTGGCGCTAGCTCCAAACAACACCATCGCCACAGTTGCGGGCAATGGCACGGCTGGCGATAGCGGCGACGGTGGCCCCGCTACGAGCGCGGAGATCAAATACCCCATCGGCGTGGCATTGGACAGCGCAGGCAATCTCTACTTCACGGATTTTAGCCACAATGTCATTCGCAAGATTGCCGCGGACACCGGCATCATCACCACAGTGGCGGGCAATGGCACGGCTGGCGATAGCGGCGACGGTGGCCCCGCTACAAGCGCGGAGATCGATTTTCCCTCCGGCATGGCATTGGACAGCGCGGGCAATCTATACTTCGCGGATTCTGTCAGCAACGTGGTTCGCAAAATTGCCGCGGGCACAGGCATCATCACTACGGTGGCCGGCAATGGCCACGCAGGTTTCAGTGGAGATAATGGTGCGGCCATCCAGGCGGAGCTGGATAGCCCCTCCGGGTTGGCACTCGACAGCGCGGGCAATCTTTACATTGCGGATACTGGCAATTGTTTTATTCGCAAGGTCGACGCGGCTACCGGCACCATCGCTACCGCCGTAGGCCCTGGATATTTCCCAAAGCAGGGCAACCCCCCGACACCCGCTGCTCCAGCAGGCTACTTTGGTGACGGTTCTCTGGCCACCCAGGCATGGATCGATTATCCCCACGGGATAGCTCTGGACCAGTCGGGCGATATCTATATCGCCGATACGGGGAACAACGTGATCCGCGAGGTGAATGCGAGTACGAAGATCATCACTACGGTGGTTGGCAATCACAAGAAGGGTTATAGCGGGGACAATGGTCCGGCCACCAGCGCTGAATTGAATAACCCTGTGAGCATAGCGGTGGACTCCGGTGGGAACCTGTACATCTCGGATGAAGGCAATGATCGCATCGGTGAAGTCGCGGCAGCCAGCGGCATCATTACGACTGTGGTGGGAGACGGTACCCCGGGGTATAGCGGGGATGGCGGTCCGGCGATCAGCGCAGAGGTAGACCAACCGCAAAACATAGTCCTGGACAGCGCGGGCAATTTCTATATCGCGGATTCTTTGAACAATCGCGTCCGTGAAGTGAATGTGTTGGCCAACCAATTGAACTTTGCCACCACGCCGATTGGCTTTACCAGCAGCGATAGCCCGCAGACCGCGACGGTGTCGAACATCGGCAATGCGCCGCTAGTTTTTTCCGTGCCCGCATCCGGCTTGAATCCCAATATCACGCCCAGTTTCACGATGAGCAACAGCAGCACTTGCCCGCAATTGGATTTGACTTCCTCCGCGGCATCCCTGGCCTCGGGTGACTCTTGCAGTCTGGTGCTTAGTTTCACGCCCGTGGTCTCGGGCCCGATCAATGGGACAGCTAACATTGCGGACAATGCTTTGGGGCTCGCGCCATTGGTTCAGACTGTCTATCTGAACGCCATGGGACTACCGGCGAGCGCGGGTAGACCGGATTTCAAATTGGCGGCAACGCCTTCCAGCCAGATGGTAAATGCTGGCTCGACCGCAACCTACACAGTGTCAGTATCGGGAATCTACGACTTTGATGGGTCAGTAGCGTTGGCGGCAACCGGCCTGCCTCCCGGTGCGACGGTGAGCATCAACCCTTCCGCGGTGACAGTGACCGGATCCACGCCAACAACAGCAACATTGACGATTGTGACCGCGTCTAGCCAAGCAAAATTGGTGCCAACAGATCGTCTGCCGCACGGAGGCTTCCCCCTTCGGTACGGATTTCTGCTCCTGCCGATGCCGCTGTTGGGAATGGCAGGGCTGCGAAAGCGAATTCGTTCTTTGCCGCGATCGCTGGTGCTAACGGTGCTTTGCCTGCTCAGCTTAGGAGGAGTAACGGGAAGTCTGACCGGGTGCGCCAACATTGGCCTCCAACTGCAGCCGCAAACCTATACAGTCACTGTGACGGGAACCAGCGGCAACCTGCAGCACTCCGCGAATGTGACCTTGACCATGCAGAGCTATGTCACGATCAAATACTAACTGCCAATGGAGATTCCATGCCGATGACGAAGTATGAAGGAATGACGCTCACCAAGAAGGTAATCGTGTTAGAGGAAACCTGGCTGGTGAACTGTGTCTTGCGCGAGTGCGTCATTTTTTACTCAGGCGGTCCGTTCGACGTGGTGAATGCGACCTTCGATCGCTGTGAATGGAAGTTTCAGGGATCGGCGCAGCTGACGTTTTCGTTGATGTCGATGATTGGGTTGATCCCCAAGCCTGAGACGACCATTCCGATACAGTCGCTCAGTGGATCGGTCAATTAGCCGTCTCGGAACCAGTAGCGATCTTCTAGTTGCCGCATCCGATGACACCCACACCAGCCCCTGACAAAGAAAGATTCCCAGTCTGAAAAACGAGGGAAAGGGAGTATGATTGGCGACAAATTCCCGCTCCCATGTCTGAAAAAATGTCGACAACTCGACCTGAAAAGATGCCCGAAATTGGCGACCAACAACATTCAAAGATAACCGGGCATAAATTCTTTCTATTGTTCGTTTTCCTATTGGGATATCTGATCTTTTATCCGTACACGCAAAATAATAGCTGGGGCTACTACACCTTCCGCGTGTTCGCAATCGCCATCACTTTGCTAAGCATCTATGCCATTAGTTTCCGCCGCAGCCTCGTCTTTATCGGTATGGCACTGGCGATACCAGCGCTGGTGGGACATCTTCGCCTCACTCAATGGGATGCGAGCGCGCGTTCCTTAGTAACGATCGCATTGACGCTCGCGTTTGATACGTTCATTATCGTTGTCATCTTTCGTCGCGTCTTTGTTCACGGACAGCCAAACGCTGAAACCATCTCGGGCGCACTCTGCATTTATCTGCTAGTGGGATTTGGATTTGCCAGCATCTACAGGTTGCTAGCGATGCTGCAACCGCATGCCTTCTATTTCGATCCGGTGACCAATCTCCATGCCGATCCAAACCGATTTGACTTGGTCTATTACAGTTTTGGGACCATGACTTCGCTCGGCGCCGCCGGCATCACCCCAGTATCGGACCAGGCGAGATCGTTGACGGTGATCGAGGCTATCCTCGGCGTGCTGTATCTTGCGGTCTTGATTTCCAGACTTGTCGGTGCATATCACACCGTCTCCCGCGATTCGTAATGCGCGACCTGGAAGATTTCCATTAGATCAAGTCAGAAACAAAGCCGAAAGAATGTTCCCGCAGCAACTGGCCCGCATAGCGGAGATCCCCCGCTCGCAAGGCATCGATGATCGGCTGATGCGAAAGAATTGCTTCGGGCAATTGCTCGATCCGCCTCTGAACATTCAAGCGCGCGCGCATACAGATGCCCAGAGACTTCCAGGCACGTTGAATCTCCTGGTTCCGGCAACGCTCAATAATGCAACGGTGAAAGTTACGATTGTGACAGGCGACGGACTGCAGGTCGCCATCGCGCACCGCGGCGCGCATCGCGGCATATTCCTGTTCAAGATATTGAACGGATTCTTCGGGAAATTCGGCGATAAATTCCGTCGCCGCCTGCTCCAGAATGCCACGCAGTTGATAAGCATCGCGCAACTCTGTGGGCGACAGCTCGCGCACGCGCGCACCGCGATAGGGTTCCGACTTCACGACTCCAATGGCTTCCAGCTTGCGCAGCGCTTCGCGGACCGGCGCCTGGCTGACATGAAATTCCCGCGCCAGAGTCAGTTCCTTAAGCCGTTCGCCAGGTTGATAGGTACCATCCATAATGCGTTCGAGGATGGTCCATCGAACGCGATCGTGCATGCAATTGCGGTCGACGGCTGTGGCAGAATTTCTCTCCCCCTCTTCGGCCATCATGGAGGCGATCACAGACTTGATTTCCTCCGTAGACGCGGAAGGCTCGGCTGGATCGTTGCCGAGGCTTGCGTCGTCAAGAGGCGGTTGGATTGTTTCATTCCCATTCATCGACGGTTTCCATTTCAAAAGCTAGTGGTTCATTCTCAACGCGAACAGCCTACTCGCGCGGTAGCTGGCTTCGGTCCCATCCGCCGCCCAACGCCTTGACCAGTAGAACGCTGGCCGTCATACGGCGGGTAACAAGGTTCGCGGCCGTTAGTTCGTTAGACAAGACAACGCTCTGCGCCTGAATCACATTCAGGTACGGATCCAGTCCGCGCGTGTACAGCTTGGTGGCAATATCCATTTGTTGTTGCGCGGAGGTAACGGCCAGGTTCTGTGTCTGAGCTTCGCGTTCCAGAATACGCAGGGCAACAAGATTGTCTTCCACTTCCTGATATGCGGTCAGCACAGTCTGCCGATAATTCGCCACGGTTCCGTCGTAGTTCGCCTGGGCCATGGTGTTGAGCGCATGACGTTGTCCCCAATCCACCAGCGTGTCGGCGGCCGACAACCCCACCGACCAGAAGGTACTTGGACCGGTGAACCAGTTTCCTGGACGGGCACTTTCCAGGCCGCCCATGCCGGAGAGCGTGAAGTTCGGATAGTAGGCGGCGCGAGCAATGCCGATCTGCTCATTGGCGGCAGCCATCTGCCGTTCCGCGATGGCGATGTCCGGACGGCGCTCCAGCAATTGCGACGGCAGGCCCGGCGGGATGGAAGGCGGAGTATACGCAACCACTCGCGCTGGAATGCTGAGCGTCGCGGGCGGCTGGCCGATCAAGATTGCGATGGCGTGCTCATCCTGCGCACGCGCAACCCCTACATCCTGATCCTGCGCGCGGGTTGTTTCCAGTTGGGTGCGGGCCTGCTGTACGTCCAACTGCGAATCCAGACCGGCATGGAACAACTGCAAGGTCAGGCGCAAGGATTTTTCATACGCAACAACGGTTTGGTCGAGGATGGACTGCTGCGAATCCAGACCGCGCATCTGAAAATAATCGAGCGCCAGCTCTGCCTGCAAAATCAGCTGAACGTTGACGACGTCTCCGGCGCTGGCCTGCGCGTTCTCACGAGCTGCGCGCACCGTACGTCGCACGCGACCCCAGATGTCGGGCTCCCAAGTCACATCAAGCGGCAGGGAAAAGTCGTTGTACTGGTTCTCGATTCCAGGAAAGTAGGTGGCGCGGTTCTCCGATTCGCGCAGCCGGGTTACACCCGCTCCAGCACTCAAAAACGGGAAGTAGTTCGCGCGCTGATACTGCACCATGGCGCGTGCCTGCGTGTATTGGGTCATGGTGACCTTCAAGGACTGGTTGGAAACGCTGACCTTATCTTCCAGCGTGTTTAGTTCCGGGTCCTCGTAGACTTCCCACCAATGGCCGCGAAGCTGTTGATCCGATGGCTGCGCCGGCTGCCATCCGGCAACCGCTTTGAACTCTGGCGTAGTAGGAGCGCTGGGCCGATGATAGTTCGGCCCTACGGTGCAGCCGGTCACGCAGAAAACGAGCGCGAGTGCAGCTCCAATCCCCGTATTGACGTAGCTCCGATTCATGAAGGCTTTCCTGCGTGAGCTGAGTTTGCGGAGATCGCACTGGTCGGAGACGGACTTGTCTGATCCGGCTGACCTTCACCCAGGACCACGTGCACCAGTTCGTTCTCGCTGATCGAGTCAGGAGGGTTGTTAATGATGCGATCATTCTCCGTCAGTCCGCTGAGCACTTCGATCTTGGTGCCCCAATCGCGGCCTACAGTAATCACCTGAAGATGTGCATGGTCCTGGCCGTCGACAGTCACGACACGCAAACCTTCCGAGCGAAATAGAAGCGTATCGACCGGAATAATCATCGCTGGATGCGTCATGGGCAGCTGTAGATGAACCTGCGCATAGGCGCCTGGCAGCAACTCATGTTTCTGATTCGGAATATCGATTTCGACCATCAATGTGCGCGTGTTGAGGTCGATGGCATTCGCAGTACGCACAATGGTTCCTTTGAAGATGCGCCCCGGGTATCCCGGAACATCGATATTCGTTTTGACACCGGGGCGAGCCTCGGATACATACACTCCGGGCACGTTCACGAATATGCGAACCGTATTCATGCTGGAGACATGGAACAATTCCTGTGGACCGTTAATGGTGGTTGCGCCAGTGTTGATGTTTCCGGCTGGATTGCTGGAACTGCCCGTGCCGCCATTGCTGCCGGAATCCACCAGTTGGCCGATATTGACATTGCGCGCGGTGATGACGCCATCAAAAGGTGTGTAGACGCGTTCGAAGGATTGCAATTCGAGTAGTTGGTTCAGATTTTGCTGCGCGACGGCCACGGACGCTGCCTGGGCGCTTTCCGTTTGAGCCGCTGTATCAATCGACTGCTTAGATACGGCTTCCGTTCCACGCAACCCCTCGTAACGCTGCGCGGTGACGTGCGCGAGCACCAGGTTGGCCTGAGCGGTATTCAAGTTGGCCCGAGCCTCGTCCACTTGCCGGTCGAGTTCCGGAGTTTCGATGACGGCGAGCAAATCGCCCTTGTGCACATGCGCGCCGATGTCGTGATACCAGGCCTTAACATAGCCATTGGTACGGGCATATATGGGCGCATCGGAATACGCCTGAATGGTTCCGGGAAGAAGGATTTCCTGCATGGGCTCGCCCGTCTGCGGAGTGACGACGGCGACTTCAGGCACAGCCATGCTGTCCGTTTGCTTCCGCAAAGCAGAGCGCGCGTGCAGGCGAGGAATGATGCCGGTGATCGCCACCACCACGGCGACGATGAGCAGCACAACGAGAATGATGAGGGCTCGCCGAGTCGCCTGTGGGGCCGGCTCCAACGAGAATCTCTGCGGCGCGCCTTCGGACCCAGCGGGAGCGCTGGTTGCATGCTTTTCCGTTTGACTCATTGCGATTGCTCCTCAGAAGACTCGGCCAACGGCTTCGACCTTCCATGCACCAGGCTGAAAAAGACTGGGACGAAAAACAAAGTGGCGACTGTGGCAAACAGCAAGCCACCGATGACGGACCGTCCCAGAGGCGCATTCTGCTCTCCACTCGCGCCAACACCGAGCGCCATCGGCAACATGCCGATGATCATGGCCAGGGCCGTCATCAGTACGGGACGAAAACGGGTGAAGCCGGCAACCATGGCCGCTTCGACCGCGTTGGCGCCACGTGCCATTTCCTCCCGGGCAAAACTGACGACCAGAATGCTGTTGGCGGTGGCCACCCCCATGCACATGATGGAACCTGTGAGCGCCGGCACGCTGATGTGCGTGTGGGTGAGGAAGAGAAACCAGACGATTCCTGTGAGCGCGGCTGGGAGTGCCGCAATAATGACGAACGGATCCATCCAGGACTGAAAGTTGACAACAATCAGGAGATAGACCAGCCCGATGGCAAACAGCAGACCGCTGAGCAGCCCGATGGTGGAAGAACGCATGGTAAGAATCTGACCACGCACGATAATCCGAGAACCGCGCGGCACATGTTTCCTGGCCTGCGCCACAATGCCGTCCACGCGATTAGCGACGGAACGCAGATCTGTGCCATCCACCGAGCCATAGATATCGATCACAGGCATTACGTCGTAGTGACTGATGGTTCCAGGCTCGACGCCGCGATGAACGGTGGCCAGGTTCGAAAGAATTTGCAGCGGTGCGCCACTTGAACCCGTGACCGGAATATTTGTCAAATCCTGCAGCGTATCCATGCGATATTGCGGCTCCTGCACTGCAATCGAGTAGCTAACACCGCTTTTCCAGTTCAGCCAGAATTGCGGCGAGGTCTGGAAGCTGCCGCTCAAAGCGGTCAGCACACTGTTAGCGACATCGGCCTGGGTCAAGCCAACTTGTTGCGCCTTGGTCCGATCAACATCCACCGTCATGTTTGGAGCATCGAGCGATTGCTGAATATGCAGATCGACAGCGCCGGGAATACCCCGCAATTGCGACATCATCGATTCCGCCAGAGCATGGTTCGCCATAATATCCGGACCGATGATCTGAACATCCAGAGGCGCTGGCAGGCCAAAATTCAGGATCTGATTCACGATATCGGTAGGTAGAAAATAAAACGTCACGCCGGGAAAGGTATGGGCGAGTTTCGTCCGCAAAGCACGAATGTATTCCTCGGTGGGGCGATGATCCTTGGCGAGACTGACGATCGTGTCATCGTCCCAGGAGCCGCTGGTGCCGGAGTTGTTGTAGGTAAGATTGATGCCGCTGTACGGAACGCCGATGTTATCGATGATCGTGCCCAATTCCTTCTGCGGAATCGTTTCGCGAATGACCTGATCTACCCGATCGCACAGCGCGGCGGTATCTTCAATGCGGGTTCCAGTATGCGCGCGGACATGTAGCTTGAACTGTCCCGCATCCCCCTGAGGAAAGAAGTCCTGGCCCAGCCATGGAAACAGCACCAGCATGGAAATGGCGCACACGAGGAAAAAGCCGGCAATGAATATACCGCGATGGTGCAAACAGACCACGAGGATTTCGCGATATCCGAGACGGATGCGCTCAAAACGGTCTTCGAACCGCATCTGCAGGCGGACGAGAGGATTCCGGCTGCGGCGGCGCTGGTCCAGACTGCCCTCCTCATGCACATGCAGCAGATATTTCGCCATGGTCGGCACAATGGTGCGCGACAGAAAATAAGACGCCAGCATGGCGAAAACAACGGCTTCTCCCAGCGGCACGAAAAGAAATTTGGCGACGCCTCCCAGAAAAAACATGGGAACAAACACGATGCAGATGGAAAGTGTGGAGACAAACGCGGGGATGGCAATCTCGGCAGCGCCGTCCAAGATCGCCTGCTCCACTTCCTTGCCCATCTCCAGATTGCGATTGATGTTCTCAATTTCGACGGTGGCATCGTCCACCAAAATGCCGACCGCTAGTGCCAGACCGCCAAGCGTCATGATGTTGATGGTTTGGCCCAAGCTACTTAGAACGATGAGAGAAACGAGCACTGAAAGCGGGATGGAGACGGCGATGATGAGGGTACTGCGCCAGCTACCTAAGAAGATAAGAATCATGATCGCCGTCAGACAGGCAGCGATCAGCGCCTCGACCGCTACGTCATTGATGGCGGCGCGAACAAAGATGGACTGATCGTCGAGCGGGCGAATCACCAGTTGTGGAGGGAGACCGGACTCAATCCTGGGCAGGATTCTTAACACATGTGCGACCAGATCCAGCGTGGAGACATTTCCTGTTTTCTCAATCGTCATCAGCGCGGCACGTTGGCCGTTCACGCGAACGATGTTCGTTTGCGGAGGGAACCCGTTCCGCACATGCGCCACATCGCGAACATAAATCGTGGCGCCATTGACGGTTTTGATGGGGATATCGTTCAAACCTTCAATGGTGCGGGGTGCGCTGTTGGTTTCAATCTGATATTCGTAGTCGCCGATCTTCTCGGTGCCCGCGGGCAAAATCAAATTCTGCCGAGCAAAGGCCTGTACAACATCGGCAGGCGACAGATGCATGGCCTGCAGTTTTACGCTGTCGATATCGACCTGAACCTGAGGCTGCTTGCCGCCATAGGGCCACGGACTCGATGCGCCCTGCACGGTGGCCAGCTGAGGGCGCAAGAAATTACTAGAGATATCAAAAAGTTGCTGCTGGCTGAGACCGTTGCCAGAGAGAGCTAGATCCAGCACCGGCACCGAGGATGCGTTGTAGCTGAGGATAAGCGGCGGCAATGAACCGGGCGGAAGCTGGCGCAACATCGTCTGCGCAATGGCCGTGACCTGGGCCACGCCTGCCTCCACATTGGTTCCTGGATGGAAATAGATTTTTGTGACCGAAACGCCGGTGACAGCCTGGGTCTCAATATGTTCGACGTTATCCACTGTGGTGGTGACGGCGCGCTCGAAGACGCTGTCAATCCTGTTACCCATTTGCTCAGGAGATAGCCCACTGTAGCCCCAGACCACACCCACGACTGGAATGTTGACGTCGGGAAAGATATCGGTAGGAGTGCGCAGAATTACCGTAATCCCAAGGATCAGGATGAGTAGCGAGAGGACAACGAAGGTGTAGGGCCTGCGTAATGCCAGGCGAACAATCCACATATAAGTCCCAATCGGGGTGGAAGGCTGAAATTGGTCGAATCACGCAGGGCCGAACAGCGGATTATCGATAATCCTAAGAATACACGAAGACTCAGTCGTTGGGGGGATTGGGAAGACCTAATGGATTGAGCGAAGAGAGATCTCGAGCTAAATAGAAGCAAAAGATAGGATTTGGCCAAGCTAAAACCGAGAGATTTATGTCAGATAGACTACGGCAAGTTTCACGACGCGAAGATTCTATTCCCCAGGCCTTAGACACGAACCTCGAAGAAGCACACCCAGACAACCGCAAATATACAGAACTTTTGATTTGAATTTACAGAGAGATTTGGATTTCCAGCCAGAACAACTGTGGTGCGATATGGATGGAAGTCTGGCTGGAGGTTTCGTAAAGATGGAGGCGGCTGCTAGCTGGACGACTTTTTCTTGGGTACTTTGGCGCCGGATTTTCTGGCCTCAGACAAGCCAATCGCGATCGCCTGTTTCCGGCTGGTAACCTTGCGGCCCGATCCACTCTTTAATTTTCCTTGCTTGAATGCCTTCATCTCCCGCTCGACGCTCTTGCCTGCTTTGGGGCCGTATTTCCGTGTGCTCGATTTCTTTTTGCTGGAAGTTTTCTTCGCTGCAGATTTTTTGTGACTGCTGGATTTTTTAGTTGCCATCGGCGTTCTCCCTTTCACAACGTTGGAAGCAGCCAACGGATGCAAGGTTGCAGGCGGCAGGAAGCAGACTGATTTGCAGTTTTGAAAGCCAGCAGTAAAGCTGAACGCCCCTACTTTGCGTCTTTTCCCTTGTCTTATTCGTCACCAAATTTCAGCACAGAACGCAGATTTCGCAGTTTTTTTGGCGATCACGACTTAATATTTAGGTAATGAACACTCCGCAGTTGTTGACTTCTGGATACAGAAAACGTGGGCCAATGACGATCCGCTTTAGCCATTTCCTCCTGACAGTTTTCTGCCTGGCAAGCTTACTATTGGCTTTTCAGGGAACGGCGCACGCGTATGCCGATCCGGGATCGGGCTTGTTGGCGCTCCAGATCATCGGTTCGACCTTGGCTGGAATCGGCTTTTACTTCCGTCAAAAGGTTGGCAAGTTATTTATGCGTTGGTCTCATTCCGCAGGGTCCACTGCCGCGGAACCTGAGTCTTCCGACAATCGAACTGAGTCAAAACCCGAGTGATGGCAGTTCCGAGGCCTTCCTTTCGCGATCCTTCGGGTTACGTCGAATTCACACCAACCGAAGTAGTACGACACATCTACCCCGCGGATGCTGAGAGCGCATTGCGCTTTCTCCGTTCCTCACTTGTTCAACAATGGCAATCTTCGGGACAGATGATTGCGGGAGAGATCGAAGAACGACCTGATAGCGAACTGCTGGTTCGGCACCCGCGCCTGTTTTTTCCTTCTTATCCATGGGAATGGTCACCCGTACAATGGCGGGCCGCTGCCCATCTGACTCTAGATCTTTGCCGTGAAGCCGTATCCGCAGGCTTTCTGCTGAAAGATGCTACTCCGCTCAATATCTTGTTCGATGGCGCTCGTCCGGTTTTCGTTGACGTCCTCTCTTTCGACCCGCGAGACTCTTCCAACCCCATCTGGCTGGCACAGGGACAATTTGTACGTACATTTTTGCTGCCATTGCTAGCACATCGCCACCTTGGCTGGCCATTGGCAGCATCACAGATCTATCGTGACGGCTATGAACCAGCCCAATTGGCGGAAGCATTGGGACCACTCCGCCGTCTGAATCCAAAATTGCTGTGGCCAGTCACGCTTCCAGCGTGGCTGGATCGTCGCCAGTCTGCGGACTCAAAATCTAATTCTTCTCCTCGATCGCTACAACGAAGCCCTGAACTTGCTTCTGCGATTTTGTTAAAGAATCTGCGCCAGTTAGGACGGCAGATCGACCATGCGTCGCCCAGCATCAATCCTTCCCGATGGAGTCAATACACTTGTACGGCAGTGCATTACTCAGCTGCAGACCACGCAAGAAAAAAAGAATTTGTCGAGCGCGTTCTACAGGATATTCAGCCATCTGATGTGCTCGATATCGGCGCCAACACGGGAACATATTCGATGCTGGCGGCATTGGCCGGCGCCAGAGTCGTGGCTTTAGACACAGATCTTGCGGCCATCGACCAGTTATGGATCCGTGCCTCGAAAGAATCCAGAAATATTCTGCCACTTGTGGTCAATATAGCGAGGCCCAGCCCAGCATTGGGCTGGGAGAACTCCGAATCAATGTCATTCCTGGACCGTGCCGAGCAGCGCTTCGACCTGGTAATGATGCTGGCGGTCATTCATCATCTACTGCTGATGGACCAGATTCCGCTGGAGCAAATTGCCGCTCTCGCCGCCAGGCTTAGCCGACGACATTTACTCATCGAATGGGTTCCACAATCGGACCCCATGTTCCAGCGGTTACTTCGCGGACGCGATGAGCTGTATCGCGAACTGACTGCCTCACGCATGCAAGGCGCGTTTGCTTCGCACTTTTCTATGGTGAACCATTGCGATCTGGTGAATGGCCGCACACTTTTTCTTATGGAGAAACGATGAAGCCGCTGACTCTGTTGCAGGGTTGCGGCGTCTCAGCGTTTGTTTTATTTCGCCTGTATGGCTCGTCGATCGCGTACCCCTCCGATCTGCGCATGCACACTCCCGTACCGCTTACCAATTTTGCGCTCTCGATCATCGCGAATCTGGTGCTGATGGGTGTTGTTTTTGCTTTCCTCGGCCAATGGGTGGGGCGCAGTCACAAATTGAATCGGCTGCGATTCTTTTTGCCGGGCATACTCCTGGCATTGCTGGTAAAGGTTATAGGTATCAATGTAGGCGCGAGGATCCACCCATCGTTCCTGATCGCGGTATGTCTGGGAATGACACTGGTCGTCATTCTTCTCCACCGAAACTTTCACCGTGGAGAAAAAATCGTATCGAGCCTCACCGGGGCTGTTCTTTTAGGGATGGGCATTTTCTTTTTTTTTGTCGTCCTGCAACTATGTCATCTCGCCCTGTGGAGGCCAGTTCCGAACTTTGTCGACAATGTTCCTGCTGCCACCGCTCCTTCGACGAACCGTCCCCGCATCGTCTGGATTTTATTTGACGAACTTTCTTACCAGCAGACGTTTGGTGATCGCTATCCCAACCTGCGCCTGCCGAACTTCGATTCGCTGCTCGCATCTTCCACCGTATTTACACAGATGCGGCCAGTGGCAAATTACACAGAGCTGGCGATTCCCTCTATCCTGCTTGGATCTTCCGTAGTCCGAACGAAATATACCTTTCACAATCAGCTGCAAGTGGTCGATATGGGAAAGCATTTATTTCTTCCATTCGATGCCACGAAAACTCCATTCGCTTTGGCACAGAAGGTTGGCCTTACGACGGGCGTCGTTGGCTGGTACAACCCGTATTGCAGTATGTTGGCACCCTATTTGAACCTATGCTACTGGACGAACGAGGAAGAAATTCCTTTGATCTTTGGGCTTCGTGATGGATTCTGGAAAGACTTGGCGATCCCATGGTTGCATTACATGAAGGATGCATTTTCGCTGACTGGACGAAAACGTCTGGCAGTCCGCCGAATAGATTCGTATGAAGACCTGCTGCACCACTCCAATGAGGCGCTGGAAAACCCAAATCTGGATATTATTTTTCTTCATTTGCCGCTTCCTCATCCGCCAGGTTTTTACAACCGCGAAACCCATCAGTTCGATCCCTCTGGTAACCGTTCGTACATAGATAACCTGGCTTTGGCCGACCAGACCCTGGGGCAATTCCTCTCTCTTCTGCAACAGTCGCCGCGCTGGAAAGACACCAGCGTGATCGTCTGCGGGGACCATTCCTGGCGGCCTTGGTTTTGGTCTCCGACACCTTCGTGGACGATGGAGGACCGGCTTGCCTCCCACGACGGAAGCTACGATGCAAGACCTGTGCTGATGGTCCACCTAGCGGGCCAGACAACACCTGCGACCGTCACTGCGCCCTATCCGCTTCTACAAGTGCACGACATCCTCGATGATTTGATCGAAGGGAAGAAACCGCCATTTCCGTATCATTCAATTGCAGCCATTTCTGAGCAGCGTTGAATAAGGTACGATCGACGTCCTACATGCAAATAGCTAGACGTCCATTCCCGACAGGCGTTCACAACCCTTTAATCCAGCTGTAGTCTGCCTTTTTTCAATTTCATAATGTGTCAGACTCTGTGCAGAGTCATGAATCATACACAACGGAAAAAATCCAGATTTTGCCGCCAAGTTCGCCTTACTTAAGTAACGCTTTCATGTTAGATTCAACCCAACAGGTTGCCGGAAATCTATCTTCCCCCCCTTTCTGGAAACGATGCAGCTGAACCAACCGCATCAGAGAGGTTTTTACTATGGCCAGGTATCAAGCTCACTATGGCGCATTGATTTTTCTAGGTGTATTGGCGGGATGCGGAACGGGGTCGAGTCACATGGTCAATGCTGTATCGACAACAACTGCAACATTGAGCGGCACATCCTTCGACTTCGGTCAAAATGTGGTCGGCAATCCCGACACCCAGACCGTGGTCGAGGTAACCAATACGGGGGCAAATCCACTGACCCTGAACCCTGCCGTACTGGCGACATCCGGCTTTTCCATCGTTGCCGGCCAGTCCTGTGGAGCGACGCTGGCTCCTGCATCAAGTTGTCCGATCGTTGTGACCTATACTCCGACCGCGGCAGGCCCGCAAACTGCGACATTGAATCTCAACCTTGCCAATGTGTCTTTGCCAACTGCACCTGGATTGGTCACCCTGACAGGAACGTCTGCGGTGATGACGGCCGGAACGGTAACTGCCACGGCCAACCCGCAGGTTGCCTTGTATACCATTACGCCTCCGTTTGCCGGGACCGTCACCATCAACTTCGGCCCCACCACCAGCTATGGCAAGCAGACCTGGTCAGTTGCCACTCCCAGCGGTGGCGGACCCGTCAGCATTGAAGTTGCCGGCATGCTCGCCAACACGGCTTATCACATGCAAGCATCTGTGCAGCTGGCCGATGGCGTCACTGCCAACGATATTGACCACACCTTCACCACTAGCAGCTATCCTGTGAATCTAACTCCGCATTTCACGGCAACGACTACTCCTGGGGAGACACCGCAATCCGGAATTGAAATCGTGAACCCGATCGGATTTTCCGAACAAATTCTTGCAACGGATTTAGCTGGACACATCATTTGGGCATATATCCCGCCCGAGCCCCCATCCCATGCCGCAATCTTTGCTCCTAAACAACTACCGAACGGAGACTTCGTTTTTCTTTACAGTGATGATTCATCGGCTCCCATCAATGGAGGACCCAACCCGGCTGACCCCAATTTGGTGCGCGAAGTTGATCTTATTGGCAATACGGTAAAGCAAATCACAATGGCACAGCTCAACGCGAAACTCGCCGCCGCGAACTACAACTTGACTCTTGGGGTATTTTCCCATGACGTCACCCCGTTGCCCAATGGCCATTGGCTGGCGCTGGCGAATACCGTCAAAAGCGTGGTCTTGAATGGCCACACAACGCCACAGAATGTCCTGGGCGATGTCGTCGTCGATCTGGATACGAACCTGAACCCTGTTTGGGTGTGGAATACATTTGATCATCTGGACGTAAACCGACATCCTGTAAACTTTACGCCAACCTTCGGTGACTGGACACATGCGAATGCAATCGTTTATTCCAAGGATGACGGCAACATCCTTGTTTCCTTGCGCCACCAAAGCTGGGTAGTGAAAGTGGATTACAACAATGGCGCAGGCGCTGGAGATATCATTTGGCACTTGGGATATCAGGGGGATTTAACTCTAATCGGCGGTACCGATCCGACCGATTGGTTCTACGGACAACACGATCCATCTTTCAGCACCGCAAATACGACCGGGATCTTTGGTCTGACGCTGATGGACAATGGAAATTTCCGCATCTTCCCTAAGGGCGTAACCTGCGGAAAGGGAAGCGCGCCGCCGTGCTACTACAGCACCATCCCGATATTGCAAATCAACGAGATAGCAAAGACCGCGACGCTGGAGTTCCATCAGATCCTACCAACTCCTCTGTACAGCGACTTTGGAGGAAATGCAGAAATCCTGGCGAACGGGAATGTCGAATACGATCTCTGCGGCTTGGCCCCTGAAAGTTCACAAATCTTTGAGGTGACAAAACAAGCCAATCCGCAAACGGTCTGGAATTTGACGCTGACCTCAGATTTTGCCTATCGCGGAAATCGATTGCCCAGTTTATATCCGGGAGTACAGTGGTAGAACTTTCAAAATAAACAGTAGATTCAACGCTTGCCTCAAGGGGCATGAAATCGCATAAAGGAGATTTTGAGATGGCCAGGTATCAGGTATGCTCTAGCGCATTGATTTTTCTAGGTGTATTGGCGGGGTGCGGAACAGGGTCTAGTCATATGGTCAATGCTGTATCGCCAACAACAACGGCTACGTTGAGCAGCACCTCGTTCGACTTCGGTCAAAATGTGGTCGGCAATCCTGACACCCAGACCGTGGTCGAGGTAACCAATACGGGAGCAAATCCGTTGACCCTAAACCCTGCCGTACTGGCGGCATCTGGCTTTTCCATCGTTGCCGGCCAATCCTGCGGAGCGACGCTGGCTCCCGCATCAACCTGTCCAATCGTTGTGACCTATACTCCGACCGCGGCAGGCTCACAAACTGCGACACTGAATCTCAACCTTGCCAATGTGGCTTTGCCAACTGCACCGGGATTGGTAACCCTGACAGGAACGTCTGCGGTGATGACGGCGGGAACGGTAACGCCCACAGCTAACCCGCAGGTTGCCTTGTATACCATCACGCCTCCCTTCGCTGGCAATGTCACCATTAACTTTGGTCCCACAACCAGCTATGGCAAGCAGACCTGGACCCTGCCCACCCCGAGCGGCGGCGGCCCGGTCAGTATCTATGTCGCCGGCATGTTGGGCAGCACCGCCTACCACATGCAAGCATCTGTGCAGCTGGCTGATGGCGTAACCGCCAACGATATTGACCATACCTTTACCACCGGCGCTGTTCCGGCAAACATGCATTTAAACGTGACGACAACAACCACCCCGGGAGCAACACCGCAGTCTGGATTGGAAATGCTGAATCCGCTGGGCGGAAATCCCACCGGAGTGGAGGTCACCGATCTGTCCGGCAATATCCTTTGGACCTACGCCAATCCGGGTAATAACGCCTATGACTGGATTCAGGGCGTCAAGACGCTTCCAGACGGCGATTTCCTGATGGCGATCGGCGATAATTCGGCGCTTCCCCTAACTGGGCCACTTCCGGCGGACTCGATCATTGAAATACGAGAAGTCAACCTTGCCGGAAATACAGTTCACGATATTTCGATTTCCACTCTGAACTCGGAATTGGCGGCCGCAACCTGCGCGGAATGCAAGGTCACGCTGTACTCCTTCCATCATGACGTCACCCCATTGCCGAATGGCCATTGGCTGGTCCTTGGCAACACGACGATGGCGCTGTCCAGTACTACAACCCCAGCATTGACCAACCTACCCCCTCAAAAAGTGCTTGGGGACGTCATCGTAGACCTGGACCAGAACATGCAGCCAGTCTGGGCGTGGAACGAATTCAATCACCTCGACGTCAACCGCCATCCTTATATGTTCCCCGACTGGACCCACACCAACGCGGTTATCTACTCCAAGGACGATGGCAATATCCTCGTGTCGATGCGGCATCAGAATTGGATCATAAAAGTGAATTATGCCAACGGTACCGGAGACGGGACTGTCCTATGGCACTTGGGATACCAGGGAGATTTCACGCTGAAAGGTGGCACCGACCCCACCGACTGGGAATATGCCCAGCATGGACCTAGCTTCGTCAGCTCAAACACGACAGGCATCTTCTCACTGACTGCTATGGACAACGGGGATGACAGAATCTTTCCTACCGGAGTTACCTGCGGCAGTACGGGGGCTCCGCCGTGCTTCTATTCGACCGTACCTGTCTGGCAGATCAACGAATCCACGATGACAGCAACGCTTACCTTCCACCAGATATTGCCGACGAATCTATACAACTGGTTTGGAGGAAATGCGCAGTCGTTGGCGAATGGCGACGTGGAATACGACCTCTGCGGCCTCGGGCCGGTTGGGACGATCGGGTTCGGCTCAGAAATCCAAGAAGTGACGCAAACCAGTAGCCCGCAAACTGTATGGAGCATGCACGTCACTGGCACAAACTTCTATCGTGCATTCCGCATTCCAAGCTTTTATCCCGGAGTGCAATGGTAGGTTGAGGAATTTCGCAGACGGGAAGAGTGCATTGCACGCGCTTCTTTCCGCTGCGGAGTTTTTACAGACCCGTTACAGAAATAAGATAAGCCAGTAACATTTAGAACCTACGCTCTGTCATCAGGAGATTTGCCAATGACAGGCGTAGGTTTCATTCGACAAGATCGTTGGAGAAAACTTGCAAAAGGAATCGCAGCGATTTCTTTCAGCGTTTTTCTCAGCCAGGTTCCCGCAACCGCACAGAACTTCCCTTTCGGCAACAGCACAAAGTTCTGGCCGGGTAACTTGGTCGTCAGCCGTTCGGTATACGACAACAACGCAAACAACGTTCAAGTTGGGACCATCCTTCCACCGAACTGCGCCAGCACAACCGGTGGCTGTTCCGCTTCGACGGGCGCGCCGTACAACGGCACCTATCCCTCTGTTTTCAATAACGTCATTTATGATGCAAGCTTCGGTATCACATCAGCGATCTACCTGGATCAAATCACACCCACGGGTTGGCTGATCAATTCTGTTGAAGTGCCGAACAGCCTGGAACGCGACACCAAAGAGACTGGCAACCAGATGGTCACAAGCTTTAGTTCGAAGTCGGAATTGGCGCTCAATCTCTCAACCAATGGCCAATATCTGACGTTTATGGGTTATGTGGCGCCAGTCAACACTGTGGACGCCTCCAACTCCAATACTCCCGAAGCTGTCGATCCTACAGATCCCGTCGGTGAAAACTATTACCGCGCGGTAGCGCAGGTGGACCGAAATGGTAAATTTCAATTTACGGAAACGAATGCCTATAGCGGCAACAACGGCCGTGCATCGATCCTGAATGACCAGAGCGGAGTCAATATTATTTACACCGCTGGGAACGCTGGGAACGGCAGCAATCCCCAACCGGATGGCATTATTCTCGGAGCCGGAGCGCAACTGATCGATCCGTTAGCAGAAGCGGAGAGCTCGCAGAATCCCGGAACGCCTTCGCCCGTCGCCAGCTTTTCTGTAACGGAACTTGGAGACAAGGCGGACAAAATCGGTAAAGATGACAATTTCCGCGGAATGACCGTCTTCAACAACGTGTTGTATTACACCAAAGGTAGCGGCAGCAATGGTGTCAACACAGTCTACTTTGTGGATACCACGGGCACTGCATGCCTCAAAGGCATCGGGGTTCCGGCCGCCGACGCGAAACTGCCCACGACGCCGCTCAACTACGATCCAGCAACATTGCAGACCAGCGGGCTACCAAACAACATGTGCATCCTCGCCGGCTTCCCTGCCGTACCGGCTAAAACCGCTACGACGGTCAGTTACCCCTTCGGCATCTGGTTTGCCGATGCGAACACGGTCTACATTGCGGATGAGGGCGACGGCTATACGGGTGGAACCGATCTTTATACGCACGCCGCCGCACAACCCACCGCCGGTCTCCAGAAATGGATTTTCAATTCCACCATGAATAGCTGGAGCCTTGTATACACGCTGCAAGCGGGACTGAATCTTGGAACCCCCTATACAGTTGAGAGATATCCGACAGGAACCAATGCGGCAACGGGCCTGCCCTGGTCTCCTGCAACGGACGGCCTGCGCAACCTGGTCGGACATGTAGACCGCGATGGTCGTGTGACCCTGTGGGCCATTACTTCAACTGTGAGTGGCAATGGAGATACCGGAGCGGATCCGAATCAATTGGTTGCCATTACGGACGTGCTGAAGAACACCAGCGCTACGGAAGCGGCGAAGGAGAAGTTCTATACCATTCGCCGGGCCGGTTTCGGCGAAGTGCTGCGCGGAGTTTCTTTCACGCCTGGAACAGAAGTTGCCCAGGGTGATCACGAACACGATCATGATGGCTGGTAGCAGAAACAGCCATCCAACGTAACATTACCCGGCAGCAAGTAGGAGAAAATAAGAAGGCGGGAGAGAATCTCTCCCGCCTTCTTATTTTCAAGTTTTGATCTTCACAGCAGCTCTGATTTCTTCCAGCCCTTCGAAGTTTTCACACTCTTAACCCGCATGGATTGCTGTAATACTGGCAATCAATACATAACGAGAGTGAAAAACGCAGTACAAATACTCAGTTAAACGCTGGCTTTCTTGTACGCTATACATCTGTACAGGTAGTTTTTAGGAATTATTTGTGTGCTGGATCATTTCCGGCCAGGCCAGAAACGAATGACGACGCCCTGCGCTGCCTTGAAAGACGTGCTTGTGGTTTCTTGCCAGGCTGCTCCTGGCGATCCATTGGAAAATGTCGACGCGCTTCGACGCATCGCGTTGGCTTGCATTCGCGGAGGCGCAGGAGGCCTGCGACTCAATGGGGGAGAATGCATAGCTGCGGTTCGTCCAGATACGAGCGTTCCGATCATTGGCTTAAAAAAAGTCTATCTAGATGGCCGGCTTCGGATCACCCCAGATTTTGCGGCAGCAGTCGAGCTGGCTAAGGCAGGTGCGGACATCATCGCACTCGATTGCACAGACCGTACATGGCCCGCTGGCGAACCTTGGCAACAGTTGATTGATCGCATTCATCAAGAATTACACTTGCCGGTGATGGCCGACATTGCGACGCTTGAAGAGGCGCGCTCTGCCGCTGCAGCCGGCGCTGACATGATTGGAACGACCCTGCACGGTTACACGGAACAGACACAGGACGCACATGGCTTCAACTGGTCCTTACTTGCAGATGTGATCCGCGAAACCGGACGCCCTGTCATCGCAGAAGGCCACATCTCCACACCCGCGGAGACACGACGCGCGATGATGGCCGGCGCCTGGTGCGTTGTAGTTGGGTCGGCCATTACACGGCCAGGTACGATTACTGCCAACTTTGTCCACGCGATCCAGCGTCCGCAAAATTCAGGCGCTGTTATCGGAGTCGATATTGGCGGGACTTGCATCAAGGCGGGACTGGTCGATCAAGAGGGCCACATTCGCTTTCCAACGCGCGTTCCTACAGGAGCTCGCGGAGGTCGCGAGGCCATCGCCTCCGCAACCGCCGAGGCAATCAATCAAGTCCTTCTATCTGCGCGCCAGGCGGGTGTAGAACCGATAGGCCTGGGAATTGCCAGCGCTGGCGTCATCGACGTTCACGATGGAAAGGTTTTTGCAGCAACCAAAAATCTTCCCGGATGGACGGGCTTCGATCTGCGTGGATTTGCCGAGAAGCGATTCCAGCTGCCAACCTGCGTAGAAAACGATGCCCATGCAGCGGTGCTTGCAGAAATGTATTTTGGATCCGCCCGCAACTTCAACAACTTTGTGGCCATCACGATCGGCACCGGTGTCGGTGGAGGCATTGTTCTCAACCATACGCTGATACGAGGCGAGCATGGTTTTGCCGGATCCTTTGGACATTCGACGATTCGGCAGGATGGTCGCCCATGTACCTGCGGACGCGCGGGATGCCTGGAAGCATATGTCTCCGCTTCGGCGTTAGCGCGGGAATTTAGAGACAGATCCAGCGCATGTGAGGATGACTCTGAACTCGGAGATGCTGAAATGGCCCTCAAGGTCAGTCGTCTCGCGGATGCAAAAGACCCCATTGCACGCGAGGCTTATTCCGCGCTGGCAGAATATCTGGCGGAAGGAGTTGCGAGTCTCTTCAATGTCCTGGATCCAGAGGCGGTCATCGTTTCTGGAGGACTTGTTGAAGGAAAGCCATGGTTCATTGCAGAAGTTGAGCAACGGGTGGCGCAGCTACTGCACTTTGGCACACTTCGCACACCACGCGTACAGCTTGCCGCAGCGGTCAATGAAGCAGGACTGTTAGGCGCCGCTGTCGCAGTTTTCAATGCGCAGCAAGCGATCGATACATGCTCATTTTCTGCAAATTCAGATGAAACTCAGAAAATTGCGCTGACAACCCACGACACTGTTGCTACAGTAACAGGAAGCGATCAAACAATGCAGAACTAGATTGGGATGGCAGGATGAGGCCAGCCTCAGGATCGCCTGGCGACGCAACATCATCGGAGACCGCTTTCAAATATGTCCACTGCATTCGACCCGCGAGCATCCATCGGTTTGCCTGGCAACCGGCTGATTTCTCTGGATGTACTCCGTGGAATCACGATCGCATTCATGATCCTGGTCAACAATGGCATTCAGGGCTACGCGTATCCAGCATTGGAACATGCCGAATGGAACGGATGGACTCCAACCGATCTGGTATTTCCGACGTTTTTATTTCTAGTCGGAGTGTCGATAGTTTTTTCGTTTGAGTCCCGGCTAGGCCGTGGAGCCTCCAAATCTTCGCTTCTCGTCCATACGCTTCGGCGCGCCTTTATCTTGTTTGCGCTTGGGTTAGTCGTCAACGGTTTCCCCCACTTCCCGCTGGCCACATTGCGCATCTATGGGGTGCTGCAACGGATTGCGATTTGCTTCCTGATCGCCGGCATTTTGTATCTGCTGGATCGAAAACCGAACAGCAAAATTGTGATCGTTGTAGTTGCCTTGCTCGGTTACTGGGTTCTGCTGCGATGGGTACCAGTGCCAGGATTTGGAATGCCGGGCCGGGATATTCCGTTGTTCGATCCTGTCCGCAACCTGGGATCCTACATCGATCGGCATATCTTCCCGGGACGGCTTTATCGTGGAGTGCGCGATCCTGAAGGATTATTGAGCACCCTGCCGGCCTTGGGAACAACATTGCTTGGCATGTTGACAGGAATGTGGCTGCGTTCCAAACGCAGTGCCGTTATGAAGGCGTGGGGCATGTTGGCGGGCGGTGTTCTTGGAATTTTGCTGGGGCTGTTCTGGGGGCGTTGGTTCCCAATCAACAAGAATCTCTGGAGCAGCTCCTATGTGCTGTTCGCGGCTGGCATCGCTCTGGTCGCATTGTCGATTTGCTACTGGGCAATCGACATCAGGAAGTGGAAAAAGGGCTGGACCTATATCTGGCTTGTTTTTGGAATGAATGCAATCACGGTGTACGTATTCGCCGAGCTGCTATCGTCCACACTGTACGCAATCGACGTGCACACGGGAACAAAAACAGTAAGCCTAAGTTGGTACATGTTCTTCCACTGTTTCGCGGAGATCCCCTCGCATCATTTGGCGTCGCTGGCTTATTCCATCAGTATCGTCGCTATATGTTTTATCCCAGTCGCCATACTCTATCGCAAGAAGATTTTTCTTAAAGTCTGATCGATTCGATTTCCTCTTGCAACGTGACTATCGAGCCATCCATCACGAACAGCGTCGGAACGCGCGCAACCGCCTATCAGGACGTTTTGTTATTTGCGTGCGCCGACAATAATGCGTTTGTCATTGTCGCCTGAAAGTTTTGCAAACCTTCCGGACCAGACGGCATGAACACCATCGTCGAATTGGTCGAACCGCCAACTACGCGCAACATGTCCGTCCAGTTGGTGAAAAGCAACAGGAAACTCGCGCCCACATCATCCAGATTCGTACCTTGTTTGACCTTTGTAATAGCCTCTTCCCACCCTTGAGCAATCGCCGAACGCTCCTGCGCCACACCTACTCCCTCAAGCCGCTTCACTTCGGCATCCGCCTGGGCTTGGCGAACTTTTAGAGATATATTCAGCATCGCCCTGAGCCTGGTTTGCGACGGCAAGCCGGGTTTGTTCATTGATCCGGTTCATCGCCGTTTTCACGCCTTCGTTTGGAATGATGTCCGTAATTAGAACTTTGACAATTTCGTATCCGAAATCCTTCATCTCTGCCGACAATTCGACCGTTGCTCTCTGCGCAATCGCTGGCTGATTCAGAAAAACATCATCCAATGTAGTCTCTGGAATGTGCCCCAACAGAATGTTGTACAGGTAAGATTCGATCTGACTTTTCGGATTTGCCAGCTTGTAATAAGCATCCTTGATCGACTGCGGAGTATCGATGATCCGGTACTGCACCTTGACTGGCAGCTGGACAAAAACATTGTCCTTGGTCTTGGTTTCGATAGACCCTTCCAATTGGAAGGTCACCAGACTCACTTCATTTTTTGCCTCGACGAATGGCAGCTTAAAATTCAATCCTGGTTCCGCAACTCTATTAAATTTTCCGAACCTTTCAATTACCGCGGCAGTCTGCGTGCGAACAGAGAAAAATGATCCGAGGATAGTTGAAATGATGAAGATTCCAATGACTACAAAGACTACATACAACACATAGTTGAACATCGCGTCTCCTCTTGCTGCTTCCGGTTTAACCTGCCGATACTTTCTAGCGAGTGTACCGGGAAATCGGAAGACGGTGCAGTGAAAACCGTATAACCCTCCTTCTTTATGAAATATGAAAATTGCTTCGCCAGAGCTACAGGCATGCGAAAAACTGTGGCTGGCCTTGCTTCGTTCAACTACGATTGATCCACACTGACTATTGTGGGTAGACGAGATTGGGAGCGAGCATGAACCGGCGTCAGTTCTTGGGTCTGGGGGCTATTGGTCTGTCGCAAAGGCTTGACCTTCCCCGGTGGACGACTGCATTTGCAGCGGATGCGGCAGAGGTGTTGCCTGGTTCTACCGAGGCAAAGCGATTCGGATCGGGGCACTTCGGCGAATGGATCACGGATGAATTTGGCTTGCCGGCCTACCGCTATACGTCCAACCAGATTTCCGATCCCGCCGCCGTCACTCCTGTCCATCCGCAGTGGCGCTCCGCCACCGACCACACGCACCAAGTGGGAAACGACCGATTAGTCGCAGCGGTTTCAAACTACGGATACGTTCAGGTAAGGCAGGATGAAGGCGGACCGAAGTTTCTGAACGACTTCGCGCCCGAGCGCGGTTTGTATGGCGCCGGTATCGGCTTCCTCACTGATGGCGAGACGATTCTAAGCACCTACTATCCCGGGCACGGCGAGACTTTTGAGCGCGTCTTCGGAGAAGGGTATTACCGAAAGACAGTCAAGGGGAGCCAATTTGAAATCGATCAGACAATCCTGGCTCCGTTTGGCGACGATCCAGTGCTGATCTCGCATATGAAGGTGACAAATCACTCCACCAACACGGTCAAGCTGAGGTGGGTCGAGTACTGGGGCTGCGTTAACTACCAGTTTTCCTATCGCGCCCGGATGGAATCGGATCTGGCTGGCCTTGGGCCAAACGCCGCCGAGGTTCGGCGGGATTTCGCGGCCCGTTTCCAGCATGAGTTTCGCCTGGTAGCGGATGGCCATGGCTTGATCGAAACTCCACGGTTCAAGGGAAGGACGGAGGAAAGCGTTGAGGCGTGGAAGAAAGTTCCAGGACGTTCTTAAGAAGGACCCGCCCACGGTCTTTGGGGGCCCGTTTCCTGAGCCGGCGCCGGGAGCCGAGTTCGACGATCTCAATCCACCACCCACTTTTCTGGTTTCCCTCGACGGCCCGATCGACGGCTATACGACCGACGGCGCTGGATTCTTCGGCAGCGGAGGAATTGAACCGGCCGAGCGGCCTGGCCAGTCCACTCAACAAGGATCTGGGCCGTACTGGCCCAGAGGGTGCGCTGCTGGTGGAGAGGCAATTCGAATTGAGACCCGGCGAGAGTCGCAACCTGCACTTCCTTTACGGCTACATTCCCGAAGGATTCGATCTGGACTCACTGGTGAAGAAATACCAACTCGGTGTCGAGAGTATTTGGGAGCGGTCTAGTGTACAATGGAAGAACGAAGGCATTCGGCTTCGTATCCCTTCGGAGCCATGGGTAGAACGAGAAACCTCATGGCACAGCTACTACCTTCGCAGTAACCTCACCTTCGATAGCTTTTTCCAGGAGCACATCCTTTCGCAAGGACAGGTGTATCAATACATCCTGGGGATTTCAGGGCGCGGCGCGCGACCCGCTGCAGCATGTTCTGCCGTTCGTTTTCGGCAACGCCTCAACGGTAAAAGAAGTCATTCGTTACACGCTAAAGGAAATTCAACCCGACGGATCGATCCCATATGGCATCGTGGGCTGCGGCATTCCTATGCCGGTGATCTTCGGCCGAGCGACCAGGAGATGTGGTTGTTGTGGACTGCGAGTGAATATATTTTGGCTACGAGGGATCGAGAATTTCTTGATGAGCGTATCCCGATTTACCCGCAGCGCTCCGTCCAAGCCCGGCGATCCAACTGTACTCGAGTTGCTCAAACGCTCCTATGATCACCTGACCAAAAACATCGGGGTTGGTGAACACGGGCTGATGCGGCTCTCGAATGGTGATTGGAACGATGAGGTGGTGGGGGACCGCGTGCCGCCGTCGCAAATATCGGAAGTTCGCGCGCATGGTGAGAGCGTGCTGAATGCTGCGATGGCCGCATACGTCCTCGACTACTACGGTCAAATGCTCGGTTACACGGGCGATGCGGCGGGGGCAGACGATGCTCGCGCCTGGGCGGAAGCGCAGCGACAGGCAGTTCGGGCGCAGTGGGCAGGGTCGTGGTTTCGCCGCGCGTGGCTGGGCAAGCAGCTTGGATGGCTTGGCGGCGACCATATATGGCTCGAGCCCCAACCATGGGCCATCATCGGCGGTTCCGCCTCGCCTGATCAGCGCGTACGCCTGGTGCAGGCATTGGATGAACTGTCGCGCAAGCCATCTCCAATTGGCGCATTGCTGCAAAGCAAAGGCGACGATAAGATCGATAAACCAACCGGCACCTTCACCAATGGCGGAGTCTGGGCCGCGATCAACGGAACTCTCGTTTGGGCCCTGGCACTTGAAGATGGAACCCTGGCCTGGGACGAGTGGAAGAAGAACTCCCTTGCGTTTCACGCGGACGTGTACCCGAAAATCTGGTATGGCATCTGGAGCGGGCCGGATTACTACAACTCTGTGCTCTCCCGGTATCCGGGGCAGACTATGTTTGCTGAGCCCCCCTCAACAGACCACAAGGTGCAGAGAGACTGGGGCTTCAACTGGACCGACTACCCGGTGATGAACATGCATCCGCATGCGTGGCCTCTGTACAGCGCGTCCAAGCTAATGGGACTCTCATTTAACGATGCAGGCTTGATGCTGGAGCCAGGATTGCCAATGGAAGAGTATGAATTCTCTTCTCAGCTCTTGGGCTTTCACAAATCGAAAGTTGGCTACACCGGCTGGTACAACCCCGCTGTCGCCGGAAAGTGGAAGGTTGAATTGAAACTTTCCAGTGCGGAGCGGGTGCGCATGCGGCAAATCAGGGTCAACGATTCGGTGCAGCATCTGCCCTCGAACACAGGCATAGTCGTCTTTGAGGGGCAGAGCGAACCTGGCAAACCGCTGCGGTGGGAACTCAGCTGACACTGCAATAGCGGGCTTTAGCGGAAGATAGCTGGTAGCGCTAACGGGAATCGAACCCGTGTTTTAAGATTGAGAATCTCACGTCCTAACCCCTAGACGATAGCGCCGGGTGCCTTTCTCACTATAACGGAACGCCGAGAAGACGTCACAACATGGGTTGGGCAGAACTGGACCTTGTCGCTCTCGACTGGCAGCTGCTCTGGCAATTCTCTTAGAGGCCAGAGATGAAGAACTGTGTACTGCCAAGAGAATTGCCAAAGATTCAACGAGCGGCTTTCACTGCTGCGGCAAAGTCCAGATCAATAGCCCATTGGCATTGTCATCGACAGCGGCGAATGTAGCAACATCGTTTACAGTTTGCACGTTTAAGCCAAACGAACCGCCCTGGGCCGGATCTACAGAGAGCTGCTTGACGAAGTGGCCTCCCAGGGCGAACTCAACAATCTCGCTGGGTTGGGCCGGGTCTGGATTGATTGCATCGTTGTTGCTGACAAGCAAATGACCATTTGGCGCCATGGTCATTCCCAGCGGTCCGTGCAGATGAGTATTGTCCGCGTAAAGAACCTGTCCAGTGCCTTCGTCTTTGTCAGTTGTGGCGGCGTCATGGAGCACAAAAACCTTATTGTCCGCAGTGGAAGCAACATACAGATCGCCCGTTTTTGGATTGTAGACAAGGCCGGTTGGCGCATCCACAAACGTAACCGGGTCACATTGGTGCGCGTAACCCGACCCGATTTGGACGGCGCTCTGCACAATGTGCCCGGCGGTCGCCGAAAGGACGAGGCGGGTGACTGTTCCGCTCAATCCATTGGCAACAAAAAGTGTCGCGGTGTTTCCATTGTCAATGACCGCGGAGTCCCATGGGCCATCGATGTACTGGTTCGCGATGTTGGCGAGAAGTTTGCCAGATGAGTTGAGGGCCAGAATGGATCCTGGCCGCGCGTTCGCGCATGTGCCGTCTGAAGACGGAAAATTGCCCACCAAAACATAACCTGCCTTGAGGACATGCAATGCCGTGGATAGCCCGATGCCGGAGGGTCCTTGGAAGAACAGCGATGGGTTGCCTTTCGCGGGCACGCGAATAATGGTAGTTCCCGTTCCCTGCAGGTTCTGTTTGCTGTTGAAGTTTGAAACCAGGATGTCTCCGGAATGAAGCGTTCCCACGTTCAGGAAGCTAGGCACGAACGCAACGCCGTATGGATTCAAATCTCCGTTCGCAGGTATGGTAGAAACGGTGCGAACCGGGTTGGGAAGAAAGGGTTGAGTATCGTCGCTGATCTGCGCGGACAAAGCGACGGCGGAGGATATCAGCAATGCGCCGATGCCAAGTGCCAGAACACGACAAGTTCTGCAGCTATGGATGACGCGTGGATGGGTTGATGGGTCAACTACTGGAATCAGTATGCCGCTCATGGGATTTTCCTTTCACGGACGATGGAGAGCTCAATTGCTCATCAGCAGGGAGGACGCGTACGGCCACCGCAAGGAGGAGTGCGGCTACGCGCATCCACACAGTAGAAATAGCCGATCACGACTGTCAATGCAGAATGGAGTGTCTACGCCAGAAAGACTTGGTGAGATGAACAAATTCCGATAGGGCATCCTTTTTTACAAGATTTGCATCTCGCTCTCTGCGAGAAATTCCCACTAAACCAGTTTCCGGCAGGAGAAAGATTCGAATGGCTTCTCAATCCTGCAGGGATTGCGGTTGCCATCGCCGGTAGATAAGCCAATAATTTCTTCTTAGAGAATCTTCCAAACCAAAATTCAATGGAAAAGAAATGGGACCCATCAACATGCGAAGAGCTTTTTGGGAAATTGTGCTGCTGTCCTCTGCTTTCCTTGCCCTTACCGCTTCTCCAGCCATCGCTCAAACATCCGATGCGCAAGGTCCGCAACCCATCACACCTGCTATGGAACAGAAGGTGGATGCGATGGTGCAGAAGCTGACGCTGGAGGAAAAGATTGCCCTGATCGGTGGTGAGGACAGCATGTTTATCCGCAGCGAGCCGAGCATTGGATTCCCGCGGCTGAAGATGTCGGATGGACCAATGGGAGTGCGCACCTGGGGACCTTCGACGGCATACGCCGCCGGCATTGGATTGGCGGCTAGCTGGGACCGCGAGTTGGCCGAAAAAGTAGGCGTGGGACTGGGCGAGGACGCCCGTGCGCGCGGCGTGAATTTTCTTCTTGGACCGGGGGTGAACATTTATCGCGCACCCATGAATGGACGCAACTTTGAGTATTTTGGCGAAGATCCATTTCTGGCGGGTCAGATTGCAGCCAACTACATCGAGGGAGTTCAGAGCCAGGGCGTCAGTGCGACGGTAAAGCATTACGACGCCAACAATTCGGAGTATGACCGGCAACGTTCCAACTCCGTGATCGACGAGCGCACGCTGCGGGAGATTTATCTGCCCGCCTTTGAAGCGGCGGTGAAACAGGGCCATGTGGGCGCGGTGATGGATTCCTATAACCTGATCAACGGCGAACATGCCACGCAAAATGCCTACTTAAACATCCAGGTGCTTCGAAAAGACTGGGGTTTTCGCGGCATTTTGATGTCGGATTGGGGCGCGGCCCATGACGGAATTGCCGACGCGAACGGAGGACTCGATTTGGAGATGCCAAACGCCGATTTCATGACAGCGAAAACGTTGCTGCCTGCCATACAAAGCGGCCAGGTCACCGTCGCCACAATCGACCAGAAAGTTCGCCGTATTCTGCGAACAGCAATCCAGTTTGGGTTTCTGGATCGGGACCAGCTCGACCCAGGCATTTCGCTCTACAACCAGCATGGCGATGCCATCGCGCTGCAGTCGGCGGAAGAGGGCGCGGTTCTGTTGAAGAATGAAGGCCATCTGCTCCCGCTCGATCGCCATGCCATCCATACGATCGCGGTGCTGGGACCGGATGCCTATCCGGCTGTGCCCGGTGCGGGTGGCAGCTCCCATGTCGATGCATTTGCCCCGGTGAGTTTTATGACTGGGTTGAGCAACGCGTTGCATCCGGGAATTAAGGTGGTTTGGAATTCCGGGATTGTTAGCCCAGAAGACGTTTTCCAAAATACGAAGTGGTGCACCGATGCGACCTGTCAGCACGCTGGCTTGAATCGCGCTGAGTACGTTCTTTCGGCCAACGAGAGACTATTCTCCACCATCGACGAGACAGTCAACCATGTGACCAGTTCGTGGTTGTCGGAGCAGACCAAAACTCCTCGTCGCGTGGAGTGGTACGGCTATTTTGTCCCGACGACTTCTGGCGTCTATACCGTGGTGGCCGACGACGATTGGGATGACCATGACCAGGTCAGCGTCAATGGCAAGGACCTGTTTTCAGAGTTACAAGGTGAAGGCGGCTATGCTCAGTCTGCGAATGTAACACTGGAAGCCGGCAAGCCAGCGCAAGTGCAGTTCAATTATTTTCCAGGCCACCAGGGCAATACGGCATCGCTCGGGATCATCGCCGCAGACAAGCTGGTTGAACCACAAGCGATTCAGCTGGCGAGGACGGCGGATATCGTTGTGCTGTCGGTCGGCTTCGGTCCCGGAACAGAGTCAGAAGGGGCTGACCGTAGCTATCAGCTCCCTTTTGGACAAGAGGAGTTGATCCGGGCCGTGACGGCAGCTAACCCTCATACGGTTGTAGTGTTGACTGCCGGCGGCAGCGTAGCGACCCAGGATTGGATCGATCGAACACCCGCGCTGTTGCAGACCTGGTACGGCGGCCAACAGGCCGGCAATGCACTCACGAAGATTCTGTTCGGCGAGGTCGATCCGTCAGGCAAGCTGCCTATCAGCTGGGAGAAGAAAGATCGAAGACAATCCCACATACAAGGATTATTACGAGTTGCCGGGAACGCGGGACATCAAGTACAGCGAGGGAGTTTTCCTCGGCTATCGCTACTACGAGACCAGCACCGTGAAGCCGCTGTTTCCGTTCGGATTTGGCTTATCTTATACAACCTTCGCGTTCAGCAATCTGTCTGTTTCACCAAAGACGGCTTCTTCGACTGGGCCGATTGACGTTGCGTTTGACATAAAGAACACCGGGTCCGTAGCAGGCGCGGAGGTTGCGCAAATCTACGTCGGCGATCCCTCGGCTACGGTGAAACGACCAAAGATGGAATTGAAGGGATTTTCCAGAGTCATGCTGGCGCCGGGCGAAGTTCGCCATGTAACGGCCACGCTCGATAAGCGCAGCCTCGCATATTGGGACACCAACACCCACGCATGGAAGGTTGATCCAGGAAAATTTGTCGTGTACGTCGGGGATTCTTCTGAGAATGTCCCGCTGCAGCAAGACATTACCGTGCAGTAGCAACTGCGAACGTCAAGAACCAACCAGCTAGCCCTGGGGAGCCCACTCCGGGACTAGCTATTGTTTTCCTATGGCAGTTCTGCTCGACAGATCTCGCGTGCGTCATTCCGCCGCGTTCTTCGCGAGAATTTCAACGGCGCCTAAGGCTGCTACCAAATTTTCCGGAAGCGAATGTCGATGCTGCAGATAGGCGGGAGCGTTGTAGGAAATCCAAGCTTGCCCATCGGCATCCTCCCATACCAGAAGCTTCAGCGGTAAATCGATGGCAATGCTCGGTGCGGCCAACATCAACGGCGTTCCCGCCTTGGGATTGCCAAATATCAGCAGCTTGGTAGGACGCATCTCGATACCAGCGCGTTTCGCTTCCCCGCTATGGTCGATCAGTGCGAAGACCTGGACGTCTTTTTCTTGCAGCAGTGCTTGCAGCCGGGCGATGGTTTTATCTACGGAGGAATGGGTTGGCAGGTTGACGATACCTTCAGGTTGAATCGCCATGGATTGGATCCTCTCGAACCGCATTCTAGCCGATTCGCGTCATGCGGGCATGAATGCCCTGCAACATGCATGGCTGGAAATAGGCCGCATTTACAGGCCGAGTTTTTTCACTTCTTCCTGATAGTACTTGCGGTACAGGATTTCCCATTCCTGACTGCCTTCAGGAATGTTCTTCTTGTGGGACGAAACCTTCAGGCGCGCCGCCTGATCGATCTTGAGTTCATCGGCAAATAACTTTTCCAGCATCTTGCGCGATTCCTGGCGGATGGTGTTGCGGTCTTCGTGAAATTCGCATTCGTCGGTTTCCGCCAGCGTATCGGCGATGACGTGTGCCAGCTTATTCAATTTGTCGTGGGAAACTCTCATAGCACCGCCTTATATTTGCGGGCCAATTCCTGCTTAATCTTCTTGAACATTTCCTGGTAACTGGCGCCGGTGCGGCGCATCTCTTCCTGATAGGCCTCCAGGATCAAGCGGACTTCGTCATTGATGCGATCTTCCAGCATCAACTCGTCGATCAGGGCAGCCTGTACACGGGTGTTCAAGACCTCAATTTTCTCGGTCTCAATCATCTTGACATCGATCAGATGCTTGATCGTGCGCCGGCCTAAATATCCAACATAATCTCTTGAGAAATTCATTGTTCCCCTCGGAATATAGCACAGCAAGTGGCCCCGGATTTCAGCCGTAACGGTTTTCAGGTCTTCCCGTCCGGTGTTTTCAAGTCTTCGCAGGCCGATGTTCGCAGGCTTCCGTGTGGATGCAGGCATCGGCCAGTACCAATCTCTCTACAGGACGGCCTGCAACCAGATGTGATGCAACAATCTCAGCCACATCTGCTTCACCGACGTGGCCATACCAGACTGCTTCGGGATAGACCACGACGGTCGGCCCATGTTCACACTGGTCCAGGCAACCAGACTTGTTGACGCGAACCGTCCCTTTTAAGCCCGCAGCGTCGACGGCCTGCTTCAGCAACGGATGCAACTGCGATTTGCCGCTGGCGTTGCAACTGGGACGAGCACTGCCTGGTTCGCGCTGGTTGGTACACACAAACACGTGACGCTGATACTTCGCCAAGAAACCGCTCCCGAAAAAATCCTGTTGTTACCTTTCATCATAAAGCGTTCGCTGCTCTAGGATGGAAAGGATGGATTCAAACAACCTGACTTCGCTGAAAGATGACATGATCGCCTTTATCGAGGGTCATGGTATGCGCCATTTTCCTGCACTCATCCCGGAAGACACTCCACGTGTGTGGTGGAACGACCAGGAAGCAGCCGGCACTGCCCCGGAGAGCCCCAAGGAAAGCTGGAAGGACTTTGTCGAAATGGCTAAGACGGCGGGCGCGCCGCTGGTCTGCATCGGTGAGGATTCAGTCGACCGAACCACACTCGAGTTACTGGCCAGCGAACTTCAGGATCTGTCGAGCACCGACGCGCCCGGTCCTGAGACCGACAAGGTCAACCGGCTATTCCTCGAAATCGGCAAGGTTGGCCATATTGAGCTGGCGTTTGCTCACCAGGGAATCCTATTTGTGCATGAGACCCAGACGGAGTGGTATCGCGAGTATCGGGCGATGGTGAACACAGTCGACAGTCTCCAGGATCTGATCGAAAATGCGCTCGATGAAGAGGACGAGGAACCAGAGTGAGCGACGATGTTGCAGCCTTAGCGGTTGAGGCTTGTGTCCCGGAACCTTTGCCAGCTGTCGATCTCGTCCCGGTCGAGAACGACGGCGCGACGTGGAAGTTGCCGCGAAAAATTCTTGCGGAACGGTTGTGCAACACAGCTGTTCGCGATGCCTACCTCGATGCCGGCATTCCCATGGCAATCGCAAATTTCCTCGGTCGACGTCTGGATCGTTTCATCGGCTGGGAATCGCTGACTGCTGCGAAACTTTCAGACATTGTCGATCCCGGAGCAATTCCATCCATGGATCGCGCCGTGGAACGTATTGTGCGCGCCGTCGTGCAGCGCGAGCGCATCGTGTTGGCATGTGATCACGATATGGATGGTACCGCTTCAGCGGCAGTACTTTGGACCGCTATGGTCGACTGCTTCGGAGTCGCTTCCGACCGCATCTGCGTCATTACCAGCCACCGACTGACGGAAGGTTACGGCATCGGAGACGGAGTGGTTACGCGCATCGAAGCTTTCGGCGCGCAACTGGTCATCTCCGCCGACAAGGGAAGCAGCGACGAGCCGAGGATTGCAACCCTGGCCGCCAAAGGAATCGATGTCGTGGTGACTGACCACCACGTGATCCCGCCAGACGGACCGCCGCGGTCCGCGTATGCCGTGGTGAATCCGTCACGACTGGATGCGGACTACGACAAACATGTGTGCGGCGCTGGAGTTGCGTTTCTTGTAATGGCGAAGGTGCGAAGCGCATTGCTGGAGAGTGGCGTTTTTGCGCAGTTGCCTTCGCTCGCCAGCCTGCTGGATTATGTTGCCGTTGCCACCATCGCAGACTGCGTGTCGCTGTCACCCGGAGCGAGCCTGATCAATCGAGCCTTCCTCCGTCGCGGTTTGAACCTGATTCGCTCCGGATGCCGCCCATGCTGGAAGATTTTTGCGGCGGACGTCGATGGAGAAATTGACGCTGAAACGATTGCCTTTCGCTTGGTGCCCGCCATCGCAGCCTCTGGCCGGCTGGACTGGGCAGAAGTCGGATTCAGGTTTCTAATCGCCAAATCGGAAACGGACGCCGCAACCTGTTGGAGCGAACTGAAGCGCGAGAACGCCGAGCGCCAATCCATTGAGCGCAGATTGCGTGCGCAAGCCTTTCCGCAAGCAGCCCGGGTTACAGGTCCGGCAATCGTTCTTTTTCTGGAAGATGGGCACTCGGGCGTGCATGGCATCACGGCCAGCCGCGTCGTCGAAGCATTTGGAAAGCCCTGCGCCATCTTCGCTCCGCAAGGCCAGGGAGCACGATTCACCGCACCCGCGTTGACGCCTGGACTGGCCGCCGGACTGGCCAGCGGGTCGTTTCGTTCAGTGGCTGGGATCGATGTACAACGCGCGTTAAAGGATGTGGCGAACGCGCATCCAGACCTGTTGGTTGCATACGGCGGCCACCAGGCTGCGGCGGGAGCAACCATCCGTGTGACCGACATGGAGCGGTTTCGGCACGTCGTTCTCGCTGGCCATTGCGGAGCAAGCTGCAGGAACGGTCGCGACTGGACCCACTATCTGGACCGATGGCGAACTCGATACAAATTCGCATGACTTGAAAAGTATTCAAGCGATCGATGCAATGGGTCCATTTGGACGAGGATTCGAGGCTCCGCTCTATTCGGGAACGTTTCGCGTGGCCACGTATCGCGCGCTCACGAACGGTCGGCATGGCCGCCTGCGTTTGGAGCGTGGCACGCTGACGTTGGAAGCGATATGGTTTTCTATCGACTCCGCGCTGGAGCGTCCCCCCGCGGTGGGTGACACTGTTCAAATTGCGTATCGATTAACGCGTCACGAATTTCGCGGTCAGGTGGAAGTGCAGGCAAGCGTCGTCGCCGGCGCATTTCAGTAGCGCGGATTTCCTATAAGTGCGCACGCACATGCGCGCTCACAGTGACAGGCGAAGCCTGGGAACGGGTCGCACGGTAGCAGAATTGAAGTCCAATCGCCAGTAAAACCATACCCAGGGCAAGTCGCAGCTGACGGCTCGGCAATTTTGTTGCGATCGCGCTGCCTGCAAGCGCGCCGAACGCGCCTCCTACTACCAGTCGCAGCAAAAGCCCTCCATCATAACTACCGCCAAGGACATGCAACCCTCCGCCCACCAACGACAGGCAAAGCCCGAGAGCAAGATCGGTGCCCACCACCTGGGAGGCGCTCAGTGTTGTGAGGTTGAGCAATGCAAGCGAACCAAGCGCGCCGGCGCCGGAGGAAGAAAGACCCATCTCGGCGCCAATCGGAAATACGACTGCAGCCAGCCATGCCAGATGACTTCGTTTCGCTTTGCCGCGGTTGTTTGGACGAACGGTTGTGTACAGGTGCCAGGCGGAAGACGCGACAATAATACTGCCCAGCGCCGCATATAGAATGGTTCGCTGCCCATGCTGCACTGCGCGATGAAATAGAAGTACTCCAACAATGACGCCCGGAAGACCGCCGATCAGCATAATCCCGACCACGCGGTAATTGATCTGTTTGCGCCAGACCTGGACCGGGACAATGATCATCTTGACGATTGCGGAATAGGCCAGGGCAGTTCCCACGCTCAACTCAATGGGGACGCCCAGGAAAAAGATGAGGAGCGGCGCGGTAATCGTGCCAGCGCCCACACCGGTCACGGCGATTGCAAAAGCGATCACAAAACCTATCGCCAGTTCCATCGTCGTTGATTCCATATAGATTCCGTTCAACCGTTCTTTTCGCTCCCGGGGAGCGTTTGCATCTGCCTGGTACCGTTGCCAGAATGACGAGCCAAAACATTCTGGCTGCGTATGCCCTGGGTTGAAAATTTTTAAGGGAATATGAGGCAGGCAAAAAAAGGACCCACGCTCACAAGATGTGCGGCCGTGGGGTCTTTATGTTCTAGAGCTGACTGAAGAGGAAATCCTGGGACTATCGACAGTGCTCATACCCTGGGCCGGCAACGCTGCTACAACAACAGCAACAGCGTTCTGCGTACCGACACATCGAGGGACAGAGCGTATAAGCCATGACCTATCCAGAATGTCGCAGGATGAGCAAGTTGTCAATTCGCTGCTAGGCGAGGAAACTTGGGTTGACCTGACGCGGACATCCCAAGTACACTCAGAAAACATGATTTCCGGGCGAAAATTCTTAGGCTGTTGCTATATGTCAGGCTGCGCTCCCTGTACGGAGCTGTGCCCTTGAACTAGCTTCAACTCGCCCTTGCGCACGATACGCCGCCGGGTCGACCCCAGCGGCTTTTTTATTTCAGCAGCACTGAATACAACCGAGATTGTCGATCAGAACCGATACGCATGATGGATTCCCGCCACGCCCGCTCCTCGCAATGTGCTCCCAGCACGTCGATGTCTTGTTGTTGATCGACTGAACTACGCCTTTTTCCAGCGCTAACTTCACAACCACTTTTTGCCCTCATTGAAGGAGAACCCTGTTTATGCAGCCCCCTCGTCGCAGTCCTATTTCTTTTTGGTTATTCTCATTGTTTGTCATTTTCGCCGTGATGTTTCCGTTTTCCGCCGCCCAAGCTCAGGTTGTCGGTGCGACCATCTCCGGCACAATCCGCGACGCCTCCGGAGCTGCTATCGCCGGAGCGCAGGTCACAATTCGGGACCTGGAAACAGGTGCAACTCGCGATCTGGTCAGCGATGCGGCAGGAGTCTACTCCGCGCCTTCTCTTGCAGTGGGCCGCTATCAGGTAACGGTGGAGAAAGCCGGATTTAATACCCAATCCGAGACTGGAATCAATCTTGTGGTCGGGCAGCGCGCGGCGGTCGATCTCGTGCTCGCCGTCGGAAAGGTGGAGCAACAGGTTTCCGTCACTGATGTTCCGCTCGCCATCAACACCACAACGCAGCCAACATCTGGATTGGTGAGTGCGCGTCAGGTAAAAGAGTTACCGTTGAATGGACGCAGCTACGACGAGTTGATCACACTCAATCCTGCGTCGGTGAACACCACCGGAGAGCGCTCTGGCGCTGTCGGCACATCAAACTCCTCGCCTGGAAATATGTTTGCCGTTGCCGGCCATCGCCCGCAGGACAACCTGTATCTGTTGAATGGAATTGAATATACGGGCGCTTCGGAAATCAACGTCACTCCTGGCGGTGTCAGTGGAGAGCTGCTGGGCGTGGACGCAGTGCGTGAATTTAACGTCGTCTCGGACACCTACGGTGCCGAGTATGGAAAACGCACTGGCGCGCAGATCAGCATCGACACTGAGTCCGGCACCAATCAGCTGCACGGAAGTGTTTTCGAATTTTTGCGCAACAGCGCCCTGGATGCACGCAATTATTTCGATCAGGGAAATATTCCGATTTTTCAGCGCAACCAGTTTGGTGGCGCTCTTGGTGGGCCGCTGGTCAAGAACAAGCTGCTGCTATTCGGCAACTATGAAGGTCTTCGGCAAAATCTCAGTTTGTCAGATGTAACCCTCGTGCCCGACGACGCTTCGCGTGCGGCGGCCGTGCCGGATGTCCAGCCGTTGCTGGATTTGTGGCCGGTCCAGAATGGACCGGAACTGGGAGGTGGCATCGCCGAGGCATACAGTCATCCACTGCAGCGCATTCGCGAAGACTTTGGCACGACGAGGCTTGACTACAATTTGTCTCCGACCGACACTGCAGCCGCTGTATATACGATCGATGACAGCACGGCCAACACGCCCACCATCAATCCGCTGAGCCTGGACTACGAAACACTGCGCGAACAAGTGTTGAGCGCCCAGGAGGAGCACGTCTTTTCATCGAGCCTGCTGAATACCTTCCGTGCCGGCTTTTCCCGCGCCAGTTATTTCTTTACCGGCGAAACGCCGGTGGATCTTCCCGGCTGGGTTGCGGGCAAACCGATTGGCGCTGTCGTTGTGGGCGGCGGCACGGCGTTGAACGGCGCTTCTCAGATCAGTGGCGCGGGTACGAACGCGGGCAGCAATCTGAATGTGGCGCGCAATTTATTTACCGTCGCCGATCATGTGTATCTGACACGCGGCAAAAATCAACTGGAAGCCGGAGTGTGGTTGCAGCGAATTCAGTCCAACAGCAACCTGGCGCAGGACCAATATGGCCAGGCATCCTTTGGCAGCCTCAGCGCCTTTCTGCAGGGCAATGTTTCCACCTTCACGGTGGTTCCATCGCCCACGGAGTTGGGTTGGCGCTCGTTGGAGGGTGCTGGGTTTGTGCAGGACACGGTGCACTTGTTGCCGAACCTGGAACTGCGTGCCGGCTTCCGCTTCGAGTCCACCAATGGCTGGAACGAGGCGCAAGGTCGAGCTTCCAACTATATTTTCAACTCACAGGGCGTGCTGGAAACACAGCCGCGCATCGCCAATTCAGCATTCACCACCAATCGCGCCAAATTCTTACCGGAGCCTCGTGTCGGCATCGCCTGGCAGCCAAAACAAAATGGAAGCACAGTCATTCATGCTGGCTTCGGCGTCTACGATTCGCTGCTCGACAGCCTGGATTATCGACTGGACCAGAACGCGCCCTTCAACACGACCGAAACCTTGAAGAACGTGCAGGTCTCCGCATTGCACTTTGTTCCCGGAGCGCCGCCGCCCGCAGGAAGCAAGGTCTCCCCAAGCGGAATTCAACCCGACGCGTACACGCCTACGTCTATCTCCTACTCCTTTAACGTCGAACAAAAACTTGCTGCCGATACTTCTATCATCATCGGCTACATTGGATTCCACGGCTATCATCAGATCCTTTCAGAGGATGTGAACGAACCGATCCCAACCATCTGCCCCGCATCGCCGTGCCCTAGCACATTACCTGCTGGCACCATCTACTATCCGGCAAATGCGCCGAATGCAAATCCTAATTTAGGCGCCAGTACGACGTGGATTTCAGACGGCATCAGCAACTACAACGCGCTGACGGTCGATTTTCATCGTCACTTTCAGCATGGCCTTCAATTGCGCGGTGTCTATACATATTCAAAAAGTCTGGATGACGGAACCGCGTGGAACAGCAGCGTCGGCGCCAATGCTCCTGGATTTGTGATGTATCCCACCGATCCGAAATTGGATTACGGTCGTGCCAATACCGATGTTCGCAACGTTGCGGTTTTCAATGCCACCTACGAGTTGCCCTTCGGCCAAGGCAAGCGATTTCTGGCCAACGCCAATGGATGGCAGCAAAAGGCAATCGGCGGCTGGACGGCAAGTGAAATCGCCACGCTTCAATCCGGATTCCCGTTCACGCCGCAGCTCGGTTTCAATCCAACCAACAACGGAGACAGCAGAAATCCAATCCGCCCGTCAGTGAATCCGGACTTCCATGGCAAGGTGATTCAAGGCGGACCGGCGCAATACTTCAATCCCAATGCCTTCATTGTTCCCATCGCGGGTACCTATGGAAACCTGGGGCGCAACACCCTGACGGGTCCGGGGATTTCTGAGTTGGATCTTTCCCTGCGAAAGAATACGGAGTTGACGCAGAAACTGAATCTCCAGTTTCGGGCAGAGTTCTTTAACATCCTCAACCGGACGAATTTTGGCATCCCAAATACCGTGGTGTACGCCTCCGATACAACTACCCCATCCCCGACCGCCGGACTGATCACGACGACATCGACTACGTCGCGGCAAATCCAGTTCGGCGCGAAGCTGCTGTTTTAGAAGCTGTACCGTTGCAGTCCATCACCTTTCAGAGCAGCCGTCTCATTGAAATGGCTGCTCTGAATTTCTACTTAGCTTTTTCATCTAGCGTTTCGAGATAGGCTGCAGAATCTGATCCAGCATGTCGGGCTTCGACTCGACGCGCTCCAAATGCGGATAGCGTTCGCCTCCGTGATAATCGATCTTCACCACGCGATAGTAGCCAGTGTTCTCGACGATCAATTCAATCGGCGTCTGGCTTGTTTTGGAATTGCGAATGGCGTCGTGCATCAAGGCATCTGTATATGCACGTCCATTCACAGCGACGATCTTCATGTCCGGCCCTAAATTCGCCTTGTACGCCGGCGAATAAAACAGCACATCTGTCAACACGCCTTTACTGGAGATATGAAGGCCGAGCGAATACCACGCATCGACACCTGTCAGTGCTTCACGCGCTTCTTCCATGGAGTTCGGCGTGTCGGTGTAGATCAACCGATATCCTCCATTCTCGATTCCACCCAGCGGTGCATGATCGACCTTGGTCGTCAGCCGCTCCGTCAGGAAGCCAGCCCAATCATACGGCTGAACCACATTCAGATTGCTCACCACATCGTCAAACGTATACGGCACGGTGATAGGTCCTGTATTGCCGCCGAGACCGAGGAAACGAACACAAAAATCGTTCAGCGACTTCTTGCCGTGGCTTTGCTGGCGAATGATTGTGTCCACTTGAAGCCAAAGCAGTTCGCCTTCCGGATAGTAATCGACACTGCGACGCCAGCTGCCCCACTGCCCGTTGGCTTCATACAAGATTTGCGCGGCCGTGGCCGTGTCCTGCAGATCGCGCCAGGTGCGACCCGGGCGGTTGTCGAGCCCCGCCGCCGAGTTTGCCAGCGCCTCGCGATATTGATCGTCAGTCCACAGGCCGCTGCGCGCTGTCAGTACATCGCCAAGATATTCCGTCAGACCTTCGTAGACCCACAGCAGATCGCCCTTCATTGGCGTCTGGAAATCCGGCGAAAGCAATCCTGCAGGACGACGATATTTCCCGTTCCACGAGTGCGTAAATTCGTGCGGCAACAGGCCGGCTTCCAGTGCGTCCATCTTAGGATCGAGGAATGTTTTCTCCGGCACTCGGTCATCGTTCGACTGATGATGCTCCAACCCAAAGTGCGCGACCTGATCGCTGAGTGTCATCAAAAAGTGATAGCTGCCGTAGTGATGCGACTTGTAGAGCGCATCGGCCTGACGTACCAGGTCATTGAATCCCGCCAGCATTTGCGGCGGAACATCCAGATCTTCCGGCCCATCGGCGGCGAGGTCGAGATAATGCTTGGGAGAAATCTCGGGCGCCAAGAGGATTTCCCTGAAGTAGCGGCCAGAGAGTACGGGCGAGTCTACCAACTGATTCAATGGGACCGTCGCGAAGTGCGTGGTCTCACCTTGATTGCTGGTTGAAGTCAACGCGGTGGCAAACTTCCAGCCTTCCGGCAAGATCACGGTCGGCGTCACCAGTACGTCCTTTGCTGACTTCGCCTGCGGCCACAGCATAACTTCATTCCAGCTGATCATTGCGAGATTTTCGCTTGTGGAGGCGCCGGAGGAAAAACCAACCGGGGCCGCAGTCGCGAGAAAATCGTCATGTACATGCAGCTCCGTTACTCCCTCCGGCACATGAACGTACATCTTAAACATGTCGACACTGTCGCGCACCCAGGGAAGCGCTTGGCCATTGGCCTTGATGACGATGCCGGCTAGGTCGCCGATGGGGCCAGACGCTTCGTGTTCGCCTGGAATCCACTGTGCGTAGACCAGGGTAAGATCGCCGGGATGAACCGGAATCACGAGATCTGCGTGCAGCATCTTGCGAGGCGCATCGGTGGCATCAACCGTAATCGTGGTGGGTGTCGCGGAACTAGGCTGGGTGTCGCTTGACTGTGCGATACCTATGAGTGGAAACGTGGCTGCCAGGGCAATCCCGGCCAAGGCAAGAGAGGTGGTTGGGCGCATAGAACTCCTGAAATTCTGGAAACGTGGATGAAGAATCAGTCTAATTCAGCGCAGCAGCGGCGAGGTTTCTATCGCTGGCTGGCTTCTCTTGCATGTACTTTCGCGTTGAATTCTGCAGACTTGCCCCTTGGTACGCTGAGTGATTTCCAGTGAGCGTGCTGGAAATGCTTGGCCAGCAAGACAATCTGGCCACAATGATAGGAATAATGCGCGATCTGCCGGTTGATGGCCTGCATCACCGAATGTGCTTCTCCGCGGATGGTGACCGTCCGATCCAGATCCGCGTCCGTCAAGGATTGGAGTGCCTCGAATACACGCGCCCATCCCTCTTCCCACAGCCTTACAAGGTCATCTCGGTTTGCTGGCGGTTGCTCAAACTCACTGTCGCGATTTCGCCACGGTTTTTCGCCATCATCAGAAAGAAAGTCAGTCCAACGCGATTTCATGTTGCCCGCCATGTGCTTCATCACAATCGCAATGGAATTTGCGTCCTCGTCCAACAACTCATATATCTGCTCATCTGTAACTTGCGCGAGAGCACCGTCAGCGAGTTTCTTGTAATAGCGCAACAGATGCATCGAATCCTGGAGATACGAAGTTGTGAACTGCAGAGCCATGGGATGATTTTCTCAGAGAAGTTTGATGGCGAACAGCTTCTCCACGTCTACTTCGCACGCAGTGATACACTCCCGCCATGCCGCGCGGATTTTTTATCACGTTCGAAGGGTTGGATGGCTCGGGGAAATCAACCCAGATTCGATTGTTGGCTCGCACTTTGCAAGCGCAGGGTCGTACGGTAACGACGACACGCCAGCCCGGCGGAACGGAACTCGGCGACCAGATTCGAGCGGTGCTGCTGAACTCCGCGACTCAGAATGTGGCCCCGCTGGCGGAGATGGCGCTGATGTTTGCCGATCGCGCCCAATCCATCCATCAAATTATTCAGCCAGCGTTGAAGGAAGGACACGTCGTCCTCTGCGATCGATTTACCGACTCGACAGAAGCGTATCAGGGAGGCGGGCGTGGACTTGGGCAGTCAGCGCGTGCTCGAATTGCATCGCGCCGTCTGCGGCGATCTGTGGCCTGATCTCACAATTTTGCTGCTGCCGAGTCTCGAGGCTTCGCTGGCCCGCGCCCGTAGACGGAATGGCCGCCAGATAGCACAGGGCACGGACGAAAATCGATTTGAAGCTGAGGGGCACGCCTTCTACGAGCGCGTGTTTTTGAAGTATCAGGAAATTGCGGCCCGGGAAAGTTTGCGTGTAACCACAATCGCAGAAGATGCATCGGTGGACACAATCGAAAAGCGCATCGCGGAAATTGTTGGGGAACGACTGGCGCGGTTCGCCGCATCGTCTTGACTTGCCGCTCTATTGATTCCGGCGCTTCCTCTTTCACCAAGGAACACACGCAGAACGGCATGCAGATTCTGCTAGGCTCGAAATGTGAACTTCCGCAGCTTTCTCGGGAATGAAGCAACGGCGCGGCAACTGCAGGAATCTGCTGCATCGAGCCGGTTGCCTCATGCCATTTTGCTCTCTGGACCGCGCGGCGCGGGCAAATATTCGCTGGCAATCGCGCTGGCGCAGACGCTGAATTGCCTCGATCCACAAACATTCAATGGACTGCCGGATGCGTGCGACGTTTGCCACAACTGCACTCGGATTGCCGCCGCACTCGACCTGGACGCGCGCGTGGCGGAGGCGGTGGAGGTGCGGGAAGACCTGCGCGATGCCGACCGCAAAGATACCCGCATCCTGATCCAGACCCATCCAGATGTGCTGGTGATACCGCCAGACCCGCCGCAAATGCTGGTCAAGGTAGGCCAAGTGCGCTCGCTCATCCACAACGTGCAACGGGCGCCGGCAGAGGGCAAAGGCAAAATCTACATCTTCCCGACGGCCAAATTTATGAGCGAGGCCGCCAACTCGTTGCTGAAAGTACTGGAAGAGCCGCCTGAATATGCGCACCTGCTGCTGTTGGCGGAAAATCCCTCCGACCTGCTGCCAACCATCCGCTCCCGATGCAGCCAGATGCGCCTGCATGCCGTACCGATGGAAACCTTGGAAGAGATCCTGGCCCAGCATCACCCGGAATGGCCGGCAAGCCGTCGCACGCTGGTGGCCCGATTGGCGGAAGGGGCGGTTGGCCGCGCCATTTCATTCAATGCCGACGTCTATCTTGCCAGCCGCAAGGATGCGCTGCTGCTGTTGCGTACGGCGACCGCCGAGCCCGACCATTCGGCGTTGTTTCACATGACCGAAACCTATCGCGCCGGGGCCGAAGGCCAGCAAAAGACCCAGGATTTGCTGCGCACGCTCTACATGTTGTTGGAGGACATGATGTTGTTGCAGGCTGGCCAACCGGAAATGGTACGCAATATCGACATTTTGCCGGAACTTCGCCGGCTGACGGAAAGCGTTTCGTTCGACTGGATTGATCGTGCGGTACGGCGCATGGCGGAGGTGGAATCTGGTATGCGTCGCAACCTCCTTCGTTCGCTTTCTTTGGACGCTCTGACGGCTGGCCTGCAACAACGCTAACGCGCAATCAACCTCCACGAAAGAAAAAACACGAACTGTAGTTGGAAAACGTTCGGTCTTCGTCTAGCATCGTATTCATTCAGCAGAATCAAGTTGGTTTAAGTTCTTTCCTTCCATCCCGGTTTCGGATGCGGAAATGACTTGACTTTGCTATCCGTGCGGATGGAATCCATGCCCTTGCCCAAGCCCAAACCTGCTGAGCGCGCTATCGTAGTTGCGGTCCCGGCCCCAGCAGCGCCAGTGAGCGATTTTTCCGGGCAACGGCGTCTCATCCGCCCCAGTCTCGCCTTACGGTCGGCGGCCGCGCGCCAGACGGCAATCTTCGGCCATGGTCCTACCTTGACCGCCCGCGCAATGCCGGACGGTGTCATCGAAGATAGCTCCCATGCCGAAGTCTTCTACTTCCAGAAACAGATCCAGGCGCAAACCCGCATGATCGTGATGCTGGAGAATGGCGAGGAACTGGAAGGTTCGATTGAATGGTACGACCGCTATGCCATTAAATTGCGGAATGTCGGGCATGGTGGCTTGCAGAACGGTGCCCGCACCCGCGTGCTGGTCTACAAGGACAGCATCCGCTACATTTACAAGGCTGGAGAAAACATTCCCCAGACCATGTTGTAGCCACTCGGCGACTGCAGCATCCTACTCTTTGCGGGCAGCCTTCAGCAGCCGATCTCGTATTGCAGCTCCCAAACCGGATTCTGGCGGCAACGGACACAAAATGACTTCCGCCCCCATCGTATCCAGCGTTCGCAGGCCCGCGAAGAGTCGCTGCGCCAATTCCCGATCATCTTCCCAGCTGCCCCACACGTACTGAACCCCGGAAAAAGACTCTGGCAAGATCCAACCCGTAGGTAGCAAAACCCCAACCCTCTGTAAATGTTGGGATTGCTCCAGGACCGCCTGTAACCAACGCGCCCGACCATCGGCTTCCGAGTTCACGCTCATCTCGACCGGAAGCACGCGTGCCTTGGGGGCATAATGGCGCATGTCCACTCCCGGCGAGGGCAAAGATTCCGGCCCTCGAACCGACGCCCGCTCTGCGGACGAAGGTTGATAGGGAATTACCGGGCCTGCAATCGCCTCAATCTCCTCAGCTGGTATCGCGCCGGGGCGATAGAGAATCGTCGCCTGTTCGCCAACCTCAATCACGGTGGACTCAACACCGCACCAGGCTGGCCCTGCATCGAGCACCAGATCGATACGGCCATCGAGATCCTCCAACACGTGCTGCGCCGTTGTGGGGCTGGTATGGCCGAAACGATTGGCACTGGGCGCGGCGATGGGAACCTTCGCCGCAGCAATCAAGGCCAGCGCCACCGGATGTAGGGGTATGCGAACGCCGACCAAGGAACGGCCAGCCGTAACAATCAACGGCACGGCGTCCTGCTTCGGTAGAAGCAGCGTCAGCGGACCAGGCCAGAATTTGTCGATGAGTGCGTCAATCCGTTGCTGCGCAGCTCCCGGAACACGGATGGCGACCTGAGCGAGCATCGCCTGATCAGCCACATGCACAATCAGCGGGTCCCAGGCAGGTCTCTGCTTTGCAAGAAAAATGCCTTCCACTGCCGCCAAATCGAGTGCATTCGCCCCCAAACCATAGACAGTCTCGGTGGGAAACGCCACCGTTCCGCTGGAACGTATCACCTCCGCCGCCTGAGCCAGAGTGTCTTGCGCTGACGCAGACGAAACGGAATCGGCAGAAATCGCCAGCCGGACTGTGTGTTTTGCTGCCATCTCGGTTCGCGCATCCCATTTTGCGAACGCAACCCATCCGTCCTTCATCCTAATCTGTCTATCGCGATTATCTTGATTCTCTATGTGCTGGCCATATCTGCGAAACTGGTTGCATGGCACAGAAAACCGCGGCAGGCAGGATGGAGACGGAAATCAAAGTACGATTGACGGACCGTGCCGCTTTCACCATGCAATTGCCGTCGTTAGGGTTTCACTTACTGACCGCGGAAACTATGGAGCGCAATGTATTGTTCGATACACCAGAGAACTGGTTGCGACAGCGTGGCGAGTTGCTGCGCATTCGGCAGTATGGCGACCGATGGATCCTTACCCACAAGGCGCCAGTCGAAAACTCCATTGCCAGCACGCATAAGGTACGGGCGGAAACGGAAACCGAGATCGAGGACGGCCGCCCGCTGGCCGCTATTTTCGAACGGCTTGGCTACAATCCCATCTTTGTCTATGAAAAACTTCGGACAGAGTGGGCCGACAACGAGGGTCACGTGGTCGTGGACGTGACCCCAATCGGAGATTTCGCCGAACTGGAGGGCGAATCCGAATGGATTGATCGGATGGCCGCAAAGCTCGGCATTTCTCCGGAGAAATATCTAAAGGCGAGCTATGGGCAGCTATTTCAAGACTGGAAACACGCGACAGGTAGCCCGGCAACAAACATGACCTTTGCCGAGACCACTCCCCAGGAAGCCAATCCGCTCAAACAGTAGAAGTGGACTGCACGCAGACCATTTCCCGGTCGAGGTCCAAACTGCGTACAGCCGTGAAGAATCGATTGACCCGTCTGCAGGCGACCGCGTTTTCCTCCGGTCCTGCTTTGTCATGGGGGCAGGTTTGGTTTATGGTCTCATGTGGAACAGATGTTCCGCCGATACTGTTTGGAGAGATTCCGACTGAAACGAACACCGAGAGGAAATGGATGCGATCTGGGCAGAAAACACCGTTGAAGCTGGCAGCGAAAGACCAGCGTGGGAAAACAAAGAGCAAAACTCAAAAGAATCAAGCCTCTAGAAAAAAGCTTGCGCCGGTCAGAAAAGCGATTCTATCCACTACCAAATCCGCTTCCGGTACCCCTGCGCTCAATGGCCATGGCGGCACCAAGGTTGCGTTGATTTCTTCCAAGCTTGCATATCACGGACCTCTATTTGATGTGTACACGGACTATGTGCGGGAGCCAGAAGGAGAGACGGCGCGCCGCGATGTGATCCGACACTCCGGTTCCGTCGTCATCCTCGCGGTGGATGACACGCGGAATCCAGCCGACCCTCTGATTGTGGTCGAGCGCCAATATCGTCATGCCGCCGGACAGTATATGTGGGAGATTCCAGCCGGACGGAAAGAGCCGGAGGAAGCGACGCTACCCGGTGCAAAACGCGAATTGCTGGAAGAGACCGGCTATATTGCCAAACGCTGGACCAAGATCGCGCGGTTCTACGTGAGCCCAGGATTTCTGGGCGAGTGGATGCAGGTGTACCTTGCAGAAGGATTAAGCTGCGGGCAATGCGCGCCGGATGAGGATGAATACATTCAGCACCAACAGATTCCGCTATCACAGGCGCTGGAGTGGGTGGAAAGCGGAAAAATTATCGACGCCAAATCGATCATCGCAATTCTGCTGTACGCACGCCGTCGCGCCGCCGGCATGCTTTAGAAGCAATGTATCAATAGTAGAATTAGCGTAAAGAAACCGCGCAGACGCTTTTTGCACAGCTAATGACCGTTAGGAAATCGGCCCGGAAAACACTTCAGTCAACTTACGTTGTCGGATTCCTCCCGCATCCGAAATATTATTTCGAATTCTCTGCATAACAAATTCCCACGTCGCACGTCTATATCCGCAGGATCCCCTCGCGGTTTCCGATCTGTAGATAAGAGGTGCGTGTTCCGTGTCTCAGCATAAAGGCAAAGTGAAGTGGTTCAATAATGCAAAGGGGTTCGGATTCATTGGGCGGGAAGATGGTCCCGATGTGTTCGTGCACTACACGGCGATTCAAACCGAAGGGTACAAGAGCCTGAAAGAAGGCGACCCGGTCGAGTTTGACATCGTCCAGGGAGATAAAGGACCGCAGGCGGACCAGGTACTGCGGTTGCAAGACGCCCTGCAAACTCAATAGAGGTGCTCGAGACGAGTTCCTCGCATTACCCGAGCTTCGCAAGTGCTTGAGTTCGTGTGCGCGCGATCGTGTGCCTGCACACCTGCACATAGGGAACGCGACACTGGCAATTTGTCTTTGCGCGACTGTATCCAGTCTGCTTTGCCCATACCCGGCCTCAGCGCCGGGTTTTCATTTTGCACGCAGAGTGCGATGATGCCTTCGAGGAGCGGAATTACCCTTCTCCCGTCACCATGGAAAATCGTCAGATTGCACAAATACTCTCTGAGACTGCCGATCTATTGGAAGTCGGCGCTGCCGACTCATTTCGTATTCGCTCGTACCGGCGCGCCGCAGAGGTAGTGGAGTCCAGCACTGTATCTGTCGGAGCGTTGGCAGCGGAGCCGAAAAAATTGCTGGAGCTTCCCGGCATTGGCAAAGGAATGGCAGCAAACATCATTGAACTGGAGCAAACTGGCACGCTAGGTCTGCACCAGGAATTGCTGGCCCGCTACAAGCCGTCGATGCTGGAATTATTGCGACTGCCCGGCATGGGACCGAAGACGGTTGCGCTGTTCTGGGAAGCGGCCCAGATTTCGAGCGTCGATGAATTGGAAGCCGCCTGCCGCGAGGGCCGTCTGGACAAACTGCCGCGATGCGGACCCAAGCAGATAGCAAAACTGCTGCAAGGCATCGCCGAACACCGCAAGAATATTGGGAGATTCCACCTGGACGACGCCGAGTTGGCGGCCGAGAAGCTAACGGAATACTTGCGGAGCTTTCCTGGAGTTGAGCGGGTGACGCCGGCGGGCTCGTTGCGCAGAGGGCGCGAGACGGTTGGCGATCTGGATTTTCTGGTGACCGGACCCGCCTGTGCGGAAGACAAAGTGGCTGCCGTCGTCGAATATGTGGCGGCCTATCCTCCCATCGCCGACATCCTCGGCAAGGGGCAGAACAAGGTAAGTTTTCGTCTCCGCCAGGGCTTGCAAGTGGACGTGAGAATGCTGCCGGAAAAAAGCTATGGTGCCGCCCTGCAGTACTTTACGGGCTCCAAGTTGCACAATGTGGCATTGCGCCAGCGTGCACTGAAAATGGGCTACACCCTGAATGAGTATGCGCTGACGCGATTGGACGATGGAGGCGCGCTTCCCAGCAGCACGGAAGAAGAGATTTATGCGGCGCTGGGTCTGGATTGGATTCCTCCGGAACTGCGCGAAGACCTTGGGGAGATTGAGGCAGCGGCCGAACATCGCCTTCCCGTGTTGATCGAGCAGGCCGACATTCGCGGCGATCTGCATATGCACACAAATGCGACCGACGGAAAAAACACGATTCGCGAGATGGCGGAGGCAGCTCTCGAACGCGGCTATGGCTACATCGCCATCACGGACCACTCAAAAAATCTAGCCATGACGAACGGGCTGGATGATGCCCGCGCGCTGGAACATGTCGAACGCATTCGCGCGGTGGATCGGGAGATGGCAGGCCAGATACGAATCTTTCCCGGTATCGAAGTCGATATCCTCGTCGACGGAGCGCTCGATCTTTCCGATGATGTGCTGGCACAGATGGACGTAGTCGTGGCCAGCGTGCATTCCTACTTCAACCAGCCGTCGGATCAAATGACGGAACGCATCCTGCGCGCCATTGAGAACCCCTTCGTTCGCATCCTCGGGCATCCCACCGGGCGTCTGCTGTTGCGCCGGGAGGCGTATGCGCTCGACCTTGATGCGATCCTGCGACGCTGTGCTGAGCTGGGCGTGGCCGTCGAGCATAATGCCTATCCCGATCGACTGGATCTGAACGATCGCAATCTGCGGCGGGCGAAGGAGTTGGGTTGCAAAATTGTCGTGAACACGGACGCGCATCACACCTCGCATTTCGAAAAAATGCGCTACGGTATCCGTCAGCTGCGTCGAGCTGGGCTGCGAGCGGAGGATGTTTTGAATACCAGGTCGGCCGAGGGGGTGCTCAGAGAATTTCGTCCCCGAATTCTCTAAAACTTTGTCTCCTGATTTTTCTCAATTCCGAGTAAACTGCTTGCAACTATGAATACCCCACTATCCCCAAACACGCCCGATTCGCCGAAAACACCCGATTTGACCTCCCTCAACGTCGGCGCGCTAGAGATGGATGAGATTGAGCCGGCAGAACCATGGCGTCCCCTTGTCGTTCCCGCAATTGTCGTCATCGTAGGGCTCGCCATTGCGTGGGCACTGTTTGCCCATTTTGGCCGATCGAAGCCGGATGCCTCTGGCATGGTGACGCGACAGCTCGTCTACCCAGTGCAAGTGGATTCCGGCGAGTCGCCGCAAGGGCCGGGAATGCCCGGGGCCGTCGCGGAGCAGGACGAGACGGTAATCCTGGTGCAGGCACGCGTAACAAATATCAGCAAAGAACCGCTGACAATCTTCGATCTGGTGTCCGATGTGAAACTCGCGGGCCAGGGCACCGGCAATCAAAGCTCGGCAGCGTTGCCAGAGGACATTGACCGGTTCATGCAGCGCTTTCCAGATTTGACGGTAATGCGCGTGCCACCTTTGACACGCCATACGGTCATTGCTCCGGGAAGTTCAGCTGAGGGTCTGATGGTCTTCGCCTATCCATGGACGAAGGCCCAGTGGAGTCAGCACAAAGACGCCCACATCATCGTCAGCTTTCAGCGCGGACGTTCCCTGATTCTGCCGCTGCAATAAGACCGTCATCCTGAATGAGCCAAGTGAACGAAGCATCTCTGCATTCTAAAAAATGCAGAGATGCTTCCTCTTGCGCTGCTGTCGGATTCACCACAATAGCACTGCTATTGCATGGCGCTATAGCGACCATGAAAAAGCTCTCAATGAATCGGCCTTTGCAAGAACTTACGGGAGGAAGGACTTAGGCGCATCTTTTGGCGCTGACAAATAGCCGGAAACTTCATTCTTGCTGATTTGATTGATAACCACTTCAAACAGCATTGGCGGTTTGCCTGTGTAGAACTGCAGTGGCTCGTCCAGATCGCGATTCTTCTTCTCCACACGCCTATCATTGGAAAAAATCTCCAGCGTATACCGCGAATGTTTGGTGTCCGCTTTCTGCAACTGCAGCTTGACGATGGAAACAGAGGACGGCGGCTGCCCCTTGCGCAGGGTGAATTCAATGTAATTGCGATCGCCCAGGTGCTTCAGGTAATTCAGCTGCTCGGAATTGGTTGCGATCAAGCCACTCTGCACACCCAGATCCCCGACAACGGCATGCAGCTGCTGCTCAGTGCTGGCCAACTCTTGCTGGGTATGGACGACATCCTGCTTGACGCCTCCCACATCTGTTTGCACGTTGGACACGGCATGGGACACATCGGTCACGCTTTGACGGGTGGCCGCTTCTTGCTTGGCCATACGAGCATCGGCCTTAGCTATGCGGGCATCGGCAAGTCGCTGTTGGCGTAGTATGTCCTGCGCACGGACTTCAATCTGTTGCTGCGTGATGCCAACCTTTGCGCCAAATTCTTCATTGGTAGCGCGCATCTGCCGCCATATATCGGCCTGTTGCGCGGAGAGATGTTCGATACGTTCCTGGGTCTGGTTCAACTTTGCTTCAGTTGCATCCAGCCGATTCTGCAAAAAATAACTCCACGCTAACGCACCGAGTACCAGGAGAAAGGAGAGACCCGCAATCAAAATCAGAAGGGCGGGAGAATTTCTCTGCTCCCCGTATAGATCATCTTCAGACATTTCGAAAAGACTCCTCGCATCATGCGATGCGTATTCAGCAGAAAAAGTGATTCAGGCTACATTCTGTTCGTCCGAATGGCACATCCTAAGATTTTCACAGAAACAGGGAGCACACAAATCAGGGACGGGCAGCGAACAGTCCTTTTGCTATCTAGCAAGATGACAGGGCCGGGACGCTAAGTTATAACGAGAGGTTGGGAACCGTAGAGTGAGGATCGGAATGGCGTCCTGCATGACGAACGTCTCGCTTGCATTGTAGTATCGAGACAGCGGTTTAGAGCGAGTTTAAGACCGAATTCTGCACGTAGAAAAGTAGCCTGGAGAACATGAACATGGCAATGACTGCCGCGGCACGCGGGCTGGAAGATATTGTTGCTTCCGACTCTGGAATTTGTTTGATTGATGGAGATGCAGGCATCCTGGCCTATCGCGGCATCGATATTCATGAACTGGCGGAGAAGTCGACGTTCCCGGAAACAACCTACCTGTTGTGGTTCGGACGTCTACCTTCAAGCACGGAACTCATGGAATTCAATCAACATCTGACCGCTGGCCGGGTCCTGCCGCCGGAGGTGGTGCGGCTGATGGAAGAGTTGCCGAAAGATGCCGTGCCGATGGCAGCGCTGCGCACCGCAGTCTCCGCGCTCAGCATGTATGACGCCGATCAGGAAGGCATGACGCACGAAGCCAACGTGCGCAAGAGCTTTCGCCTGACTTCACAAATCCCAATGATCGTCGCGATTTTTGACCGCATTCGCAAAGGAAAATCGATCGTTCCGCCCGACCCTTCGCTGAGCCACGCGGCCAATTTTCTTTGGATGTTGAATGGCGAGAAGCCTTCTCCAACAGCCGAACGTGCGCTGGACGTAGCTCTGATTCTGCACGCCGACCATGAATTGAACGCCTCGACCTTTGCCGCCCGCGTCATCGTTGCCACCTTGTCAGACATGCATTCGGCCATCACTGGGGCCATTGGTGCATTGAAGGGATCGCTGCACGGTGGTGCAAATGAAGCCGTGATGCGCATCCTGTTCGCAATCGACAAAGCAGGTGCGGACCCAGTGGAATACGTGCGGCAGATGCTGGCCGACAAAAAGAAAGTCCCTGGCTTCGGACATCGCGTGTATCGCACGGAAGATCCGCGCGCGACACACCTGCGCCGCATGTCGCAGGACTTGGGACGAGCGGACGGCAATCCAAAATGGTTTGACATGTCGCGCAAGATCGAACTCTTTGTGAAAGAGGAGAAGAAACTCAACGCCAACGTGGACTTTTATTCGGCTTCAACCTACTCCACGCTGGGCATCGATCTGGATCTATTCACGCCGATCTTTGCTGTCAGCCGCATCGCCGGCTGGTCCGCGCATGTGATCGAGCAATTTGAGGACAACCGGCTGATCCGTCCACGCGCCGAATATACCGGTCCGGCCTACCCGAATAAGTATGTAGCCATCGAAAACCGCTAATCCCTTTCCTGCAAAGAATTGCTATATCCAACGCAACTGGTATTTGGCGATAAGCGCTGTTTTTGCATCTTCGCGCCCGGCACCCGAATGAATCGCCCATACTTTAGCGCCTCTCCCAGCCCTGTGGCACAATAGAGGGTTTGCTTGAGGCGCTTTCGAAATGACGACAAACGTCCTACGCTCGGCGTTCATTGCGTTGTCGCAGAACAAACAGTTGCGAGCCTTCGCAGAGCATTCCCGCATGGGCCAGAAAATGTCGGGGCGCTTCGTTGCCGGCATACAGGTCTCCGATGCATTGCATGTTGCAGAGACATTGAATCGGGAAGGCATTCCCGTTTCGCTCGACAACCTGGGAGAGAATGTTTCTACGGAGGAAGAGGCGCGTCACGCCGCCCAAATCTATCACCAACTACTGGATGCGATCCAGCAGCGCGGTCTTCAGGCCAACGTAAGCGCGAAGTTGACGCAAATGGGCATGAACATCAGCCCTTCGATTGCGCGCCAGATTACCAGCGAGTTGGTCGACCATGCGGCTGCCGTCAACAGCTTTCTCCGCATCGACATGGAAGGCACAGACTTGACCCAGGCGACAATCGACATGACCCGCCAACTGCATGCGATGCCGAACCATGCCGGTCGCATCGGTACCGTGCTGCAGTCCTACTTGTACCGCTGCGAGGAAGACGTTCTCGTGCTGCTGGCCGATGGTATACGTATCCGCCTTTGTAAGGGCGCATATAAAGAGCCGCCCACCCTGGCCTTCCCAGAGAAGAAAGATGTGGATGCGAACTACGTAAAACTAATGAAGATTTTGCTTACCAGCGGGGTCTATCACGGCCTGGCCACGCATGATGAAGCAATCATCCGCACAACCAAAAAGTTTGTGGAAGAAGAGGGTATCGACAAGCGCAGCTTTGAGTTTCAGATGCTCTATGGCGTTCGCCGCGATCTGCAGACTGCACTGGTGAAGGAAGGCTACGGCATGCGCGTCTACATTCCGTTTGGCACGGAATGGTACCCCTACTTTATGCGCCGTCTGGCGGAACGTCCGGCAAATGTTCTGTTCCTGGCAAAAAATCTATTGAAATAAGCCCAGCGAGGCAACGGTCATAGGCATGTCGAAATGTATCCGGATGCGCGCCGGACTGACAACTGCTTCAGATTTCGTCGTACCGGTGGGGACGGCGATCGCCGCGGCGCTCTCCCCCACGCAACAGATCCAATGCGGTGCGGATGGTGTTCATCCACCCGCCAATCTGCCGCAACGGGGCCATCACATTGTCCTGAATCGTACGGGCGCCACGGGCAACACCGTCGAGCGTGTCCGTCACCATGCCGTCGATGCGAGTAACCTGGTGGCGCGTCTTTCCGGTGATGTCTGCCACCATGCCATCGATGTGGTCTACCTGCTGCCGCAAGCGGTCGCTGGCAGTTTGAACGTTTACGGTGATGGCCCGAAGACGCGGCGTCATATCGTCGGCCAGTGCCATCAAATCAGTGGCGGCGTTCAGAACCGGGTGCAGTTCATCGTGCAGCTTCTCTACTTGTTCCATGATTTTGCGCTGCGCCGCCTTAGCGCCAACGATCATCGCGACCAAAACGACGGTCTGCACGAGCACTGCAAAGGTAACTACTCCAGTAAATACAAGAAAAACCGTAGATCCGGTTGGCATGTAGCCCCCTAGTCACAAAATTTGCGTTTGCAGAATCTTGGCGTTGACCCGCCGTTCATGCCCGCCAGCTGAATCCGGCTGAGAAAGAGAACCGCGCTCTGCGGCCCAAGCACAGGTATAGAACTGCAATGAGCATCCCAACCAAAAGCGACAGGCAATCGCATGGCGCGCCTGCCGTTGAGATGCACTAAAAGCGATTCTCGGCTGCACCGCCGTGAAATGGTTCCTCTTCGTCGTTGACGCTGCGTTCGGCATCGTTCTTATTGCCCGATACGCGGTCCACAATGCCGCTCCAGCGCTCCCGGCCCTTCTCGGCAGCTTCCCTGCCACGCTCGGCAAACTCGTTCGCTTGCTCACGACCCCTGTCGACCACGGAATTGATCTGGTCGCGCGCCTGTCGGCTGCGGGTGGTAACGTAATCCTTGCTGTCTTTCGCGCTGGTGATCAAGCCTTCCCGTAGTTCCCGGCCCGCCTTGGGAGCAAACAAGATCCCTAACAACGCGCCCAGCCCAAGGCCAGCGATAAACCATCCAATTCCCGTCGTTTCCTGTTCTGCCATTTGCTTATCTCCTTCGCGCAGTGGAGGAATTACGCGATCATCTGGATAGTAGCAAAAGGATATAGGCCCCGCAATGCGCAGTTGGGTTCCTGGGTCGGCTTTGTACCGCAGTGCCAATCGCTGTAGAAAGTGGGGTCGACACCCTTCTGGTGCCGGTTGTGCCTCCTTTCCGAGCGCGGAGGAACGGGACCGGAAGCCCCTCACAGACGTCCAGTCAGTAGACGATCCTCAACAGATATTCATCCAAGACAGATATAGTAGAGATAGTGCCTGCATCTTTCGCGGCCAAGGCCGCAGCTGTCCGGGGTACTCCGCCCGCTGGTCAGGGGCTTGATTCTCGTTCTTCCCCATCTGCATCTAACGTAGCGTTAAGGGGAATTCATGATCGATTCGTCTCGAGAACGTCCTTCTGCATATTTGACGTTTACTTTGCATGCACATTTGCCATATGTGGTGAATCATGGGACTTGGCCGCATGGCCTGGAGTGGTTGCTCGAGGCCGCCGCGGAGACATATCTACCGCTACTTCGCGTCATCAGTAACCTGGAACGCGATGGAATTGCATTGCGGGCCAATTTGAATCTTTCTCCCATTCTGCTGGAGCAACTGGCGCACCCGGTCTTTCGCGCGGAATTCCCCAAGTATCTGAAGCGAAAGATCACTGCCGCGAATGAAGACGAGGCCTATTTCGGCCAAAATGGTGATCCTGTTCTGGCGGAAACGGCCCGGTATTGGCGCGGCTATTTTCAGCAGGCGCTGGATCATTTTGAAGCCCTCGGCGGAGATATCATTCGTGGATTTCGCGAGGCAGCCGAGCGGGGATTGATTGACATCATTACCTGCGGCGCAACGCATGGATATTTTCCGCTGCTTGGAACCGATGAGTCGATCCGCGCCCAGGTCCAAACCGGCGTGGCTACGCACGAACGGCATATTGGTCAGCATCCGCGCGGCATCTGGCTGCCCGAATGCGCCTATCGCCCGGCGGGAATGTGGAGTTATCCGGTCACTCCCCACGGCAGCAGCCAGCCTTGGCATCCGTTTGACCGCAAAGGCATAGAAGAGCCCCTGGAAGACGCCAAAATCGATTTCTTCTTTGTAGATACCCATCTGGTGGAAGAATCCGTCCTATTCACTCCGTATGAGCTGCGCGCAGGTGGAGCGGTAGGCGTAGCCGCATCGTTGGCGGTGGAAACCTGCGAGCCACAACACTCCCTCTACAAGCCGTATTACGTGGATGGCCCTCGCGCGCATCGCCGGCCAGTGACGATTTTTCCGCGCGATCCTCGCACCGGACTGCAGGTTTGGAGCGGAGACGCCGGATATCCGGGCGACGGCAACTACCTGGACTTTCACAAGAAACGCTTCCCAGGCGGCCATCGCTACTGGCAGGTAACGGGCTCTAAGATCGACATGGCATATAAGACGCCGTATTACCCCGAAAAGGCAGCGGCGCGGACCAAATCGCACGCGGAACATTATGTCAGCCTGGTCGTAGACTCTCTCAAGTCTGGCTTCAAAGACCCGGTACCGCAGATTTTAACTTCTCCGTTCGATGCCGAACTCTTCGGTCACTGGTGGTTTGAAGGTCCCCTGTGGCTGGAGCATGTGGCGCGCATCATGGCGCGCGCGGAGGTTCCAGTTGCGCTTACCAGTTGCGCCGCATATCTTGATCGGCATCGGCCAGATAGCTTCCTTGCCTTGCCGGAAGGCTCGTGGGGGAAAAATGGCACTAACGAGGTCTGGCTCAGCCCCGATACTCGCTGGACTTGGGAATATTTGTACCCCGCGGAAGTCACAGTACGCGACGCTGCCAGTTCCGACCTCTGGAAGGGTAATCCGCAGGGCGAGCGCATCCTGAAACAGTTGTGCCGCGAATTGCTGCTGCTAGAGTCTTCTGATTGGCAATTCCTGATCACTACGGAAGCGGCGCGCGACTATGCCGAAGATCGTTTCAATGAGCACCTTGCCTCATTTCGCGCGATTGAAAAGATGTGGCAGCTTCATTCCGGTGGTGGTACGCTCAGCAGCGATGAGGAGAAAAAACTCAGCAAGATCGAAACCCAGGACAGCGTCTTTGCTCACGTCGATCCAGGTCTGTGGGCGGCCATCAAGTAGCTCCGCCGATTCGGTTTATTTCTCTGCAGCTAGACGCGAGACATGGCCGGCAATCACTCGATCTTCATCCGCGGGTAGAACATAGACGGCAATCTTCGACCCCTTTTGGCTGATGCTCTTGGGCCCTGCGTGCGTGGCGTCGTTTTCCTCCGGATTCAGCGTCAGCCCAAACGCATCCAGTCCAGCGCAGACCCGAGAACGGGTGATTGGGTCATGTTCGCCGATGCCGCCTGAGAAGACCAGCGCATCGAGGCCTCCTAGCAGCGCGATATAACCGCCAATCGTTTTTTTCACCGATAACGCGAAAGCATCAATGGCCAGCGCTGCCTGCTGATTTCCGTTCTTCGCGGCATCGCGCAAGATACGCATGTCATTCGAGAGACCCGAGAGTGCCAACATGCCGGAACGCTTGTTCAGCATCTGCTCCACAGCGTCGGTTGCGTTGACCGCACTGCCCGAGTGCAAACGCAACAGATAGAGAATCAGTCCGGGGTCGAGATCTCCCGAACGAGTGCCCATAAGGACACCGCCGCACGGCGTCAGGCCCATCGAGGTATCCAGGGCTTTTCCATTGCGGATGGCCGTAACACTGGCTCCACTGCCCAGATGAGCATAAATCATTCGTTCGGGAATCTGGGCCGGTGGAAAAAGGTTCGGGACTCTTCCATCCTGAAACTGGTGCAGAATCGATTCGCACGATAAACCGTGAAACCCGTAGCGGTGCACGCCCTGGTCACGAATCTCTTTGGGCAGCGGATAGATGGACGCTACCTCGGGTAAGTCTTGATCGAAGATCGTATCGAAGCACGCGTAATTATCCACCCCAGGAAAGCTCTCCTTCGCCTCGCGGATAATTTCAAGCCCAATCGGTTGATGTAGAGGGGCAAAATAGGTCGCCTTTTCGATTTCTGATAGCACCTCAGGTGTAATCAGCTGATGCGCGGTCAACTTCGGCCCAGTGTGGACGATGCGATGGCCGATGGCCGCCGGACGCGTCAACCCCGGTTGATGCAGCAGGGCTTCAATCTTTCGCACCGCATCGCGGGTCGAACCAAGTTCCGCCGGCGTGGACTCAGACAGCAGGGTTTTACGCTTTCCGTCTCGAAAGGCGTAAAAATCAAACTGCGCGTCGGAAGTGCCAATGCCGCTCGCCTCGCCGTCGTTCAGCAGGGTGAGTTCTGAACCGGTCGCTGTGTAAACGGAAAACTTGATCGACGAAGAGCCGCCGTTAAATACGAGGATTGGCAATGGTTGCAGGTCTGTTCTCATCCCAGCGGCCACTTCCACTCTCGAATTTCTTTTCTGTCGATGCCATTTTCATGCGCATAGTCAATCGCATCCGTAATTTGGTCTTTCAGCCATTCTTTGACATGTGCCCCAGTCGTACGCAGCTTCGGCACTCGATCAATCACATCGATCGCAAGGTTAAACCGATCCACCTGGTTCAAGATTGCGAGCTCCAGAGGCGTATTGATGTTTCCTTTTTCCTTATAGCCGTGCACGTGCATGTTCTCATGATTGGTGCGGCTGTAGGTCAGCTTATGGATCAGGGACGCATAGCCGTGAAAATTGAAAATGACAGGCTTGTCCAGCGTAAATAATGAGTCGAAGTCGCGGTCCGACAATCCGTGGGGATGCACCGTATCCGGTTCCAGCTTGAATAGGTCGACCACGTTCACAAAACGAATCTTCAGCTCCGGAAAACGTTCGCGCAGGATTGCCACGGCAGCCAGCGACTCCATAGTGGCGATATCGCCTGCCGTCGCCATCACCACATCCGGCTCAACGTCCTGATCGTTACTCGCCCAGTTCCAGATGCCAATGCCCTTTGTGCAGTGTCGAACTGCTTCTTCAATATCCAGGTATTGCAGATGGAGCTGCTTGTCCGCAACAATCACATTGATGTAATTCGTACTGCGCAAACAGTGGTCGCCGACGCTCAATAGACAATTCGCGTCCGGGGGCAGATAGATCCGTGTAATCGCGGGGCTTTTATTTGTGACGATATCCAGAAATCCTGGGTCCTGATGAGTGAAGCCGTTATGGTCCTGCCGCCAGACCAGAGAAGTAATCAGGATGTTTACCGAAGAGATGGATGCGCGCCATTTCACTTCGGACTTGCACTTCTCCAGCCACTTCGCATGTTGATTGAACATGGAGTCGATGACATGGACAAAGGCCTCGTAACTGGCGAACAAGCCGTGCCGTCCAGTCAGGACATATCCCTCCAGCCATCCTTCCAGCGTGTGCTCGCTCAACATCTCCATGACGCGACCGTCCGTGGAGAGCTCGCCTCCATCCAGATCCTCCGGCTTGAATTCTGCCAGCCATGTTTTCTTGCTCGCTTCGTAAATTGCCTGCAGCCGGTTGGAGGCGGTTTCGTCCGGGCCGAAGACGCGAAAATTGTCCATGTTTCGGCGCATGGTTTCCGCCAGAAAATGTGCCAGCACCTCAGTGGGCCCCACTTCGGTTGTTCCCGGTTTCGTCACCGGGACCGCGAAGTCACGAAAATCCGGCAGACGCAATGCCTTGCGCAGCAAGCCCCCATTGGCATGTGGGTTGGCGCTAATGCGCCGATTGCCTTTCGGCGCCAGCTCCTTTAGTTCTGGAATCAATGTACCGGCTGCATCGAACAGCTCCTCCGGCTTGTAGCTGCGCATCCATTCTTCCACCAGGCGCAGATGCGCCGGATTGGTGAGTGGATCGAGAATCGGAATTTGGTGCGCCCGCCAGGATCCCTCCACCTTGTGGCCGTCCACCTCTTTCGGCCCCGTCCATCCCTTTGGGCTTTGCAAAACCACCATTGGCCATTTGGGTCGATCAGCGGTGTTCGTGCTACGAGCATGTTTCTGGATGGCGCGAATCTCCTGAACACAATGCTCCAACGTAGCCGCCATCTGCTGATGCATAATGTGCGGGTCGTCTCCTTCAACAAAATAGGGCTTCCATCCATACCCCTGAAGCAGCTTCTCCAGTTCCTCAGAAGGAATGCGCGCCAGCAGGGTTGGATTGGCAATCTTGTATCCATTCAGGTGCAGGATGGGAAGCACCGCGCCATCGCGAATGGGATTGAGGAACTTGTTGGAATGCCAGGACGTCGCCAGCGGGCCCGTTTCCGCCTCACCATCCCCAACAACCACAGTGGCAATCAGGTTGGGATTATCAAATGCAGCTCCAAATGCGTGCGAGATGCTGTAGCCCAGCTCGCCGCCTTCGTGGATCGACCCGGGAGTTTCCGGGGTGCAATGGCTTCCAATTCCGCCGGGGAAGGAAAACTCCTTGAAAAATTTCTGCATTCCTTCTTCATCTTCACTCTTGTCTGGATAGACCTCGGAGTAGGTGCCCTCCAGGTAGGCATTGGAAAGAGTGGCGGGTGCGCCGTGACCGGGACCGGAAATATAGATCATGTCCAGGTCATATTTTTTGATGAGTCGATTCAGATGCACCCAGGCGAATGTCTGGCCGGGATCCGATCCCCAATGTCCGAGCAACCGTTGTTTGATGTGCTCCGGTTGCAGCGGCTCTTTCAGCAGTGGATTCTTCACCAGGTACAGCATGCCAACGCAAAGATAATTGCAGGCACGCCAGTAGGCATCCATCTTGCGCAATTCTTCTGCCGTAAGCGGCTTGCGGGCACTGACCTTGTTGGCGGTAGAGGTGGAACGGCGGGCGGAAGCGGTACGGCTGTCAGAACTCACGGGAACCTTCCATCGGTAATGCTCTTACATAGATGAGAGTTCCTGCAATTCGAGTTCGCCGCGGAGCATAAAGATTGACGGCGCCTTCACATTGCCGCTTGCCCAAAAGCAAGCGCCCACTTAGATGCCTTCGCCCATGCTGACGTAATCTGACCGTGGATATTGCCGGCAATGTTCATGGCTCGATCCTTCTTACAACCTTATCGAAAGCATACTGGTCTTGCGCTATCCGATGATGTGCGCCACGGGGAGTTCGAGACCGTCCGCGGCCTCAAGGTAACCGGCAGCCCGCAATGGTGACACCCAATTCAGGTCACCTACAGTAGCCTTGTGCGTATTTGGCGAGGAAATACGTTAGTGTGTTCCAGCCAACACCCAGACAGCGGCAACCTCGGCTAGAATGATTCAGATCCATCGTCTTCCCTATGCAAAACTTCTATAAACGCGCCGGCGTCCTTACTGGTTTTGTTCTTTTATTCCTGCTTTTGATCGCGAACGCCTTCGTCACCCGACGCCAACTCGCCGTGCAAGTCGACAATCAAGTCTGGGTTCTGCACACGCGGCAGGTCCTGTTTGAGTTGAGCCAAATCGAATCGCTGATGAAAGATGCCGAAAGGGGCCAGCGAGGCTACCTCTATACCGGCGACCAAAGATATCTTGCGCCCTATAATGCCTCGATCCCCAAGATTGAACCGCACATCCAACGTCTGGCGCGATTGACCGCCGATAACCCACAGCAACAAGCGCACATCGCGGAGTTACGCAGCATAACGAATCAAAAATTGAGCGAATTGGCCAAAACTATTTTGCTCTTCCAGTCCGGTAAGGCCGACCAAGCCAAGGCGCTCGTTTTGTCAAATTACGGGCTGTACACGATGGAAAAGGTCCACAACTTGATGGACCGGATGATGCAGGAAGAGACCTCGCTTGAGGCAGCCCGCATGAATGCGTACCGCAAAAGCATAAGGGCCACCATCGCTTCGATTTATTTTGCCAGCATTCTCGCGGCGCTGGGCCTTCTCTTATTGATGTTCTCCATCCTGCGGGAGATGGACCTTCGCGAAAAACATGATGCCGAAATTCGGGAACGCGAGGAGTGGTTTCGAGTCACGTTGACCAGTATCGGAGACGCAGTGATTGCCACCGATAAACAGGCCACGGTGACGTTCGTAAACCCGGTCGCCGAGCAACTCACTGGGACAAGTTTCCTGCAAGCGAAAGGCAAGCCCATTCAAGAGATCTTCCCTATCTTTCACGAATACACGCATCAGCCCGGGGAGAATCCAGTCAAAAAAGTTTTGGAGTACGGAAAAATCATCGGGCTGGCCAATCACACCGTGCTGCAGCACCGCAATGGAACCTTCACTCCGATTGAAGATAGCGCTGCGCCCATTCGCGATGACAGCGGCAAAGTGGTGGGAGTTGTCCTTGTCTTCCGCGATGCAACGCACCATCGCAAGTCCCAGGAGGTTCTTCGCAAGGCCGAGAAGCTGGCCGCTGCGGCCCGCCTGGCCGCAACTGTTGCACACGAGATTAACAATCCTCTGGAATCGGTCGGCAACCTGATTTACCTGGCAAAGGCCGCTCCAGAAATGCCAGATGAAGCCAATCAACATCTGACCCTGGCTGAACAGGAATTGGCACGAGTTTCGCATCTCACCCGGCAGACACTCGGGTTTTACCGAGAATCCAATGCGCCGGTCTGGGTGGAAGTCCCTGCTCTTATCGAATCTGTGCTGACGCTTTATTCCAACAAGTTCACCGTCAAGAACATTACTGTGGAGCGTGAATTTGGCGAGTGCCCGCCCATACAAGTTGTTCGTGGAGAGATGCATCAGGTAGTGGCCAACCTTATTTCCAACGCGGCCGATGCAGTCGGAAAGAACGGCATCATTAAAGTACGATTGGCGTGCAGCGAACGCGCGGACGGCCAGGTAGTTCATCTGGTGGTGGAAGATGACGGCCCAGGAGTTGCAGCGGAAAACGTAGACAGAATTTTTGAGCCATTCTTCACCACCAAGAAAGACGTTGGTACCGGACTAGGCCTATGGGTGGTAAAGGAAATTGTCGAACGTCACGGCGGAAATGTTGAGGTCGGTTCGCAGAATGGCGCTAGCTTACCCGGCGCGGTATTTACCGTCCTGCTGCCCTGCAATCCGGAGCGTCCAGGTTTCGAAGAGGATGCCGTAACTTCAGTTTGAGAGTTTTCACAGCAACTCTCATCGAACTCCACGACTCGCTTCACCGATAGGACAAGATGGCGCGCTCAAGATCGGCGAGCAGGTCTTCTTCATCCTCAATCCCAATGGAAATCCGCACCAGGTCTTTCGGCAGATCCCGCTGTGCTAACAGCTCCGCCGGAACACTGGCATGAGACATGTTCCCCGGCAGGCTGATCGATGAATTGACGCTTCCGAAACTGACCGTGATGCGGAACATCTCCGTGTTTTCCGCAATGGCTTTCGATAGGGCCACAGAACCCGTCGTGAAACTCAGCACCGATCCAGCTCCACGCGCCTGGGAACGTTGCAACTCGTAGCCCGCGCTGTCTTTCAATCCCGGATAACACACCCGCTGAATTGCTTTGTGATTGTTCAGATATTCGGCAATCGTCTGCGCGTTTCGCTGCTGGCAATCCAACCGCAACTTCAAGGTCTTCATGCCGCGCAACAGCAGATAGCAGTCGAACGGAGCAAGAGCATTTCCCTCTGCGTTCTGCACAAAATAAATTTGCTCGGCGAGTGCCTTGTCCTTGACGACGATAGCCCCAGCCGTCACGTCATGGTGCCCGCCCAGAAACTTCGTCGCCGAATGCAGAACGACGTCCGCGCCAAGATCAAGCGGGTTCTGCAAATATGGCGACATGGTGCTGTTATCGACGCACAGCAATGCACCGTGTGCATGAGCCATCGCCGCCATCTTGCGGAGATCAATCACGCGCAGCAATGGATTGGTCGGCGACTCAACATAAATCAGCTTTGTTTTGGGAGTAATTTGCTGTTCAAAATTTTTGAGGTCGCATGCATCCGCGTAACGCGCCGTAATGCCAGTGCGATTCAGCACCTTGGTGAACAGGCGGCAGGTGCCGCCATATAAATCGTTGTCGGCAAGAATCTCATCGCCATTCTGCAACAGCTTGGTTGCAGTCGTGATGGCTGCCATGCCGCTGGAAAAACAATACCCGTGCGTTCCGTTTTCCAGCAATGCAATTTGCTTTTCGAGGACCGCGCGCGTCGGATTGCCGCTGCGGGAATAATCGTATTCGCCACACTGGTCTGCATATTCCTGCTCAAACGTTGCCGTCTGATAGATCGGGAGTAGAGATCGGCCGGAAGCGATCTCCTGGTGCGGGGTCAAAACTTACCAGGCGGCTAGCGAGCTTCATGGCCGACCTCTTTGGTTTGGGCATTACATCCCGCGGCTGCAAACGCCTGCTCCAGGTCGCGAATAATGTCTTCGGGAGCTTCCAGCCCCACCGAGAGGCGAACCAGGCCATCCGTGATGCCAAGCCTGCGCCGCAATTCTGGATCAAGATCCGCATGGGTTGTCGATGACGGATGTGTAATCAGGGTTTCCAATCCTCCCAGACTTTCCGCGCGCGAGCAGAGCTGCACACTGTTCAGCATGCGAATGGTTGTGTCGTATCCAGCCTTCAATTCGAAGGCAATCATTCCGCCTGCGGCGCTTTGCTGTTTTTCTGCCAAAGCTTTTTGCGGGCACGAGGTGAGTCCAGGAAAGTAGACATGTTCAACCGCTGGATTGCTCTCGAGCCATTCCGCGATGACCTGCGCGTTCTCGCAGTGCAGCTTCAGCCGGGCAGGAAGAGTCTTCATCCCCTGCAGTGCGAGCCACGCCTCGAACGGAGCCTGGGTCGTGCCAATCGTCTTGCGAATCAATCGGAATCGCTCCAACAGCTTCTCATCCTGCGTGGCCAAAGAACCGCCGACGGTTGCATTGTGCCCGTCAATATATTTCGTTGTCGACAGCAGGGAAATATCCGCGCCCAATTGCAGAACGTTCTGCAGAATCGGAGTCAAGAAAGTATTATCCACAGCCAGCAAAATGGAATGACGCTTGGCAATCTCGGCCACCGCAGCAATGTCCGTCAGTTTCAGTGTCGGATTGCCCGGTGTCTCGATGAAAACAATGCGCGTTGCCGGAGTGATGGCAGCTTCGACATTCGCCGGATCGGAACTATCCACGAACGATGCTGTGATGCCAAGGTGGTCCAGCACTTCGCGAAACAGGCGCATGGTGCCGCCATAGACAACGTCGGTCAGCACGGCATGGTCGCCCGCTTTCAGCACTGACAGAAACAGTGTGGTGACCGCTGCCATGCCGGTCCGAAAACAGACAGCCGGCGGCGTACCCTCCAGCGCTCCAATCGCTTTTTCCAGGGCATCTACGGTTGGGTTGGATACCCGCGAGTAACTAAATCCCTTGTCGACGCCCACGGCATCGTGAACGAACGTGCTGGTCTGATAAAGAGGAAACAGGATCGAGCTGGCATGAGAATCCAGCGATCGTCCGCCATGAATCGCAACTGTAGAAATGTTCCAATCTGATGAGCTCAAAACGCAATCTCCATTAGGGCTGATGCAATGGTTTCTGGGAAGAAACTGGCCGTGGCGGAACCCCCAGGCGGCTGCCAGAATGAAGGTTGAGCGGGATGAACTCAGACTTCTGAAGCTGGCCTACGACCGCCTGGGGGGTGCATGGCCATATACATTCGAGAAGGTTGCATCATCGACACTCGGCTGAGCTCCACTACCAAAGAAGTGGCTAAATTGTAGCATAGGAATCTTCCGACTCCGACGTTGGCGCGGGCTCAAGTACCAGCTGGCATGGGGTTTGCTAACGTACAGTTTCAGATCCATCCATCCGCACCGACCTTGCCTTTTCGAACTCGTTTCTCATGACTCTCCACAATTTTTTCTGTCCAGGCTTGAGTCCAGGCAAGAAGCGGAAGCATCTGAGAAATGTCTGCAAAATCCCCTCGCGGTAACCGCAGATCCAGGAGGAGTATGCCATGCGCGTCAGTTCGTTAGCCCTATCTGGGGTGCTTTCTTTTTCGCTGCTAAGCGGCACTTTGACTATAGCGCAGCAATCGACTTCGCCCGACGACCAGAAGGCTCAGCAAAAGCAAGCCGAACAGCAGGCGAAGCAAAGGGAGAAGCAGGCCAAGGCGCAGGAAAAGCTGGCCAAAGCGCAGCAGAAGTTAATCGAAGCGCAGCAAAAAGCTGCGGCCCAATCCGGACAAAAACCGGATAATCAACCGAAGCCATGACTGCGAGCACGCGGTTGGAAAAAGGCTTGCGGCCCGCTCCATGCGTCCGGGTTAGGATCAGAGCAGATGGCGAGTTGCAGTTCGACGCCGAGAGATTCACTGCCAAAAATCATTCGCAATGGAGCGTTTCTGCAAAGTGCTACTGAAGATCTATCACGTTGGACATCCCGTGCTGCGACAGATGCCACGCGCACTCGCGCCCAAAGACATTCGCAGCCCCGCGATCACGGACTTGATTGAACGAATGCGGGAGACGTTGCGAGACGCGCCTGGAGTGGGCTTGGCGGCGCCTCAAATCGGGGAATCCCTGCAACTGGCGGTGATTGAAGACCGTGCGGATTATCACAAGGGATTGACGGAAGCCGAGCTGAAAGAAAGACAACGAGCGCCGATCGACTTCCATGTCCTTATCAATCCGCAGATTGAACTCCTGTCGCCTCCGGAGGTTTCATTCTTTGAAGGCTGCCTGAGTCTCCCTGGATTTATGGCGGAGGTTCCTCGGTCGCGATCCGTTCGCGTCACATGTCTCGACGAACATGCGAAACCCCGTGTCATCGAGGCAGAGGGATGGTACGCGCGCATTCTTCAGCATGAAATTGATCATTTGAATGGACGGCTTTACATCGATCGAATGGACGGGCAGACCTTCTCAACACTTGAAAACTACCAGCGCCACTGGAAAAATCGCGCATCCGATCGCTAAGGAACGAAATCGGGGTGCCGAAATGTATGTCGCCACAATTTGACAGCGTTTTGTTCCAGGTTCTATGCTCGTAGAGAAACATGGTGATTCCACCACTTCTGAAGGATTTACGAATGACCAGGTTCGTTCCAACCCGCCATTGTATGTGCTGCTGTTGCTGTCACAGTGTGCGGGCGTGTCCGTGAGCGAATCGAACTAGACACTAAGTTTCGAGCATCACTGGAGACCCACCCCGCTGTCACCTGGCCGGGTGGGTTTTTTGATTATCAGGACCACCTGCTGCACAACATCATGGGAATTGATTCCCAAAGGAGATCGAAATGTCACTCCGTATTAACGATATCGCGCCGGATTTCACTGCTGAAACAACCCAGGGAACTATCCACTTCCATGAGTGGATTGGCGACAACTGGGCCGTTCTCTTCTCACACCCAAAGGATTTCACGCCCGTCTGCACCACCGAACTGGGAGCGGTGGCTGCTCTGGAAACCCAGTTTGCCCAACGCGGCGCCAAAGTGATCGGCCTCAGTGTCGATCCTGTCAGCAGCCACAGCAAGTGGGCGGTCGACATTCGCGACGTAAGCGGACACACGGTCAACTATCCGATCATCGGAGACACCGAACTCAAGGTCGCCAAGCTCTATGACATGCTGCCCGCCGATGCCGGCGAAACCTCCGAAGGCCGGACGCCTGCCAACAACGCGCCCGTGCGCACCGTCTTTGTCATCGGACCGGACAAGCGCATCAAGCTGACGCTGTCCTATCCCATGTCCACCGGTCGCAACTTCGATGAGATCATCCGCGTCCTCGACTCCATCCAGCTCACCGCGAAGCACAAGGTCTCCACCCCGGCGGACTGGAAACAGGGCGACGATATCATTATCGGCGGCGCGGTCTCCAATGAAGAAGCGGATAAGTTGTTCCCCGGCTACAAAACGGTAAAGCCATATCTCCGCACCGCTGCGCAACCGAAATAAAGCTGTTTTCCGAAGATCACCCCTCGCCTTAAGGTGGGGGGCGGTCGAAAGAAATCAATGAAGGGCACCGGTGGTGAAGTGGCTAACGCGCTGGTCTGCAAAACCAGTATTCGCGGGTTCGATTCCCGCCCGGTGCTCCAAAACAAACTGCGCACGCCATCCAGCTTTGCCTGACTGGTGAATATCCATTGCGTTGAGAAGTTTTCAACGTTAGCCTGAGTCGGAGGGCTAACGGATGCGCTTCCACTCTCGTTCTTTTCTTTTTCCTGTTTTGCTGGGCTTCATTCTCTTCGCCAGTAAATCTCCAGTTGCCAATAGTCAATCGCGATCCACGCATCCGCAGTTGCATGGCGCGTATCGTTTTGAACGGGCAAATTGGATCTATGTGCACCTTCAGGGAACCCCACATCAGATCGGCTTTCAAAACGGTTATTTGCTGGCGCCTGAAATCGAGGATGGCTTTCACGCGATTCAGCTGGAGGACACGCACAGCACGCATCGGAGTTGGGAATTTTATCGGGCGACGGCGAAGAATGTTTACTGGCCCCATATCGAAGCCGAATATCGCGAAGAATTACAAGGGATCGCGGATGGCGTCAAGGCCCACGGCATTACCGACATGGACGTCTGGGACGTGGTTGCCATCAATGGATTCAACGAGACCGATGAATACTATGTGCCGTACCTGAAAAAGCAGCAGCATCAAACAGCCGATGCAAGTCTGCAGCCGCGCGGGCGTTGCAGCGCCTTTGTCGCCACGGGCGATTGGACGCGCGATCGTAAACCGGTCATCGCCCACAGCCTTTGGAGCCCGTTTCTCGAAGGCGAGCGGTGGCGCATCATGTACGACATTGTTCCGCAACATGGCTATCGCATTCTGATGGATGGCTGGCCCGGCAAGATCGACAGCGGCGATGATTTTGGCATCAACTCCGCCGGCATTGCGATTACAGAGACTACGATCACCGGCTTTCATGGCTTCGATCCCAACGCCGTCCCGGAGTTTGTACGTGCACGCAAAGCGATGCAGTATTCCGCCAATATCGACGACTTTCAACGCATCATGGTCGCTGGAAACAACGGCGGCTATGCAAATGACTGGTTGATTGCCGATAATCACACCGGAGAAGTGGCCCGCCTCGAGCTTGGACTGAAATACCACCGACTGTGGCGCACAAAAAATGGCTATTTTGTAGGTTCAAACTTCCCCAGCGATCCTACCCTCACCCGGGAAGAAACGACCTTCGATCCGAACGATGCCGGCAACACCGCCAATGCCCGCCACAAGCGCTGGGAGCAGTTGATGGCGCAATACAAAGGAAAGATCGACGCAACCCTGGCGCAACAATTCCTGGCCGACCATTTCGACGCGTATACCGGCAAGCTCGGTCCTGACGAGCGCACCCTTTGCGGCCATGTCGATGTCTCACCACGAGGAGTCCCCGGGTGGGGAGATGGACCCTTCGATCCCGAAGGCGCGGACAATGCCAAAGCGGCGGACAGTTCGATGATTAGCAATATGTCATTTGTTGCGCGCACAAACCGGCCTTGCGGACAGGATTTTTTGGTCGCGCCATTACTGGCAAAGCACCCTCAGTTCGCATGGGAAAAACCTATCCTGCGCGATATGAAAGGCACTCCCTGGGCATTGTTTCGAGCCGATGATCGCCCCGCTTCGTCTGCTGCGGCAGCAGTGAAGGCCGATTAAGTCGACACAGAAATCAGCGTTCTGATCGGGCGCTTCCATGCCAAGCCAGCCGCTGGATTCGTTGTGCGCGGCATCTCAATGGAAGGATATCTCTGGTTTCTCACGGCAATTTTCCGCGCTCACAATAGCAGGCAGAGCTCAATTACGACTGCGAAGTTTTGTGAGCAAGTTCAGAATCTCGATGTACAGCCAGACCAGCGTGACCATCAATCCGAAGGCGCCATACCACTCCATATACTTGGGGGCCTGCGCACGCACTCCACTCTCAATAAAGTCAAAATCCAGCACTAAATTCAGCGCCGCAATAATCACGACCACCACACTGAATCCAATGCCAATGAGACCGGAGCCATTGATCGAAGCAAAATGAATTCCGAAGAATCCCAATACAATCTCGGCAATATAGAACAGCATGATCGCACCGGTAGCGGCCACAATTCCCAGCCGAAATTTTTGCGTCACCGGAATTAATCCAGAGCGATATGCCACGAGCAAGACCAGCAGCGTGCCGAAGGTCAAGCCGACTGACTGCATCGCGATCCCCGGGTACCGTATTTCAAGGATCGAGGAGATACTGCCCAGCGCCAACCCTTCCAGCAACGCATAGATCGGGGCAGTTACCGGAGCCCACGTCTTCTTGAAGATAGTGATCATGGCGAAAATCAATCCACCGATCAGTCCGCCCCACATCATCGGAAGCACGCTCGCGGCGGAATGTGTCTGCATGAACACGTGCCATGCCCAGGCCGCGGACGCCCCAGCGCAAACCAACAGGATGCCGGTTTTGTTGACTGTGCCGTCGAGCGTCATCGACTCACCGAAGGCAGCGTGCTCTCCTTGAAATATCTGCGAATTTAATGCCGGGTTGGATGTCTTTATCAGTTGCGCCATGGTTCTCCTCTGCTCCTACAATTCGTATCACGCTACGATCGTTTCATCCATCGCAAGAGCCACTTCCTACTCCCGGAATTAGAAGCAGTTTGGTGTGAATGCCAGCATAGACTCGTACAATGGTTCGCGTATCGAAGATACATCGTATCTTATTGCGTTAGTTCCTACTTCGTATTCAAGGGCACCTCATCATGATGACAAAATTTAAAATTCTGCTCTGCGCATCGGGGCTTGTCTTCTGCATTGCCTTCTCGCTGCCAGCCGCCGCGCAACCCAGCCGCGAGCAATCCCGTTCCATGGTGATGACGCAATATGGAATTGTCGCAACCAGTCAGGCTGTCGCATCTCAAGCGGGCGCCGCCATTTTGGCGCGAGGTGGCAGTGCAGTGGATGCTGCCATCGCCGCCAATGCAGCTCTCGGTGTCATTGAACCCATGATGAACGGCGTTGGCGGCGACTTGTTTGCCATCGTCTACGACGCTAAGACAAAAAAATTGTACGGTCTGAACGCCAGCGGCTGGGCGCCAAAAGAAATGACCATTGCAAACCTGAAGGCAAAGGGAATCGTCGACGAGATTCCCGACACAGGTATTCTCTCTCTCTCCGTCCCGGGCGCAGTTGCCGGTTGGGATGCGCTTCGCCAGCGCTTCGGCAAACTACCTATGGCGGAAGACGTTGCACCAGCCGCTGCGCTCGCCGAGCAGGGTATCGCCGTCACTGAGACTGACGCCGAAAACTGGCACCAATTTGGCCCTCCTTTCGTCAATAGCCCTGGCTTCGCACGCGTTTTTCTTCCCGATGGCAAAGCTCCCGTGGCAGGCCAACTGTTTCGCAATCCGGAACTGGCCACGACATTGCGCCGCATTGGCCAGTACGGCCGCGATGGCTTCTACAAGGGGCCCACAGCGGCAGCGATCCTCCGGCTTTCGCAACAACTACATGGTTTTTTGCAGGCCGACGATCTGACCGACTTCCAGCCCGAATGGGTTGACCCTGTCAGTACGACCTACCATGGCTGGACGGTATGGGAGATGCCGCCGAACGGACAGGGCATCGCCGCACTCTCGATGCTCAACATCATGGAGCAGTTTCCGATTGCGCAATGGGGCCACAACAGCCAGAAATCGCTGCACGTTGAGATTGAAGCGAAAAAACTGGCCTATGCCGATCTGCAACATTACATCGGCGATCCTCACGCCTCGCATATCCCCGTTGAGCAGCTCATCTCAAAGAAACTGGCCGTTCGGCGCGCCGCGCAAATCACCGACCATGCTCAGTGCAATGTATTGCCTTCTGATTTGAGCGGTCAGCTTTCGCATCTGTCCAGCGATACTACCTATCTTGCCGTTGTTGATCGCGAAGGCAACGAAGTCTCGCTTATCCAAAGCAACGCTGGAGCATTCGGCAGCGGCTTGGTCGCAGAAGGAACCGGTTTCGTGTTGCAGAATCGCGGCGCCGCTTTCACTCTGAAGCCCGACCAGCCGAACACACTGCGACCGCGCACCCGCCCATTGCACACGATCATCCCGGCGTTCATGCAGAAAGGAGACGATCGAATTGCCTTTGGCATCATGGGCGGATTCAACCAGGCACAGGCCCACGCACAATTCGTCTCCAACATCGCAGACTTCCACATGAACATTCAGGCAGCGCTGGAAGCGGCTCGCTTCACCAAACCGACGTTCTCCGGTTGCGACCTGCTAATGGAAAACGGGATCGCACCGCAGGTCATCAATGGTCTGCGCCAGCAGGGCCATGACATCAAGGTCATGCCGCGCTATTCGCAGAACATGGGTCGCGGCAATGCCGTACAGCACAATCAGCAAAGCGGAGTAAATTACGGTGCCACCGACCCTCGCGCCGACGGAGAAGCGATTCCCGAACAGGTTCCATTCCAACCCTGACATCCATCACTCAAACATCGGCGTACCGTTCCGCAATCGACGATGCTGATGCGTACCCATCCTGAAGTACTGGCCCCTGGCAGCGGGTCTTGTATTCGGAACCGTATCACGGCTGCAGGATGCTGGAGATTTCCTTGAAGCTTACGGCCTCCCTGGCAAATGTGAATGTGCCGTGTTCATGCATCTCTTTGGCAGCCCGAAGAAATGCCCCAAGCGCCGCGCGTGAGAGAGCGCTGCCGACGCTGATACGCTTGACTCCAATCGACGAAAGTTCAGCTTGGCTCAGTTGAACGCCTTGCATCCCCATCAAGACATTTACCGGGCGATCTACGGAGCGAGTGACTGCGGCGATATCGTCCTTGCTGGTGAGGCCCGGCGCGTACAAAACATCCGCCCCCGCCTCTTGATAGGCCTGCAATCGCTTGATCGTATCTTTCAGGTCAGGTCGTCCCACCAGATAGTTCTCCGCACGCGCCGTCAAAGTGAAGACAAAAGGAAGGGCATGCGCTGCCTCTGCAGCCGCGCGGATTCGTTCGATTGCATGTTCGTACTCATAAATTCTGTGTTCTGGTTGTCGAGACATATCTTCAATGGAACCTCCGGCAACGCCTGCAGCCGCTGCCATCTGAATGGTTTCCGCGACGAATTCCGGAGCATCTCCAAAACCGTTCTCAAGGTCGGCGCTGACAGGCAGGTCTGTCGCTGCCGCGATCGCAGTTATGTGCGAGATCATTTCGTCTCGCCCAATGATGTTGTCTCGGTGCCCAGCGGAGAAGGCATAGCCGGCACTGGTGGTGGCCAGCGCTTCAAAACCAATGTGTGCCAGCAGCCGCGCGGTTCCTACATCCCATGGATTGGGAATGATGAATGCATCGTTGCGCTCGTGAAGTGCGCGAAATATCCGTCCCTTTTCCGCTTGTGTCGACATAGCCAAATCATCCTTTTCCAGTAAGCCGCAAGGGAAGTTCGCGCGTTCCTTCGGCAGCTTCTACAAAATTTCTCTCTTCACGCAGAATAAGACGTTTCTTCTGTGCCATGGCAAAGTTCTCACGCGCTTCCGGATCTGGCCGAAGACGCGTTTTTGCCGCTACCAATTTATCCCTGCAACGGAGCGAAAATTCGATATCCTTTCGCGGCGATGGACTGACCATCATAGGTCTGCGGATGGTCTGCGAAGTTCACGATGATACGGTGTCCAGTGGAAAAACTCGTTTGCTCCAGTGAGGCATCCGCGGTAAGAAAACGGTGATCCACCATGGCTGCGGTGCTGATCTGTCGAAACCACGCATCCACGTGGTTTTTGCGAGCCATAGCGCGCAGCGCCGCTTCGCGGTGTTGATAGTTTCCGATATGAGACATGACAGCATAGCCCCACAGCATATCTTCCAACCATGATGGATAGGACGCACCCGCCGCAAGGCCGCCCGCCCACTCCGCGGCATCGTCGTCAGAAGTGTAGCGCGACCCAACCACAGCATCATGGAAGACCAGCGGCCAAAGCGGAACAGATTCCCCGAGCTGGCGTGCATGACGATTTTCATTCCAATCCAGATACGGCACGGCAAAGTCGGCGCCCTCTTCGCTGCCCAACACCACACCGTGCGATTTGAAAAATCGCAGCATCTCTACCTTGGCAGCCATATCGTGACTCCGGGTAAGGGTGTTGCCCGGCGCATACGACTGGTATATCTGGACCGCAGAGGTTGTGTCCACGTAATAGGCACGAAGTTGCAGTTGTGCCAGAGATTTCCAGTTCCGCTTCGCATAGCTCAGACCATCGCGCGCATTTACGATATACGCTTGGCCGCCGGCCCAATACCCGCCCGGCATGTGCTCGCCGTTTCGTTCGCGGATCACCCCGCGTGGCCAGCTCTTGCTCTGGGTATAGATGTCCTGATAGTTGTCATGGAGTGCAACCGGATACTCCGTATCGGAGGTGCACAGTTGCTTGAATTCCGCGATGCTCCCAAGTTTTTGTTCTGGCGGCCACACGTCCGGATGTGAATCGTCGTAGCCGCCCGGAATCCAACCCCGCACCACCACTAACGCCCGCTCGACTCCCGCCTTAGGCAGGTCCCGTATACACTCCTGTGCCTGCGCATGTGTGAACATGACGTGCGTCCCACTGCCGAGAAGCTCATCTCCTTTCGTCGAGCGGAGAAGATTCTCGTCATACCCTTTGCCGTGCAATGGAGTGGCCTCCAGCATGGAAACAAGGCGGCCTTGCGTAAGATTAGCCAGAGCTGGCGTGCTCTTTAGTTTTTCAGTGAGGCTGCGATGGATTCCATGACTCACAGCCCACTCGCGATAACTCAACGCAAGCTCGACATAGCTTCCTGCGATAAACCGATATCGCACAGCTCTTGGTTCAGACCATCTGCCCAGTTGTTTCAGCCATACCGGAGCAGCGGCCATTTCCGTAAGCATCACGCCGGAGTCGACAAAATTCGCTTCCGGAAAAACAGCAAGCCAGCCATTCCCTTGATTCAACCCGCCGAACCATCGCATGTTCAGATGCGAAAAAAAGGGATACACAAAGCGGTTTGCTACCGGCTTCTGTATCCATCTGCCTACGTGCATCGGTAGCACCAGGCTGGCGGACTCGATGGCCGGAGGGAAGCTCAGGCTTGGCAACTGTTCGTCGACTTCCAGCAGTCGGTATTCCAGCCACGGACCGTCGAGCGAGATGTGGATAAGGAACGATCCCATGACATGATTCTCTCGACCTCGCAGCCAAAAGCGAACGTTGTCTCCTTCTCGCTGTCCCAGAAACCTGCCCGGATATTGCTCGCAGATGGACCGCTCTGTTCTTAGCCAGACTTGACCTAGGTCGATTTCCGATTCTTCCTGGAGTGCCACCGGGCCCATCCGCCACTGTGCACCCGTCTTGCGATCGATGATGCTTGCTCGAGCATCTCCAAAAAGGGTGAAAGAGAGGTAATCATTTTCAACGTGCAGTAATTCTCGATGAGCGGCATCTTCGTCCAATGTGAGTGGAAAGGGATGCGACTGTGCCGACTGTTCGACACGACCGGGCGCTGTATCTGAAATTCCATGCGCCGGACTGATAGCAACCGCACCTGCGGCCGCCACTCCCTGCAGAAAATCTCTGCGCTTCATATGTCCCTCTTAAGGATTGCGATGCGGAAGCCCTCGAACATTTGTTCAGTCCAGGCAAACCGCCTCGGCGAAATATGCGACTCGGCGATGGCTACCACAAGCTATCTCATAAACCAAAACGGTGAAACCCGCTCTCTCTCAAGCGGGTCTCACCGTCATGTACCGAACCAGCCAAAGTTAGGTAGCCGTCTCAGAACTCGAAGCGTCCGCCGAGTTGCAGGTAGCGCTGTTGATTGACCGACGTTACCCTGCCGAAGGTTGTAGCGTTAGTGACATCGCCTCCCATGTCCTGGTAGTTGGTGCGGTTCAGCAGGTTGACGGCCTCCCCGCGAAGAACGAATTGTCCACCATTCGAGATGTGAGGCAACGGGACGGAAAAGCTTTTCGCTAGACCCGCATCGACGTTGAAATAGCCGAGGTTGCGGAAGGTGTTTGCCCCCTGCGTGGGCTCGACCGCTATGGTGCCTGTGCCCGGCGGATTGGTGAACTGCGCCGCGGTCAATACTCCCGTAGTGCGCGCAGCATGACGCGAGAAGCCGCTACGCTTGGTCCCGGTGTAGGTCGGAATACCCGGATTGAAGGATGCGCCGTTGGGGGCACCATCATTCTGATAGTCGACACCCGGATTGTAAACCGTGAACGGCGTGCCGGACTGCGCGATGATGATCGTGCTGATACGCCATCCCGAAGCCGCTTCGTTGGCGAAGCGATTCTGAAACAGCTTGGGCACCTGATACGCGCCGGCAAAGGAAAAGGAGTTGGGTACGTCGTTAGGGGTCGGCCCATAGTACTGGTTCGGATTTTCGGCGTTGTTTATGTAGTATTTGCTGCCGCCGCTGTCAGTGGAGAAAACCGGGGCAGTCGACAAAGCGCGTGACCAGTTATAGTTCGCCTGGTAGCTGAAGTTCCCGGCATTTTGCTTCAGCGTGACCACCATCTGGTTGAAGTTGCTCCTCAGAGCGTTGCGTCCATAGTTGATCTGGCCCCAATGGTCAGTTGGACGGCCTGTGCAGTTGGTGCACATGTTGTAGTCGACGTTACCTCCTCCTCCAGACGCCGCGGAGCCGAAGAGGAGATCGTATCCGTGGCTGCCCACGTAGGAAATACCGAAGACAATGTTCTTCGCGAACTGGCGATCGAGACCCAGCGAGTAGTTGATGACCTTCTCCGGCTTCAAATTGGGCACGAAGCCGTTCAGGTTGGCTCCATATACCGGCTGACTACCGTCAGGCTGGACAGGACCGGAATAGACGTTCCCCCATGGCGCGATCCCGTACACGGGAGTGGCGGGATAGTTGTATCCGTAGGGCGCGCCCGGCGTGGTGTAGTCCCCGTAAGGCAGGATGGTGGTTTCGTAGAGACTGATCCGGTTTGGCGGCTGAGTGGGGAGGTTGGCGGCAATCTGGAAGGGGGTCGGCGCGTTTTCATAGAGACCGATCCCGCCGTGAAACAGTGTGAGCCGATCGTTGAACGGCGTGTAGGCAAAACCCACACGCGGCATGAAGTTGAGGTCCTGCGCAGAGGTAAATGCCTGTTTGGTGATGTGGGTGGTGGTGGCGAGCGCTTGCTCCTGAAAGGTAGATCCGCTGCCGGGAAACATGGGAACGAACGGCTGCGCGGTGCTGCCATAGGGGACAGGATTGCCGAAGTTGTCGTAACGGATGCCTGCGGTCAGCGTGAGCCGTTCGGTAACCTTCCAGTTGTCCTCAACGAAGACGCTATTAAACCTGGAGGATGCGCCGTATAACTGCGGCGTATACTTGCCATTGGCGCCGATGGTGAAGAGATAGTAACTTTGCGGGACGGTATTGCTGACGAACCCTATCGTGCTGAAGAAATTAAAGCCAAAGCCTGGACGAGCGTAAATCTGGCTGGAGTCCTGGAAGACATCGCCGCGGTAATATTGATACCCGCCCCGGATGGTGTGGTTGCCAGCGGTATAGGTAACGGTATCGCGGAAGCCGTAGGTGTGCTCTTTGTTGACTTGAGAAGCGAATGGCTGTCCGCTGAAGGGGAATTCAAACTGGTAGCCGGCCGTGGTGTCCAGCCCTAACTGTTGATAGGGGATGGAGCCGGAGCGTGGATCGTCGAGCGCAAGGCCGTTGATTACGCGAAGATTGCCGAAGTGCGCCTCGTTGAGGAGCTTCGGGCTGAAAAGATGGACGTAGTTCAGCGAAAAATACTTGTTCTGGCTCGGCGTTGAGGCGTCTTCCTCAGAACGCTGGCTTAAGTCGCCCAACTTCTGGTCGATCCGTTCATACATTCCATAAACTTTGTCTTTGCCGCCGCCGAAGTTCTGGTCGAGACGAACGTTCCACTGGGTGCCATCAAATGGCTGGCCCTGGTTAAAGAAGTAATTCACATCATAGACCGGCGTGTCGCACGGCAGGTTGTAAGGTTGGCCGTCCGCAGTCATCTGGTTTGTTCCGCAGTTCAGGCTATAGGAAGGGTCGTCGGCGTACTTTACGACACCTTGAGGACCAGGGACAATGCGGTCGAGAGGAGCGAACACCAGCCCCTTCGCCGCGCCCGAGTTGGGAAATGTCGCCAGCGCCCATTGTGCAAACTGATTTGTCAACTCGGGGTTATCGATGCCGCCGCCCGCGATGGAATCATCCTGTCTCTCGAATGAACCAAAGAAAAACGTATGGTCTTTGAAGATCGGCCCACCCAGGGACCCAATCACCAGATTCTGATGAGACGGAAGCAGAGTCTCCGAGATTGGATTTTTCGCAGACCCCAGATTGGACGAGTAATAAGATTCGTCGGCGCTACCGTGAAAGCCGTTGGTTCCTCCCTTAGTGGTGAAGGCAGTCTGGAGAGAGGCCGAGGAGCCGTTTTCAACCGAGTAAGTCTGGGTCTGCAGCGCCACCTCCTGAATCATCTCAGCGTTCGGCATCATCAACGCGGCGCCCTGGTTCTGAGCGGAATTCACCGGCAGATCGTCGATCAAGTAAAGATTTGAATTGCTGCCGAGGCCGTTCGCGGCGTACGGAGGAGTGAAGGTTGGCTCGAAGAGAGTTCCGCCACTGTAACCACCGAGGCCGGGCGATTCATTCTGGAAGCCGACAACGCCGGGAGTGAGCGCTATGAGCATCTGCACGTCGCGATTGGGCAGTGGCAGCTTCCCGATCTCCTGCGACGAAATGGTCGTCTGGATGCGGGTCTCATCCGGGTTGAGTGCCGGGGCAACACTCGTGACTGTTACATTCGATTTGCCGCCCGAGACCTGAAGGGTCACATCCACGCCGCGTGTTTGATCTGTGCTCACGAGTGCCGCAACGGTTGCCTCATTGAACCCTGAGGAGGTCACGCTGATTGTGTAGTTTCCAGGTGCGATCGAACTGAACCGGTAGAATCCAGAGCTATTGGTCGTGCCTGCTGCATCAACTCCGGTATCCACGTTGTGTAAGGTTACGCTTGCATTGGCGACCACCGCTCCGGTGGTATCGCTGACAGTTCCTTGCACGCTTGCACTGAACTGGGCATAACAAACAGAGACCGCTCCGAGAAGCAGAAACAAGACTGGAACTACTATCAGCTTTCGAACTCTAGTCAGCATCGGGTGGATCCTCCAAATAGGTCTGCGATGTTCTCGAACATCTGGAACTTCCTTCATCACTCTCCCGTCGTTGAATAATTTGGGGTCGATAATTTCGCGACGGAATTGTTTACTGTCCCTGTGGCTTAGCCACCATAGCACGACCTCAAAGAAATGCGCAACAAATAACATCGAGCTTTCGTCCGGGGCGGAAACAGAAAGGTTCTGCTCGCCGATGTCCCGGGTAGCATGAACGATCGTTCAGGAGTTCCAAATGCACCTACGCCTGGTGAAAATGCGGGCTTTTAGCGACTAGAAACCCTGTAAATACAGGGATTTCTCGGTCCGATGTTGAAGTGATCGGCCGCATCGAATACCCCTCTTAAAATCGCTGCGCCAATGCAGAGTCCCATAATTCCCTGTTGCACAATCGCGGATCGAACCGTTATAGTGGCTAAGCCACCATATCTGATGGCGGAAAATCAACAGAACAAAACGTGCCCAGACAAGCCAGGGAGAATTACTATTGCGGTGACTTATACTTATCAAGACGTCCCCAAATTGACAGGTCGCTCGCGCCGAAACCATATTGCAGGTAGGTCGGGGAGCGGCTTGGTCTTGGGCCTGTCTCCATCAGCCTCGCCGTCGCGGCACCAGAAGGATACGAAAGAATGTCTCTTGCAGACTCAATGCGAATCGTTCGTGAGCCCATGTACCAGCAGGTAAACGACCTGCTGCGTGGGCTGTTAAGGACAGCTGAATTTACCGAGGGAAAACAGTTTCTTACCGAGCGGCAAATCGCAGAGCGTTTCCAGGTAAGTCGGCCCACAGCAAATAAAGTCCTCGCAGGCATGGTGTCGGAAGGACTGCTCGAGTTCCGAAAAGGCATAGGTACGTTTGTTTGCCTGGCCCGGCTCGGCTATGACACCAGGACCCTCGTCAGCTTTACCGACAAAGTGAAAGAGGCCGGCAAGAAACCTGGAACCCGCGTTTTGCAGTTTCAGAAAGTCAGCGCTGCCGATGTCGATACGGAGGTTTCGAGAAAGTTGCAGGTCGATAAGGATCAGCGACTCTTTGCCATCACCAGACTGCGACTTGCGGACGGCGTTCCGGTGATCTTGGAGAAGCGATGGGTGCCTACCGACATTTTCCCCGGCCTAAGCCGAAAAGAGCTGCGAGGCTCTCTCTACGCTTTGTGCCGCGATAAGTATGGCTTAAGAATTGCGGAGTCGGATGAGACGATACGCGCGGTCAAACTAATCGGAGTGGAAGCGAAGCTTCTTGAAGTCCGGGGCGGCTCGCCAGGCTTTCTGGTATCGTCCGTCGGGTATTCCAGAAATAGAGCAACATGGTGGGAGAAGACTTTGTATCGCGGAGATGCGTACGAGTTCCACAGGGCGCGTTCCTCTCCCGGAAGACTCATCCATCTCTAGCCAGCAAAATACCGAGTACGCAGGCGCTTCACAAGATTTTGGCGGCGACCCACTCCGACTTCGAACTTCTAAATCAATGCGTGCGGGAAGTATCTCCGGACTTTGATGTCCCTGCCCTCAACGGAAGATCGAAGCGGCGATTTGATCAACACAGGAGGCGGTGGATGTTGAAGCGGCTTTTGCTATGGACATTGGCTGGAGCGCTAAGCACCAGCGGAGCTCTCTCTGCACAACAAAAAGTTCCAGCTGTAACCGGGAACACGAGGGTCGACAAACTTTTAAGCAAAATGACGCTCGAGGAAAAGATCACGATGATCCACGGCGCCATTGAGCCTGGGGCTTCATTTCAGGGGCAGGCTGGATATGTCGCCGGAATTCCGCGCCTTCATATTCCCTCGCTTCGGCTCGCCGATGGGCCTCCGGGCGTATTGACTCGCGTTCCCTCAATGGCGCCCACTTCGACGATGGGTCTCGCTGCAACCTTTAGTACAGAAGACGCGAAACAGAACGGAATTTTCATTGCCCACGAAGCGCGCTCTCATGGCATCGATGTGGTGCTACAGCCCTTTATCAACATTGACCGCGATATCGCCTTCGGCCGCGGATACAACACATTTGGCGAAGATCCTTTCCTGACTGGGCAGATGGCGGCTGCGGAAATTAACGGCATTCAGAGTCAGGGAATTATGTCTCAGGCGAAACACTATGTTGCGTACGATACGGATGGCGAAAATGTCTTCGTCGACCAGCAGACGCTGCACGAAGTGTATGTCGCGCCCTTTGCCGCAGCTTCTGCGGCTGGCGTCTCGTCCGTTATGTGCTCCTACAACAAGGTGAATGGCAAGTATGCGTGCGGCAACCCGGATACGCTGAAAACAATTTTGAAAGGTGAAGTAGGATTCAAGGGTTTTGTCACGTCGGATTGGGGAGCAACCCATGCGACCGATTTCATTAATGATGGTCTGGATATGGAGATGCCCGGCCCTATCCTCCCGGGTCAAGTTTCCTTCTTTGTCCCCGGCATTCCCGCCGAACCCACAGAACCGCGCAAGCCTTCGACGGATGCATTCAGGTATGCGTTACCGGAAGAGCCGCCAGGAAAACCATGGCACGATTTCGTTGAGCCGTGGCCAACTACCGATCTGATGAAGGAAGTGAAATCCGGTGTGGTGAGCGAGGAAACGATCACCCGTGCCGCCGGGCGCGTCCTCTATCAGATGAATAGATTCGGCCTGCTCGATGGCAAATCGAAGCATGACATCACGCCGTCGGATATCGCAGCAAACGCAATGATCGCCCGAAAGACCAGTGAAGATTCCGCAGTTCTGCTAAAGAATGAAGATGGCGTTCTTCCCCTGAAGAAAAGCGATTTAGAATCACTCGCTATGATCGGGCCTGGAGCCGGCCAAACTGTCGCTGTAGGACTGGCCGGCGAAAAGGCGGTGGGCTTGCCTCAACGGGAAATCGGCGCTGTCGAAGCCATCAAAAAGCTCGTGGGAAACGCCCACGTCACCTATGCCGTCGAAAACGATATGACGGGAATACCCGTTCCGGCCAAGTTCCTCTCGCATGATGGCAAGCCCGGATTGCAGCGCGCGACCAACGACAGCCATTTCACCCAAGTTGATCCTCAACTCAACTTCACCAACTCGAACGGCCACGCGCTCCCTGCAAACACCACCGCTCAATGGAGCGGCATGTTGAATGTTCCTTCTTCTGGCGAATATCGTCTTTATCTGCAAATACTGGGCTGTTATTCTGCCCTTCGCGTCGACGGCAAACGTGTCGCCGCAAACTACAAAATGGTGATCCACGGCGACATCACCCAAGCCGGCCAGGACGATGTGTTGCCGACCACGGATGGTCTCGACAATCTTCGCGTTGCGCTGGATCTCGCCGCCGGTCCTCATAAACTGTCCATCGATGTAACTCCGGATTCCTCGAACAATCCAACCCAAGTCCGTTTGAGCTGGGTCACTCCGCAGCAGCAGAAGAGGAATCACGATGAAGCCATTGCGGCCGCGCGCACAGCAAAAACTGCAATCGTCTTTGTGTGGAGACGCGATTCGCCTCTCTTCGCCCTGCCTGGCGATCAGGACAAGCTGATCGAAGAGATTGCCGCAGTCAATCCAAACACCATCGTTGTGATGAATGTTAGCCAGCCCGTCGCGATGCCCTGGATCAACAAGGTAAAGGGCATTCTGCAAATGTGGTGGACCGGAGATGAAGGTGGTTGGGCCACAGCGGATGTGCTGCTCGACAGAGCCGATCCAGCGGGACGCCTGCCTTTGACCTGGCCGCACAAGCTTACGGACGAGGCCGCCGAAGACCCTGCCCACCCCGAGCGCATAGCAAAAGGTGTTAATGGAAAAACAACATTTTCAGAAGGCATTTTTGTTGGCTACCGCTGGTTCGACAAAAACAAGATCGAACCGCTGTTTCCATTTGGATTCGGCTTGTCCTATTCACAATTCTCTTATTCTGGTCTGCAAGTCGCGCCTGTTGCGGATGGAGGATTCGATGTCAGCTTCACGTTGAAAAATAGTGGAACGATAGCCGGCGATGAAATCCCTCAGGTGTATCTGGGAGCTCCGCAACAAACACCTCAGGATGCGAAAATTGCTGTGCGTACGCTTTGCGGATTCGATCGCGTCCATCTCAACGCGGGCGAATCGAAGCCCATCACCATCCATGTACCGCTTCGCAGTACGCAATATTGGTCGACAACATCGAACCGCTGGGTGACAGCATCAGGGCCGCGTGAGGTGTATGTAGGCGCTTCTTCGCGTGATCTGCGGCTCGAAACACTCGCTACCATCAAGCCATAGGCTCTGGCCCTTCGCCGGAATCAAATCGACGAAAAAGAGGGAACGACAATGATGAAAGGCATATCCACCGCAATTGCAATCTCAATCGTGAGCTTGATGATTGCCGATTTGCCAGCCTTCACCCAGCGGCAAACGGTTCCGACCCCACTCACAATGCCGGTATGGCCCACTGGCTTTCTTCCTGCGAACCCGAATCAAGCACAAGAGCATGACATAACAACTGCGAAGGACGGCCTTGTTGGAAGCAAGCCTGTGATCCGGCTGACGGATGTCTCCAATCCCACGTTCACCGTCTATTGGCCTGATCCAGCGAAAGCCACCCATACAGCAGTTGTGGTTCTTCCCGGCGGCGGGTACCAGGTTCTCGCTCTCGACCTGGAAGGGACAGAAATTTGCCAGTACCTCAATTCGATCGGCGTGACAGCAATCCTGTTGAAGTACAGGGTTCCATCCGCATCTCCCAACACGGCTCCCTTACAGGACGTGGAGCGAACATTCAGCCTGGTACGTTCACATGCTCAGGAATGGAAGATTGATCCGAGCCGCATTGGAGTGATGGGGTTTTCCGCCGGAGGAGATCTCGCCGTTCGAATCAGCACCAACGATGGAACCCGCGGCTACATGCCGATAGATGCAGTTGATCAGGTCAGTTATCGGCCAGACTTCACCATCTTGATCTACCCAGCCTACCTGGCGGTGGTGAAAAACGGACTTACATTGGCTTCAGATTTACATGTGACTCCTACTACCCCGGCCAGCTTTCTTGTCCAGGCAGAAGATGACCCTGTCGGTGTGATGAACAGCATTGACTATTACGTGGCATTGACGCAGCAAAAAGTACCGGCTGAAATGCATCTCTACGCAAAGGGTGGGCATGGATATGGTCTACGGCCTGCCGGCGATTTGGTGACCACATGGCCAGCAAGACTGCGGGATTGGTTGCAATCGATCGACATGCTCGCCCGCTGAAGTTTGTTGATCGCCGACCTTCGTCCTGTCGCGGCGAGATTGCACTATCATGTGCTTCTCGCTAGCAGATACTACGTCAACTGAAGCTCAATCATGTGTACGCCATGCCCCTTCGCTTGCAGGCGTGCGTAGTGTGAACTTTCAATTCGTTCTACACCGATGTTTACCCGTTTGCCATTCAGTTTGGCAGACTGCACACCTCTACCATCCGGCAGAAGAATTGCAATCTCAGCCTGATTCGAGCTACCCGTGCATTCCACAGCTACATTCTTGGCCGCTTCATCATAGTGATATCGATAGTGGACATATCCGCGGGAAGCAGGATACCGCACAGTGATCGTAGCTTGTTTCACATCCGCAGCCGCCCATCGCGGCGCAATCAAGGCTGTATCAAAGGCAGCACCCGTGTCCTTGACTCCAGCAAGTCCTTCGAGCACCGCAAACACTACCGCCGCTGCACCCCAGTTGTTCGGCATGCCCGTGGAAAGCTCGTTCCATGGCGGCAGAAACATCGCAGCGTCTGACGTAGTAACGCCAAGCACCATCCATTTCGCGCTAGTTTCCATCGACTCAAATTCAAGCGTGGCGATTATTTTCTCGGGGTGAGGATGCTCGAAGCCGGCAATGTAAACACCCACGTTGTCGAAGATCTGGTTTCCACCACGCCATGCGACTTGCAGCTTCTCCGGACGGCCTGGGCCATAGCGAAGTTCAAATTGGCTATCGTGCGGCGCCCACCAGCTGCCGATATTGCCACTTGTCGCGCGAATGTATTCGAAATGAGAGGAACCGTCATCATAGTGAATCGTGAGCTTTCCCCCGAGATCGTCGCCGCTCAACGCGTGCAATAAATAAAACGACTGAGCCTTGGTGCCAATGGAAATCGAAGTCTTTTTGATATATCCGTCGGCGCTGGAGATGGCGAGACAGGCTCTGTGACCATTTTCCTTTGGGTCGATCACGTCGAAGGGGACTTCGCGAAATTTCTGGCGCCCAGCGGGCATCGATGCAAGATCATTCCCTGGCTCGTTCGTCCACCCTGGAACGCCTGGTGCGCCACTACCAAAATCGGCATTCGCTACCTTCCGAAGATCAATGGCGGTGAAGGTGCGCACCGGCGCCTCCGGAACCTTGCCGCGTAAGATTGCCGGAATAATGCCGTGATAGCGGTCTGCGACGGCCTTTTGCCTGCGAAGAATATCGACACCGTACCGCTCATAACCATGGTCGAAGGCTCCGCGCGCCAGTTCGCCCGCGGTGCAGGACATGACGCCGCCATTCATGTACTCCCATTTCGCATCCTCAGCCTGAAATCCGGTTTCAAACGGTGGATAGATGGCATAGAACTCGCCAGGCGAGCTGGCCGGCATCTCTTTCCGAATGCGCTGATAGGTTTGAATGATGGCCACGCATTGCTCGTGCGAAATGCCACGATTCAGCGAATACGCATTCGACAATGCCACCTGGCGGTAAATGTCCACACCCATATCGAACTTCAGGTTGCGATCTTCCGGAATCCAGTGAGTAAAAAATTCTCCATTCCAGCTGAGCGCATTCAGGCGCTTTTCCAGCCCATCCGCCATCGCAAGGAATGCGGGCGCTTCTGATTGTCTGCCAGCCGCGTTCAGCATCTCAGCCAGCCGATGCAGTCCCGCAATCATGTTTGCGTTGTCTCCGAAAAAGATGCCGAAGTGCGTCTTGCCCAGCTTGACCACCATGATGTCGCCGCCCACCAGTTTGGCTTCACTTTCACAAAGAAAATCCCAGGTGTCGATGGTGTAGCCACGCTTCAGCAACTGATATTTTGTGGACCAGCGATACGGGTCCGTTGTCGAATAGTGGACCGCACGGATTGCGGCGTCCAACTTCGTCGCCATCCACGGTGTATCGCCCGAAGCCTTCCACGAAAAGTAGATCGCTTCCAGCAGGAAGTGTTCCACGTGGTTTTCTACTGGAGCGCGGCGCAGCTCCAGATAGCCGTCCTCAGCGGACCGCGTGAAATTCCCGTAGTTGAAGCGGCGGTCCCAATCGCTTTCCGGCGGTGTGCGTGGTTCAAAATTCTCCCACACCATCCCATCTTCGCGCTGCGAGTTCACATAGAAGTCGACATTCGACTTTACTTCTGGCCAGAAATATTTCATCCCTTTCAGCGTGTTGGTATTGTCTTGCAGCCATGTATCCCAGCAGGTAAATACCTCGCCCTTATAGCGCATGGCGCTCATCGCTCCATCGCTGGCCATGGTCCAGTACGCATCTTTCAGCAGACTGCCAAAGACGCCGCCTTCGTCGTCGATCTCCGTGGCGCAATCGACTTGAAAGGTGCGAAAATCCAGAAGCTGTCCACCCGACGAAACCAGCGTCACGCTATGAGTGCCCAACGCGCCCCCAACTGTGATTTCAGCCGCATTTTCAATTGGTGTATCGAGATAAATTTGCTGATCGCCATCGCGCAGGATCAGCCGCCCGGAAACAGGGCTTTCAACTCGGAGGCGATCCAGGGGACGAAGGACATTTGCCGGCGCCGGCGTAAACTGCATCTTCGCTGTGCCGGAGGGAATTTCAGCCTCTGCGGAAAAAGATATGGCCGCAGCGCATCCTGCAAGAGGAATCAAGCGAAGCACATCGCGTCTTGATGTCATGAACGGACGATAACCTCACGGTTCTATCGATTGTGTACCTGCGGATCTTTTCAGCGGAATTTCGAACTGTTGATCATTGAGAAGCAGCAAAACATGAACATCCACGCCGCTTGTATTTCCCTCGAATAGGACACGCTCAAGCCGACTCGTCAAACATCTGCCACATGAAGGATACGTCAAAGTCTAGTTGACAATCCAGCCAGAGCCATCCAGTTTGTATGAAACGGTTGTTCTTGCCCTCCTGCGCCAGAGAAGATTTTCCTGGCGATAGATGATCTTCCCTAGGATCGGATCTGCCGCTATTTGCTGGCCGCTCCTGAAGTCGACGTGATAATGTTCGCCTATCACAGGCAACACATACCTTTTTGGAGATTTTTTCCATGGCTCTGACCATCACAAATCTTTCTAAGATTTATCCCAACGGCGTTCGTGCGCTGAAAAATCTATCGCTCACCATCGGCAACAATATGTTTGGTCTTCTAGGTCCAAACGGCGCCGGCAAAAGCTCTCTCATGCGCACAATCGCTACCCTGCAAGACCCGGACTCCGGTTCCATCGACCTTGACGGCATGAACGTGCTGACCCAGAAAGGTGAAGTACGCAAGCTTCTTGGATACCTGCCGCAGGAATTTGGAGTCTATCCAAAAATGTCCGCAGTGGACATGCTCAACCATCTCGCCATTCTGAAAGGCGTTATCGTTGCGAGTGAACGCAAGGAAATGGTCGACGCACTGCTGCAGCAGACCAATCTCTGGGATGTGCGTAAAAAAGCTCTTTCTACCTATTCTGGTGGAATGAAGCAACGCTTCGGAATCGCTCAGGCTTTGCTCGCAAATCCCCGGCTTATTATCGTAGACGAACCTACAGCTGGCCTAGATCCCGCCGAACGAAATCGCTTTCTCAATCTTCTCTCGTCGATCGGCCGGGACGTCATCGTCATCCTGTCAACCCACATTGTCGACGATGTCCGCGAGCTTTGCCCGCGCATGGCCATCATTGCGTCCGGCGAGGTGCTGCTCGAAGGCTCTCCCAGCGAAGCTCTGGGGGCCCTCGACGGCCAGATCTGGTCCAAAGTCGTCGCCACGGATGAAGAACTTCGCGCCGTCGAAGCCGAACTTCACGTTATTAGTACTCACCTCGTCGGCGGACAGCATGAGATTCGTGTATTTGCTTCGGCCTCCCCAGGGCCCGGCTTCCATGCTGTCCCTTCGGGACTTGAGGATGTGTATTTCCTCAACCTCTCCCGCCACGCGGTTAATTAGCATCCGTCAGAAGGATCATGCCATGGCAATGTTCTGGGAGTTTTTTACATTTGAGCTTCGTTTCCGTCTCAAAAGCATCTCAACCTACGTTTATTTCCTGCTCTGGTTTACCTTCGCTTTTCTGTCTGTGGCCTCGGAGAGTTTCGGTCCAGTCGGAAGCTCCAACGGCAAGGTCCTGCTGAATGGCCCCTACGCGAACAGCATCAGCGATTTCTACGCGTCTCTGTTTGGCGTAATTATTATGGCCGCCATTTTCGGGACTTCGATCCTCCGCGATTTCCAGCGCGATACGTACCAAATCCTCTTTACCAAGCCGATCTCGAAGTTTGGCTACCTCGGCGGGCGATGGGCTGGTTCGTTACTTACCACGGTCTTTGTCTTCTCTGGAATAATGTTCGGGACCTTCGCAGGCACGTTCGCTCCGTGGGCCGATCACACGCGCATTGGGCCGAATTACCTCTGGTGGTACGTCCAGCCGTTCCTTTCCATCATCGTCATTCAAATCTTTTTTCTCGGCTCACTCTTTTTCACCGTTGCGGCGCTGACGCGCAAAATCTTCATTGTCTATCTGCAGGGCGTGGCGCTGTTCATGCTCTACATCCTCGGCGTTACCGTTTATTCGACTACGCGCTCACTGGAGCATTTCTGGTCGGGCATTCTCGATCCTGTTGGGTTGATCCTGTTCGACAATGTCACCCGCTATTGGACTGTAATCGAGAAGAACACGCTCCTGCTCCCATGGGACTTTTCTGGTAACTCACCCGGCGTTTTCCTCTACAACCGCTTGCTGTGGACTGCCGTCGGGTTGGTTGCATTGGGAATTGTCTGGCGCTTTTTTCCAATCTCGGTCGAGGCACTCACCGCTCAATCACAAAGTCGTCGTGCCGCGAAAGCTCGCCTTCAGGATGAGGAAGAAAAGCGCCCTGTTCGCTCGCTCGTTGTTGCGCGATTGACTCGGGTGCATCAGCTCTTCGGTGCCCGTACCTCGTGGATCCAGTATCTGTCTCTCACCCGCCTGCGCATTCGCACCATCACCCGTGAAATTCCTTTTTGGGCAATTGTCGGTCTGCTCATTGTTTTTGCCGTAAACAATGGCCACTTCGCCGGCCATACCGGTGATGAAAATGTCTGGCCCGTTACCTATCTCATGCTGCAAGCTGTCGAGGGCAGCGCGACTTTGTTTTTCTATATCGTTGCCACCCTCTATGCGGCGGAGCTCGTCTGGCGCGAACGGGATAATCACTTCGACGGCATCCACGATGCTCTGCCCATGCACGAGACGACGGACTGGCTATCGAAGATCACGGCCATCGCGTTCGTTGAACTGGTCCTTCTTACCGTTACGATGCTGGTCGGCATCCTGATGCAAACGATCGCCGGCTATTATCACTATGAACTCTTGCAATACTTCAAGGAACTGTACCTCATTACTTTTCCGCAGATCATGGGCTTCGCGATCCTGGCTATGTTTGTTCAGACCATGGTGTCGAACAAGTTCATTGGCCATGGAATTGTCATCGGTATCTTCGTTCTTCAACCGATTCTCTTTAACTTCGGCTGGGAAAATACACTCTACCTTGTGGGTGCCGTTCCTTCTTACACCTACTCGGACATGAACGGCTACGGCCACTTCGCCCCTGCCATCTTCTGGTCGATTACATACTGGTTATCAATTTTCGCCATCCTTGGCGTCATCTCAATCGCGTACACTCGGCGAGGAACGGAAGACTCACTCGCCGCCCGTACCCGTCTCGCTCTGCGTAGAGCTCCACGTCTGGCTCCAGCCGGAATATTTTTCCTGCTCATCGCCGTCGGCTCTGGTGCATGGTACTTCTACAACGCGCACGTTCTGAATGAATACTTGACGGCCAAGGATCGGCGTCACATCCAGGCCGGCTACGAGCGCAGCTTCAAGAAGTATCAGCTGTTCCCTCAACCCAAGGTCACTGCGGTCGACGCCAATATCAATATTTATCCGGCGCGCAGATCGTTCAACGGCACCGGGCGCATTACGCTGCAAAACAAGACCACACAACCGATCACGCAGATCCACATAACGGACGAACAACAGTCAGTCTCAAATGTTCAATTTGATCGGCCATTTCACTTGGTGAGCCGTGCCCCGCGCGATTTGTACTCCATCTATGCGCTCGATCAACCCCTCGTCCCCGGTGATGTTCTCACGCTTACATTCTCGGTGTCCCACACCAGTCGAGGTTTCCGCGATGGCAATGAGTTGGCGGCGTTCGCCTACAACGGCACGTTTTTCGACGCGAGCTTTTTTCCTCTGATCGGCTATGACCAGAACTTTGAGATCGATGACCCACGCCGCCGCCGTGAGGAACATCTCGGTCCGCTGGAAGAGATGGCGCAGCGGGGAGATGCAGTTTACTCGCGCAGGAATCTCTTCGTCCCCAGTTCCGACTGGATTACCTTTCATACCATCGTCAGCACATCTGCCGACCAGATTGCCATCGCCCCCGGATATCTACAGCGCACGTGGCAGCAGAATGGCCGCCATTATTACGAATACAGCATGGGATCGACCCACATAGCAGACTTCTTTGCCTATCTCTCGGGTCGCTACGCTACACGTAAGGAGGTCTACACCGGTCCCAATGGCCCCGTGAATCTTGAGGTTTACTACGATCCTGCACATACGTATGACATCGATGACATGCTCGCCAGCAGCCGCGCCGGCCTCGATTATTATCAGACCCATTACGGTCCATATCAGTTCACCCAATATCGCATCATGGAGTTTCCACGCTACCGTCAGTTCGCGCAGTCCTTCCCCAATACGGTGCCGTTCTCAGAAGGGATCGGCTTCATTGGTCGCATGCTCCACAAAGACGATGTCGACCTTACGTACTTTGTGACCGCGCACGAACTAGGCCATCAATGGTGGGGCCATCAGCTCATTGGCGGTCAGGTGCAAGGCTCGAATATGATGTCAGAGACCCTGGCCCAGTACTCCGCCTATATGGTGATGCAGCACAAGTATGGCAAGGACTACATGCACAAGGTCCTGCGCCACTTTCTCGACCGCTATCTTCGCGGTCGTGCCGGAGAAATCCGTCACGAGCCGCCCCTTGCTCTCGTTCAGCGCGAGCCCTATGTCTGGTATGAAAAGGGAGGGCAAATCATGTACACCCTCGCCGACTATATTGGCGAAGACAAAATGGATCTTGCCCTGCACAACTTCCTGATGCAATACCGTTATGCAAATGCCACTAACCAGGCGGATGCCGCTGACAGTACCCGCGGCGCCCAGGCGCAAGACCAGCCTTATCCGGACACTCGCATGCTGGTTGCAGCGATTCGCGCTCAAACGCCACCGGAGCTTCAATACATGGTCGACGACGGCTTCAATCGCATCGTTCTGTATGACAACAAGGCCCTATCGGCAACATCTCAGAAGACTTCAGACGGCAAATATAAGGTCACACTGAAAATTCAGGCTCGCAAAGTCCAGGCCGACGGCAATGGCGTAGAAACCCCTATGCCTCTTGCGGACTACATTGAAATCGGCGTCTTTACCGGCAAGAAGGACGAAGAGAAGCCTCTGTATATGAAGAAAGAAAAAATATCGCAGGAGCATGAGACCTTTACCATTGTCGTTGACCAGCAACCTACGCGTGCCGGCATCGACCCGTACAACAAACTCATCGACCGCATCGCCGACGACAATATGATCGATGTGACACGCGAATAGAAATATCTCCGGGCAGCCCGGTGAGGATCTATGAATATGTATTGGGTCTACAACCTACCAAACTGGCTTTTTGAGTTGCTCACGATCTTGCTGTTTGTGTCTTTCAGCTTGGCGGGACTGCTCGCCAGTCGCAGGATAATTCGTCGCGTTCACCTTCAGCATTCCTACAACGACATCGTCGGTTTTTATCTCGCCGCAATTACGGTTCTCTATGGGGTCACGCTGGGCCTGTTGGCCATCGGAGCGTGGACAACGTTCACAGATGCTGAAGCCAAAGTGGCCCGCGAGGCGGCGGCTCTTGCCAGTCTTTATCGCAGCGTCGGAAGCCTTCAGGAACCCGCGCGAAGCGTGCTGCAAAAAGACCTCCGCGAGTACGCTCGCCAGGTGATCGAAATCGGCTGGCCTGCGCAGCAACGCGGAATCGTGCCAGTGGAGAACCGTACCCCTCTGGACAAATTCCGAAGCGATTTTCGCTCACTTGAGCCAACAACCGAAGCTCAGAAGGTTCTTGAAGAAGATATCGACAGGGAATTCACAACTCTTGAGGAATCGCGAAGCATTCGCCTGGATAGCGTGACCGATGAGCTGCCCGCGCCTCTATGGAGGCTGATCGTGGTCGGAGCGCTGATCTGCATTATCCTTACCTGGTTTTTCCATATGCAGAGTTTGAAGATGCACATCTGGATGACTCTTCTGTTTTCCGGGCTGCTCGGGCTGATGGTTTTTATGGTGGCGGCGCTCGACAATCCCTATCGCGGCAAGATAAGCGTCAGCCCAGCGCCCATAGAGCGCGTATACAGCTTCATGATCAAATCGGGCCCATGATCGATTGGATCAGGATTCGTTCGACACTGCCCGCACAAGAGGCTTCAAGGTTTGTATCGTATCTCTTGGGATAGAGGTGGTACGCCGGACGATCAATTCGGTCGGAATAGTCACGTTGGTTATCTCGGCTGCAGATGCCTGTCCTTTCAGACCCGGACAGAGTACGGCGACAGCACCTCGGGCTAAGTCGAGGCAGGACATTCGAATCGTGGTCAGTGGTGGGAAGGTGAACTGCGCGATGTGAACATCGTCAAAGCCGATGATCGAGAAGTCGTCTGGAATGCGCAACCCTGCACCAAGAATCGCGTGCATGACGCCGATGGCGGTCATGTCGTTCGAGCAGAGGATGGCGGTTGGCCTGTCGTTCGACTTCAAAAGCTGTTCCATCGCGCGCTGACCGCCTTCCAGGGTGTGGTTCCCTTCGATCATCCAGGCAGGATGCAGCTGGATACCAACCTGTTGCAGCGACTCGGTGAATGCTCGATGGCGAAGCCGCGCCGTGTGTAGATTGAGCGGACCGCTAATGAATGCGATCTTTCTGTGCCCTAACACGGCGAGATGCTGAACGCCTTGCCAGATACCATGTCGGTAATCCACATTCAGGGTCATAGCGGCGGGTTGTTGCGGCCTGGAATCGACGTAGACCAGAGGGATTTTTTGTTTTGCCAGCTCATCCAGAAGCGGTTCTTCAATACCAAAGGTCATGACCGCTACACCATCGACCTTTCGCTCCAGCATCCTGCGGACACATGAAATCATGCGCTCGGGATCGTAGTTCGTTGACGTAATCAGAATTTCATAACCACGGTCGACTGCGCACTCTTCAAAACGCTGGATGAGTTCCGGGAAAAATGGATTGGTAATTTCGGAAACAATCAGACCTAGAATATGGCTTCTTCCGGAAACCAGAGCACGTGCCTGCGTATTCGGGACGTAATTTAATTCTCTAATTGACTTCCACACGCGCTTCGCCATGGCCGGGTCAACAGTAGGAATGTGATTGATGGTGCGCGATACCGTCGCAATCGAGACTCTCGCGTGGGCCGCAACTGCGTGGATATCCATCCGAGGTGGCTTCTTGGTGCGTGGTTTGCGTTTCTTCTGTGCCATAAGCTTTGGAATGCCTCTCGGTATAAACCCTTACTGAAGCAAGCAATATCTATTAGTGTTTTCCTTTTTGATAATTCTCACATCCACATCTGTCTTATTTCATCCCCACAATAGATGCTCGACTCCTGACTTGTGCAGCGATGCTTTTTAGGTCTGGCAAAACCCTTTCAAGATGCAGAGCAGCTGGATGTTGCTCACCTAGCGCGAAATATACTTGTCGATAAAGTTGGTAAATTTGCTCATAGATCACAACCGCTTCCGGTTGCGGCGCGAATGTCTTGTGAGGCAGGCAAAGGGCCTGCTGCGCTGCTTCTACTGACGAAAAACTGCCGGCCGCCATCAGCGCCATGATGCAGGAACCGAGACTCGTCGGCACGCCATCCGGCACCAACACCGGTTTACCCAGTACATTGGCGTACACCTGGTTCAGTACGGCATTGTTCTGCGGCACGCCGCCTGCGTTAATTACACGATCTACACGGATACCGTATTCTGCCATGCGCTCCAAAATGATCCGCGTGTGCATGGCCGTACCTTCAATGGCTGCGAACAGTTCATCCTGCGCGGTGTGGAGCAGATTCCAGCCCAGGGTGACCCCGCCCAGTTCAGCATTCACCAGGATTGTGCGATCGCCATTGTCCCAACTCAGGCGCAGCAATCCAGTCTGGCCGGCGCGATAAGTTTCGAGACCTTTTGCCAACTCCTTCACGCTGGTTCCAGCACGGCGCGCAATCGCATCGAAAATGTCGCCGACGGCGGAGAGCCCAGCTTCAATGCCGGTAAATCCCGGATGAACGCTGCCAGGCACAATGCCGCAAACGCCGGGAACCAGCGTCGTTTCTTTTGAAATTGCAATGATGCAGGTGGAGGTTCCGATGACATTGACAACATCGCCCTCGCGAATGCCTGCGCCAACCGCATCCCAGTGTGCATCAAAGGCGCCTACGGGAATAGGTATACCGGGCTTGAGCCCTAATTGTTCTGCCCAATACGCGCTCAGATGACCGGCGAGATGGTCGGAAGTTCGGACGGGACTCTGCAGCTTTTCGCGGATGCCCTCCAGCAGAGGATCGAGTTCCGACCAAAACTCCTGCGGCGGAAATCCATCCCACCGTGGGTTCCAAAGCCACTTATGTCCCAGGCCGCAAACACTGCGCACAACCTTCGCGGGATCGTCGATGCCGGCAAGCGTGGCCGCCGCCATATCGCAATGTTCAAAAGCGCTGGCAAACTGGGCCCGTTTGCCAGGGTTATGGCGCAGCCAGTGCAGCACCTTGGCGAAGCCCCACTCATGCGAATACACGCCGCCGCACCACTTGATCGCTTCGAGGCCTTTTCGGTGTGCGAGTGCGGTGATCTCCTGCGCTTCCGACTTTGCTCGATGATCGCACCACAGGTAATATTCGCCGAGCGGTTGCATCCTGGCATCTACCGGGATTACGCTCGATCCCGTTGTATCGATTGCAATTGCCGCAATGGATGCGCCGGAAATTGCCGCTGTAGCAATTGCTTCGCGGCAAGCCTTGGCCAGCGCCCGCATGTGGTCCTCGTGCGACTGCGTGGCGAAGTCCGGGTCTTCCCGCTTGCGGTGCAGCGGATACTCTGCAACCGCAGTGGCCAACCTGCCGCGCGCGCTGTCCCCCGTCTCGCTATTAAAGATCGACACGCGCACGTTGAGCGTTCCAAAATCCACTCCCGCAACAATAGCCATACCTACTCGTCTTCCGGTTCGTGGAAGTAGATATTCCAGTCGAGGTAGTTGCTGGCAGCCTCATAGACGGCGCTGGCACTTTCAGAAAAGTTGGCGGCGACGTGGTGCTCGAAGCCCTCTTCACAGATGAAGCGCAACAGGCTTTGCATGCGTGGAATCTCTACGACACCAGCGCCGCCAAAGGTTTCCAGCGGGTCGTTCGTGAACCGGCCTTCACCGACGTAGCCTCGCATCTCGCCGTTGTGGTCGTCGGTGGAAAAGCGAGCATAACTCATCGCACCTGCTTTTACGCGGCCGACACAAGTGCCAAAGGTGTTTTCCTTGCCGACGGTTCCTGCGATGATAGCCTGAAAATCCATAACGACATCGTTGAAGAAATGCTTCGGCAGGTTGGAGCAGTGGAAGCAGACAGCCTTGTCAGGATCGTCGCCGTAGTTGTTGTTCCAGTCGAGCAGCGCGCTGGGCGTTTCAGAGGCGAGTGCCAGCGCATGCATGCTAAGCGTGCCGACGACATCCACTTCGCAGGCAGACGGAATCAAGTTTTCGCTCATCATACTCATGATGGTGCATGGTACGACGCCAAAATATTCTTCGAGCGAGGTCCAGCACTGAACAGCGCTGATCGTGGTTTGTGTCTGCTGCATCCACTGCTCAATCACCCACCCCAGCTTGGCCATTTTGATCAACGCCGGCTCCGGCACATCGCCGGTCTTGACATAACTTTTGATGGCGGCCAGCTTGGCTTCGACGTTGCTATCTCCATCCTTCAGCCGATCGATGCGACCGAGGATCTCAGAAAGGTCAATGGGCTCGACCGAGATGCCGCTGGCCTCAAGCAGCTTTTCGCTATAGCGAACAGTGTTAAATGCTGCAGGCCGCGCGCCGATCGAGCCGATGCGCAGATTGGTCAGGCCACGTACCACGCGACAGACGGCGGCAAACCAGGCGAGATCATTCATGAATCCATCGGAACTGGGCGAAACTGTATGCAGCTTTGTCAGGGAATATGGAATGCCGTACTGCATCAGGTTGTTGCAGGCCGACATTTTGCCGCAGAAGCTGTCGCGGCGAAACGCAATCGACATCTTGGATGTCTTATCTGGTGTGGCCTGCACCAGCACCGGAACCTTCAAGGTCGAGTAGCGCATGGCATCGGCAATAGCTCGCTCATCACCGAAGTTCGGCAGGGTAATGATGACGCCATCGATCTCATCGCGATGCTGGCGGAACAGATCGCCGCATCGGCGCGCCTCCTCGTGGGTTTCAATGGCGCCATATTTCGACTCCTCTGGCGTCAGCGCAATCACGCGAATGCCCGCGCCCTCAAGCACCTTCAGCATCTCCTCGCGACCTTCTTTCGCCAGGTGGTCGGGAAAGAAGCCACGATTGCCCACGATCATTCCGAATGTCATCTGCCTGCCACTCATTGTTTTCCTGCCTTACTTTGCTGCGTTGTCTGTTTCGAAGGCGTGAACTTCACGCAATAGACCAACCCCAGAATCAGTAAACCACCACCCCACCACAGCGGCGCGTGCAGATGCGCGAGCACGACCGGCGGTGTGTGACCGCTGATGAATTCGTACACGCCGTAGCCGCCTATCAAGCAACCGTAGATGGCGAGCAGTACGCCATTGAAGAACCAGATGGAAATGTTTGTGTTGTGCATTCGCAAACCCTCCCCTAAACAAGCGCTACCAGAACATAAGATTCAAAACAAAGAAAACCACGATCACAATCCCGGCCCAGAACCAGTGGTTTTTATAAAGCACCATAGGTTCCTGATGAGGAATGACGGTGGCCCCATAGACCAGCCCATTCAATTCCGACTCCGGCTTGGGCGTAGTGAACATGCTGACCACCACCGTCACGACCACACACGCAATCCATGCCCACAGCGCTCGATACAGGTTTTCTGCCATGGTCTTGGCATGGATTGACAGGGCCACCTCCGCAAGCGCCGCTGGGTTGAAATGTACCCAGAGATACAGCCCTACTGAAACCACCGTGCCCGTCAGCAGCCCCCAGAAACCGCCCGCCGGAGTTGCCCGTTTCCACAACATGCCCAGAATCACGGTGCCGAACAGCGGCGCAATGAAGAAGCTGAACAGCGCCTGTACATAATCCATAATGCTGGCAAATTGCATGACAAGATATGCGGCGCCGATACTGACCAGCACCCCAAGAACGGTCGACCAGCGACCCATCGAGACATAGTGCCGGTCGGTGGCATGTTTGTGGATCTGCGCCCGATAAATATCGTAGGTCCACACCGCGGAAAACGCGCTGACATTGCCCGCCATGCCCGACATGAATCCGGCGATCAGCGCGGTGATGCCGAGGCCGAGCAAACCTGGACCGCAATACCGCACCAGCATCAGCGGCAGCACTTCGTTGTAACTGTAGGAGCCGGCCACATGCGCGGCTACGGTCTCCGGCAATAAGTGCGGCAAAACGGCCAGGCCCAACAGTCCAGGCAGAATCACAATGATCGGTACCATCATCTTAAAGCCTGCGCCGATGATCGGAGCCATCTGCGCCGCGCGCAGGTTCTTCGCAGAAAGCACGCGCTGCACAACCAGAAAATCCGTGGTCCAGTAGCCGAAGGAAATCACGAACCCCAGTCCAAAGACGATACCCGTCCAGTGCACGCCCATCGGATTCGAACTGAAGGAGCCCAGCCCGCGCCATAGATGAGTGAGATCTTGTCCGGGAAAATTTTGATGGATGCGGGCGACCATTCCGTTCCATCCTCCGGTCTCGATCAATCCCAGAATCGGGATCAGCAGCGCTCCCGCCCATATCAGCACGAACTGCAGTACTTCATTGAAGATGGCCGAGCGCAGGCCGCCGAGAGCGACATAGACGGCCACAGTGAGCGAAGAGACCCAAATGCTGAAGTGAATATTCCAGCCCAGCACCACCTTCATCACCAGCGCCATCGCATACATGTTGATACCGCTCATCAGGATGGTCATGACCGCGAAAGAAATTGCGGCCAGCAGGCGGCTCGATTCTCCAAAGCGCAATTTCAAATATCCCGGTACTGAATGCGTCTTTGAAACATAGTAGAACGGCATCATCACCAGGCCCAGGAAGAGCATGGCCGGGATAGCTCCGATCCAGTACCAGTGCGTCGCCAGAATGCCGTATTGATAGGACGCGGCTGCCCAACCCATCAATTCCAGCGAACCCATATTGGCGGAGATGAAACTCAGTCCGGCAATCCAGGCCGTCATCTCCCGGCCGGCAAGGAAAAATTCCTCGCTTGTGCTGCTGCGGCTCTTAAGATAAAAGCCGATGTAGATGACCATCGCGAAGTAGACCGCAATGATCGCTACATCCAATGGCGCCAGATGCGCCAGGTACGTCTTCGGCGTCAGACGCGTCTGCGGAACGGCAGCGACATAGAAAGCAAGCTCGTGCAGATTTCTCAACATCGAGATTCCTCAGCCTCTTTGATCCTGCGAGCTGTCTTGGCCATAGGTGGCTTTCGCTCCGTGTTTGCGCGCGTGATGCCGGTCCAGCAGGTGTTGCGGAATTGCTTCAGCGGCCCCCGCCAGCGTTTCTGTATGCAGTGCCAGCTTAGCGACATACTCCAATGCGACTGCATGATGCACTGCATCGTCAACTGTCTTTCCCCAGCAAAAAGGCGCGTGACCTGCCACCAGAACAGCGGGAACAGATAAGGGATCCTCATCGCGAAAGCATCGAAGAATCGCCTCCCCGGTGTTGCGCACATAGTCTTCTCCAACTTCATCCGCGCGCAGCATTTCGGTGACCGGGATGGGACCATGGAAATAGTCGGCATGGGTTGTGCCATAACAAGGGATGGGTTTCCTCGCCTGCGCCCATGCCGTTGCATACTCTGAATGCGTGTGCACCACACCGCCAATCTGCTGAAACTCGCGATACAGCATCAGGTGTGTGGCCAGATCCGACGAAGGTTTCAAGGAGCTGTCCATAATGTTTCCCTCCAGATCGGTCACCACCATGTCCTCTGGTTTCAATGCGTCATAGTCGACGCCGCTTGGCTTAATCACAACCAGCCCCTGGTCGCGCGCAATCCCGCTCACATTGCCAAACGTCGACACCACCAGACCTTGCCGCACGATTTCCTGGTTAGCGCGAAGGACCTCGCTTCTTAGTCGCTGCAACAACACTAGACACCTCACTCGCGGCGGAGACTACTATACAGATACCCCGCTACTCGAAGCAGTTTAATTCAGTCTATGCAGTAAACATTTACCTTAACACCGAACGACTATAATGATCCGGATATCGACTGTCAATGTCCGAAGGCAAGTTCACGTCCAGCGCATTTTTGGCGATATTGCGGATAACTCAGCTATCGTTCTAGCGGCTTCACAATAAATCAATTGTATGGTAAACCTTTACTGACTGTTCTATGAAATTTCTTCAAACCTGAATGCACGGTTCTTAGGCTGTTCCGATCGAACCCGTAGTGTCGCGGAAGCGCGGAAACAAAGAAACGAAATTTGCAGCAACCTTCTCATGCAGAGACGCTATATGATACCCCGCCTCCTCTCCTTCTTTCTTCTGCTTTTCTCTTATTGCGCGTTCGCATGGGCTGCGCCTTCTCCCGCCTCAATATTTGGCGAACATATGGTGCTGCAACGCGACCGTCCCATCCCGGTATGGGGCACGGCGAAGCCAGGAGAAATCGTCACGGTTTCGCTGAGCACGGGAACCCATGCGGCGGGAACAACCGACGATTCAGGACGCTGGAAGGTGATGCTGCCCGCCATGCCTAGCGGCGGTCCCTTCATCATGAAGATTGAAAATCACGATGGTGCTGTCGTGCTGCGCGACGTAATGATCGGGGAGGTATGGTTGTTCTCCGGACAATCGAACATGACTTTTCCGTTGGAACGCGCCAGCAATGCGAACACTGCAATCGCCTCGGCGGACCACCCCGATATCCGGCTGTTCACGGTATCGAAGGCAAGTGCGCTTCAGCCGCAAACACAACTCAACGGCAATTGGCAGGAGTGCACTCCCGACAGCGCAAAGGACTTTTCTGCCATCGCGTATTTCTTCGGCATCGAACTCGCAAAACGCCTGCATGTGCCCATCGGTCTCATCCACAGTTCATGGCCGGGCAGCACAGGCGAAAGATGGGTCGATGCATCTTCGTTACAGCATGACTCCGTGTTTGCTCCGATTTTGCAACATTGGCAGGACGCGCCCGAGTCGGCAAAGGCCGCGGCAGGAGACGGGCTCGCGTTTTCTCTGGAGTTTTCCGACTTCGTTCTGAAAGAGAAAAATGGCGGCAGCAAAATACTCTCCGATTTTTCTCAAGGCAGTTCCCAGGATTCTTTTGGAGGTGCATGGAGTTACACCTGGCACGACGCTCCGTTGACTAGCTGGACATTGGTCAGTAATGGGCACGCGGGATTCAGTGCCCTATGGAGCGGCAAACTGCGCGATCAGGACACGGCGCAGCTTCGTCTCAACTTCGCTCCCGGCGGCAAGCCATTCGACTTGTCGCCGTATACAGCGCTTGAATTCCGCGTGCGTGGAACAGGGTTCTATCAGCTACAGTTTCTCGAACCCTCTATCCAAGACGAGGCTAACTACGCCTCTGCCGTGCTGCATGGCAGCAGTAGCTGGCAGACGGTTGAGCTGCCGTTCTCACAATTGAAACAGCCCGACTGGGGCGTGCAGATGCCCTGGACGCAGAAGGCTCTTACTGGTTTTCAGTTGATTGCTTTAAGTGGAGATGCGCAGTATGAACCGCAACCTCCATCCGGCCTTTACAACGGAATGATCGCGCCGCTGATTCCCGTCGCCATTCGTGGAGTGGTCTGGTATCAGGGCGAGAGTAACGCCTTGCAGGCATACCAATACAGGAAGCTTCTTCCGGCACTCATCGAGGGCTGGCGTTCCACCTGGCGCTCACCCGATCTCCCGTTCCTGATTGTGCAATTGCCCAACCACGGCCCGGCCGTCTCTGTTCCGCAGCAAAGTGCCTGGGCCGAACTACGGGAAGCGCAAATGATGGCTGCGCGCCTGCCTCACACAGCGCTCGTTGTTACCATCGACCTTGGCCAGGAGAACAACGTGCATCCGCCCGATAAGGTCGATGTCGGCAAGCGTCTCGCGCTGGCGGCGGAAGGAACCGTGTATGGGCAGGACATCGCTTATTTCGGACCGCTGTATGAGTCGGCAAGGATCGAGGGAAGCAAAGTAGTTCTTTACTTCCACGATGTCTTTGGCGGCCTGCGCGCGCGCGACGGCAAGCCTCTGCGGGGTTTTTCCATCGCCGGAACAGATCATAAGTTTGTATGGGCCGAGGCTCAAATTGCGGGCGATGAAGTCATCGTCTCGAGCCCTGACGTTCCCCAACCAATTGGCGTTCGTTACGACTGGGCTGACAGCCCCGATGGAAACCTGACCAACAATTCCGCGATTCCTGCATCTCCGTTTCGCACCGACGACTGGCCCGGTCTCACTGTGGGCAGCGAATAACCGTTACGACGAGCATTGATTCTGGAAAATGTAAGACCGTAATCTCGCTCAGTAATTCACCAGATACAGCCTGCCCTTCAGCGTCACTGGATCTTTCTCCGTGGACTGGAATGTCAGCGTTAGCGGAGCTCGCGCCCGCAAATCCTTCTGGCTGATCTCGCCTACCGCCCAGGATAGCCCAGCCCATATCACCCGGTCGTAATCCTCGCGGATCGGCAGCTCTTTGCCGTCCTGCTCGGCCTTCAGCAGAAATAGTTTTCCCATCTTCGTATCTTTTGGTGGCCATGTCCGTCGCAGGCTGCCGTCTGGCGAGTATTGCTGCATGACGAGCCTGAGATCGCCGTCCGATGGCGCCGGGATCGTCGCCTGAATCAGGCCTTTGCCAACTGTCTTGAACTCCGCCGGGACAGGTCGGATTGTGCGTGGAATCACTACGTCCTGCTGGATGCCAAAGTCGTATGCGGGCGCAGCATACTTGCCGAAGCCTACCATCGCCATCTGCCCCGGACCCAATTCGATGCTATTTCCGGTCAGACGAGGTACAAACCCCGCATCCCGAAACAACAGCCGCCCCTGGCCGAGTGGCTTCTGCACCTGAGAGAGCAGCGGCATTTCGATCTTCGCCGTCTCCTGCTTCGGATTCACCACCACATACACGCTTCCATCGGCATCCAACGCGCCAAAACCATATGTCTGCACTTCCCCAGGGATGCCGCCGAATGTATGGATGCGGCCTTCCGACTGGAAATGCAGATAGAGCGACTGCACGCGAGCAAACCAGCGAGCGTCCCGATTGCTCATCAATTCAAGATTTCCGAACGTGGTATTGATCCATCCGCCACGCGCCAGCATCAGGATCAGCGACCCTTTCCATTCCTCCATGGCGCGGCGATAGATGGTGCTTGTTTTTCCAGGCATGAAACTGGTGGAATCGATGCGCTCCAGTGGAACGCCTGCCTGTTGATAGCGGCGCACCTGATGATCGCTGTAAATATCCAGCGATCGCCAAAAATTCATTTCGGGTACGTCGCCGGGGCGTGGATCCCCGCAATACAAGGCGTCGAATACAGTCAGCCAGCGCAGATCGACGGAATTCTTAAATGGAAAGGGATAATACGTGGAATCCATGTCGCCGCCAAATCCATTGAATGCTTCCAGCACAACATCCGGATTTTTTTGGCGGAATGCAGCAAGCGCGCTCTGCAAAGCGGTGGAGTTGCGGCGCACGATTTCTTCTTTCGATAACGTCGCTTCCGCGTGTGGCGTGGCCGCTGTAAGGTCCGCAAAATCAAACAGAAACATGCGAATTCCCCGGTCATGCCAGTACTGCAACGTGTTCATGAAATCCGGCAGAAAACCGCCTTCAAACATGGACATCGCCGTGCCCTGTTTATTGAGCGAATCCCGCCACTGAGATGCAGCATTGAGCTTGACCAGTGTATTCGTGCTGAACCAGAGGCCGGGGCGGATACCATTTTCCTGACATTTTTCGATCCACGCATCCGGGCCATTCGGCCAATTTGGTTTCTTCCAGGTGCGATAGGCACCATTGGGATCAAACCAGAAGGCATCCATCACGTAGTAGTCAAAATGGCCGCCGAGCTTCTTCAGGCGTAACACATTGTCGAGTTCGCGCATCGCCAGACTCTCAGTGAGTGGAACATTATCGGAGAGTTCGTCGTACGATGACCAGTTGTCATAGACGGAAATTGGCCCAGGAATTGTCGGTGACCCCAGAGCACTGCTGGAGTATTTCTGCGCTACAGAAGAATCCGGCGCGGCCGAGCATGCGCCAGCCACCAACACGAATCCGGCAATCACCGCACTCAAGCGTTTTGCACAATTCATCTGCTTTCACTCTCAATTCTCATCCCCATTTGGGAATACGCCGGCTCGCCCATCGCCTGGCGCACGGCGAGACCCAGCACCGTCGGCCCCACAAACCCATCCCACTTTTCGGTAGCCTTTCCATCCGGCCTCCGCAGCATCGTATGCTCCACGCCGCTGCCGGCAGCCTCCGTCATCGCGATGCCATCCAGATCAAGATCAATCACCGCATTGCGGAATCTCTGGGTCTTGAAAATCTGAGCGTCCGGAGAAGTCATCCGCACGATGACCTGCAATCCTCGTGCCCGATACTGCTGGCTGAGGCTTTTCAACACAACGATCTGCCGCAATGCGGCATCGTCGATCATTCCATTCTCGTCGACGGAAATCGGCAATTTGCAATCGAGCAGCCAGCCTCGCTGAGACTTGGTTTGTAGAGGCCATTGTTGCAGCGCCAGCTGCGCAAAATTGCTGCTGTTCTCCTGATGGGTACCGGCCTGTAGCTCGCCCAGACTTGTGAACCGTTGTGTGCCATATCGCCACTCAGGATTTCCATCGCCAAAATAGCTGTATTGGTTGTGTGTAAATGACAGTGATGTATTGCTGTCTACCATCCAGGGTGCAGTCGAATCGATGGTGTTATTGCGAAACACCGCTGTCCCCGCTTTGATGTTCCCGTTATTCAGTAATGCGGGTGCATTCTCATACGGACTCCAGTAGATGGTATTGTCTTCCATCGTCAGGCCATCGATGGAGCCGCCATTCCATGACAACAGAAAAATCGCCCCCTGGTACTTTGCCATGCGCGGACTTCGGCCATTGTCGATGCACAAGTTCCCTCGCACCGTACTTTGCCGCGTTACAAATCCCGCGCCGAACACGGCAACACAGTAGCCCTGCGTATCGTGGCCATAGTTGTCGAGCACGGAGTTCTTCGTATTCCCATAGTCGATATCGAACGCGCCGCCGTCCACTCCGGGGCTGTCCGTCAAATACGCTTCATTGCCCACCACCGTGCAGTCGTCACACATCCATGTCCAGATCGCATTCGGAGTGCCGATCGTTTCCGTAATCTGCATGCCGGTGTTCCACGCAACGCTGTTCTCAATCGTTCCCCCACGCACGCGAAAAAGCACGATGCCATCCCCCTGCACATCATGCACAGTAGAGTTGCGGATCACTACATTCGTGTTCCATGCGCTCTCTGGCGGAAAACCGAGATTCCCCCCACCCACCTCAATCCCCATCCACTGATGCGTGTTCCATGCGGTCACTCCGTCCATCAGTACGTCGTCAAAATGCTGATCGACACTGCCCGAAGACAGCACCACCAGACCGCTATCTTTGCTCTTCATCTTCTCGTTGCCGAGGACGTCATGCACCGCAAGATTCCGGAGATGAATGTGGTGCAAGATGCCTTTGTTTCCGCTGATGAAAATCCCATAGATACGGCCGCCCGCGAGATCGAGCGAATCAATGTCCCAATATTGCTGGTTGAAAAGTCGGAACGATTCCTCGGCGGATGCTTCCGCCACTATCTTCGGACGCGGTCCCTCGCCATACGCGGTCAGGTGAATCGGCGCGCCTTCTTGTCCCGATCCTTTGGGCGCAAGCGTTCCGTGGCAGACCGTCCCGCGTTTCAGATAGATGGTGTCGCCCGAAGCAAACTCAGTCGCATTCAATTGATCCACTCGGTTCCATGGCGATTGCGCCGAAGTACCACTTCCCATAGCGCCAGAACTGCCGCAGTCAAGATAGAACGAGCGCCCGGCCCTTTGAGCGTTAGATAGATTCGTCTGTGCAAAGCCGCTGACAGCAATGACAAGTGCGACGATAAGAGTGTTGTATTTGTAAGCCCGCATCAATGAAGTAGACTCGCGCTCTCCAACGACAATTGTTTTTCGCGTGGTATCGAACATTGCGGTCAAACGGAAAAAACTATCCGAGCTTATTTTGCGCCCGCCGCACATTTGCATGGCGGCAGGCGCAGAGAGAACCGCGAGTTAGAAGATAAACTTGCCCGCGACCTGGATGATTCTATTGGCGGTTGAGGTGCCGTTGTTCTGAAACTGGATCGCGCCAAAGGTGCCGCCGTCACTTTGATTGCCATCCGGGTTGCCGAAATGCGGCGTGTTCAGTGCATTGAACGCCTCGAACCGTAACTGCAGGCGATAGCGGTCCGACGGGGCAAACTCCTTAAAGATCGAGGAATCGAGATTGATGAATCCCGGCCCAACGACAATATTGCGGCCTGCTGTCCCCGGCGCAAACTGATTGCAGTTTGGTGGAGGATTTGGTACGTTGCAGTTGAATCGTGCACTATTGAAGGCCGCAGTGTTGAACCACTGCCCCAACGACCGCTTGCTTCGCGGCAAGATTGGGTTGCCGATCAAGTCCGGTCGAAGTCCTGGCAGCACGCCGGGGGGATTGCCCCCGCGAATCACGTTCACCGGCGTTCCAGAGTCCATGGTATAGATCGCGTTGATCTGCCATCCGCCCAACAACGTGTTCGTTATCCTGCCCCAATCGGAGAAGTACTTCTGTCCTCGCCCAATCGGCAGCCGGTATAGACCGCTGAAGATGAAGATATTCCGCACATCCGCATCGGAGGAAGCCCATTCCGGATGCAGATCGTAAGGATTCTGCGGCTGGTTGTTGTTGACTCCGACATTGAAGGGAGAAGGACCGTTGTCGCGGTTGTGTCCCCACGTGTACGACAGCAGAAAACTCAGATTGCGCGATTCACGCTTGGTAAGTTTAACCTGCAGGGAATTGTAGCTGGACGATCCGTAATTGCTGAGATATTGAATTTTTCCCAGATATGGGGTGATCCGGTTGTCGTAGTTGTTGCTGCTGTCAAGAGGGTTGATATTGATGTCATCGATCAGATACGACAGAGCATGCCCTAGCGATCCCACGTAGGCCAGATCCAGCGCCAGGCTTGGATTCAATTGGCGTTCTAAGGCGGCATTGAAAAGCTGAGCCACGCCGGTCTTCAGGTGAGGATTGATGGAAAAGGTCGTTTCTCCACTCCCATTCGGCAGCGTCGAAGGGTCGATGCGTCCATTGGAAGGCGCATCGATGGTCGTGTTGCGGGGTACGCCCGTGTCGTCCACATATTCATACGGCAGTCCGTTCGAGAAATTATTCGCATAGGTAAACTGCTGTGCAAACGGCGCGTTCTTGGTCAGGAAGTCTTCCCGTCCATCATTCTCGGGTGAGTAGAAAAGCCCCCAGCCGGCACGCAACACAGTTTTGTCGTTGAGCATATATGCCAGCCCGACACGTGGCGCAAAATCGTTCTTTCGAGAGTCGATCAGTGACCGCGAGTTTCCTCCCAGACCCGCCAGCAGGATGTCGCCGCTGGCCAGATCGAAGTTCGATTCGTAATTATGAGCTTCCACGTAGGGACTATAGAATTCATACCGCAGTCCGTAGTTCAGCGTCAGCCGGGATGTGGCGCGGAATGTGTCCTGTGCATACAGGCCCAGGTACCAGCTTTGCGTATGCGGATGTGTCAGTTGCAGCCCAATATCGGTGACCAGGGGCAAGCCTAGGAGGAGATCGGCGAAATCGGAGCCGCCATTATAGAAAAAGGCGTTGGGATCGTAGTAGCTATACGTAGGATCCTGGGTTCGTGCGCCCCCATAGCCGCCGATGTATTGATAGCCGGTCGGAAGCAGCGAAAAATCCGGATGGGAGTTCAAACGCCGGTATTCTTCGCCAAACTTGAACTCGTGCCGCGCAATTGAGCTCCACGTAAAATTGTCGGATACCTGAAAATTGTTATCGAGCACATTGTATGGCTTGTATGTGGAGCCTCCGGTGAAATATCCCGTTGCCAAATACATGTACGGATATGCATCCGTGGCCGGGAATCCGGGCACGGCGATATTGCCCATGCCATACTTGGTGGAGTAGTCGGTCCCATCCAGCAGGCTGTCCTGGTGCTGCACATAGCGCGACCATCCGAACCGGAACTCATTTAAGGTCGTCGGGCTGAATACATGCACATAGGTGGCGGAAAGGGCCGTCGCTTCGTTGTCCTCCTTATTCGCAAAGTCGTTGTCTCCCCCATTCGGCACCACCGTGTGGCCATAGAATGGCGCCGTATCCAGAATATTGAGCAGATAGTAGTGATAGGTCACGTAGAGCCGGTCGTTGGCGCCCAGGTTATCGTCGAAACGGCCCTCATATTTATAGGTGGTGGTGGTATCCGGAGACAAGCCGGCAAAGTTCTTAAACCATCCGTTTCCTGTTCCGGGCAGGTTCGGCTTCGGGAAGAAATCGAGCAACGTATTTTTTCCCGCCGTGCTCACTCGATTCGCGGGAATGATGTTGCCCGCGAACTGCTGCGAACATGTTCCTAAACAGGCGAACGACACATTCGGATCGAAGATCGGAATCGGATTCCCATCTATAGGATCGACCATCCCCGACAGATCGGCAGAGCCGTCCGGCCGGAAGTTGATCTGACTGATGGGTGGGGTTTGAAAAAGAGATGTGTAGGCGTAGTGTTCTCTCGTGCCCTCGAAGGAGCCGAAAAAGAAGGCATGATTGCGCTTGATCGGACCGCCCAAGGTGCCGCCGTAGATATGCTGCTTCAGGATCGAAGGGGGTTCCTTGGCTCCTCCAAACCCGTAGGGTCGGGCCGTCGTGAAATTCGGACGGAAAAACTCAAACGCGACCCCGTGTAAGGTATTGGTTCCGGCTTTGGTCTCGATCGAGACCACGCCGCCGGCCGAACTTCCAAACTCCGCGTTGTACGCAGAGGTCGCTACCTTGAACTCCTGCACGGAATCCACGCTGGGCTGAACGGTAACATCCTGAGTGCGGTTCGTTGTCGACTCTACGCCGTCGATCTGGATGGAATTGCCATACTCGCGGTTGCCGCTCACGGAGAGGTTGAAGCTGTTGGTGTTGCCGCTCCCCAGGGTCACACCGGGAACCAACAGGGTCAGATCATAAAAATTGCGGCCCTGCAACGGTAAATCGACGATTTGTTCCGTCCCCATGACTGCGCCAGTCTCAGAACTCTGCGTCTGCAGCAGCGTCGGTGCCTGTGTCACGACTACCGTTGTCGCGGCCTTGCCCGGCTGGAGTTTAAAGTTCAGCAGTAGCTTCTGGTCGATTACCAGATTGGCATTCTGCGCCTCGCCGGTCTCAAACCCTGGCGCGGTGGCCGTCACCTTGTATAGTCCCGGTGTCACGTTCAACACCACATAGTTGCCAATGGCGTCTGTCTGGCCCAGGAACTCAATGCCTTTATTGACCTCTGTCGCCGTCACCGCCGCGCCCGGGATGACCGCCCCGGTACTGTCTGTCACCTGCCCCACGATGGATGCGGTGGTGCCCTGGCCATGTGCCATGCAGGTGAAAAGAAATACGACGCAAAGTATCGCGCACAGGCCAAAGCGCTTCAAAAAAATGTTTTTCATCTTGATCTTCCCCCAACCTCAAAAAGCAGCCGACCGCTGCGATCGAACTGAGATCCGCCTCTCTCAGACGAGAGGCCCAGTCGAACCCCACACGTTTCCCGTCTCTGAGTAAACGAATTCTCAGGCAGCAACAAAACTATTCCTATGCATTCAGCGTTGTCAATATCCTTCTGTATGTTTTTTATTTACCTATGATTATTGGCCGTAAACCATCCTTCACTTATGCCGGCTCATACCTGCAGCGCTCTTCGCGGACGCACCAGGAGCGTCAACTTTGAGGCTCTTGATTGATTTTGAGTAAATGATTACTCTACGGAATTTTCGGTGTAGTATCACTGGAAGTATGAGCCCGCTCAGCAAAAAATTCTTCTGCCTGCTCCTGGCCGTATTTCTGGCCCCGGCAGCTTCTCCAGCCCATGGACAGGACGCGGCAAAAAACATCCGGCCGCCCGCTGCAGACGCGTTCCCCAACGTGCTCTATGGCGCCGCCTATTATCACGAGTACGAGCCTTACGAGCGCCTCGATCAGGACGTAGCCATGATGCAGCAGGCCGGCTTTTCTGTCGTGCGCATGGGCGAATCCACATGGAGTCTATGGGAGCCGGAAGATGGCCATTTCGACTATGCCTGGATGGATCGTGTTGTCAATGCCATGGGCAAGGCTGGGATTAAGGTCATCCTCGGCACACCTACATACTCGCTTCCCGTCTGGCTGTATCACGAGCACCCCGAAATTCTGGCCCGTCCGCTCGGCGGAGCGCCGCAATTCTATGGCATGCGCCAGAACATGGATACAGATAACCTGGTCTTCCGCTTTTATGCCCGTCGGCTCATCGTTCATCTTGTCGACCATTACCGCAACAATCCCAACGTGATCGGATGGCAGATTGATAACGAAACCTCATCCTACGGGGCGTCGAATCCCGATGTGTTCGCTGGCTTCGTACGTCATCTCCAGCAAAAATTTGGCACACCGCAAAACCTCAATAAAGCGTGGTTCCTGAATTACTGGGGTCAGGACATCAATAGCTGGAACGAGATGCCCACCCGCGACAGTGCCCAGAGCACCGGCTACAAGCTGGAATGGTCGCGCTGGCAGCAGATGCGGGTCACAAATTATCTGGCCTGGCAGGCCGCTCTGGTGCGGCAACACCGTGGTCCGCGACAATTTGTTACCACCGATTTCGCCGGAGCCATGCACCGCGACGTGAACGAATTCGAGGTTGCGAAGTCACTCGACATCGCCGCCGACAACATCTATCACGGCACGCAAGACAATATGGATGGCTGGGCGCAGGCGGAAAACGGCGACTTTACCCGTTCCCTCAAACACACCAATTACCTCATCACCGAAACCAATGCCCAAACCACAGATTGGACCTCTGCATTCCAGTACCCACCCTACGACGGACAGCTCCGGCTCGACGTGTATACGGACCTCTCCAGCGGCGCCAACATGGTGGAGTATTGGCACTGGGGCTCCATCCATTCCGGACAGGAGACATATTGGAAAGGCGTGCTATCGCACGATCTCCAGCCGAATCGCGCATACGCCGAAGTCACTCGCATTGGCAGCGAGCTCAAGCGTATCGGTCCTCAACTCGTCGATCTCAAGATTACCAATCAGGTGGCAATCCTTTGGAGCGTCGATTCGCTCAATGCAATTTCTTTCATGCCCTTCACCAGCTCCGGCGCGCAGTGGTCGACCGCGCCGCCTGCGGCGGATTACGGTACCCTCGTCAGCCAGCTTCATCACGCACTCTATCGTCTCAATGTGGGAACCGACTTCGTCTTCCCGGAAGATCCCGACTTCTCACGTTACAAAGTCTTAATCGTTCCGGCACTGTATATCGCCGACGACGCTTTACTTCAGAAAATTTCCGACTATGTAAAGAACGGCGGTCACGTTCTGATGACGTTCAAAAGCGGCTTTGCCAACGAGAACTCGGCGGTGCGCTGGGTGCGCGCGCCCGGTCCACTGCGGCAGGCCGCTGGATTCAGCTATCAGGAATTCTCGAATCTCGAACATCCGTTGGCTCTCAAAGGCGACCCTTTCGAAGCCGGTGCCCAGAACCAGGTAAGCTATTGGGCAGAATTTCTTATGCCTGAGCACGCCACAACACTGGCGTGGTACGACCACCCCTTTTTCGGCAAATGGCCAGCCATTACTCGCAATCAGTATGGAGCGGGGACGCTCACCTACGAAGGAACGTATTTATCTGACGAGTTGCAACGCCGCGTTGTCCTCGACGTTCTGCAGCACGCCGGCCTGACCGGTCCGGACCAAACGCTGCCATCTTCCATTCACGTGAAACACGGCGTCAACCGCTTCGGCAAGCGCATCCACTACTACCTGAATTACTCAAGCTCCGCGCAGCGATTTGTCTACTCTTACGCCGACGGAGTCGACCTGCCCACGTCCCAGCCGATTGCTCACGGGCAAACCGTCACCGTGCAGCCCTGGGATGTCATCATCGTTGAAGAAAAATAAGCTCTCGGATGCCGCATCCCCTTGCCGATGCAGAAAGTGGGCGCTGGCACAAAGTGGATCTATGCTTGGCCGGAAGGATATCTTACTCATATGCTCTCCCTTTCTAGCGATCCGAAATCGCAGAAACATTGTCCGCAGATGTAAACTCAAACCTGGGTTGGAATCATAAACTCATAGGCTGGCACAACGTCAATGGCCAAAGAAAAGGGACTTCAGACCGAGAAGAATAAATACCGTTCCGACAATAAAAAACGTTAGCCGACCTTGCCACCGCGGAACAGGGCGAGTTTTTCTGCTCGACACTCCGCCTACGCTACTCCCAGCATAGAACTGCTTAATCAGAAACGACCCCGTAATACTGGCGAATCCGACAACTATGGATAACACTGCCGTAGCTTCAGCCATGCCGGTCACATCCTTACCTCTTGGTTTCTGTTTCTGGAAATTTTCTGTTTAGAAAACTAAAATTTATCGGATTGACAACCGCTGAATTTTGGACGAAGGCAACGTTGACATGCAAATTAACGCCTAAGCCAGCGACACCTGTGGCCACGTCTCCCTGAAAACCTGCGCCCCTCCATTTAGAGTCGATGATACGTAGGCCGAATCATACCCTTGGATACTAACCGTTCTACTTTCCGATGCAGAAGGTGGAGAAAATCAGGTTCAGGATATCGTCGGCGGTAGTTGCACCGGTCAACGCGTCCAAGCTGCGCAGCGCGGAGTAGAGATCCAGCAGCAACATTTCGTGCGGCACCTTCGCAGCAATCGCTTGCTCACCATCGTGTAAAGCCTGCAGCGCCTCCGACACCGCCTGTTGCTGGCGCAGGTTGGTCATCAGACCGGATTCTGACTTTTCCCCCTCACCTCGTATCAGAGTAAGGATCGCTTCGCGAAGCGCCGGTATTCCTTCGCCCGTCAACGCGGAAGTTTCAATTGCCTCTGTACGTGCATCGAACAAAGGGAAAACTTCGCTGCCAGACTTTCCCTGCGGCAAGTCGATCTTATTCAGCACCACGAGGGCGCGGCGCGTTCGCATGTGCTCTAGCAGTTTGATCTCTTCCTGCGTCAGCACTTCAACCGTCGCATCCAGCACCAGCAGTACCACGTCCGCATCGGCCAATGCCTCACGGGATTTTTGGATGCCGATACTCTCGGCTTCATCCAGGGCCGCACGCAGACCTGCGGTATCGATCAAATCGAGCGGAATTCCGCCCAGCGAGACACGCTCCGTTACCAGGTCCCGCGTCGTTCCAGGCGTCGCTGTCACGATGGCGCGTTCACGTTGCACAAGACGATTGAAGAGAGAGGATTTTCCGGCGTTCGGACGTCCGACAATCGAAAGCGAAATTCCATCCCGGACCACGCGGCCATACGCGAAGGAAGCAGCCAGCACCTGCAGCGGCTCCACGACGCCCGCGATGCGGCGTGCAATAACATTTGACGACATCAATTCAATGTCGTCTTCAGCGAAGTCGATCCCGGCTTCCAGTTCTGCAATTAGATGCACCAGTGCTTGTTTGATCGGCTGGATGCGTCGCGACAAAGCGCCTTCCATCTGCTCGGAAGCAATTTTCGCCTGATATAGAGTTTGTGCCTCGATCAGATCGCGCACGGCTTCGGCCTGCGTCAGATCAATGCGCCCAGAAAGAAATGCGCGCTCCGTGAATTCTCCGGGGCGGGCCAGACGCGCGCCACGCGCAATTGCAACGCGCACCAGAGATTCCAAAACGACTGGCGAACCATGTGCGCCAATCTCCACCACATCTTCTCGGGTGTAAGAATTCGGCGCTTGAAAATACGTTACGACCGCTTCGTCGAGCCGCCGCGCATGTTCAGTATCTTCGCTCTCTGGATCGAGAATGTCCGTCAGTTGTGCGTGTGTGTGTACCAGCGGCTTGGCCAAACGGAGCAAACTGGAGGCAATAGCAACCGCCTGCGCGCCGGAGAGCCGCACGATGCCAATGCCTCCACGACCCGGCGGCGTGGAAATGGCAACGATCGTGTCGCGGATGTTTTCAAAATCGAAAGGCTGCTCCGCCGAATGGGCTTGCTGATTCACGGATCGATTCTACTTTGCTTCGAGGAACCGACCGAAGCATCACATGCAAACCTGGCGATTCGCACAGAGCCTCTATTATCCACGCCCAAATGTGCGCGCTCGCGAGGTGCCAGTGGGGGAAGGCGTTCTCGGCTGCCAGTTTTTCGGATACACGACCACGCAGCGTCGCATCCCTTCGCCGCTGCTTTCGCTGCGAAGGTCCTCATAATTTTTCAATGCCAGATGCAGCATCCTCCGCTCGCGAGAATTCATGGGCGCAAATTGATATGGCTCGCTGGTACGGCGCACCTGCTCCGCGGCGGTGTCGGCGGCCAGTCGCAGTTCCTGCGCCCGCAACGCTTTGTACCCCCGCGCGTCGAAGCTGATCAAGTCATGTTCCACCGGTTCCAGCCGCAGCGATTTTGCCGCGATGTGTTCCAGTGACCGCAGCAATTCCGCATTATGCTCCAGCACCAGGTCCACATCCGGACCTGCAATCTCGACGTAAATTTCGCGCGATTCAAACTTATGAGGATCGGCTGCCCCCGCACCCGCAGTAATGCGGTATTTCAGGCGCAACCCTCCCTTGCTGATCACCGTCTTCAGAAATGCATCGATCGTTTCTACGGCAGATTGATAGTTTTCAATGGGCATTGGTATTCTCGATTCAGCAGGTTTGTCAACGCCGGACAACAGCCGCCGGTCGTCCACCCTTCTTTTTCATTGCACGCTTCGCTTGAATGTCACGCAATTCTTTTCCCAGCTTGGTCCGATTGATGAGCATTTGCTGGCCGATACCGATCAGGTTGCTCCCCGCCCAGTACAGTGCCAGGCCTGAGGCATAATGCCAGCAGATGAATCCGCTGAATAGCGGCATCGTAAATGCCATCATCTTTTGTTGGGCGGCATCGACACCTGGGGAGGGCGTAAACATCTGAAAGAAGAACTGAGACACCACCATCAGAATAGGAAGGATGTGATACGGATCAGGCGCCGACAAATCGTGTAGCCAGAACCAGTGCGCATGCCGTAGCTCAATTGCGTTTTCCAGCATTGCATAAAACGCGAAAATCAACGGGAACTGAACCAGCATCGGCAGGCAGCCGCCAAACATGTTGACGCCTTCCTTCTTGTATAGCTCCTGCATCTCCTTGTTCATGTCCTGCTTGCGCGGGTCATCGAACTTGTACTTCTTGTATTTCTCCTTGATAAAGTTCATTTGCGGCTGGATGCGCTGCATCTTGATCGACGACCGCATCATGGTGAAACGGGTCGGGAACATGGCCAGCGTCAGAAACACGGTGAGGATCAGAATCGCCCAGCCCCAGTTCGGCACCACATGCTGGTACACCCAGCGCAGCAGGTAGAACAGCGGCTTGGCAATGATGGACCACATTCCGTAGTGCACAATCGGCACCAGGTTGGGTCCGGTTGGCTTGCCATCCGGCCCCATCGCACGGATCGAAGACAAAACCCCCAACATTTTTGGCCCAGCGAAAATCCGTACCTTGGTTGGACCGTTCACTGAACCGACAGCCGCACCTAGCACAGGCTGTTGTTCCGTCTGACCCTTTGGATCGTCTGGGTTTTTTGGGACATCCAGCGAATGCCGCAACGCAACAAAGGTACTAGTGGCGGGCGTCTGCGGCAAAAATATCGCGGCAAAATAAAGATCGCTGACTCCGCCCCAATCAAGTGTGCCCGTCTGCGTCTCGCCATCGGTCACCTTTTTCGGTGCGATACTTTCCACTTTGCCACCGTTGGACCGGTCGATCTTCTGGTATGACGAGTAATCCCTGGCGTCACGCTGATCCCCGAAGCCCCCTGGCCATGCCACCAGCGCCTCGACCGGCGCGCCGTTCTCCGTCACGCTCACATCAGCCGTGACGACATAGCTGTTGTCGAAATGAAACGTCTTGCGAACCACCAGGCCACCGGCAGAATAGTCGAACGTCAACTCGTTAGGAGTTGTAAGATTGCCCGTCGCTGAAGGCACGTACAGTGCCTCCGCCAGGCGCTGCCGCATACCCGCATCATAGGTATAGATCGACAGCGGATAGCCGAAATCTTTCGCAGCCGCCGGATGCACCAGATCGAGTGGCTTGCCATCGTAGGCGGTGTACTTCTTCAAAATCCACGAAGTTACTTCGCCGCCCCGATTGCTGAACGTAATCCGATACAGCTCGTTTTCAACCGTCGTGGTGCTCTCGTCGGCAGCCGCAACCTTCGGCGTCGCCGATGCGTCGGCAGATTTTCCCGCCTCGTCGCCATTCACCGCCGCATCGGGGCTGGCAGATCCGGTCGCGCCCGCATTGGTCTGCTGCGTTGCCGTGGTCTTTGTCGGGGTGGACTGGGCTGGAGAAGTTGTCACCGGGTGCTTCGGGCGGAAGAATTGCATGCCCAGCAAAATTGCGGCAAACACAATGGTAAACACCAGCAGGGAACTGGTGTCTTGCTTCCCGCCTTGCTGGTTAGGATTTTTATATTCGGCCAAGAGACTTCCTGTTGCTTCGATTTCCGCAATGCATATTCAATGCGAATCCAGCGTAAATGCTTCCACAACTATGCCAACCCGAAGTGAATGCTGGATATTCTGCCATCTCGACCGTTTCGCGCCGATTCGGGGCTCGACGTGTCAGGACAGTTCGCGCAGATTGCGGGTATACCTATCCTACCCGGTTTTCTCGTCCGCTTGCAGAGCTGCCAGATCGGCTGGCAGAACTATCGGCCAAACCCTGGTAACAGAGGCGGCAAACGTCATGTTTACGGTACCGGGTCGAAGCCGCCACGGCGACCCCTGCCGCTCCAGGGATGACAGCGCAAGACTCTGCCCGCAGCCATCGCAGTACCACGCCACCAACCGTAGCGGGCCACCGCAATCGCGGCATATTCTGAACATGTCGGCTGATAACGGCAACCGCTTGGCATCGGCAGCAGCGAGCCGGCCAGTGCATGGAGCCCAGGCGAGATCCACCGCTGATACACGCTGGCCAGCCGCTCGACACGAGCAGCGCGGCGCTCCTGGCTAGACGCGGTCATGGGTGGAATCGGCATCGCATGTTTTCTTCAGCGCCAATTGCACGGCGCGAAACGCCCGCAGCACATCGCGCTCAATGTGGGAGAATTCCGCTTCCAGCACCATGCGCCGAGGATGCAGAACTACATCCACACTAGCGGTCAATTCAGACTGACAGCCTCGGATTGCCTGTCGCATGCGGCGCTTGATCCGATTGCGTTCGACCGCGTTTCCCAGCACCCGTCCGGCAGTCAGGCCGACCCGCGATCCGAAAGGCATTTCCCGTGTGTTATCTTTCGTTCCATCCGAAAGGTTGGCGACTCCGACTACATTCTCTTGCTTGCGCGCGGCGAAAAAATACGTCATCAACGGCAGCGATTGCCGCTTTCCTTCGCGATATACCCGTTGATAATCCGCATGTTTCCGCAGTTTTGCATCCCGCGTTGAAACAGTCGCAAGCTTGTGGAGTCGAACTGGGGATGGGGATGGCATCGCACACCTTGTCCCTATTGTCGCGCAACAAGACTCCGGAACCTTGGAAGTTTCCGAGGATTGCGTACCAGGGTGCGCACACAGATGCTCTGTCGGCCCGTGGGAGTCGAAGAAAAATTTAAGGTTTCGACGATGGGAACCAGGCTAATGTGGAGACCGAAGCTAGTCGCGATAGCCGGCACTGACGGAGACGCGTTTGCGACCCTTGGCGCGGCGGCGCGATAGCACGGCTTGCCCTGCTTTGCTCTTCATGCGGGCTCGGAAGCCATGCGTCTTAGCGCGGTGGCGGCGATTCGGTTGAAATGTGCGCTTCGGCATCGGAGTGCGCTCCTAAACAGAAAATCTTATATAGACAGCAAACTTTGAGTATACCGGAGAACTTCCGCTCCGCACAAAGCCTACCCCACACATCGCATGCATCCCATCCACCATCCATCCTGCGGATGCCCTGTCAACCCAAGTGTGATTTTCCCGGCTAACACGCGAGAAAAAGGCAGGAACTGCGCCGATATGTAAGTCCCTTGTCAACGCAGTTTCCTGCCAATTTTCTTTTCGGTCCGCTCCTCAGATCACTCGCAACAGCAACAGGATGATAACGATCAGCAAAATCAAGCCGAGGCCGCCGCCGCCGTAGTAGCCGATTCCCGGCCCCAGACGATACCCGCCAAATGCGACAACCAAAAGTAGAACGATCAGGATAAGTAGCATTCTGTCTCCCCTGCGGCGAATGTCCTCCGCAATAGCGGATTGGATGCAAACGCCACGGAATCGTATGGAGTCGGTTGAATTTTTCCAGAAACACTGCGCGCCATTCTCGTGTGGCCCAGCTATAAGACCATGGCTATTAATTACCCGCCGGTCGGGTACAGCCGGGACTCGCGCTGCCCATGCCGAGCCTTTGCTCCATCAGCCGCGGCAACAGGAACTGAAAGAAGCGGTCCGAGTCAGAATGCAGACACACGAACGCATTCGGCGCTCCCGGTTCCACGCGCGTGTACCCCTGATCATCGACATGAATATGCATCGGCTGCGAGGGACAAAGGTTTCCATCGATCGCGGCTTCCACCGCCATCACGTCGAATAGAGTCGGCGTGGGGAATGTCCGCCGCCCCACTCATCTGTCAGTACGGCCAGCGAGTCCGTCAGCGGTGTGCTCTGACGAAACAGAATCGACCGCATCACCTCATCCAGCTTCAACTGGGTTGAATCAAGCGGCGCCATCGTAATTGGCACACCGGAAGCAAATAGTTTTTGCGCCGACGCCACATCCATTCTGATGTTGTATTCCGCGGACGGTCCGCGATCCGGCGCATAGCCCAGATCGCCGTAGCCTCGATGGATCGAGCCGCCCATCAAAACCACCCGCTTCAGCATGTGGAATGCGGCAGGGTCCTGCTCAATCAACGCCCCAACATTGCTCAGCGGCGCAATCGAAATCAGCGTGATCTGCCCAGGGTTTGCGCGAATGGTTTTTGCCATCCAGGCGATTGCATTCATGCCCTGGTCCGCCGGCGCGGGAAAGCGGCGCGCCCAGGCGGCTTGAGTCCATGTGTTACCGGTTTTCGTCGAAATTCCGGCAATCACAGGAATGGCCTGCTGTCCCGTCTCGCACAAAATTCCTTCCACAAGGCGAGTGCGCAAACCCGTGTCGCCCCACGCTGTTGTCACACCCAGCAGCTTCACTTCCGGGCTCGACAACACCAGTGCAAGCGCATACGCATCGTCGATATCGTCGCCAATATCGGTATCGAGGATCACTTTCTGCGGAACGGGCAGTGGCTTTTGCGACCAGGCACGCAGAGAGGAACCGGCCAGCAGGCAAACAACAAGGATCGAACAACGATTCAAGCGCATATGCAGCTCATTCTATTCTTGCTGGTTTGAAAGGGTTTACACCCATCTTCGACCGCCTCACATGTTTGAAATTCCGCCCGCAAATGGTCTTTTCTCTTATGTATCGATTGGCGTATGCTTTCAGCGTTGGGCCTTTTGTAGCCTCTGAAAAGGACGATCGAATCGATGACCACCGCTTGCGCGCTTCCCACCATGTACTCCCGCGGATATCAGCTGGACGAAGGGGACGCTGCCGTTGGGCTTTTAGAATCCCGTTGCAACTCGCGTTCCAATCGCGACTCATTGCAACGCGCCATGGCCGAGGATGGCTATCTGTTTCTGCGTGGATGCCTGGACAGAGAAGAAGTGCTCGCGGCCCGGCGTCACATCCTGACGCAGCTGGCAGCCGAAGACCAACTGGATCCCGCTGCGCCCTTGATGATGGGCAAACCCAAGCCCGACGCCAACCTCTACTTTCAGCCCGAACTGGCGCAAAAGAACAACCCTCCCTTGCAGCATCTTCTCTATGCCCGGCAAGGAAACCTGATGCGCTTTTTCTCGTCATTCCTGGGCGGAGACATTCTGCATTTCGATTTCACCTGGCTGCGCTGCATTTCCCCGGGACTCGGCACTCAGAGCCACTGCGACATCGTCTACATGGGCCGCGGCACACGCCGACTCTACACTGCGTGGGTTCCGCTGGGAGATAATGATTTCCAATTAGGCGGACTGATGGTGCTCGAAAATAGTCACAAGAACGCGCGCCTGCAGACGACCTATGGCCAACGCGATGTGGATTCCTATTGCTCCAACCGGCCAGAAGATCCAGCGCGCACCGCCGCCGGCTTGAACGGCTGGCTCTCCGAAGACCCAAACCATATTCGGCATAGTTTAGGTGGACGCTGGTTGACTGCCGAATATCAGGCCGGCGATGCAGTCATCTTCTGCATGGATCTGGTTCACGGCGGCACCGACAATCGCACTGATCGGCTGCGAATCTCGTCGGACTCCCGCTACCAGCTCGCCAGCGAACCCGCAGATGAACGCTGGATCGGCGAAAATCCTCCCGGCCACAGCGCCGCTGGCAAGCGCGGACGAATCTGTTGATCCGCTACCTGTGCTTCTTTCGCGCCTGAACTGAAACTATCCAGATTTCGAGCGCACAATCAGAAAACACCCCAGCGCCGCGTCATCCTGCAGCGCCAGGGTGTTCTCGCCATGACTGTTTATCGACCGACTGCGAAGTCGGCGCGGCAGCCACGATCGACCCAGATGCCTCGCCGATCGAAGCCCCACGTGCGACCCTGGATGCAGGGCGAGCCGCTGCGCTGATTCATCATTCGCACTCCACCGCGAGTATCCGCCGCGCAGAAGTTCCGACCGCCATTGTTTGAGGAGCACGTGATCATCTGGCCTCTTGGAGGAGGCATCGGCGGTCCAGGCCTGTAACCCACAGGACGGACAGCAAAGTCGGCGCGGCAGCCGCGATCGACCCAGATGCCACCCATGTCATAGCCCCAGGTTCGTCCCTGAATGCAGGGCGAACCACTGCGCTGGTTCGTCATGCGTGCTTCGCCTCCAGTGGGGATGGGGCAGTAATGCCGCCTGCCGTCGTCAGAGGCGCAGGTGATATGCCGTCCCCACTGAGCGGTCGTGCCACTTTGCGCCCGCAAGCGTGAACTCGAACAGCTAAGTAGAGCCAGAATCACTGCAACGAAAAATATCTTGGATTTGGTCATGGTAGCCTTCCACGGTTGTGTCGTATGCTGCGAATTGATGCAGCCGGGCCAGCATATCGTTCTCTTTCGCCGTCTGCAAGTACGAACTCATGCCTGAATGTTCCGACGTTGTTGATCCGCAATGTCCCACTCTGTTAGGAGCCAATGTATGAAACTTGTCGCCCTTGTGCTGCTTTGCGTTGTGGCCTGCGCACCATTACCGGCCCAGACCGTTTCCACTGTTGCTGAACAATTTCAGAATCCCGCGAAGGCTTACCGGCCCATGGTGCGTTGGTGGTGGCCTGGCGGTGATGTGACGGATGCGGAGTTGCGCAGGGAGGTTGTACTGCTCGACCAGGCGAATTTCGGCGGAGCGGAGATTCAACCGTTTGTCATTGGACTTCATCCCGACATGCCGGCGGAAACCCGTAAACGTGTCGACGACTATCTGACCCCCACTTTCTTCTCTCATATGCAGGCCGCCTTGGAAGAAGCCCGTGCCCACGGCATGTGGCTCGACTACACCTTTGGCTCGGGCTGGCCTTTTGGTGGTGCCGGTGCCGTCACTCCTGAGCTGGCTTCAGTGGAATTGCAATCCACGCAGCAGAGCATTCGTGGTCCAGTGCATTTTCACGCGAAGCTGCCGATGCCGCAGCTGCGCGACAACATTACAAAAAATGCGGACCTGCCGCCCAGCTGGCTGCAGCGCTTTCAGCAACGAGAAAAGCTGGTAGCCGTCGTCGCCATTCGCGGCGATGTCGCCCAGTTCTATCAAAGTCAATCGCCCGACGAGCGCGCAGCAGAAAGATTGCCCGGCCAGCTCGACCCCGGAACCTCCGTCGTCCTAACAAGTCACATGCAGTCAGACGGAACCCTCGACTGGAATGTGCCTCCCGGAACCTGGCAGGTCTTCGCCTTTAAAGAAATGCCGACCGGACAGCATGTCACTGGAGGCACCGGCGCCGGAATGCAGCTGGTTCTCGATCACATGAACCGCCAGGCTTTTGATGCCTATGCCGACCGCGTAGGTGGCACCGCCAAGCAGTACGATGGCCAATACTTCGGTCACGGTCTGCGGGCAATCTTTTGCGACAGTCTGGAAGTCCAGGCCTCTCTCTATTGGAACGACAATTTTCTTCAGGAGTTCCGCAAGAGACGCGGCTACGACCTGACTCCGTATCTGCCCATCCTGAAAGTGTCGGGCTTCAGCGTGCCATACGGCGCCTCTCCTGTCCATCTGCCGCTCTATGACATCCCCGGAATCGGCGATCGCGTCCGCCAGGATTATTGGCAGACCGTCTCCGATCTTATGATCGACAATTTTTATTCACCCTTTATCCAATGGGCTGCGGACAACAATCTGTTGTCGCGCGTGCAGGCACACGGATCGCCGACCGACCTGCTTCGCGTCTATGGCGCTTCCAGCATTCCTGAGACGGAAGATCTCTACGACAATGGCCGCTACGATTTCCTGAAAATGTCGTCCTCGGGCGCGGATTTATATGGTCGCAAGATCGTATCCAGTGAAAGCTTTGTCTGGAGAGGCAAGGCGTACCAGAACACTCCGGAGAAGATTAAGCGCTATGCTGACGAGCTGCTGACCGCAGGCATCAACGAAATTATTTATCACGGCTATCCATACGAATACATGGACCGCCCGGAGCCAGGCTGGCATCCGTTCGCAGCCAATGGCTCCTATTCCTCCCACATGAATCAGCACAATCCGTTCTGGCCCTACCTTCCGCGCCTGAATGAATACATCACGCGCGTGCAATATATCTCTCAGACCGGCACAACGGTCGTGCCCGTGGCGCTCTATCGCGGCCTGCTCGCCTACGATTCCATCGATCCCGCACCGCCGGAACCGGAAATCGCCACCCGCATGATGGCTGCCGGCTACAACTACGACCACATCGATGCCTACGTACTGCTGCACTCGAAGGTGGTTAGCGGCAAATTGATCTCTCCCGGAGGAGAGGCCTACAGCGTTCTCGTTCTTCCCCACCAGCAAAGCGTTTCCACCCAGGTCGCCGATCAGCTCACAGCATTTGCACATCAGGGTCTTCCCATCGTGTTCCTCGGCAGCACGTCCGCTTACAGAGCGAAACGCTGTCGATGGCACAGCTGCCGACGGAAGCCAGCCTGAATCCACTGGCGAAAATTTTGGCCGAGAAGAATGTCCATGCAACTCCCGATGTATCCGGCGCGGTGAAAATTCTGGATGCCAGCATCCAGCCCAATCTCCATTTCGATGGAGCATCCGTGCCGTTCATTGAAAAACGCATTGGCTCCCTCGACGTATTTTTTCTGCGCAATCCTTCCAGTGCGGAAAAGCTCGTGACGGCGGATTTCCACGCGATCGGGAGCCCAGAGATTTGGGATCCATGGACAGGCGAGCATCACCCGTTCACGCAGTTCGAACAGCGAGCAGGGAAGTTGCGCGCTCGTTTGGATATGGACCCTTACGGTTCCACGCTGCTGGTCTTCAATCCCGCAGCCAGGCCGGTCGCACCTTCCGCACCCCCACCAGCCACCACTGTTCCTGCTGAGCAAATCGAGATCGGACAGAATGGCTGGAAATTCCACGGCGTCGGAATGGGCCCAGGCAGCCAACCTGAAACCGTCGACATGGAATTCTCCGAATTGATGGACTGGACAACGAATGACAAGCTGAAGAATTTCTCTGGACGCGGGCAGTACACCACTACGTTCGATGTGCCTGCGAATTTCCTCAGCAATCATCATCGAATCTTGCTCGACCTTGGCGACGTAAAAGATGTTGCCGAAATATCTATCAACGGACAGCGTGGTCCCGTTCTGTTGTTGCGACCGTACCGGGCTGATGTCACCTCGCTGCTGCATGAGGGCGAAAATACCTTGCAGGTGACGGTCGTCAACGCGCAGTACAACGCACTTTCCGCGCGCGGCCCCGATCGAAACTTTATTCCGGGCCCCACCGACACTCCAAATGGACTGATGCCATCCGGCCTCCTTGGTCCCGTGCGGTTGGAGGCGGCACAATCGGAGTAGACGAAACTTGAAATTAGGGTGAGAACCCCTGGTCGTAATCTAAGCAAAGGTATCTAATATTATTCGTAACGATTCGAGATAGCATTGTTTTCAGCCATCAATTTTCTGGATCGGAAATTGCACGCCTTCCACTTGGACCAAAACCAACCGATATAGAGGAGATCTACCTTGTCCAATTCATACGATCCCAGCCGGAGGGGATTCCTTCGCTCCGCCGTAGCTTCTGTCGCACTCACTCCTGCCTTGATGGGATTGGGCCAGAATGCCATTGCCCAGGAAGTCGATGCGGCGGGGCCGGATGCCGCCCTACTTGGAGAAATCGATCTTGACCGCGAATTGTATGAGCAGGATGGAGTGGTCAATGGAACGCTTCGCTTCGTTCGTCCAGTGACCTCTCCAACTCAGGTGGAATGGACCGATAGCTTTGGCAGAGTTGCGGCGCGAGTCACTCTGCCCGCGTCCGGACCGGCGACGGTCGCACTTCCTTTTTCCTTCAATTTGACGTTCGGTTTGACCTATGTAAATTGGGTTCGCGTCAAGGTCAATGGCGTCGCCCAGGCAGCTTCCGCCAAATTCCTGCTCTCGCCGCGGTGGACCCCGTGGAACGATTATCACAACATCCTGTGGGCCCATTATCCCGACGGGTTCTATGATTTGCTGCGCAAATCCGGGGTTGACGCTACCATCACGGCGGGCGATAACGGACTTTCTCCTATCTTGAATAACAATTTCGATTTTTACGTGGAGCAAATGGCGTGGGAGGTCTTCTCCATCTACCACAAGGACCAGTCACTGTGGAGAGGCTTGATAGCGAAGTTCGGCACGGACCGCGGCAATCTGGATCTATGGGTGCGGAACCCATGCATCAACGATCCCGAAACAGACAAATATATCCATGATCGCTTGTCGCGATTCGCCCGCGAACGACGCGCCTATCGCCCGCTTTACTACAATATCGCCGATGAATTGGGCCAAGGCGACCAGATCAGGCCGAACGATTTTTGCCATTCCAAATTCTGCGCGGAAAAATTTGCGGAGTATCTAAGCCGTCAAAGCGGTGCCGACGTGCGTCCGCACGGGACCGCAAAACTGGCCGACCTCACGAACACCACCACCGACCGCGCCTTTGAAGCGGTGGGCCTGGCCGCGATCCACGCAAAATATAAAACTATCGAAGAGCTTAACAAGGAGTGGGGCACCAGCTTCCCAGGACCCGCGCACTACGGCGATCCCATGGGAATGGTGTTTAGCCCCGTCCTGGCCATGGCGCGGGAATCTTTGTCGCTCCCGGTGCTTGACGATGCATCGCTTGAAAAAGCCATGGGCCCGCTCAATGAGGCAAATATACGATGGGGAGGAGCGGCCGGATTTTTTGCGCCCGACGAGCCGACGAAGTTCCAGAACTGGGGCCAGGTCCGCGCTGTCATCGAGCGCTACTACAAGGAACTGGGAGAGGTCACCTCGACCCACGGTTGGAATGTCTCCTCCTGGTGCGTCTTCCGTAATTTCATGGATGAGACTTTTGCCGATGCCGTCAAGCGTGCTGCCGACGTCTGCAAGGCGGAGGATCCTCACGCGCTCTGCGCCACGGAAGGCGGTCAGGCCCCGTTCGCCTTCGGCTGGTACAACTACGAGCAGGTGGTGCGCGCCGTAGATGTCATCGAGCCTTACAACATCGGCGAATGCGTGGAAGTCATCCGTTCTCTGAAGCCGGAGATGATTATGCTGCAGACCAGTGGCACTGGATACACGCCCGGCCAGCCGCTTACCGCCTCGCAGCGTCTGGCGCAGAAACGAGCGAACCGACCCATCTGGTGGGGCCTGTTCCACAACCACAACGGAACCATTATCTGGGACGACAACGAGAAGGGGCTTGCCTTTGTCGACGAACACACCGGCCAGCCTACTCCGGCGGCGGATGCTTTTTCGGCAACCATGTTGGAATTGCGCGCTGGCCTCGGAAAGCTGATGATCAACTGCCGCCGCCAACCGGCGGAGATTGCCATCCACTATTCGCAGCCATCTATTCAGGTCCACTGGCTGCTGGACAACCTGAAATATGCCCGCGAGTGGGCACAGCATAGCGGTGGAACCGGAGATAGCCTTTGCATTGCCGTCCGCAATAGCTGGACCAAGGTCATTGAGGACTTGTCGTTCCAGTACAACTTCGTCGGCGGAAAGCAGTTGGAAGCAGGAACGCTGAACAGCGGCCAGTACAAGATTTTGGTTTTGCCGCAATCGATCGCTATCAGCGCCAGGGAAGCGGAACAAATTCGTGCCTTTGTCCAGAGCGGCGGCACGCTGCTGGCGGATATGCGCATCGCCGAACTCGACGAGCATGGCCGCGACAATCGGCGTAGACAGGATGGGCAAGCTGGACAATTGGATGATCTCTTCGGCATCACGCACGGTCCGGCGCAAACATTCGCAAAATCCGTCCAGGGGACAGGCAGCGAAGGCGCGCTTCATTTGGAAGGCAGCGCGTTGCGTGAGATTCGCCCCGGCGATGCAACCATCGTCACCACTACCGGCAAAGCGCTGGCGCACAGCGGCGATGTGCCGATGGTCATTGTGAACCAGGTTGGCCCCGGTCGCGCCATTTTCCTCAACATGGAAATTGCCGATTACGCTTACCTGCGCTTGCAACCCAATTCCAACTCCAGCCTTCCCGGTCTGATTGAAGATATTCTCGCGTGGGCCGAAATCAAGCCTCCGCTGCGCGTGCTGGCATCAGACGGGAAAAGATTGCCCGGCACCGAAGTCGTCACGTTCGCCAATGGATCGTGTGAACAGGTTGCAATCTTCAGGAACCCTCAAACCGACAATGGCGGATGGGGAAGCTATCCCAGGCTTACCGCAACCGGCTCCGCTCCTGTCATCGACCCCGCAATTGTTGCGGACATCGACAACTCGCTGCTTGAAGAGGAAGCGGAAATCACCGTCGAATGGCCGGTGGAAACCCAGACCTACGATGTGCGCGGACGCAAGGACCTGGGCAAAATTCGTACTTTGAAGACTACCTTGGATCCGTGGAGCGCGCTCGTCTTTACCCGCTCAACCCAACCGATCTCTGCACTGCGCGCCGAGGTTGCTTCCAATCCGCGGGCCGGCGAAATGGTGGAGATCACCCTGACCGACGAAAGTCCTGTTCCAGAGGGAACCGTCCGCACCGTGCATTTTGAATTCAAAACGCCCGCGGGCGAGGTCTACGAGTTGTATTCGCGCAACGTATTGGTGCAGGCCACGCCCTACGTCGAACGGGTCCCATTCGCCGTCAACGATCCCAAGGGTCACTGGCACGTCATCGCCCATGATCTGATGACAGGTCAGTTGGTCGATACGCCCTTCGATCTTGCATAGGCTCGCCGGAACACTGCCGGGAGCATGTGTATAGAGATTGCAGCATTCGGGGTTCTCATTCGCGTCGAGCGGAGGGACCCCGATGCGAATGCGGTCTATCCTCCTCGTAGCGCATTTCGCGATGCGTATTCTCTTCGTTCTTTGTTACGCTCAGGCAAGACCATATCTATCTGCGGACGGCAAACGTCGAGACACATTCCCAATCCAGCTTCACGCACGCCCGGTGGAAAGCTCCACGCTCCATGCGACGGCTGCGGCTGCTTCCGCTGGTGGCCGCCACTTATTTCATGGTGTCTGGCGGCCCGTATGGACTGGAAGACATCGTCGGGCAAGCCGGTTACGCGCGCGCCTTGTTGCTGTTGTGCATTGTCCCCCTGCTATGGAGTCTGCCAACCGCTCTCATGGTCGGAGAGCTGGCTAGTGCGTTGCCTGAAGATGGCGGTTTCTACGTCTGGGTCAGCCGCGCTCTCGGGCGCTTCTGGGGGTTTCAGGAAGCATGGCTATCGCTGTCCGCCAGCATCTTTGACATGGCCATCTATCCTGCTCTGGCCGTCGCGTATCTCGGTCAGCTCAATCCGGCGCTAACGGTTGGCCATCGCGGATTTGCCTGGTCGTTTGCTGTGGTGGTTGTCTGCGTTGCGTGGAACTTGCGCGGCGCTTATTCCGTGGGCCAGGGTTCGCTGTGGATGCTGGCGTTGTTGCTGACCCCCTTCCTCGGCATCGTTGGCCTCGGGCTCTGGAGCAGCGGCTTGTTCCATCTCTCAGCCCATTCTCTGCAACCCGCAAGCCTTGTGCGGACACCGAACGGCAACCTCGTCACCGCGTTGCTCTTCGTCGTGTGGAACTACATGGGATGGGATAACGCCTCCACCATTGCTGCTGAAGTAGAGAATCCGCAGAGAAATTACATTCGCTCCATGCTGGCTGCTGTTCTGCTGGTCGTGGTCAGCTATGTGTTGCCCATCGTAGTAGTCGCTCTCGCTGGAATTCCCGCCTCCATGTTTGTTACCGGCTCCTGGGTCGCTACGGCACGAATGTTGGCCACAACACATTTTGGCTTAGGCTTCGCTTCCTGGCTCGCCTTCATCGTCGTCGCTGGCGGCACGCTCACCGGCATCGCGATGTTCAACGCGCTCATGCTTTCTTACGCGCGCGTTCCCGCTGCCATGGCCAGCGATGGACTGCTGCCGAAAGCGTTGGCACGCCGTATGAAGAATGGCGTTCCCTGGGTCGCAGTGCTGGTTTGTGCAGGTGCATGGGCCCTTGCACTTGAGTTGAATCTCACCCGCCTGCTGGAACTCGACATCCTGCTTTATGGATTGAGCCTGGTTCTGGAATTTGTTGCGCTGGCGGTCTTGCGGTGGCGTGAACCCTCACTCCCACGTCCATTCCGGGTTCCTGGTGGCCGCTGGTGCGCAGTGGCAATTGGCGTCGCGCCCACGGCGTTGGTTTTCTTTATCATCTTCGCGGCTCGAGCCGATCACCTCACACCAAGGTTACCTGCGATTCTTTTCGGAGCTATCGTCGCTGCGGCGGGTCCGCTATTCTATCTGTGCACCCTCCGCCGCAAGCGGTCGGCGAACAACGCTTCGGCGTGATGCAGTATGACAGAAAAATGATGTTCGCTATGGCAAAATTTTCGTGGGGGAACCTGCGCTCAGTTAGTTCAATTACGGCATTTGAGATGCCCTTTCACCACCCTTGGTGCAGTTTCAAAAAGAAATGAATTTGTGTCGAAAACACTGCTGCCCATCAGCACTTGAATGTGCTAGTATCGGCTTTCGCTAACGTCATCCGAGCAACCCGTTCCGTGTTCTCCGACCGCCCCAGGCCGACCACTATTCAGCGAGTATCGGACAAACCGTAGCCAACATTTCTCACGACCTTTGGCATTTCAGGTTCGTAACATTGGACATGGAATTTGCCGTATTGTTTAGTTTCGAAAGAGCAAGCTCCAGTGTGAATTTCTCGGTTTGCATTGGCAGTCGCGCCGCAACGTTGAAAGTGAAAATAGTATGTCATTTCTCGCTACAGCTTCCTCGACCATCAATCCCTGGCTTCGCATTCTGACGGCGCTTGAGAAAAAGATTAACCACCAGTCCTTTGACACCTGGTTCAAGCCCACGCGCTTTAGCCGCATCGAAGGCCGAGTCCTTGTCGTCACCGTGCCCACCCGTGAGTTTGAACACATCGGCGAACGATATAACGATCACATCCTGGAAGCTGTAGATCAGCTGGGCCTGGAAGTCGATGAAGTCTCCTTCGAGGCCATCGAGCAGGAAGCTCCCGCGCCCCGCGTGCGTCAGGATGGTGGCTTCGCACCGCAGCCGACACGCTCTTCCAGCCCGACGCGCAATCGTTATAACAATGCGGCCGCCGCGCCGCAACAGTCGCGCTTTGACTGGGACACCGCCGCACAACTCAACCCAAAATATACCTTCGACGCTTTTGTCATCGGCAACGGCAATCAATTTGCCCGCGCCGCCGCAGAAGCCGTAGCCGAACGCCCTTCGAAGGCCTACAACCCGCTGTTTCTGTACGGCTCGGTCGGCAACGGCAAAACGCATCTGATGCATGCCATTGGACATGAAGTAAAACGCCACCAGCCGCAAGCTTCCATCTGCTATGTATCGAGCGAAAAATTTACTAACGAGATGATCAACTCTCTGCGCTACGACCGCATGTCCAGTTTTCGTGACAAGTATCGCTCGGTTGATGTGCTGCTGATCGACGACATTCAGTTTCTGGCGCAGAAGGAACGTACCCAGGAAGAGTTCTTCCACACCTTCAATGCGTTGCACGAAAGCATGAAGCAGATTGTTATCGCCAGCGATCGTCCGCCGAAAGAACTGGCGGAAATTGAGGACCGCCTGCGCAATCGCTTCGAGTGGGGCTTGATTGCCGACATTCAGCCACCTGACCTGGAAACGAAGGTCGCCATTCTGCAGAAGAAAGCGGAAAGCGAACACGTCACGTTGCCCGTCGATGTGGCCCTCTTCGTCGCCTCTAACGTGCGGACCAACGTGCGTGAGCTGGAAGGCGCGCTGGTCCGCCTGCTGGCCTGGTGCAGTCTGCATGGCGTGGAGATTTCGCTGGCTGTCACCCAGCAATGCCTGAAACAGTTCATCGACACGCAGGTGCGCAAGGTCACCATTGAAGTGATTCAGCGCGCCGTCGCCGACCAATTTGGCATGAAGATTACAGAGCTGAAGCAGAAAAACAATTCCCGCTCCATCGTCGTCCCGCGCCAGATCGCCATGTATCTTGCCAAGCAGTTGACAGAGGCGTCGCTGCCGGAAATCGGCCGCCACTTCGGCGATAAGCACCACACTACCGTGATGCATTCCATCGCCAAAATCGACGAACTCCGCCACACCGATACAGATCTCAACCGCATGATCAACAACCTGATGGAGCAGTTGAACAAGTAGACCGCCTTTTCTGCTCGTTCCGCGCCATACTCGTCAGATGTTTTCTTCCAAATGCCCTGCAAGCTTTCACTTGAGAGTTCGCAGGGCATTTTTTCGTGCGCTCACATCCCACGTACTTGCTGACCATGCGCACCACGCCTCGGATGGGTCATTGGCCCATCTGGATGTATCGAGCGATCGCATGCAGTTTTTTTGCGCGCCATGTGCCAATCCCTGTGCCGATCCCTCGGATCCCCGGATCTCTTCAGACTGCTAAGCCAGACCGCTGCCAGATTTACGGCCCTAGATTTATCCCCCGAGGCAACCGTAAACCATAGTTGATTCTCTACATTCAGTGGTAGACCATGATCTCAGGACTTTTCACGGCTCATAGAATTGAGTCCTCTACTCCCCCTATGGGCCGATCCATCGTACAGGAGGGGGAAACCATGCTTTCTGCTTCGAACCACACACAACGCACACAACTTTTTCAGGATCTTTTCCGCGACTACTCCGGCGCTTGCTTCGCCATTCGCAGCGCAGATGGCTGGAGCTGGTCTTCTTCGCAGACAAACCCGCCGCAATGCACCTTCGTCATTAAATCCGCGACCGCCTGGCACGCATTGCTCAAGGATCCGACGGATCGCACGTTGGGCGAAGCATTTATTAATAATGACCTCGATGTAGAAGGCGATCTGTTTGCTGCGTTTCCTGCAGTCCACCACCTGTATCAACGCACAGGAAGCGCTGGCCAAGCCATCCTGCGCACGCTCTGGCGCTCCTCATCCGACCTGGCGCAATGGTTCCGGTATGGACGTCAGCACTCCATGAAAAGAGATCGCACTTCAATCTCGTATCACTACGATCTTCCTGTCGACTTCTACCGAACCTGGCTCGGCCCCACCCTGGCCTATTCCTGCGCGTATTTTCGCGATCCCACTGAGGGGCTGGAACACGCCCAGGCCAATAAACTGGAACTGATTTGCCGCAAGCTCGCCCTTGCGCCGAATGAGCGCTTCCTCGATATCGGCTGCGGCTGGGGAAGTTTATTGCTGCATGCGTCTTCCCGTTACGGAGCGGAAACATATGGCATCACACTCAGCAAGGAGCAGGCCGCCGTCACTGCCAGCAGAATTACCCACGCCCAGCTTCAGGACAAGTGCAGGGTGGAATTGCGCGATTACCGCACCATCCCCGAACTGCCAACGCGCTTCGACAAGATCGCCAGCGTAGGAATGTTTGAGCATGTCGGGTTGAAGAATTTGCGTGAATACTTCAGCATTGTCCTGCGGATGCTCTCCCCCGATGGCTTGTTTCTCAACCATGGCATCGCGCGGTCCGCCACCTCTGCTCCCTCAAAGGATTCCTTCATGGATAAGTATGTCTTTCCCGATGGCGAGCTGGTGACCCTGGGAGAGGTGTTGGAAGTGGCCGAATCCGTCGGCTTTGAAGTGCGAGACGTCGACAATCTTCGCAGTCATTATGAGCAAACTCTGCGCCTGTGGGTGGAAAACCTGCGGAAGAATGTCCAGACTGTGCTGAAAACTGTTCCCGAACGCACCTACCGCATCTGGCTGCTCTACATGGCAGGATCTGCATTCGCGTTCCAGCAGGGAAACATTGAGCTATACCAGGTTTTGCTCGCCCGTCGGCCGGGCAAGACCATTCCCAACTTCGCCATGCGAGAGAATTGGTATCAAGGCTGGACAACTGCTGCATCGAAAGCGGCCGTATGGTAACAAAGCAGAGAAAAGGGAAGAGGTAGGCGTGAGAGCTTCAATCGGATGGAAGATTTTTCAAACCGCGGTTCCCGCGGCGAGATTTTTTTATAGCAAGAAAATCAATTTGCTGTTGTGCTTTCTGCTGACGGGGTTTTGCGCACTGGCAACCGCCCAGCCACCCTCTCCCCGGGAATTGGTACAGCAGGTGGTCAATAACGAATTGGACGCCAACCAAAACGATCACTCCCGCTGGATGTACCGGGATTCCGACACTCTGCCCGCAAAAAGCACCGTAAAGCTCGTCGTCGAAACTCCCGGTGGCACAGCTTCCAAGTTAATTGAATTGAACGGCCGCCCGTTGACCCCGCAGCAGCAGGCACAGGACCAGGCCCGAATGGAAAGTATCCTTAGCGATCCTTCCGTCATCGCGAAACAACGCAAAAACAGCGCACATGACGAACAGCAGTCCGTTTCCTTGATGAAGATGCTGCCCAACGCTTTTTTATGGACCAAGACCGGAGAGTCGAACGGCGAAATAACTTTGGACTTCAAGCCCAATCCGGCCTTCCAACCCCCGACCTACGCTTCCCGTGTCTTTGCCGCCATGGCCGGTCAAGCAGTAGTGGACGCCAAACAAAAACGTGTAAAGTTGCTGAGCGGAAAACTGATTCAATCGGTCGAATTTGGCTGGGGAATTTTCGGGAAAATGGATCAGGGAGGCACATTCCGCATCATTCGTTCTGAGGTTGCACCTGGTATCTGGGAGATTACCGAGACCCACGTCCATATTCAGGGCCACATGCTGATCTTTAAAAGCATCAACGAGCAGGAGGACGAAATTACCAGCGATTACAAACCGACTCCGTCATCAACAACCCTCACCCAGGCCGTCCAAATGTTAAAGGATGGCGAAATCGCAAAGGAGCTGAACGTCCAGCCGGAAAAGTAATCTGTGTGGATCACGCAGTCTACAGGGAACCCTATAAAGACTGCATGTGGACGAGCTTTGCACATCCTATGCGAGAAAGTAACATGGGTTTGAGCCAGCCCTGTGGAGCATGTGGAGATTTAGGTGGTGAAATTTGCCTCAACTCCAGGTTGCGGATCTCTTTTACCGCTTTTACTTTTTCAAGTAGTCCAGTTTTAGAAAATAGGACATAGCCTGCACCCCGTCATCTATTGGTGATTGCCTGATTATCCAAATTTCCACTGCCATCTGCTACTACTACTGTTTTTATGTATCTATTCAGTTTTTGTAGAAGCACCCGCAAGTACCTGTTATCGTGCCCTCGCAATAGAGTCCACCTCCAGGAGCACTCCAGACCAAAAATACAAAAGCCCTACCGCTCCCGTAGGAGTGGTGGGCTTCTTGATGGATCTTCACAGGTATCGATATCGGATCTTTAGGATTAGTGTCGATGGTGCCTGTGATGATGGTGATGATGATGCTTGTGTACCACGACCACAACTTGAGCCTGCGAGGCGACCGGCGCTACGCAGCAAAAAAGGACGAGTGCTAGCAAATACTTTTTCATTGTCTTATTAGGATAGCATCGGAGCTTTTAGAGTTGCCTTACAGGCCCAGTTTGCTCAGGCAGACGCCTTCTTTTCATGAGATTTACCCGATTTTCCGCAGCGAATTTCCACCGCAGATCGAAGGTTTGTTCTCTACAATAAAGGCACAATGAAGAGTGGGCTTCGTAGTAGGACACTCCCGTGGTATATAAGGTTGAAAAGAGAGACGTTCTGAATGCCAAGTCTGGAAGTCCAGCCGGAGAAGCCAGTGGTCGAGAGTACTGCGATGGAAATCAGCGTAAATCGGCAGCTATTGCTGCGCGAATTAACTGCCACTCAAGGCGTCGTCGAACGTAAGACGACGATTCCGATCTTGTCGAATTTTTTGCTGGAGGCCGATCAGGATCGATTGACCATCACAGCTACCGATCTCGACCAGAGCATCCGAACATCCTGCGCCGCCAAGGTCAAGAAGTCTGGCTCCTGCACTATTCCTGCGCGCAAGCTGTTTGACTACATCAAACTGCTGCCCGATGGCGAAATCAGCATCAAGCTGATGGAGAATCATTGGGTCCAGATTCGCCTTGGCCGTTCCAACACAAAAATGGTGGGTATGGCCCGCGTCAATTTCCCGCAGGTGCTGCCATTTCCCACCGCTGGCGCCATTCGACTGCCCGCGTCTGTTCTGCGCAACATGATCGGGAAGACCATCTTTTCGGTGGCCAATGAAGAGTCTCGCTATACGCTGAACGGCGCTCTGTTGCTGGTCAAAGCCGGCAGCCTGACCATGGTTGCAACCGACGGCCATCGTCTTGCGCATATCGAAAAGACGGGCGAAAATCTTGCCGTCAGCGGAGAGAAGAGACTCCTGATTCCACGCAAGGCATTGTCCGAACTGCAATCTCTATTGGCAAACACAGAGGAAGAATTCATCGACTTTTCCGACGATGAACAGACACTCTATTTCCAGGTTGGCAATCGCGTGCTCACCTCCCGCAAATTGACCGGTCAGTTCCCTAACTATGAGGCGGTTCTGCCCCGCGACAACAACCGCTTCGTCATCGTTCGCACAGCAGATCTACTCGCTTCCATTCAGCGCGTCGCCCAGTTCGCAGATGAAAGGTCTGGAGCGGTGAAGGTCCGGCTGGAACAGAACGAGATGAAGATTTCGTCTTCCTCGACTGAAGCTGGCGAGTCGGAAGACACCATCGAAACACCCTATAGCATGGACCCGCTGGTGATCGGGTTTAACTCCGCCTACATGGTCGATTTTCTCAAGGCCGTTGGCGATGTCAGCGAAGTGCGGCTGGAATTCAAAGACGCGCAGACTGCGGGTCAGGTGCGACCGGAAGATGCCAAAGACGATTTCCGCTACCGCTACATCATCATGCCGATGCGCATCTGAAGATTTTCTTCTGCAATCAGCAGCGAGTCAGCCGATGGAAGCCGAGCATGGCTCAATAGGTTGTTCCGATGCACCGCCGGATCGGCATATTGGACGAAAACTAGCGACCTTTAAGGCGGTTTTCACAGGCGGCCGATCGTTTTCCTTACTTGTTGGCACTCTCGCGCCGATAGATGACTCTGCCCCCCACAATCGTTTGTAGCGCTTCAATATCTTTGATCTCATCTTCCGGGCAGCTTGCGAAATTCTTATTAATCTCCACCATATCGGCCAGTTTGCCAGGCTCGATTGAGCCTGTCTCTTTTTCCGAAAACTCGAGATACGCATTGTTCCAGGTCCACATCTTCAAAGCTTCAAACCTGGAAATGCGTTGTTCGGGATGCAGAACATTCCCGTCCGCCATCTTACGTGTGATAGCCATCCACATTTCGAAGAAAGGGTCGTAAGGGTTTGTAGAGAGCCGCGGGTCGAAGCGAATCATGTGGTCCGAGCCTCCCCCTACCACGAGCCCTGCGTCTATCAACGACCGCAGCGGCAGGAAGTGTTTTATGCGCTCAGGTCCGAAGACATCCTTGAGCGCCGGACCATCGAAATATAACCATGCTGGCTGCACATCAAAAGCGACACCCAATTTCTTGGCGCGCTCGATTGCGCGTTCGTCGGGGAAATTTGCATGGGTCGCGACAAACCGGCGACCTAAAATCGGCTTGATCCGGTTGGCCGCTTCGTAGGCATCGAGGAGGATATCCAACGAGCCGCCCCCCGTGACATGCGCAGTCATTTGCCAGCCCAGTTCATCAGCGGCCTGCGCCATCGCAAAGACGTTCTCGCGCGGCACATAGAGCACCCCGCGATAGCCTGGCTCCACGAATCCATAAATCTGAGTGTGCGGTCCATACGGCTGGCGCAGGTAAGCAGTCCCTATCAATATGCCGCCGTCAACGATAGTTTTCAGCGAGCCCACACGAAGCCATTTGTCTCCCCATCCTGTGACAAATGGGATCTGTTCGATTTCCTTTCGTACGTCGGCTGGTGTCCCCTGCGCTTTGATGATGTACGTGACGTAGCTGCGCACGGTCAGTTCTCCGGCATCGTGCAGAGTCTGGTACGCGCGAAAACCGTCAGGACCTTCCAGGCGGTCGTCAATACTGGTAATCCCAACTGCGTTGTAATGCTGCAACATGCTTTTCAACGCCCATAGCTGGTCCTTTGGGGTGACGGGCCGCGATTCGCGCACTTTACCGAGAAGTTGCGGCGCCCCGAGGACCAGACCCGTGGGCTCGCCGTTCTTATCTTTTACGATTCGGCCGTTTGAAGGCTGCGGTGTGCTGCGGGTAATGCCAAGGTGCTTCAGCAGAACCGAATCGAGGACAGATGCATAGCCGTTATCCACGACTGCCTCGCGTCCGCTTGCTGCCGCGTCAATCTCTTGCCGGGTTGGGTAGCGGTGTTCAACGAGCCGTGTCGAATACACCTTTGGAACAAGGATGATCTGGCCAGAAGGCAATTTCTTGGCCTGTTCGCGAATGTAAGTCTGTATCTCTGGAATGGAGTGAAAGACCGGTATGGGACCATCGATCTCACTGAGTGCAGCCTCGATGGGGTGGACATGACCCTCAATCAAGCCCGGAATCACACATCGCCCATGGAGATCGATCTTTTGGGTACCGGGTCCTGCCGTCTTCAGCACATCGGCATCTGTGCCGACGGCGACAAATCGATCGCCCCGAATAGCAACTGCTTGTACATTCGGGTGCCGATCCCACATTGTGATGACGGTCCCGTTGAAATATATCGTGTCCGCCTTCGGCGAGTTGTCTACCGCGGAGCAGGACGATAGTCCCAGGAGGCAGAAGGAATATGCAATTGTGCAACATAAGGATAAATACGATCGTCTTTTCACTTTCTAGCTGTCTCTCTTGTGTCCGTGAAATTCTCTATACGCCCGTGGCCTCGATCGTGGCTCCGATCATCGCGTCGAATCCCATGCAGGAATTCAGCATCAGGTGGTAGATGCGGTAGTCGTTCCAGACGGTGTGATAGAAATGCGCGACGTACTCCGAGCGCCGCTGGTCTGTCGCCGCCAGTTCTCGCTCCGCCAGTGCCTTTTTGTCAGGGAACGCCTGTTCGAACCAGCGAACTTTCCGTGCAGTGGAGGCGTACACAAAGGTGTGAAAGCATCCCGGGATTCCATGCAGCGCGCACGCCGCGCCACGCCCCACGATAACGCAGTTTCCCACGCGCGCCTTGTCCTGCATCACTTTCTGCGCGATTTCCGTCATCCGCGTAGTGTCCAGAATCTCCCGCTCCACCGTGATGTCGGCCCGTTCGTTGCTGCCGTGCCAGAAGGCGCGTCCCATTTTGCTGTACCACGGGTCGAGGCACTCGTCTCGCCGCTTCGCTTCGGCGGCCGACACGCCCGCCCGCTTGGCAACCTCTTCGACCAGCGATTGGTCAAGCAGCTCCCACTTCAAATGCTCAGCCAGCAGGCGGGCAAATTCGGCGCCTTGGCTTCCATATTCCCGTTCAACCGTGATGACTCGAATCATCGTTCCAATCTCGCGCTCAATTTTAGATGCTGATAACCCTGATCGCGGCGATGGTAGCACCGATAGCAGGAGATTTCCAGACGCTATTGCCGCAGCTCCACCACCGTTGCGCCAGCCCCACCTTCATTCTGCGGCGGCTCACTCACCTTGTCTACCTGCGGATGTTTTCCCAGGTAGGTTCGTAATGCTTTGCGCAGAATTCCCATGCCAACCCCATGCACAACGCGCACGCGCGGCAATCCTTCCAGAAATGCCTGGTCCAGAAACTTCTCCACCGCATCCGTCGCCTCTTCCACCGTACGGCCAATCACATTGATCTCGGTTGCTCCAGAACTCGCCTCACGCGTTCCCTCTCGATTGCCCATTCCCTCACGATTCAAGGACACGCGGATTCCTTTGCTGCGTGCCGCAGCCACCGGCGTTTGCTGTCGTGCGCGGTCTGTCGCCGAAACCATCACCTCTGCAATGTCGTTGCGGCGAATCCGCATTTTCAGCTGCCCCACCGAAACCTCAAAATTATCCGCATCCACCTGCCGCTCCACCAATGCGGCCTTGCCCAGCGAGCGCAGTTTTACCGTGTCACCCACGTTTACTTGCCGAACAATGTGCGGCTGCGCGTTCGGGTCACCCCGGTCCGCTCCCGTTTGATGTGCCACCACCGTGGCATCGACCTGGTCGCGAAATTCTCGCCGCAATTTTGCCAGTCCGCGCTCAGCCTGTTTGGCAACCTTCTGCTGCGCAGTGCGGTCCTCAATTCCGCGTAGAACTTCCCGCACCTGGGCCTCAAAAGCTTTCAGCAGCGACGACAGCTTCGCTTCCATCTCCTGCACTTTGCGCTGTTGTTCTTGCCTTCCTTCCCGCTCCAGCCGCTGGCGTTCTTTGGCAATCTCTTCCTCGCGCCGTTGCAGCTGCGCTCGTTCCGTGTTCACTGCCAGCAGGTCCGCATGCAGTCGATCAAGAAATCGCCCAATCTCAACCGATTGCTTGCCCAACCGTTCCCGGGCATCTGCCAGGATCGACGCATCCATTCCCAATCGCTCCGCGATGTGGATTCCCGCCGACACGCCCGGCACACCTACGCGGATGTGATACGTCGGCGCAAACGTTTCTTCTTCAAATCCAGCCGCCGCATTCTGCACTCCTGGGGTATTCGCCGCGTACACCTTCAGCGAAGTGTGATGAGTGGAAATCAAACACCATGCGTGTCGCGCAGAAAAATGCGCTGCAATCGCAGCCGCCAGCGCCGCGCCCTCTTCCGGGTCGGTGGCCGAGCCAAGTTCATCCAGCAGCACCAGGGAGTGGGCAGTAGCCTGCTCCGAAATTTCGTTCAATCGCGTGATGTGTGCCGAGAAACTGGAAAGATTCTGCTCGATCGATTGTGCATCGCCAATGTCGGCCAGCACCGCGTCAAACAGCGGCAGTTCAGCCGTCTCGACCGGGACCGGAATTCCGGCCTGTGCCATCAGGGCCAGCAATCCAACCGTTTTCAACGCCACCGTTTTGCCGCCTGTGTTCGGCCCACTGATGATCAACTGCGGTGTGGCTGCAGGGAGTTCCAGATCGAGCGGAACAATTGTTTTCGCTTCGGAACTTTGTCTGGCAGACGAGCGGGATGACGGCTTTGCTGCAACCTCGTTGCGCAGTCGTTTTTCCAGCAGCGGATGCCGTGCCGCTTTCAGAAAAATCCGTTCCGATCCCGGCGCAGAAGCGCCCGCGGCTCCAGTGAACACAGGCGCGGTGCAATGAAAATCCGCCGCAAATCGCGCTCGAGCAAACAGCGATTCCACTTCCGCCAGAATCTTCGCGCACGCGGCAATCGCCTCCGCATGCTCGCCAACCTGCCGCGTCATGGCGGCCAGGATGCGGTGCTCTTCTGCTTGCTCTTCTTCCAGCAGGCGCTGTAACTCATTGTTCTGCTCGATGGTCTCGATCGGCTCAATAAAATATGTCTGCCCGCTCGAGCTCGCTCCATGCATCACGCCGGGAACCCGCCGCTTCCACTCCGCTTTCACCGGCAGCACAAAACGCTCGCCCCGCACCGTAATCAGGTCTTCCTGCAAGGAACCTTCCGGCCCCAGCCGACGCAGCATGGTTCGCAGACTGTCTTCAATGGCACGTTGCTGCCGCTCCATCTGGCGGCGAATCCGCGCCAGCTCCGGCGACGCATGGTCGGCAATCGACCCATCCGCTTCAAACTTTCCGTCGAGCGCCTGCATCAGCCCGGTGAAGCGGCTTTCTACAAGCGGCGATGCCAGCTCGCGAAGAGAAGGAATTTGCTCGCGTAACTCTTCGGAGAACGTCTGTTGCCACTCCCGGAAGGCCCGAAAACGGCCCACCAGCGCGGACAAAGCCCGTAGCTCGTCCACATCCAGCACAGCCCCGCTGATGCGTGCCCGCTCCAGCCAGTCTCCGGGGTCCACCAACCCATGAAAATCGAAACTGGATCCGGCGCGCAGCAGTCGCAGCGCTTCGCTCACTCGCTGCTGTTCTGCGCTTGCCCACCCCGCATTGCCAGAAGGTTCCAGCGCCAGCGTCCACTCTCGCCCCGGAGCCGTTGTGGCGTAGCCTGCCACCATCTCCCGCAGGCGGGCAAACTCCAGCATCTCAGCGCTGGTATGGGTGATGGGCGAAGGCACAACTGGGAACATGGTCACGCTCCCATGGTAGCTGCTTTCCTCGGAGCGTAGGTCAAGCGCCGTGCGGCATGTTGGACAAGGGATGAGAGAGGGCGAGCCTGTCATTTGCGCAGACTCGCCTTGCGCGTCTTCAGCTCTTGATAAAGGCGAGCAGATCGGCGTTGATCTGGTCGGCGTGGATTTGGCACATCCCATGCGGAAAGCCGGGATAGACCTTCAACTTTGCATTCTTCACCAGCTTGGCAGACATCCGGCCTGACGCGTCGATCGGCACAATCTGATCGTCGTCCCCATGCATTACCAAGGTTGGCACATCGATCTTCTTCAGATCTTCGGTGAAGTCGGTCTCCGAGAACGCCTTGACGGTGTCGTATTGGCTCTTGACCGACCCTTGCATCCCCTGTAGCCAGAAGTTATTGCGTACGCCCTCGGATACCTTGGCGTTAGGCCGGTTGTAGCCGTAGAACGGCAGCGTCAGCTCCTTGTAGAATTGCGACCGGTCTCCCGCGACGCCCGCGCGAATCCCATCGAACACAGAGAGTGGCAGGCCGCCGGGATTCTTTTCCGTCTGCAACATCAGCGGCGGCACTGCCCCAATCAACACAGCTTTCGCTACCCGCTTGGTCCCGTGCCGTCCCAGATAGCGCGCCACTTCACCACCGCCTGTGGAATGTCCCACCATGACGGCATTCTTCAGATCGAGCTTGTCAAACAGTGCCGCCAGGTCGTCCGCATAGGTGTCCATATCATTGCCGTCCCACGGCTGGCTGGAGCGCCCATTGCCCCGTCGATCATGGGCGATCACGCGATACCCATGTTGGCCGAAAAACATCATCTGCGCGTCCCACGCATCCGCAGTCAGTGGCCAGCCGTGCGAGAACACGATGGGCTGCCCCGTGCCCCAGTCTTTGAAATAGATCGTTGTTCCGTCTTTCACCGTAATGGAACTCATACAAGCTTCTCCTGGTACGTATTTTGCGGCTTAGCTTCCCTTCGATGCAGCAGCGTTCGCAGATGTTGGCTGTGCGCGTTCAGGGCATGTTTCGCGATGCCGGTTCGCAGACGGTCTCCTCGTTTTGTTACAAAACGGTCAATGGCTATTCTTACCTCCCTGGGGATGGATAAGAATAGCCATTGCGTTGTTGCCTGAGAGCTCCGCGCTGAAGGCTGCTACAAGAACAGCAGCACTCTAAACATGCCCTGACTTAGGTTGAGACGCTTCGGCGGCCTCGCCGCTCCCGATGCGCATGCCGTAAAACGACCGGTGTACGAAATAGAACGATATGACAAAGAATATCGCTGCAAGCACGTGGGTCAACATCGGGTTGGTAGCAGACAATTGAACCGCTAACTCGACTGCGAGCAAGCCAAAGAGTGTGGTGAACTTGATGACCGGATTGAGAGCGACGGCGGCTGTGTCCTTGAATGGATCACCCACCAGGTCGCCCACCACCGTCGCCTCATGCAGCGCCGTTCCTTTTTCATGCAAGTCGACTTCGACGATCTTTTTGGCGTTATCCCAGGCTCCCCCTGCGTTCGCCAGAAAGATGGCTGAGTAGAGCCCGAAGATGGCAATCGAGATCAGATAGCCGATGAAGAAGAAAGGATCCAGGAAGGCAAAAGACAACGCGGCAAAAAACAGCGAGATGAAGATGGTCAACATCCCGCTTTGCGCGTAACGAGTACAAATGGCCACCACCTTCTTGCTGTCTTCGGTGGAAGCTTTCGTGGCTCCTTCAATGTGCATATTCTTCTTGATGAATTCCACGGCACGGTAGGCGCCTGTGGTCACCGCCTGCGTGGAAGCACCGACGAACCAGTAAATGATCGCACCGCCTGTCACCAGGCCCAGCAAAAAGGGAGCGTGGAGAATCGAGAGTTTGTCCAGATTCACGGTGAGGGAGTTGGTCAGCGCCATAATGGTGGCGAAGATCAGCGTTGTCGCGCCCACTACGGCGGTTCCAATCAGCACCGGCTTGGCGCTGGCTTTGAACGTATTGCCCGCGCCGTCGCCCGCCTCCAGCGTCCTCTTGGCGCGCTCAAAATCCACTTCCACGCCGAATTGCTTTTTCACTTCTTCACGCACACCCGGCTCGTTCTCAATAAGCGACAGTTCATAGATGGATTGAGCGTTATCTGTCACCGGCCCAAAAGAATCGACCGCGATCGTCACCGGTCCCATGCCGAGGAAGCCGAACGCAACCAGGCCAAAGGCGAACATCGGCGCAGCCAGAATCACGTTACTGAATCCCAGAGTGCTGACCCCGTAGCCAATGGCCATTAAAACGATGACCGCCAATCCCAGGTAGTAGGCGGAATAACTTCCGGAAACAAACCCGGACAGGATACCGAGAGCAGCTCCACCCTCCCTTGCCGACGCGACCACCTCTTTCACGTGGCGAGCCGTGGTTGAAGTAAATACTTTGACAAGTTCAGGAATCAGAGCGCCCGCCACTGTTCCGCAGGAAGTGATCGTCGCCAGTTTCCACCAGAGCGTGGGGTCTCCACCCAAATTGGAAAGCAGTAGCCACGTGACCGGATAGGTTACGGCAATGGTCACGATGGAAGTGATCCAGACCAGTGAGGTGAGCGGTGATTCGAAGTTAAATTCGACCGCTTTGCTGTACCGCGCCTTGGATATGATCTCGTTGATGTAATAGCCCGCGACTGCGGCGACCAACATGGCCACGCGTACCGCAAACAGCCAGACGAGTAGTTGCACTCCGGAGATAGCGTCCTTCGCACCCAGAATGATGAATGCAATCAAAGCGACCTGAACCACGCCATAGGTCTCGAAACCGTCGGCCGTGGGACCGACCGAATCGCCGGCATTGTCTCCGGTGCAGTCGGCAATCACTCCCGGGTTGCGGGCATCGTCCTCTTTGACGTGGAAGACGATTTTCATCAAATCCGCGCCTATGTCGGCAATCTTGGTGAAAATACCGCCGGCCAGACGAAGAACGGCAGCGCCGAGCGATTCCCCGATAGCGAAGCCGATGAAACACGGTCCCGCATAATCTCCCGGAACGAAGAGAATAATGCTGAACATCAGTAACAGCTCGATCGAGATCAGCATCATGCCGATGCTCATGCCCGCCTTCAGGGGAACGTTAAATGCGCGATACGGATTACCGCCCAGCGCAGCATAGGCGGCGCGTGAATTGGCCAGCGTGTTCACCCGGATGCCAAACCAGGCCACAAAGTAACTGCCGGCCATACCCAGTATGCTGAACCCGAGGATGATGATCACTTTCAGGGCGCTGAAGTGAAGCAGCACAGCGAAATACGCCAGAATGACCACCGCAATGAAGCACCAGAGGAGCAGCAGGAATTTGCCCTGGTTAATCAGATAGGTTTTGCAAGTCTCCCAGATCAACTGGGACACTTCCGACATCGATCGATGCACCGGCAGCCCCTTCAGGTGGACATACATAACGAAGCCGAAGAGCATTCCCAGAAAGCAAAACAGAGGCCCGTACAGCAGCAGGCTATGGCCGTTGAGTCCAAAAAATTGGACCTGAGTCAAATCCGGTAGCTGCAGATTGGCTTCGCCTCCGACTGGGCCCACAGGTGCTGCAAAAGCTGCGCCTTCACCGAGCAGGATCAGTGTGGCGATGACGCTGGCGAATCTCCCCCAGCGCCACGAAAATACATTGCTCTTCATACGCTCTCCTGGGCCCGCTCGTCGGATTTTGGCGGCGATTTGCTGCATTGCCGGTGTGCCGGTATCGGCAGACAGGACATGATGCGCAAAAAGCCACGCTGCAACAAGCGAGAGCACGCTCACGACTAGAACAAACCACATCGATGCAATTACAGTCACGAAATCCTCCTATAGGATGGCATAGCCGGTTACCGCTGCAGGCAAAAATAGCCTGATAAATCTGGACTTTCAGGAAGAACACCGAAGTGTACCACCGTAGTTCAAGGGCCGAATGTGACGTGGGCCACAGCAACCTGGAGGGATATTCTTGGATATATCCAAAAGTGTCAACAAGAAAAAAGCCCTGGAATGGCCGAATATTACGGCCTGCCCGTCGCATCACGGTTCATCCTGCACCTGGTCAAGGGCTGGGATTAAATTCCTCTCGAAAAAATTGGAACCAAACCTCCGAAACCGGCGTATCTTCGATGGAATCAGGGCATTCCGGCGGGAAAAAGGGGGTCGGAGATGTATTGCAGTCAATGTGGTCAAGCAGTGGGCGCTCAGCCTAATTGCCCGAATTGCGGCACGCCCACAGGCGTCACAGTCGCGCCGCAGGCAATTCTCGGCCAGGTGCCTCTTGCAGTTTCCAGGGTCGCCAGGCACTTACATACACTGGGTATTTTGTGGACTGTCTTTGCCGCCTATCTAGCCCTTCGCTGGCTCCTCGTCCTGCCCCTCCTGCATAGGGCGCTGGGCGGCGAATACTGGATGCAGGGATCCGACACCTGGATGCTGGCGCCGTTCCATCCCGGCGGCTGGGTGTTGCGTGTCATCACTATCGCCGTGTTGATCCGCGTCATTCTGTCGTTGGCCGTGGGAATTGCTTTGCTGAGCCGCCAACCCTGGGGACGCATCTTCGCTATCGTCGTGGCCGTGCTGACGCTAATCAAGCCATTTTTGGGTACGATTCTGGCGATCTATACTCTGTGGGTTCTGCTGGAGCGCAATGCCGACCAGAACTACGCGCAACTGGCCGCCGAGCGACAAGCGTATCCACCCGCAGCTCCCGGCTCGCCAAGCGTGGGATGAAGTTGAGCGCCCGACCTATGCCGTTCAAACCAGAGGTTCCGTTCTTAGCGCGGTAGAATCAGACGCAGCATGGATTTTCCTCTGATACGAATGCGGCGTCTGCGCCGTTCTGAGCCGATGCGGGCCCTGGTGCGCGAAACCCGCCTGCATCCCGGCGCGCTGATTGCCCCGTTATTTATTTGCCCCGGAGAAGGTGTTCGCCGCGCCATCTCCTCCATGCCCGGCATCTTCAACCTGTCTATCGACGAAGCCATCAAGGATGCCACCGAAGCCGCCAAGCTAGGCATTGGCGGTTTTCTACTCTTTGGTCTGCCAGAAACCAAAGACGAGCAGGCCACCGGCGCGTGGGAGGATGACGGAATCGTCCAGCAGACCCTCCGCGCCATGAAGCGCGAACGAGCTCTAAATTCCACTCTGCTGATCGCGGATGTCTGCCTGTGCGAATACATGTCGCACGGTCACTGCGGCGTCGTGCATCAGGAGACAAACGGCGCCCACGAGATCGAAAATGACTCAAGCGTCGAATTGATTGCGAAGACTGCGGCATCCCTTGCCCGAGCTGGAGCGGACATTGTCGCGCCGTCTGACATGATGGATGGCCGCGTCGCCGCCATTCGCGAAGCGCTCGATGACGAAGAGCTGTACGACACGCCTATCCTTTCCTACGCTTCTAAATTCGCCTCCGCTTTCTATGGGCCGTTTCGCGAAGCCGCAGATTCCGCGCCGCAGTTTGGCGACCGGCGCAGCTATCAGATGGATGGAGCGAATCGCCGCGAAGCCATGCGAGAAATTGAGCTCGATCTGTCCGAAGGCGCGGACATGATTCTGATGAAGCCCGCGATGCCCTATCTCGACATCATCCGCGAAGCTCGCGACCGCTACGACGTTCCACTCGGCGCGTACCAGGTTTCCGGAGAATATGCGATGCTGCAAGCCGCGTTTGAAAAAGGCTGGCTCGATCGCGACCGCGCCATGCTGGAATCCTTGCTCTCCATCCGTCGCGCCGGTGCGGACTTCATCGTCACGTATTTCGCCCAGGCCGCCGCCAAGCTGCTATAGCGGTGGTGGACAAAACCCGGGTGCCCCATCCTTCGCGTTTTTTGCGAAGGGTGGGATGACATCGCCAGCGCGCCGGCGAGATAATGGTCTCGGCGACGCACCAGCCGCAGCGAGGGGTTCCTATGAGCACAACCACCCATCCCGAAACCAAGACATCCGAGTCCACAAGCGACAACAGCCTGCAGCAAGACGCCCTGCTTTTTGAATACAGTTCCGCAGCCGATCCCATCTCCTCCGGCAGCGTGCCCGCGATTCCGTACGCTGAATTTGCTGCTGATCTATACGCGAGTGGGCCCACCCGAATTATTCCGCTGGATCTCTCTCAGGCCTTGAAGTGTTCAGGGCCAGCTAGCACGCCTTCTTTGGCTGCAAGCTTCCTCCGCCTCCAGGCTGGAGATCAACTGGAGACGCATGCCAATGCGACTTCAGAACTGTTCTACGTCATCCATGGAAAAGGCACATCGACCATTGGTGATCGCCGGATTACCTGGGCACAGGGAGATTTCTTCACACTCCCCGGAGGCGCAGCTCTGCACCGCGCTGTGGAGACATCGGCGCTATATTGGGTCAACGATCAGCCGCTGCTGGACTATCTCGGAGTGCAACAGAGCCATGCGCGCTTCACCCCGGCCCATTACACCCGCAGCAAGCTGGCAGCGGCGCTGGAGCAGGCAGCCAACGATCCGCAGGCCGCCACTCGAAGCCGTGTCAGCCTCATTCTGGGCAACCCGAACTGCATGCAGACTATGACCGTGACCCACGTGCTGTGGGCGATGTACGGCTTGATCGAGCCCAACACTCGACAGCTTCCGCACCGACATCAGTCGGTTGCGTTGGATCTGATTATCGATGCCCCGCCGGGTTGCTACACGCTGGTCGGAACAGAACTGGACAAGGAAGGGAACATCAAGAATCCAACGCGGGTCGACTGGAAATCCGGAGCTGCTTTTGTCACCCCACCCGGGTACTGGCATGAGCATCGCAATGAGTCCAGCCAACGCGCCTACCTGACACCGATTCAAGATGCCGGATTGCACACCTACCTGCGCACCCTCGACATTACGTTTTACAAGGATGACGACTAGCGAGCCCCTGGAATGATTGGGCGCTCATCTTTCGTGCTGTTTGCGAAGGGCGGGACGGAATTTTGCTCGCACAACACTTCAATGCGACGGTTGCATGAGTGGACATGGTTTCATGTCGCATTTGATTGTGACGACCAGCCTGGGCGCTGTTGTAACCGTCTGGCTTTTCGTCAGAACTCCTCGCTCATATAAGGCTTCGACCGTGGCCTGTAAGTTTTCTCGTTGAGCTTCGACAAGTGCGCCGAGTTGCTGTTCGTATGCGGCCTGATTTTTCCAAACGATGGAAACGGGTTTCACTGGCCCCCAGGGTATGCGTTGCTCACACCCGCCGAGCCAGTATTCGACGAGCTGGTACCGGGTCGCTGGATTCAACCACTGGACTCGATGGCAGGTGCCCCAAGGCGCATTCTCTGCGAAACGCCTGGAGGCGATGCGATCGCCGTCCAGATCGATGACGATCGGCGCACTCGCTTGTGGATCGTTTTCGACAAGGTCGTAGGTATATACGTACGGCCAACCCGGAGAAATCTCGCTTGCAAAGGAATCTCCGCAGACGCTACTACTGAGGTAACTCCCCTGGATTGACCCATGTAGGAAATTACTGGGGGATATGATCGAAATCTGCAAGTCTTCCTCCGATGCCGCGACAATCCAGGAAGCAAAACTGGATTCCTCTGGCTTCATCAATACTGGGTCCTGGGCCAGCATCATCGAAGCAACCCGTGCCAACATGCGACCACTCCAATTTCCCTCCTGTCCATAGGTCCAATCGTTCAAGGTTGCGCGCGATTCGGCCAGTGGAAGGCGGCCGATCAAGATGATCGCCTGCGCGGGAAAGTATGGCGCCACCACCTCGATGGCGGGAATTGGAACCTGAACGTTTTCCTGAATGAGAGCGTCAAGAACAGCGATAACGGCTCGCCGCTGCGCCGGTTGAGGCTCGTTGCCCGCATAGGTTGGCGGTGGGATCGGGCAGTGTTCGAGCCAGTTAGACATCTCGGTCATGATTCGTGTGTCATGCGTTGTGCGGGCGAAGTCAGCTGCCCAGGCGATCAGCCGCGGGTCTCCGCTATGGAACCATTGCTGGAGAAGGTTGGAATTGACCTGCGTCTCCGAAGTAATCACAGACGGTTGCGCTGGAGCCTTTCCAGTCATCGTGAGAAGAAGCAACAGCGTGAACCACGAATATTTCATGGGCATTTTCCAGTTTGGACAATCAACCGCAAAGCTCGACGCTCTGATTTGGCTTATTCAGTTAGACCCCTATCCCAGACAAAATGTTCCCCCGTAATGAAGCTGGTCTCGACGCGCGATGCAAAAACCCCATATTCTGAAATCTGCGATCATTAGGAAACCACCATGAACATCGATGCAAGAACCATTCAGGTGCAACTGCCCGATGGCAGCGCCCGCACCGTGCCCGTCGGGACCACTCCGCTGTCGATTGCCACCGACATTTCTCCGCGTCTGGCCACGGCCGCAGTCGTCGCCCAGGTCTCTCCGATTCAGGTTCGACCCACTCATGCGACTGGTTCCGTAAAGAATGCCGACGCGGAATCTGCGAATGAAGCCTCCATGTACGAGGCGGAAGATGCTGCCAGCGAGCGCCTGGTCGATCTGACCACCCCGCTCGAGGAAGATGTCACCCTGCGCCTGTTGACCGAAAAAGATGTCGAAGCGCTGAAGGTCGTGCGTCATTCGGCGGCCCACGTCATGGCGACCGCGGTCTTGGAGTTGTTTCCGGAAACCAAGCTCGGCCACGGCCCCGCCACCGACAGCGGCTTTTTTTATGACTTCTACCGCCCAACGCCATTCACGCCTGAAGACTTGAAAGCGATTGAAGATCGCATGGCCGTCATCGTCGCCCGCGATGAGAAGTTTGTTCGCGAGTGGGAGCCGCGCGATGAGGGCCTGTTGCGCTTCAAGGCGGAAAACGACTTTATGAAGATGCACTTCATTGAGCGCTTCACCCAGCCCGGCGAAAAAATCTCTCTCTATCGCAACGGCGCGTTTATCGACTTTTGCCGTGGCCCGCATGTGCCTTCCACCAGCCGCGTCAAAGCGTTCAAGGTGATGAGTATTGCCGGCGCCTACTGGCTTGGCGATGAGAAGAACCCGCAGCTGCAACGCATCTATGGAACTGCTTTTTTTTCAAAGAAAGAAATGGACGAACATTTCGCGCGGCTGGAAGAGGCGCAGCGTCGCGATCACCGCGTCCTCGGGAAACAACTTGATCTCTTCTCCATTCAGGACATCGCCGGGCCGGGTCTCGTTTTCTGGCATCCCAAGGGCGGATTGATCCGCAAAATCATGGAAGACTGGATGCGCGAAGAATGTATCCGTCGCGGTTACGATATGGTCTTTACTCCCCACGTGATGCGTCATGAACTTTGGAAGATCAGCGGACACGCGGGTTTCTATGCGCAGAACATGTATTCGGCCATGGAACTGGACGATGCTGAATATCAGCTGAAGCCGATGAACTGCCCTGGCCATATTCTCATCTACAAGAACACGCCGAAGAGCTATCGCGATCTGCCGGTGCGTCTGGCCGAATTGGGCAACGTCTATCGCTATGAGCGCAGCGGAACCATGCATGGTTTGTTGCGTGTGCGTGGTTTTACCCAGGATGATGCGCATATTTTCTGTACACCGGAACAAATCGAAGATGAAGTCTCCGCATGTATCGACTTTGCCGAAGCTGTACTGAAAACCTTCGGGTTTGCTGAGTTCAAGGTCGAGCTTTCCATTTGGGACCCGAAAGATAAAGTTAGCTACGTCGGTACAGAAGACAACTGGGCGTTGGCGATCGGCTCGCTCGAACGCGTGCTCCAGCGCAAAGAGATTCCGTACAAGACCATTTCCGGCGAAGCCGCATTTTATGGTCCCAAGATCGACATCAAATTGGTTGACGCGCTGGGCCGCTTGTGGCAGCTTTCCACCGTGCAGTTTGATTTCAATCTTCCCGCCCGCTTCGAATTGGAGTATGTCGGTGAAGATGGCGAACGTCACCAGCCGGTAATGGTGCATCGCGCTCTGTTCGGCTCTGTGGAGCGTTTTTTTGGTGTGCTCATCGAGCACTACGCCGGGGCGTTTCCTTTGTGGCTCGCGCCTGTTCAGGTCGGTTTGGTGCCTATTAGTGAAAAGCACATCGAATATGCGAAAAAAGTGCAGCAGCAGTTACAATTGGCTGGTCTGCGCGTAGAACTCGATGATCGCAACGAAAAGATGAACGCAAAAATCCGCGATTTGACCATGCAGAAGATTCCTTACCTGCTCGTTATGGGCGATAAGGAAGCTGCTGCAAATGCTGTCAGCCTGCGTACCCGCGGCAAAGGCGATCAAGGCAGCATTCCACTGCAAGAGTTTGTCTCAAAAGCAAAAAAGCTGGTGGAAGACAAATCTGTAGAGTTATAGTTCGACCGAGTAGCCCAAGAACCGTTGGAAATAAGAAGACTTTCAAAGGATGGCTCCAGACGATGCGAAAACTTATCACTGCCGTATGCATGCTTGCTTCAATCGGCCTGACGGCGAACGGCCAGGCCCTGCCGTCGCAACCGGATCTTACTCGCCAGCAAACCTACACTCTGGTTCGGGTCTCCAGTGCGGATCCTACGGGAAGAAATGACGATGCTCGCACGGTCGCCCCCGGTGCGACCTACACGGTTCTTGATGCCGATGGTCCGGCAATGATCTCGCATATCTGGTTCACGATTGCGGACGATGAGCCCTACAACCTGAAACGAATCGTGCTCCGCATTTATTGGGACAATGAAAAATCTCCCAGTGTGGAAACGCCCATCGGCGATTTTTTTGGGCTGGGTCTCGGCGAATATTACACCTGGCAGTCGCAATACCTGTCCGTCGGCAGTATCAAGGCCCTCAACTGCTTCTTCCCCATGCCCTTTGCCCGGCATGCCCGCATCACGGTGACCAACGAGGGCAAACAGCCGATCGATGCTCTGTATTACAACATCGACTACCAGAAGTATTCTCATCCGCTTCCTTCCGGCACTATTTATTTCCACGCGGAATATCGTCAGGCTCAGCCCAACCATGGCTGGACGAACAACTTTGTCCGCAATGGAGATCCTTTGGTGAATGACAAGGTCAATCTTGACGGCAAAGACAATTATGTATGGATGGATGCCGTGGGCCACGGACAATATGTCGGCGTTACCATGTCCGTTCTGCAGAACCAGGATAATTGGTGGGGCGAAGGCGACGATATGTTCTTTGTCGATGGGGCCAAGCTGCCATCGATTGCCGGAACCGGCTCGGAGGATTACTTTCTTGGCGCATGGGACTTTGGCGGTAAGCCTTTTTCCTATCAGCTCTATGGCGCCCCGGTAGTCGGCAAAGAGTTGGCTGGCAACGGATCAAGCGTGTACCGCTTTCACCTTGATTCACCCATTCCATTCACCAAATCGTTCAAGGCCACAATAGAACATGGACATGCCAATCATCGGTCCGACAATTATTATTCCGTTGCCTACTGGTATCAGGCGGAGCCGCATGCTGCTTTTCCCGCATTGCCGTCTGTAGAAGAGAGAATCCCGCGCCTGCAGGCTGTCGGCGGCCCCGGAAATGCCGATGTGATCGCGCACCAGAAGTAAATTCGCTCAAAATGTGAACCGCATCGCCAACTGAATTTCTCGCGGTGTGTAGTTCGTTGTGCTATTGGCGTTTGTTGTGATTCCATACGTCGGATTGAATTCGAGATAGGGATGCGCTGCGGTTGAATCCGAAGGGCATCCCTGCGTCAGCGGTGTCGAGCAGGCATTGTAGCCAAGTGTATCTACGGCAGTTACATTTTCGGTATTCGTCAGATTGTAGGCCTCCGCTATCAGTTCTAGGTAGCCGCGGTTCCGCAACGGAATGCGCCGGGTCACGCGTAAGCTCGTCGTTTGCGTGGAAGGGAAACGATAGCTGTTGCGCTGCAGAATATTCAGGCGCGAAGGCCCGCCCGCTCCGTTGATGCCAAAGAAAGCGCCACCCGGCGCACTGCCGCCCACCCCCAGCGTATAAGGCAAACCCGTTTGCCACGCAACGATCGGAGCAAAGCCATAGTCATTTAGAAAACGTCCCTGCCATCCATGCTTGTGCCAGGTTGTAAATAGACTTGCATGCACCACCAACCGCTGCCTCACATCCGTATTGGAGTTCCCATATTCCAGCGCCATATTGTTCGGCTCCAGAATATTCGTGGGCGACTTATACAGAAATTCATTCTGATTGAAGTCCAGCGCGTGCGCCACGGTATAGTTCATTCCAAAACTAATGCCGTTCGATGTTCTGTGAGTGATCGCCAACACACCTGCGTTGTAATTCGAGCTCACATTGCTGAGCAACTCCGTGATATTTCCGTATAGATAATTCGGTCGCACAGAGGTATAAAGTGGCGTCGTATATCTCGCGCCTTGTGGCAGCGGGCTTTTCTTTCCCAACGCAGGCCCCGGAATATCGATCGTGTAGTTCAGCTGGCCGACTGTGGCATTGTCGATGTTAGTGTCAATAAAATTTGGTAGATCGCGGCCCTGGCTGGTCATATAACTCAACGAAACTACAGTATTCCAGCCGACATTTTGCTCCAGCGTCAGCTCACCCTGCATCGTTTCTGGAGCCTGATAGTTTTTCGCGAAGTAGTAGGCACTGGGTAGTGCGCCTCGCGCCGACCCAGTTGGCACGCTGAAGAAGATGCTTGGGAATTGCGGCGCTCCAAACTCAGTCGAAGAAGAATAGCGATAGGTCCGCTGTGACGCAGGAGATCCGGAAGAGGTGAGCGCGGAATGCAGCGTGCCATTCACTATGCGGCCATAGAATATTCCGTACCCTGCCCGCAGTATCGTGCGCCCATTTCCGAATAAATCCCATGCCGCGCCCGCGCGGGGAGCGATGTTGTTTCGATCATCCGGATAGTTCGCTGTCTGCGGCAGTTGTGGATTGATAAGAAAGGGTCGTGGCACCCGCTCATACTCATAGCGCACGCCAGCCGTCACGGTCAGACGGGAAAATGCCCGCCATTCGTCATCCGCGAATCCTGCAAAATCGTTCGTCGTAATAAAAAATCCAGGCGGACCAAAGCTCTGCGAGAAACCTGCATAGGTATTTACAAAATATGACACGGGCGGTCCCAGGCCATCCACGGCATGATAATAATCTGCCAGGAAGCTGCCGAAGGAAGTGTAGTTATATTGCCCCACTCCATCATGCAGGTTGTCGAGCAGGTCTTCGTTACGGTCCCAATCCGCGCCAAATTTCAACGTATGATTTCCCAGTACCCAGGAGACGGTATCGGAGACCTCCGCGCGATGCTCGTCCGGATATTCCGGCCGCGGCAATTTGGCCGGATTGCCCAGCACCATGCCCTCGCCAGAGGAGCCGCCCGCAATACTGATTTCCGGTGCCAGGCCAAATTGGTTCTGTCCCAGCGGAACTTCGGCGCCCGCCGGAGAGGGGCTGGTTTCTCGATCCAGCTCGCGTCCTAGCTGCATGCGGATTTCGTTGCCAATATTTTCCGTCACAAAGGTCGTCAGATGGGCAATCCCCCAGTCCACATTGACGAAATCGTTTCCCAGGCTGTTGACACCATATTGTGTGGAGCTTTCTGTCTGTACTCCGTTTGGCGAACTCCATCGCATCCGGTTATAGGAGACGGTGGCATGGTTGCGATCGTTCACTTGCCAGTCAAGCTTGGGAAAGTTCAATGTCTGGTTGCCGCTCCGCGGAGCGGTCCCCGTCAGCGTGTCAACCAACTGCAGGCCCTGCTGATACTGCTGTACACCGGCTTGGTAGGAGGGCAAATCGAGCCGGTCATACAACTCGCAGGCTCCCTGCGTCGCTTCAAATTGAAACACGCTGGCATAGGCACCGTTGCTGGCGTTGTAGGGAGGCAGATTGGCACACGTAATCGGAAAACCCAGATAATTGCCAGTGGGAAGGACTGGACTTGGCTGCGCGTAAATAGCTGTGGGATACCCCACGCGCGATACCGATGGGAAATTGCGGGTCTGGTAGTCGAAAGAATAAAACCAGAACAGCTTGTCTCGAACAATCGGCCCGCCTACGCTGAATCCCATTTGCCGGCGCACGTCCGTCGGCTGGTACGGGCTGGTTACAAAATTGTTCTCCGCGTTATCGAACGTCGTCAGCGTTGTGTACGCGTTTAATGCGGCAAGGCTACTGTTGCGCTCAAAGAAAAATGCCTCGCCATGATAATGATTTGTTCCGCTTTTGGTCACCGTGTTGATCACACCGCCGGCGGCGCGTCCATATTCCGCCGAATAATCTGCCGTGTTCACCTGGAATTGCTCAACGGCTGCCATGCTGATCGAATACGGCGCTTTGGTTCGACCTCGCTCCTCGGAGAAAAAAGCCTGGTTGTTGTCCGCGCCGTCGATGGTGTTGTTATTTAGCAGCACACTGATCCCGCGAAAACTCAACAGTCCTTTGCCGTCCTGATCGCTCACCACTCCCGGCGTCAACAGGGCAAAACTACTCCAGCGACGGCTGTCGGAAGGTAAATCCCGCAGTTGTGATTGTGTAACGCTGGTGGCGACAGAGGGATACGTGGCCTGAAGAAACGGCACAATGGTCCCGACATGAATCGTACTGGCAGTGGCGCCAACCTGTAATGTTGTGTTCAGCGGCGTTCGTCGTCCCAGTTCAACCACAACATGCGTCGCGGTAAATGCCGTAAAAGCGGCCCAACTGATGTCTACGGAGTAGGTGCCGGTTGGCAAGTCGGCCAATGTATAGTTTCCGCTCTTGTCTGAGTAGGCGATAAACTCTGCGCCGGTTGCCTCGTTCAATGCAACAATGCGCGCATTTGGAACCACTGCGTGTTGCGGATCGTACACGGTGCCGCCAATGACGCCCGTGGTTGACTGACCGTAAATCGAAGCCAGCGGCGACAGGAAAAACAATATCAGGCAGAACACGCAAAAAGAGCGTGGGGGAGGCAAACACAGCATACAATCTCCCAAATCTTCTATGCCCGTTTCGGCGACGACACGATGCCTGCGCGGACGATACTGATAACGATGCAATCAAAGCCGCAGGCGAACAGCACCGAACTCGTGCTCCGCTCTGGTCGCAGACATCGCAGACGAAAACTCTAATGAATAATGAGCGTTACACTGAGAGTAACGCTATTCCCGAGCGGCAGGAAGACTATTCGCGCGCATGTTTATCGATGAAGCAAGAATCAAAGTGAAGGCAGGCGACGGTGGGAATGGATGCATGGCATTCCGTCGCGAAAAATTTGTGCCTCGCGGCGGACCCTCTGGTGGCGATGGCGGACGCGGCGGTGATGTCGTTCTCGAAGCCAGCCAGAGCCACAACACCCTGGTCCATTTTCGTTTCAATCCCGAGCATAAAGCCGAGCGGGGTCGCCATGGCGAGGGTTCAAATTGCTCTGGCCGCGACGGTGAGGACATTGTCCTGAAGGTTCCGGTCGGAACCGTCGTCTACGATGACACCACCGGCGAGTTGATTCACGATTTTCAGCATCCCGACGAACGCATGGTGTTGGCCAAAGGCGGTCGCGGCGGGCGAGGGAATCAGCATTTCGCGACCTCCACCCATCAGGCCCCGCGCGAACACGAGCTCGGTCACGCTGGCGAGGAACGGCTCATCAGAATGGAGTTGAAGCTGCTCGCCGATGTTGGCCTGGTCGGTCATCCGAATGTCGGCAAGTCCACGCTGATTGCGCGCATCTCAGCGGCACGCCCCAAAATTGCCGATTATCCCTTCACCACCCTGGAACCTAATCTTGGCGTTGTCACCATCGGCGAGTGGCCGCATGAAGAAAGCTTTGTCGTCGCCGACATTCCCGGTTTGATTGAAGGCGCGCACCTCGGTGCTGGCCTGGGTGCGCAGTTTCTTCGCCACATTGAACGTACCCGTCTGCTGGCTCACATCGTCGACGTGTCCGACGGCAGCGGCCGACCCGATCCTGTGGAAGATTTCAACGTGATTGAGGCTGAGCTGAAGAACTTCGGGCATGGCTTGGAAGAGAAGCCGCGCGTTGTTGTCGCCAGCAAGTGCGATGTGGCGAATCCGGACAAGCTGAAGAAGCTGCAGTCGATGGCCAAGCGCAAGAAGCTGCCGTTCTACGCAATTTCCGCAGTCACCGGAGAGGGAATCGACGCCCTGAAATACGCCTTGGCAGAGCGCGTTCGCGCCCTGCGTGTTCCGTTGCCGGAAGCTGGCTGACCTGCTGGCCTAGTGATCGAAAGGAACTGCATGAGGCGCATCGCTTTTTTTGGAGGCAGCTTTGATCCTCCGCACCGGGGACATCTCGCCATCGCTACTGCAGCTGCGGACCGCTTCGCACTCGACCAGGTATTGTTTGCCCCGGTTGGTCGCCAGCCTTTGAAAGGAAAATTTCCAGCAACAGATTTTCTGCAGCGCTATACGATGACGGCGCTGGCTACCCAGGCCGATGCGCGCTTCGTTCCTTCGCTACTCGACGCACCGCAAAGCTCTGGCACAGAGGAAACTCGTCCCAACTACACCGTAGAAACCCTGGCGCGGCTGCGCGCGTCGCTAGCTAAAGAACCAGAGCCGACGGCGCTATTTACCCTTCTTGGTGCAGATAGCTGGCTCGACATTGGGCGTTGGTTCCAGGCGCCTCGTCTGCTCGCCCTTACCGATTGGATCGTTGCCGCGCGCCCCGGCTTTTCGCTGGCCAGCGCCGAAGCCGCGTTGCCATCAGAAGTGAAGGCGGAACGTGGCGCGAACACATTGGACAACGCAATCGAGACTGCAACCAAGGATTCCGCCTGCGCCCTTCCCCAGTGCGATTTGATTCTGCATCATGCGGATGCGACCAAGACGCGCGTCTGGTTTCTTCCCCATCTCCAGGAAAATATTTCTGCGACTGAGCTGCGCGCCGAGCTCGATCGAGGCGATGTCGATCAAGAACTCCTGCCCGTTTCCGTATGGAACTATATTGCCAAGACTCAGATCTATCACTCGCCCGCCCCGAAGGGTTCGCTGCACTAGGGAATCTCGGCTTCAACGCGCTTCCTCAACTCAAATCAGTTAGCTCTGGTCCTTGGCACAGCTGATCTCAACAGACTAGGATGAGAGGACTGGCACAATTCGAATCGCACTAGGAGAACGCACGATCGCATGACGAAAACTGAAATTCGCCGCATGGTGACGGCCGCCGCAGCCGCCTGTGAAGAAAAGAAAGCCGAGCAGATTCGCATCCTTGAACTGGACCCCGCAGATTCCGGCTTCACCGACTATTTCCTGATATGCAGTGGCACCAATGATCGCCAGAACCAGGCCATTGCGAACGGGATTGAAGAACGGATCGAGCGCGATTTTGCAACCCGGCCGAACTCCGTCGAAGGCTACCGTCAGGGTGAATGGATTCTCCTAGACTACGTCGACTTTGTCGTCCACATTTTCTCTGAAGAGAAGCGCGATTTCTATAATATTGAACGGCTGCGCAAGACTGCGACTACGCTCGACCTCGAACAGTTGAAGGCTTCGCTGACCAAGCGTGTGTCGGCGGTTCGCAAAAAGCAAGCCGCCAAAAAGGCCGTGGCCAAAAAGTCGCCCGCGAAGAAATCTGCGCCGCCCAAGCCCATCAAGAAAGCTGCCGCGAAGAAAGCTGCCGTCAAGAAAGTCGCAAAGAAGACCAGCAAAGCACGCCCGGTGAAAGTTGCGAAGGGAAAAGCGACCAAGCCCGCAGCCAGAAAGAAAGCAGCTACAAAGAAGTCACCGAAGAAGCGCAAACCCTAGTCATTGTGTCGCAACACAAAAGGCAGAGAGTTTCCTCTCTGCCTTTTCTGCGTAGGAACAGAAGGTTAGAACTGTAAGCGGCCCTGCACCACCAGCACGCGGCCAGAAACCGTTGGCTGTTGGCTCGATCCATATGGACTGGTAGGCGCGTTGACGTCTGAGAAGATTTGGCCTAGTGAGCTCAGGTTGGATGCATTGTTGTTTGGCTGCGCAAAGTTCACCTTGTTCAGCGTGTTATAGGCCTGGGCGCCAACCTGGAAAGCTAAGCTTCCCTTTTTGAAGACATCCTTAAAGACGCTTACGTCTACGTCCGAATAATGCGGCCCGTAAATTGTATTCCTCGGGGCATTGCCAAAGTTGGTTTGAGGGTTTGAACCCGTCACACCTTGGCCGTTGAAAATTCCAGGTGTCTGGAGACACGGGTGGGAGTATGAGTTGCAACTGTGGTTGAAATGGTTGTTCAACACCTGGGCCAGAACGTCAACGCCACCGGTTCCGTTGAACAATGCATTCTCCGCATTTACGTTCAGTATGCTGAACGGCTCGCCAGAACGCCAGTATGCCTTGGCGCCCACTGTCCAGCCCGCAGCCGCGAAATCAACAATCTTATTGTTAAAGTGATACGGCTCCAGGTAGACGAAATCCATCACGAAATTGTGACGAATATCGTAGTCCGCGTTGGAATACATAAGTGCAGACGGCAGGCCCGGCGTGATCTGTGTACTAAAGGAAACAGCGCCATTGTATGGGAGCTGGCTGTTGCCTCCATTGGAGATGTCATCCAGTGCGTGCGAGTAGGTATAGGAAATGTCCGTGGTCAAGCCGTGTCGGTCGAAATGCTTGTACTGGACGGAAACCCCGTTGTAATTGGAAATGGCATTATTGCTGAAACTGGAAACCTGTGCGAAGCGTGGGTCCGGCGCGTTGGTCGGAATGTCATCGAAAGATAGGCCGGCTGCGTAGTAGAGATTTCCGTTGTTTGCACTCATGCTCTGGTTCAGGTGGTTGTTGGGCATGAACAGATCAAAACCATGGTTACCGGCATAGGAAACAATCACGGCGTCGGTTGGGGTGATCGCCCGCTGCAGCTGCATGCTGTACTCCACATACCGTGCAGTGTGAAATGTCTGCGGCGAAGTCACATAATTGGGAGGTGAGAAGCTCCCCCCCAGCGCAGTGTTGATCGAATTGAAAGTTGCTCCCTGGGCGAAGCCTGCCAGTACAGCGGCAGCGGAACTAGCTGCAATCGACTGAGCACTTCCCGGACCGGTGGCCACGGTGCCGGAGGTGACGCCGGCAAAATACCGATTCGGAAAGCTGAGGAATTGTTGCTCAACGATGAGGTATGGGAAGTTGTCGGAAAACAATCCAATGCCGCCGCGTACGACCGTCTTTCCATCTCCACGCACGTCCCAGTTGAATCCCGCCCGCGGCTGGATGACTGCGGCTTCCATGGCAGGAAAGGCGGCGTCGTGTCCGGCGGAAAGAGTGGTGTTATAAGGAGTATCCAGGGTTGCGGAAGTGTCGGGAAATCCTCCAAGATAATGGGTAAAACAACCTTCGTTGCAAACAGGATTTCCGTTTCGATCGACGCGGATGCCATAGTCGAGGACCAGGTTCGGTCTTGCTCGCCACTCGTCCTGAGCGTAGATGCCCACGTTGTACGCCGCGATGTGAATGTTGGCTAATCCCGGTGCCGGGAATCCCTGGGTAAAGCTGGAGCCGCCGCTGGCTCCCGGCAGCACCGCGCTCGCCTCATCCAAGATTTGACCGAAGGCATAGTCGCCGCCATAGGAGGCAGTCAGCAGACCGACGTCGGTGAAATCAACTCGCTTGTAGTCGAATCCAAATCGGAAATTATGATTCCCTTTCAGCCATGTGAGGCCGTCGACGGCCTGATATTGCGTTGTGTTGGTCCCACCAGGAAAGTCGATCCAGGGAGTTCCCAGGGTCGTGGATGCAGTAAAGAAGGTAGGCTGGCCGACACCCGGTGTCGTGTTCGTTCCACCGTCATTGGCTTCGTCGAACTCGGTAGGGGAGGCTGCCAGCGCGGCCTGTAAATTTGCCGGCGCGAAAACTCCGCTGCTGTAAAGCGCTGCTGCAATAAAATTGTTGGTGAGGTTTGGCGTGATGCTGTAGGTGTCGTTGAGTTGGCCCGTCCAGCTCGGCTGGATACTGATCTGGTTGTAGGCGGGATTGATCAAGCTTACGAAAGAAGGCTGGGAGCCCTGGTCGTCCGTAACGCGGAAAAAGATCAGATGCTTATCGCTGATATTCCAATCGAGCCTGCCCGCCGCCAGCCACTCCCGGTTGAGTGCAACCGTGTTCACGAATGCCGAGTCGATGCAGGTTTCACTCACGTTGCTACCTAATGTTCCGCCACTCGCGTAGTCAGGTGTTCCAGTCAAGCTCCCGCAGCCATAACGACTGGTGCCGGGAGGCGTTAGCAATAACGCGCCATCCTGCTGTGGCCCTGATCCGTTCGTGACCGGAATCGCGCTCGCATAAGCCGGGGATGCATTCGCTCCCGCGAACATGGCGCCGTACAAGCTTTTGCTTGCAGCCGTGATATTGGGATTGGCTAAAATACTGGCCTGCATCGCCGGGGAAGGAAGGTTCACAAATCCTGCGCTTGGTTCAATAAAGCGAATCCCTTCCGTGTCCGCGAAGAAGAACAGCTTATCGTGCTTGATCGGTCCGCCGATCTGCGCCGCATATTGATTCGAGACCGCCTTGGAACGGGGAATACCCGACTGATTATTGAAGAAATCGTTGGCGTTCAAGCCGGCGCTGTTATAGTCCCATTGCGCCAATCCATGCACCCGGTTGGTGCCGCCTTTAGTAGTGAAAGTCTCAATGATGCCAGCCTGGCGCCCATACTGAACGCTATAGCCGTTCTGCACCACGGCTGCCTGCGCAATCTCCTCATGGCCAAGGGTCAGGTTGGAGGAACCGGAATAGGCGATGTTATAGAGCGAGACGCTATAGTCGGCGCCGTTGATGATGACCAGATTGGAAAGCCCCGGAAGTCCGTCCGAGACGATGCTGCCGAAACCCTGGGTACCCGCACCCAGGACAACCCCTGGCACAGTGTAGGCAATCGTCGTGATATCGCCGCCCGGCGCCGGCAGGTTCTGGAACTGTTCGGTTGTGAACGTCGTTGTGGTGTTAGATGTCTGCGTATCAATCAATTGCGCGTTGTTCGCACTGACCTGCACCGTCTGCGTATTGGCCGTGGGAGTTACCGTTACATTGACGGCTGACTGTTGACCCGTCAAAATTTGGACTGTTGTCGTGACGGATTGCAGACCCGGTGCGGTCGCCGATACATCAAATGTATCTGGTTTGAGAAAGGGCGCGGTAAATCGTCCTTCTGCGTTGGTAGTGAACATCGAAACGGCGCCGGTGGCCTGGTCTTTCACAGTAACAGCCGCGCCAGGGACAACTGCACCCGTGGAATCAACGACCGTGCCGTTGATCGAACCTGTTGCAGATGTTTGAGCAAATGCTGTTGGCTGCGTGATCTCCACAACCGTTGCGAAACCGAAAATCATGATGAATGCTGCTGCTGCGTAAATCCATGTTTTGCGTCCAAACTCCATTGAAGCCTCCTGAGTGGTAACGCCGTTGTGCCAAATCGTGATTTAGCGCTGGTTTTGGTGGCTCCATCCAAAGGAGATCCAAATCTCAGCTAGGCTATTTCCGCGGTTGTAGATCGACTACTAAGTTCCGCGGAAAGATGAAAAGACATACCAAGCAGAAAAAATTCGTCAGCCAATTTCGAATGTGTTAAACAAAATATGTCCCAGGGAATTGGAAGGTGTTCATTCCATAAAGGATGTCCTGCCATCCCATGACGAATAGCCAATTTCTAGGGGTGTATTCGTCTATTTCAGCCTCGGCGGGGCATGTCAGCTGAAACACAGCCGATGTGCGGAGCACAAGCTCGTACACGTCCCTGCGAATGGTGTGTGGATTTAGGCGTTCTGCTTCATCCAGAGTGCGCAGGCTATAAGTAGGTAAGATATGCTTGCGGAACGGGATAGGTGGCAGGAACCTATGCTGCAGGAATGATGCGACACTCGCCACTCTTGAAGTGGTAGCCAGCGTCGAATAAGAGTTTTTTCCTGCCATTTGTTCGTGTTGCTTGTGTGTGCTGCGGTCCTCGGAAGCCGATCTATCCTTCCAAGGACCGGTATTGGCTGACCAGCGTTAGAAGATAATCTTGCTACCCAGCAGAAGGAAGCGCGTTCCGGATGCCGCTGCCCCGGGAATGTTCGTGCCCTCCGAAAAGTTAAAGCTGCCGAACGTCGTAGGGTTGGCGACGAACGAGCCCGGCGCACCGCGGAACATCTGGTTCAAGACGTTATAGGCGGCCATGGAGAGTTGTAGCTGGACGCGTTCCGTGATCTTTGTGTTTTTGATAATGGTCGCGTCCAGCTCACTGTAGTTGTCGCCCACTTGAGCGCCGCGGCTGGAGCCGGGATACGGGTTGTGGACCGACTGCGCGTAGGCCTTATTGTTGATGATCCAGTGCACGGTTGTCGGATCGATCGGCGTTCCCGGGTTATAGCTGGTAAAGTTGCCCGAGCCATCGAAGGTTGCGGAATCGCTTCCATACACCACGTATTCTGGAGTCCCCAGTGTGGGACCGCCCGGACCCACCGGACCTGTATAAGCGTTCAGATAGGCCACAGTGCTCAACGGCGCGTTCTTATTGGACCGAACCAGCCGGCAGGTGTCTACGCCCACGGCAACGCTGCTGCCGTTAAAAGCCCCGTCGCAATAGCTGGTGTCCCCGGTGTAGCCGTCCAGCCCGATAGTCTGGTAATCCGTATAGGGTTGACCGGAGGAATAGCGATAGAGGCCAGTCAGCGCGAAGCCATTCGTCACCCGCGCCAACAGATGATTGTCGGTATGAAGTTCGGGCACCATGTAGGTGAACTGGGCGCCCACGGCATGGGTATAGCTGTTTCCAGACACGCCGCGTTCCCCCGCGTCTGGATCCAGCGGGTTCTGCGCAAACGCGATCGAACTGCCGCCGGCGCCCGTGCTTCGGAACGCATCGGTTGCGTTATCCAGGCCCTTGCTATACGTGTACGACAGCGTACCCGTCATGCCATGCAAATTGCGGGTGGTCAGGTTGGTTTGCAGGCCGTTGTAATTCGCCCACCCGCCATTCGTAATCTCCGAGACATTGCCATAGTTGCAGTTCGGGCGGCCGTATCCTACTTGGGTTGGGTCGCTGCACAGGGTCACCGGCGCAAACGCCGGAAAGTCCGTCTGCACCGGCAGCAGATAAGGGTTTGCGTCCAGACTCTGAAAGTTCTTTTCCGTCAGGCTGCCGACATAGCGAACTTCGACGACCGCTGAGTTGCCCAATTGGCGATCTACCGCCAGAGTATAGGTCTGGGTGTAGGGCGGAACCAGGTTTGTTTGAATTGTGGATTGGTCGAGCGTCCGAGGGTCCCCGCCGACCGGGAAAAGTGGAAGATTCAAGCTCCGGACGTCCGCCCCGGTAAACTTGCCGCCACTGGGTAGGCACGTGGAGCCGCCAGTGCAGTAGATGGTGCCCGCAATGGCGATGGGCGCGCCGCTTCCAGACAATGTAGCGATGTTATAAAAGGCGGGATCGCGATTGATGGCATATCCGCCCCGCACCACCACTTTCTGGGCGAACGCAGGGTTCCAGGCGAAGCCCAGGCGCGGCTCGAAGCCCTTGAAGAATTGGTTCACCTTGGGAAATGTCCGATCCGCAAGGGGTAGGGTAGGGTCCCAGAAGGCCGTCGCAGGATTTGACTCTCGCGCCACAGTTTGGTCGTGGTACACATTGGAAAATGGGCTGAAGTACTCCCAGCGCAGGCCGATATTCGCCGTAAGTGTCGGCGTCAGTTTCCAGTCGTCCTCGATGTATCCCGCGATGTCGGTCTCTTTGAACTTGACGGTGACATCGCCATTCGACAGGAAAAGCGCCGCACTTGTGGCCGGGTTCCCCGCGCCCGGCGCATCCTGGATGAAATTGCTAAAGGTGCCAAAGCTGAAGGTCCCGTTGTAATTGAACAGACCGGTAGTCGGTGTGTTCTGGTAGTCGACTTCTCCGCCGAACAGAATCGTCTGGTTCCCGTGCGTCCAGGTGGCGTTGTTCTGCACCTGGGTCACTTTCACCACCCGGCCCTGCGGGAAAGCTGTATTCAGGCCAAAGCCTTCCGATGTGTCGTTAAAGATTACCTGGGGCGGGCAGACCGTCGGATTGGCGATGGTGCAAGCCGGATCACTTCCGCCGTCAAAGGCGATGGTGGCCTGCTGAAAGGAGTAGCGCAACTGGTCCACCCAGTTGCTGTTGAATGTATGCGTCCAGTCCGCACCCACACTGTGGGTAATACCGGTGACGTTCACGTAGCCGCCGGAGGGAATGTCGCCGTCAGCCGCTTGCGCGACGCTGGTCTGGTAGAAGTAGCGTCCGAAGAGATGGTCTTTTTCGGTCGGCTGCCAGTCCAGACGTCCCAGATATTCCGCGTCGGTAAAGGGAGACGCCACGAAACGCTGCACAAATTGAAACGGGACACCGGTCGCGACAACGCCGCCGGGTCCAGTTACATCTCTCAGAGACAACCGGGCCAACACTGACGGGGTTCCCCACTGGAATGGCAAGAGGACCGCTGCTCTGCAGGATGGCCACGGCGTTGTTGCCGGAGAAGGTGTTTGCCAATTGCGTCATGCCGGCGGCATTCGGGATAAGCCCAGTGGAAGTCGACGGGGACGCGCCCGGGTACTGCCGGTCCCAGTAGCCTGAGCCGAAGAAGAACAACCTGTTCTTCAGAACGGGGCCGCCCAGCGTTGCGCCGTAACGGTTCTCCACAAAACGCGGCAGCGGTTGTACTACCTCACATTCCGGAGTTGGAGCTTGGCCTGGTGCGCAAAACCCAAACGCTGCACTTTTCTCGTCGTTCTCATAGGAACTCAGAAATTGCCCCTGGTAATACTCGAAGGCGCTGCCATGAAACGAGTTGGTTCCGGATTTCGTGATGTAGTTGACCACCGCGCCGGAGTTGCGCCCATACTGCGCGCTGTAGTCGTTGGTGATGACCTGGATTTCCGCAATGGCGTCCTGGTTGCCAAAAAAGAGTTGTGGGCCGCCAATGGTGTTGTCATTGTTGTTCTGGCCATCGAGCTCGAAGTTGTTAAAGCGGCTGCTCTGTCCGTTGACAACAAACTGGTCGCCATTCGAATTGGAGAAGCTGTCGTCGTGCGCGCTGACCACTCCCGGGATCACTTCCGTGACCGTGTCGAACCCGTTGTTTAGGGGGATGTTCGCCATCGTCTGTGCGCTGAAGGTGGTGGTGACTTGCGATTCACTCACCTGTAGCAGCGGCGTCGTGCCGCCGGAAACTTCCACCCGTTGCGCGGACGACGACAGAGCAAGCTTCACCATCTTCAGGTCGGTGGCGACACCGGCGACTACGACGACAGACGCAATATTTCCTGCGTTGAAACCCGTCGCGCTCAGGTCCACGCTATAGGTTCCGATCGGGACGGCACGGAACGCGAAATTCCCGTTGCTGAGGCTCTCAGTCGTGAGCTTTACTCCCGTAGCGGCGTTAGTCGCGGTAAGAGTCGCGCCCGGAATCACCGCTCCTGCAGGATCAACCACTGTGCCCGTGATCGAGCCAGTAGTGATGCCCTGCGCCATCAAACGGCCTGTGCCGGCGAATCCAACAACCAGCAGCAATGCAATCAACCAGCCGGAAATCGTGCGCGTCGCAAGAAACCTGCTTCGAATCTTCATTGAACCTCCGCGACTTGTGTTCAATGCTTCAACTGCCGTACTGGTTGAGCTATTCAGTTGTATTTGCATTCAGTCTCCGGGTTCGTGATGCTGAAATCTCTGAGCATTTACTATGCGTCTATCATTAGGTGCGCTTGATCCGGTGGGCTGCATATCTTTGGAGGATCCACAACACCGTTGCCAACGATATTTACTCCAAATTTGTGATCCTTTGGGTTGATATGTGCCAATCGTCTAACATACAAAGTACGCCTGGGGGGCTTAAGCGGAACAAAAATAGAGCCAGATTACAGACATCACGATAAAGCAATGTAATTAAGCAATCGAAGGGCCACAGTCAAAGCCATGATTTTCATTGACTTACTATCCCTCGATAGGCTTCGGTCAACAAAGTGTATGAGATTAAAGAATCATAAATATGAAAAACGGTAGAAGCCATCATCTTGTCGGTTGCTCAGGTTTTCCATCACGGAAAATCCCTCTTTTCGCCATAGGCGACGTCCGTTTCTTTCCCTCCGCTGGCCTGTGTCTGCAGCCGTTCCCCTCACTTTCCTGCCTAGACTATCGGCATGGAAAGGGAAAACTCCAGTAAAGTATGGAAAGGATGGAAATTCAGCTAGTCACGCTCGGGCGAAGGACCGCCGGCAAGCATGCCGCCGCAGATGAAATGTACGCCGACTATTGCCAGCGCGCTTCACGCTACTCCCGCTGTCAGACAGAGCATTACCCTACCGAGGAAAAATTTTTTGCCGCCTGGGACCGCGGTAACCGGGCCCATTCCATGCTGATCTTACTGGATCATCGCGGCCGCACCTGGTCTTCAGAAACCTTTGCCCAGTGGCTGCAAAGGGAACGAGATCGCGGCATCCAGCAATTCACCTTTGCCGTGGGGCCCGCAGATGGCTGGTCGGAAGCCGTACTGCAACAGGCAACGACCCGACGCGACTGGTTGGTTCTTTCCCTCGGACCCATGACATTGCCGCACGAGCTGGCCGCAGTGGTGCTCGCCGAGCAGATCTATCGCGCGTTTACCATTGTCGAGGGACATCCCTATCATTTAGGGCATTGAAGCGGCGAAGATCTCATTTGCTTATCAGCGATATGTATCCTCAACCTTCCAATTTCGTTCCGCTCGCAGAACCGTTGAGATAGAGAGAATTGTGATGACAGATGCAAGGCGCGGGCTCATCCTGATCAATACCGGTCCCGGGAAAGGGAAGACAACGGCCGCGATGGGCACGGCGCTGCGCGCAGTCGGCAATGGAATGCGCGTGCTGATGCTGCAATTTCTGAAAGGCTCCTGGCATTATGGCGAGCTCGATGCCGTCCAAGCCTTCGGCGGCAACTGGGTCATGAAGCAAATGGGTCGCGGCTTTGTGAAGATTGGCGGCGCGGAGACCGATCCCGAAGACATCCACATGGTAGAGGCCGCCTGGGAAGAAGCTCGCCAGGCAATCCTTTCCGGCGACTGGGATATGGTGGTGCTCGATGAAATCAACTACGCCATCGGCTACAACATGCTGGATCCGGCCCGCGTGGTAGAAACTTTGCAGCAGAAGCCGGAGATGGTGCATGTGATCCTGACCGGTCGCAATGCCCATCCCAGCCTGGTCGAAATCGCCGATACCGTGACCGAGATGCGCGAAGTGAAGCATGCCTATCAAAAAGGAATTCTGGCCCAGCGCGGCATCGAGTATTGAAGAATCCACCGATTTAAAGTCGCCAGCGTTTAGGATGGATGGAGTATGTCCTGGTTTAAGCGAAACGAAAACGAGATTGAAGCCGGGCCGGAAAAGAATGTCCGTACGGAAGGTCTGTGGACCAAGTGCGACGGCTGCAATCAGACCATCTGGAAAGCCGACCTGGAATCCAACCTGAACGTCTGCCCAAAGTGCGGCAAACATTTCAAGCTCTCGGCGAAAGCGCGCATCGACAGCCTGCTCGATCCCGACTATCGGCTGGTCGATACCGACCTGCGATCAACCGATCCGCTCAACTTTACCGATCTCAAGCCCTACAAGGCCCGCCTGAAAAAGGCCCAGCGGGATACGGGAATGAATGATGCCATTCTGACCGCCCTGGGCAAACTGGGTCCGCATCCCATCGTGCTCAGTGCCATGGAGTATGCCTTTATTGGAGGCAGCATGGGTGCGGTGGTTGGAGAAACCATCTCTCGCGCTGCTGACTATTCGCTCGAATCTCGCCATCCGCTCATCATCGTCGCCACATCCGGCGGCGCACGCATGATGGAAGGCATCGTCAGCTTGATGCAGCTCCCGAAAATCTCCGCCCGTCTGGCGCTCATGGACGACGCGAAGATTCCCTACATCTCTGTGCTCACCGATCCCACGTTCGGCGGCGTTACCGCCAGCTTTGCCATGCTTGGGGATCTCAATGTCGCCGAGCCGGATGCGCTGATCGGTTTTGCTGGCCCGCGTGTGATTGAGCAAACCATCCGCCAGAAATTGCCCGACGGTTTTCAGCGATCGGAGTTTTTGATCGAGCACGGAATGCTCGACGCCGTTGTGCCGCGCAGAGAATTGAAGCAATATCTCATCCGCGCGCTCGACTTCATGCAACCCGCCGCCTGATTCCGCACAAGAAATCTGGGTGCCCATGTTCGTCCGCCGTGGCGAACGAACATGCGATGAGATGTAGGAGATTCGCGCAAAGCGCCAACGCGTCGTTCCGCCGAAAACAGTGCTAGAGCATTTTCCCTATGGGTGTAGACCGAAGCGACGATATTTGCGCAGCTTTTCCGTCAAGAAAAGCTGCACTTAGCTGAACTTGGAGAGTTCCCGGGAATAGGGAAAATGGCTTTACGCAGCAGCGTCTTGTCGAGGTTTCACTTTCTTCAGCTTTCTGTCATGGGCGGCGATGCGAAGGTCGTAGTCATTCTGCAGATTGAGCCAGAATTGCGCGGGCAACCCGAAATAGATGCCAAGCCGGAGCGCGGTATCGGCGGAAATGGCACGCTTGCCGCGCACGATGTCATTCACGCGGGGAACCGGCACGCACAATTCCTTGGCAAGCCGGTACGCAGTGAGTCCATGAGGCTCCATGAACTCTGTTAGAAGGATCTCTCCCGGATGAATCGCGAAAGTCTTTGCCATCATGTGATTCCTTTCAGTGGTAATCCACAATTTCAACGTCGTATGCGTTTCCGTCGCGCCAGACAAAACAAATTCGAAACTGATCGTTTACCCGGATGCTGTGCTGGCCCTTCCGATCCCTGGACAGTTTCTCCAAGCGATTTCCCGGCGGTACCCGCAGGTTTTCCAACTCCAACGCTGCATTCAGAATTGCCAGCTTTTTGAAGGCCGCTCGCCGGATGCTTGCCGGAATCTTCCGGCTTTTGCCAGTGTCCCAGAGCAATTGGGCATCGGCATCCCCGAAGCTGACGATCATGATTCAATAGTAACGCACTGCGATAATAATGTCATGCATTATCATTGACGCGTGCCTGCATGGATCGGATCAATGTATTTCTTCGCCTCGGCGGTTCAAAAACCATCGCCGCGCAATGAAGTACATAATCGCGGCCACCAGCGTTCCAGCCAGCGCGCCCACTTCGACCTTCGTGGAGTGAGACAGCAGCCAAATCACCACCACTGAGCCGAGAATCCCAACTGTTGGGCCGCCCGGCGCGCGGAATGCTCCAGGCTCCCGCTTGCGCGTATACCGCAGCTTCAATGCGCCCAGGCAGATGGCCAGGTAGACGCACAAGATCGATACGCTGGACAATACCGCGAGGCGCTTGAACTCGCCCGACACTGCCAGCACAAACATCAGAACAGCCACGGTCAAGATGGAGACGTACGGTGTGCGAAACCGGGGATGTACCCGGGCGAGGGCTGCCGGAAGCATCCCATCCTCTGCGGCCAGGAAAAACGCGCGCGGCGTAGACAGCATTCCGCCGGCCAGCGAGCCAAAAATCGAGACCGCGATGCCTATCAGAACCAGCGTGCCACCCGGAGCGCCGGCAATTCGTCCCGCGACAGCCGCCAATGGGGCAGCTGTCTGATGCGCGAGTTCGCCGCCAAGAACGCCCTGGCTGACCAACTGCAACGCGACATACAACAGAATTACCGTGCCTGTTGCTCCGAACATTGCTCTCGGTACCGTTCGCGCAGGATCGCGGATTTCGGCGCTCGGTGCCAGGCTCTCCTCGAGACCCTGGAATGCAAAGAATAAAATCAGCGATGCTTCGCCCAATTTTGACGCCGGTGGCCATCCAGCCCATCGCAACTCCCGCCAGTGCATCACAAAAACCCCCGCAACAATGGCGAACAGCAACGGAACCAGCTTGGCGATCGTCGTGGCCACGGCAACTTGCAGTCCCTGGCGAACTCCGACAATGTTGACTGCGGCCAGGCCCCCGAACAGGACGAACAACGCAAGGTCGCGTGGCGCACCATGGGCCAACGCGGGCAGCCAGACCGCCATGGAACTCAGCAAGGCGGTAGCCAGCGCTGCGCACGCAATGACCTCATACCCCACCGAGTACATCACCCAGGCAAGAAAGCCCATCAACGGCCCGAAGGCTTCCTCAATGTACGCGACGCCGCCACCAGAACGGTGGACAAAGCTTCCAATCTCGATATAACAGGTCAACACCAACGCCACAGCCAGCCCGCAAATGAAATATGCCAGGATCGCCGCCGGCCCCAGAATAGCCGCGACAAATCCTGGCACGACGAAGATTCCGGCCCCGACAGCGATGTTGACCGCTGTCGCCCCCAATCCCCACGGTCCGATGACTCGCTTCAGCTGGTGGTCGGCCTGCGACGCTGCGCCTGGTTGATCAGCACGAATGTTTTGTGGAGTCATGGATGTGAGTGAACAGGCTGCTAGGTACAAAATACTTGGGCGGATGAAAATCGCTTCATCCGCCCATGCCCTGCAGTGCTATTGAAATGAGTTTACTTCTTGCCCCAGAAGTCAGGTGAAGCTTCCTTCCAACTGTCCGGGACGTAGCTCATCTTCGGACTGACCGCGAACAGGTTCGATTGCTCCGATTCGATCGTGGAGGCCGAAAGGTCTGCCATCTTCTTCTTATCATCGGCGCTTAAGTTAGCCGCTATTTTCTTATCATCCATCAACTCCTGGTCAACTTCAGTCAGAGATTTCATTGGAGAGATGACGATATATCGGTCGCCGTGGGGGCCATACATCTCCTCGAATGTCACCCAGTGTGCGTCTGGCACCTTCGACCAGGCTTGCTGGTATATCTTGGTCAATTCACTCCAGTCATGGCGATGTCCCGGGCGAATGTCGAAGATCGTGATTTCAAAGAAACGCATATCGGAGATTTTTACTGCCGCTCGCAGGCTCAAGTCTTCGTCGTAAACAAACACGCTGCTGTATCGGGACTGCAGCAGTTTTTCATCGTCTGAGAATGCGGTCTGCAGGGCCGCCATCAGCGAAGTGTTTTTCTGCATGGCCTCATGGTTCTCCTGCGCTGCCGCAAAGGAATCGTAGCCGTTGAAGAACACAACTCTGGGGGTACCGGAAATAGCGTCCATCGCCAGATAATGCTCCGACCACTTCGCATCGCTAAAGGCCTGAACAAATTTGCTCTCGGCTTTTTCGTGGGCGTCTGAATCCAGTCCCAGTTTCGGAAACTCGACTCCGATATCCAACACTTTCGGGGGAGGTTGAACTCCAGTCGATTGATCCTGCGCGGTTGCCGTGCCCAATCCTGGTAAAAGGATTCCTGTGAGTAGCAAACATAATCCTGCCGTTAATGGAAAATGTTTTTTCATGAAGTGCTTGCCTCCTGGGCGTGATGTGATTTCTGCTTAGCCAGGAATGTCGTGCGATAGGGGGTCTCAACCATATGCCAGCGGGAACCTTCTGGAAGAGGAAGATACCGTCGTCGTTCGTGGGTGAGCAAAAACATACGCCCTTCCCGCAACCCTGGGCAAGGAATAATTTCAAGAGTCGTTCACGTCATGAATCAACCTGCCGAGATTCGCGACGCTACCAGAGATCGAATCCATGTGACTCGAATGTTGATCCACAAGGCAGCAACACCTAGGCCCGCGGAGTTCCCGTCGCGTTCTTCAGGTCCGACTTGTTCAGCCAGGTTACTGCTCCAAACGCACCCAGCCATGACCCCGCTGCTGCGAATAAAACGTACCCAGCGTTACCGGTATAACTGATCACTGCGAACGCAGCCAGTAGATACCAGAGGCTGCTCCAGCTGGCCGCAACGCTGCGCCGCCGCGCTGTAACAGCCGCATTAAACAACACATAGACCGCGTCGGTGGCAGCGGTCGATACCAACACTCCAATCGCGATCAGAGGATTCAGTGCATGGATGTGCAAGATCATTGGGCGGCTCCGTGGTTGCAATGGCCTGCAACCATCCGAATTGTTTAGTGCTACCTTTTAGGTTGGAACTGACCCGGCTCGCAGCTTAGCCGCATGCCGCGCGCGGCCCTCATCCGGCGCGTCGGATCGGACCAAATATCCGAGATATTCGAGACTCCCGAGCAAGCGGCTCATGGCCTGCTTGCTCATCCCTGCACGCTCGGCGAGAACGCCGGAGCGCTCCCCAGGGCCAGCTACTTGTACGTGGCCAGGGCTACCTCATCGCCCATATCCCGGAGGACGTGCTGAAGACCGTCCATATTGATCTCCAACCCTCGTCTGGCGTCTGGGTCCGTGCTCTCGTTGATGATGCCGATCGGTCCGTTGTAGCCGCTCCTCCACACGATAGAAATCATTTTTTGTTCACTGCCGCCTTGGCCTATTGGATAGACTTTGCGATCCCCGAGTCTCAGCCCGGCTAAATTCAGGGCCATCAAGTGAGGCAGGATGCGGGGAAAGAACTCAGGAAAGCGCTCAATCTGATCCTGAGCGTGGTTGAAATTGTAGACGATCCCCAAATTCTTGGCCTTCACGACGTCGAGTATCGCCAACTCATTTTCCGGCTCACCAAACCATCCCGCATGGTTATACATAGCTACCGAGCAGCCGAGCTTTGCGGCTTCCGCTGCGAGGTACGACATCGTCTTGGCGGCGCGCGCAACCTTTTCGTCTTGACTGAGCGTTTCGGAATCTTTTGCAAGGGTGTACATCACCCAGATTTGCGTATGAACATTTTTTCTGCGGAGAAGATCAAAGACAACCTGCACATTGCGTTCATGCGCCGGATCATCTCCCGCTGTCATCCAGAACGCCGTTAGCTTAATATGGTGCGACCGCAGCGCATCAATCTCAGCATCAAAAGTCGGGATATGCTCGGTACGCCAGTCGTATGCCAGCTTAGTGATACCAAGTTGATTCAACATTTCTGCTCTAGCGATAGGGCCGCGTTTCTGACTGTCGAACGGCACAATGCACCACGCCACAAGATTTGACTTGCTGAACACGTCGCGCGCCGCTTGAGGTTCACTTGCCCGCATGATCGGGTAAAGTATCAGGAAAAGAAGTGCGAGTAAGGGCATATGCAGATAACGCCTTAGAGAAGACGTACGCTGACTCCGTACCACTACCGGCAAAGCCGCCTTGTGACCGTTGTTAGGGGGAAAATCTGGGAGCGGCAAGAACATATACCTCCAATGGTCGTGAAATTTTGCTTCAGGTAGACGAAGAATCGCCATGTTGTCGATCCAAATCTTCAACCTGTAGTCAACCGCTGCCTGGAAAAGCGCTTTACCCTGGAGTCGTCAGTTAGCGCGAAACTTCCGGTTTGCCCGTAACTCGACAACGATCATCCGATCGGCCACAATCTGTCACTTGCCGCCGCCCCATACAAGCTTTCACAGTTTAGACGCGATCCCGGTAATACGCACAGCGGCGTTCATCAGTTGATTCCAGTTCTCCTCGCCTACTGCCTGCCGCAAGCGCCTCTGAGCCAAATGCCAATACGGAAGTACCTGCTTGTATTCCTGATACCAGCGCCGCCTCCGCCTCAGGCGTAGGGGCTGCAACCGCCTTCAGCGGGTGCCCCATTCTTGCGGAGCAAGGGCGGGGCTTTTCATTTGGGGATTCCAAGAAATGAATAATATATCCGGCCAAGTCCACGCAAAAGAAAAAGGCCGCGCGTCTTGAACCGGCCTTTGAACTCTCAATTTGGTTGCAATGGCTCGATTGCAATCCTACGGAAGTACACCTGTTCTCTGCAGCAGACAGCACCGCTCCGCACAGGAATCCTATTGCGGCAGCGCGTACGCCACATACACACCGCCTGAGGGAAGGTGCAGCAGCTTGCCTCCACCCGCAGCAATCACGACATATTGCCGCCCATCCACCTCATAGGTGACCGGCGTGGCATTGCCGGGAAAGGGAAGAGTTGTCTGCCACAACAGCTTGCCGGTGGCTTTGTCGAATGCGCGGAATTTGTTATCGAAACTCGACGCACCGATAAACAGCAACCCACCCGCGGTCACGATGGGTCCACCATAATTCTCTGTGCCCGTGTTCGGCATACCCTGCGCGACCAGTTTTGGATATTCGCCCAGGGGAATCTTCCATGCATACTCGCCCGTATTCAGATTGATCGCGTTCAGTGTGCCCCATGGAGGCACGACTGCAGGGTAGCCTTCGGGATCGTTAAATCGGTGATAGCCGGTCAAGTCATAGGTTGTCACTGGTTTTGCTTTGACCTGTTCCGGCGCTGCGCTGCCAGAACCGTGGCCTGATTTCTGGTTCAGATAGTCGACAAGTGTTTCAAGCTGGTTGCCTTGAATGCCGGGAAATCCTGGCATCCTTCCGCCACCCTGGTGAATGGTTGTGGCAATCTGTTCCGGCGTTAGACGAGCACCAATGTCGATCAGCGAAGGAAACTGCGGCGGCGATCCTGCCAGGTTCTCCCCATGACAGACGCTGCACTGGCTCAAGTACACATCCCGCCCGCCCTGTCCTCCGCTGGTATGTTTCGCCAGTTGACCAGTGGAAGGATAATCATTGGCATTGATGTAGATCATGTCCGTTTGCGGATCGACGGCAGGTCCACCCCACTCTGCCCCACCCTCAAACCCAGGGAAAACGATCGTTTTTCTCTCGACGCTCAGTGGAACGAATTCGCCGTCGCTGCGTGCTTCCCGAAATTGCTCCACCGCCCACGCATGGACCGCAGGGGTGCGTTGAGTCAGCATATCTTCCGTCAGAAACTGCCGGGTAAATGGAGCAGGCAATGTGGGAAGAGGCTGTTCACTGGCCGCTACCTCTCCGGGCACGGTGCTGGCCGGATATTTGCGATACAAAATTGGAAACAGCGGCTTGCCGTTGATCCGATTGAACAGATACAGATATCCCTGCTTGGTCGTCTGCGCAACCGCGGGCACTTGCTCTCCATTGCGTTTCACCGTGACCAAAACCGGGGGCGATGGAAAATCTCTGTCCCACATATCGTGGCGAACGCCTTGGAAGCTCCAGATCCGCTTGCCGGTCTCCGCGTCCAGTGCAATCAGCGAATTGGCGAAGAGATCGTCACCCACGCGGTCCGCTCCATAAAAATCGGTAGCCGCGGAGCCAGTGGGCGCATACACAATTCCTCGCGCAGTATCTACCGACATCCCGGCCCAGCAATTCGCCCCGCCGCTATATTTCCATGCATCTTTCGGCCAGGTGTCATATCCGGTTTCGCCCGGATGCGGAATCGTGTGAAACGACCAGCGAAGTTTTCCCGTGCGAACGTCATACGCGCGTATATCGCCCGGCGGAGCAGGCAAAGATTCCGGCTCCATCCCGCCGACAATGATCAGGTCTTTGTAAATCGCTCCCGGCGTGGTCAATGCGATCGATTGCAGCTTCGGGTCTCGTCCCAGATTTTCTCTGAGATCGATGCGGCCATGATCTCCAAAGCTTTCAATCGCCTTGCCGGTGTTTGCGTCCAGCGCATACACAAAATTCGTCACCCCGGCCAGAATCCGCTCGTCCCCAGGTTTGCCGTCACTCCAGTACGCCAGACCGCGATCAGCTTGCAACCCAGGAATTCCAGAGTTGAATTTCCAGATCAGTTTGCCAGTCGCCGCATTCAGCGCAATCACCTCTTGCGTCGGCGTATTGCCATACAGCACACCATGCACGACGAGGGGAGAACTCTCCAGTCCGCCTTCTTCCCCAGTGTCATAGCGCCACACTTCCCGCAATGTCGACACATTCGCCCGGTTGATTTCCTTCAAGGTCGAGTAATGACTGTTTCCCGACGATCCGTTATAGACCGGCCAATCCTGTTCGCCCAGCTGCGTCGTTGCAGCAACAGCGGGGTGCGTAGTCGCAGGAGCCTTTGGGATCTTCACCACGCTCGCATGCGCAATGCCGCAAAGGCAGATCGTACCTATCGTAACGATGCAAGATTTCTTCATGGTTGGTTTCATATTCCGCTAGAGATTTGTGGAGGGGAGTTACGCCAATTCCATGACGCGATCTGTCTTGTCACCTACTCTTGCGTACGCATACGGCCCATCGGGGATCACCGCCACACGAGCATTCCTGGGCAATCCGCTCACCAGCGCCCGCACAGCCTCTTCCGCACTCGCGAAGGAATTCGCGCCCAATACGCCCAGGTCCTCGCTGGAGATTCCCGGTGTATATAACAGAATCTCGTGCGTCAGGCCCACCAGCGCCAGCTTTTCCAGTTGCCATTGATCAATCTCAACCGGCGTTTTTGCGATTGCATCCAGAAACGCCTGCGGTCCCTGGTATCCGCGCAGCATCTTCGCAAATTCCGGAGAGCCGACACCTTCCGCGCACTCGCTCAGGATCAGAGATCTTTCCGCCCGGTTTTACAATGTGCTGCGCCGCGGTAATTCCCTTGCCGGCCTGATAGAAAGTTAGATCCAGCGGATAGCCGGCAGCCGTCGTAATTACCGCATCCACATACTCCGGCAAAGTCTCTATCGAGGAGGCCTCAAGAAACTCCACTCCTGCGGCGTGCGCGGCCACAGGCTCGCCCGCGAACACTCCAGAAATCTCGCGCGTCTTCGTCAGCGTTACGTCCAGCATGAAATCGTGACGCGCCATCCGCGCCGCCTCCAGCAACTCCGCATGCAGCGGGTTATCGTGGATGGACCCTTCCGTCGCTCGAGCTTCGCGCATGAACCGCGGCGAATGAATCACTTTGATCGTCTGCTGCGCGGCCAGCCCCGGCACAATCAGCTTGCGTCCGCCGGAGAATCCCAGCATCAGGTGCTGCTCAATAAATCCAAGCGTAATGTGCAGGTCCGCGGCCATGAATCGCTCGTCTACGTAGACCGGCGTGCCTTGTTTTGTCGTACCTAAAAAGCGGTGGCGTTCCAGGTCTCTCGCATCGTGGTTGACAATCTTGTACGTGGCCGCAATCTCCGGTCCCAGGATGGTTCGCAACTCCGCGTCTGTCGCAGCGCGGTGCAGACCCGTGGCAATCATCAGCGTCACGTTCTCCGGCGTAATGCCCGCCCGATGCAGACGGTCCAGCAAAGGCGGCAGCGTGACCGGGTTGGGAGCGGGCCGGGTAATATCGCAGATGGAGATGGCGGCCGTTTTCTTTCCTTGTGCAAGCTCCATCAGCGGCAAACCTGCTACAGGAGAATCAAGCGCCGCGCCCAACGCCTTCTCGACATCCGCTACCGGCGGTGCAGAATGGACTTTCAAAATTTCGTAGCGCGGGCCCTCCGGCAGCTCGATCGCCAGGCCTTGCTTCCCGAATGCGAGTTGAATCTTCATCGGCTCTTCTCCCAACAGATGTGCAACCGTTGCATTGGAACGCGCCCGTCAACCTGCGCTGGCGTGAGTGCTGCGAAGCGTCAGCAAGGTCAGCTCCGGACGGCAATTGAGCCGAAGCGGCAACTCGACGGTCCCTATGCCCCGATTCACATACAACTGCAAACCATTCTCCAGATGAAAAAGTCCTTCCACATATTTGTGGGCCAGTGGTGGAGTATACAAAGCCCCCACAAATGGCAGCCGCACCTGGCCTCCGTGCGAGTGGCCTGCAAGCATCAGGTCGACGCCGCCATGCTTCGAAACCTCGTCGGCGTAGTCCGGCTCATGTCCCAGCAGGATTACCGGCTCATTGGCAGTCTGCAACCCGCGCGGTGCGGCCAGATCCAGGTCCGGATGGCACTTGCCGATGTCCTTCACCCCGCCAATCCAAAGCCGCGCTCCGTTTCGCTCAAAGGGAACATGCGCGTTCGCTAGCACTGGCAGCCCATGTGTTTGCAACGCGTCAGTCACAATTTCCGGGCCCACAGCGGCATCATGATTGCCCAGCACAGACCATCGCTGCGCACAATGGATTCCGGCTAGAATCTCTGCGCAGGGGTAACTGCTTTTAGCGCCGTATGCGTGCGGCATGGGCCCTTCGCTCACATAGTCGCCGGTCATCACCACCAGGTCCGGCGCCAGCCGATTCACTTCGTCGATCACACGCCGGACAAAAAAGGCCTCGGTGTATTGTTCATAATGAAAGTCGGAGAGTTGCGCGATGCGCAAGCCATCGAGCGCCGGGGACAGTCGCGTCAACTCGACCGTACGATGCGTGATTTCAAGGCGATGGCGTTCGTATTCGCCGGAATACACCAACACACCGGCAGCACCCAGCCCCGAAAGCTGAAGAAAGCGCCGTCTGGTGATGCGGGGTTTGGAAGCCACGGGCACGTTATTTTCGGTAGTTGTAGGCACTCCCTCCTAGGATAAAGCATCGCGCACCCGCGCTCTGCTGTTTCGTCACGGCTCAGGCTTACGAAAGATTTGTCTATCGATTCCCCTTTCTCGCTCGCTGCCATCAGTGCGCATATCCATTCATGCAGCGCGGCAAACCAATACGCCTTCGTTGGCCTTCCAGCGATACCCACAAGATACGTCCAATCCTTCGACACGAAGTGTGTTCCTGCTACTAAAATTGACCCATGTCGTATGCTCAGGCGGTCGAGAGTTTGTATGCGCGCGGGCACGAGCTGGCGCACGCCGCTGCCGCTGGTGTTGCGGACACGCCGCAACGCAAGTTCGATCTGGCGGAGATGCGCATTCTTACCAGTGCGCTCGGCCAGCCAGAACTGAAGTTTCCCAGCGTGCTGATTGCCGGCACCAATGGCAAAGGTTCCACCGCCGCTATGCTGGCGAGCATTCTCCGTGCCGCCGGGTATCGTGCCGGTCTCTACACCTCTCCACATCTTTCCCGCGTCAATGAGCGTGTTCAGATCAACGGCACCCCTATCTCTGACGATGATTTTGCGCGTCTCTATTTCCACGTGGATGAAACCGGAGCGCGTCTGCTGCGTGAAGGCAAGCTGCCGCAGCATCCCAGCTTCTTTGAAACCATGACCGCGGTTGCATTTCTTTATTTTGCTGAGCAGGCGGTCGATCTTGCTGTGCTGGAGGTCGGCATGGGCGGACGCCTCGACGCAACCAATATCGTCGAGCCTCTGGTCTCCGTCATCACCGACATTTCACTCGATCACACGGAATGGTTGGGCTCGACCATCGATGCCATCGCGCGGGAAAAGGCCGGAATTCTGCGGCAAGATGGCGTGCTGATTACCTTGCCGCAACATCCCGCAGCAAACCAGGCGTTGGGAGAAGTTGCTGTCGCCCTGAATGTGAGAGGCGTCAGCGCGGTCGAATTCATGCCGCCACGTCGCTCAGCCGACGAAGATGCCACCAAGTTTTATGCGGAGCCATATTCTGTAACCATCGCAGGTACATCCGTGGAACTGCGGCCTGCATTGGCTGGAACGCATCAGCACCGCAATGCTGCGTTGGCTGTTGCTGCCGCCTGCGAATTATGTAACAGTCACGGTTACAATATTAGCCCGCAACAAATCGCTGAAGGCATCCGCACCACCCGCTGGCCTGGACGCCTCGAATTTTTTCCGCGCACTAACTCTCGCGCTGCCGTTCTGCTGGATGTCGCCCACAACCCAGCGGGAGCCTGGACGCTGCGGTCGGCGCTCAGCACCTGGCCTGGACTGGCAACCCAAATCCCCACCCAGAGGACCTTGCTGTTCGGCTGTCTAAGAGAAAAGGCCTTCGAAGAAATGGCGCAAATTCTCTTCCCAGTCTTTGATCGCGTCATCCTGACTCCCGTCAACTCGCCTCGAACCGCCGCGCTTGAAGACCTGCAATCGGTCGCTCAATCGCTTGGGGTAGTGTCGGAAAGCGTGCCTTCACCCGCCGCCGGCATGGAGCTGGCTGAGGCACAAACTCCCGTCAATGGCCTGATCGTTTGCGCCGGCTCTGTGTATTTGGTTGGCGCGCTGCGCGAGTCGCTGCTGGACTCGCAAGGCCCCAATCAGCAAGGCAAGGTGTAGTTCGTGTCCACCACGCCGGAGGAGGAAGTTGATTCCAGCCTCGCTGTAGGCCCTGTCCCGGTGAATTCGCAATCAGTTCCGTCGCCCGTCCCCGCCTATGCCGATCCCGAACCACCGCGCCACCAACAATTCTTTCGCTGGTTGACATACCTCATTCTGGTGCCACTCTTTATCTTGGCTACTGCGGCATTCGGCAGTGTCTCTCTGGTGGCGTCTTTGTTCGACGGAAGCGGGCGAATTCAGCACTCCATCGCGCAGGCCTGGGGCGGCGTTTTGCTTTGGATTGCTCTTTCACGGGTGCGAGTTCTCGGATCTGAGAATTTTCAGCGGTCACAAGCCGCAGTCTACGTCTCCAATCACCTTTCCTACATGGACACGCCGGTGGTTCTGAACAAACTGCCCTTCCAGTTTCGTATCCTGGCCCGGCACGATCTGTTCAAGATCCCTTTCATCGGCTGGTATCTGCACCGTTCCGGTCAGATCCCCGTGGATAGCACCAACCTGCGTTCCACCCTCGCCAGCCTCAATCGTGGCGTCAAAGCGTTGCAGGCCGGCATGCCGCTGGTCATTTTCCCCGAGGGCGGCCGCTCCCCCGACGGACATCTGCAGGATTTTCTCAGCGGTCCGGCATATATGGCCATCCGCGCCCAGGTGCCCATTGTCCCCATGGCGCTGATCGGTACCTATGAGTTGATGCCGATGCACACCTATCATCTGACTCCTCGCCCCCTACTATTAGTCGTTGGCACGCCCATTTCGACTGCTGGATACACCAGCAAAACCGCCGATGCGCTGACTCACCGCATTCGCGATACTATATCGGAGATGTACCTGCAGCACGCGGCCCCTGCGCGCGCGCCCAGCACTCCAACATCGAAAATCCTGTGACGGAAAAACCCTCTATCCGGCCCCGTATCGGCATTCCGATGCCCACACTCGCCCGAACCGAATATAACCAGCGCACCTGGCCCCAATACGCAGCCGCCATCGCCCAGGCCGGTGGAGAGCCAGTGGAGATTCCCCTGACCGTCTCACCTGCTGCGATAGCGAAGCTGGCAACCAGTTGTCAGGGAATCCTGCTCCCCGGCAGCCCGGCTGACATGAATCCTGCCAAGTATGGTGAAAATCGCCAGCCCGAAACCGCCGATCCAGATCTGGCTCGAGAGAATGTCGACGAACTACTCCTGCAGGATGCCCACAACCTGCACAAACCACTGCTGACCATCTGCTATGGGACGCAGTCGCTGAACTGCTGGCGCACCGGTACCCTTGTACAGGATTTACTTCCAGTTCCGGTAAACCATCGGGCCAGTAGCGTTGCTGTTGCCCATTCTGTTCTGATCGAGCCCGGTTCTCAGCTGGCGCAAATTGTCGGCGACAGCAAGGAAGTGACGCATACAGCGGATTTTCTGCGCTTGCCCGTCAATTCCAGTCATCACCAGGCCATTGGAATCGTTGGAGACGGCTTGCGAGTCACTGCCCGCTGCCCGCAGGATGCTGTTGTCGAATCCATCGAGGGCACGCAGCCCGATCATTTTGTTCTCGGTCTGCAATGGCATCCCGAGCGCAGCGTGGAGAGCAGCTTCGCCAGTCGCCTTGTATTTCAGCGATTTGTAGAGATTGCTTCCGCCTGGCATCCCCGCGCCATCACCGACTCTCTCGGCTAACTTCCCATGACTTCCACGCGCCCCTTCCAAGCCTCGGAGATTGAAGCACACGTCTCTCCGATGCTGCTTCGGCCCTTGCCTGACCTCGCTTACGTCCTGCTGGAGCGATATGTAGGGCTGCTATTCCACTGGAATCAGAAGATAAACCTCACCGCGGTGCGCGATCCCGGCGTTCTGGTGACACTCCATCTGGCAGAATGTCTTCGAGCTGCCCAACGGATTCCCGAAGAGGTCCAGACTGTACTCGATTTCGGCTCTGGCGCCGGTCTGCCGGGAATTCCCATCCAAATCGTCCGTCCTGAGCTGCGTGTCACACTGGCCGAATCTCAGAAAAAGAAGACCGCTTTCCTGCAGGAAGCGGTGCGTGAGCTAGGACTTTCGCATACAGGGGTGTATTCGGGACGGGTGGAGGACCTGCCCGCTGCTCAAACCTTCGACCTGGTCACGCTGCGCGCGGTGGATCGAATGGGCCAGGCTTTACGTGCCACTCAACGACAAATGGGCGCGCCGGGATTCTGCATGGTGCTGACTTCACAAATGCAAGCGACCACCGTGAAAGACGCCCTTTCAGACCTGCAATGGAAAATGGAATCCATGCCGGGGACGAAGCAGCGAGTCCTGTTGTTCGGCTCGAAAAACGTCGACTCGAGAAACATTGAGTAGGTCTGAATGTTCCACGTGGAACATTCTGCCGATCTTGCGCCTTTTCGCCCGAAAAACGGTGGCCCCTGATTTTCACCATGTTTCAAATAAATTTAAAGAACCCACCGCCACAATCCTCATCTAAGCGAGTACCTTGTTCCGCAGCCGCACTCAAGGTCTCCATCAAATATCTGAAAACAGGAGCACTGCATGGCAAATCCGTTCGTTCACCTTGAACTCACCACTTCCGACACTACCAAAGCCAAAGAATTCTATGGAAAGCTCTTCAACTGGACCTTCACCGACAACGACATGGGCGGCGGCATGATCTACAGCACCTTCAAACCCGACGATGGTCCCGGCGGCGGCATGATGACCATGCCCGGAGCCCCCACCCAATGGCTCGCCTACGTCGGCGTCGACGACATTCACGCCGCCACAGCCAAGGCAAAATCCCTCGGAGCCGCCGTCATTCGCGATGTTTGTGAAATACCCAATGTTGGGTGGTTCTCGATTCTCAACGACCCTACGGGAGCCATGATCGCGCTCTTTCAGCCGAAGACAAAGTAGCTATTCTCAGCCATAAAAACGGGTGCCCTTACCTTCTCGCTTCTACATGAAGCGAGACACGGGGCATCCACCTTCAATGTTCCACGTGGAACACCATCCGCCCTTTTGATTGATTTTCAGCCAAAAGTTTTCCACCGGCTCGCGCCGCTAGTTTTCTTCCCACCCGTTCTGCAAGACCCTCTAAGTCATTCCAATTAGGGTACCTACCGCAGTCCATCAGGTTACTTCGGTTAGTCTTCCACAGATTCGTCCCGGAAATGCACAGCCAAGCCAATTGCGCGAAACTCCTGCGTTCGATACCCTACCGGATCAGCCCATGCGAAAAATTATTGCGGTCGTGAATCAAAAAGGCGGAGTTGGCAAGACGACCACAGCGATCAATCTTTCCGCCGGATTCGCTCTCGAAGGCATTCCCTCCATGCTTATCGACTGCGATCCCCAGTCAAACTCCACCGGCGGCCTCGGTTTCGCCCGCGATGAAGATCGCTCCTCTACCTACACCGTCTTGATTAACGAATCTACCGTTGCCGAAGCCGCTATCGAGACTGGCATCGAGAACCTGAAACTCCTCCCCAGCAGCAAGCACTTGATTGGCGCCAATGTTGAGCTTGTCCAGGCAGAAGACCGCGCCTACCGCCTGCAAAAGGCTCTGGCGAAGTACGAAGGCCCGGAGCAGCTCATCGTTCTCGACTGCCCTCCCGCCCTCGATCTGCTGACACTGAACGCCCTCGTCTCCGCGGATTCTCTCCTGATCCCCATGCAGGCGGAATATTTTGCCCTGGAAGGCGTCAGCGAATTGGTGCAGACTCTGGATCGGGTTCGCGATGGTTTTCGTCCGGAACTCGTCATCGAAGGCGTCGTCCTTACCATGTACGATGAGCGCACCAACCTGGCCCAGCAGGTCACGGAGAATCTGCGAGAGTTTTTTGGCGACAAATTACTGAAGACCAACATTCCCCGCAATATTCGGTTGGCCGAAGCCCCCAGCCACGGCAAGCCGGTACAGCTCTACGAGCCACGCTCTCGGGGTGCAGAAAGCTACATGGAGTTGGCGCGCGAGATTCTGTTGCGCAATAAGATTGAAAGTCCGCGAGAGCTGGCGCGTCAAGCCGATGCGAAACGGGCCAAGGATGGAGCGAAAGTTCGCTTCTGGCCCTACACCTGACCCGCTTTTCCTTCTGGTTTGTGTTTGCCGGACGCCAGTGTTGCATCCGCAATTGAGTTTGGATGGAATGGATGAATTTAGGGAGAACTTGATGTTATGACTCGAGTAGAAGGTAAAAGTCCAGCCAAGGTTGAGGTCCCCAAGCGCCGCGCTCTCGGCAAAGGCTTGGAATCGTTATTGCGCAGCCCCGCTCCGCCGGAGGTTGTGGCCGAATCGCAAGCGCTGGCGGCAAAAAGGGCCACCACTCATGGCGGCGACGACCCCTTTGCCGCGCACGCAGGAGGAACACCCCGCGAGATTCCTACCGATCATATCGATCCCAACCCATACCAGACCCGCATGCAGGTTGATGAGCAGAAGTTGGATGAACTGTCCCGCTCCATCGTCGCCAACGGTGTGGTTCAACCCATTATCGTCCGTCCGCTGCCCAATGGTCGCTTTCAACTGATTGCTGGCGAACGTCGCTGGCGCGGTTCCATCAAGGCCGGCAAGACCACTGTTCCCGCCATCCTGCGCCAGGTCACCGATGAGCAGGCCATGGAGATGACGATCGTCGAAAATCTCCAGCGTGCCGATCTCAACCCGATGGAGCAGGCCCGCGCTTATGATCGCCTCAGTCGAGACTTCAAAATGACGCAGGAGCAGGTGGCCCAGCGCACCGGGAAAGATCGCGCAACCGTGGCCAATTTCCTCCGTCTTCTCCGCCTTCCCGTCGCCGTGCAAAGCAAGGTGGAATCCGGCGATCTCACCTTCGGACATGCGCGCGCATTGCTCGCTCTGGATAGCGCTGAAGAAATCCTGAAAGCCATGACCAAGGTGACGGCGCTGTCCATGTCCGTTCGCCAGACAGAAACCTACATCCAGGGTCTGATGGATCCAGAGAAGAAGCGCAAGAAAGGCGAAGATAAAGCGAATAAGCCGTCGCTCGATCCCAATGTTCGCGAAGCCCAGGATCGTCTCCAGCGTCAGCTCGGCCTCAAAGTTCGCATTGAAGATAAGAATGGCCGCGGCCGCGTCATGATTGAGTATTCCGGCCTGGAAGACTTCGACGCCCTCATGTCTGCCTTAGGCGCCACGGTCTAGTGCTTTTTATCCGCCACGGCTGAATGTCATACTGAGCAAAGAATTGCCGTGTTCCAACTTTTCCTGCCACCGCGCGTGAGGATCGCCCCAGTCACATGAGACTTTCTGAATTTCTGTTTCGCTTTCGCAGACTGGTGCTGTTCGTCGTCTTCTTCATTGGTTTTTGGGCGCCGTGGGAACGTCTCGGAGGCGCACATCCTGGATCCACTTGGCTGTGGCTCGCCGGCACGCTGGCGAGTCATGGCATTCTTTCCATCGCCTATTCGACCATCGCGGTCATCGAGGTCGCAACTCTATTGCTTCTATTGGCCGCGGTGGTGCGCACCTGGGCAGCGGCCTATCTTGGCAGCGACGTAGTGAAGGACCGTGAACTCCACTCGGAACGTGTGGTCGCAAGCGGGCCGTATCGCTACGTGCGCAATCCGCTATATCTGGGTATGTGGCTGCTCACTCTGGCGTTGGCGATTCTCATGCCACCCGGCGGTGCACTCTTCGTCGTGGCAGCCGTGACCATCCTGATTATCGTGTTGGTGCGTGCCGAAGAATATAAACTCACCGTCGAACGCGGAGAAGTCTATGCCGCTTATGTACGGCAGGTTCCGCGTTTTTTCCCGGCATTTTCTCCCCGAATTCCCGCAAATGCACAGCAGCCACACTGGCTCCAGGGATTTCTAGGAGAAATTCATTTTTGGGGGATATTGATCACGTACTTGGTCTTCGCTGATCGATACAACGTGACCATCCTTGAACAAGGTGTGTTGATCTCGATTGGCATCGGGCTCCTCATGCGAGCGATCTGGCAACCATCGATCCCGGCTGCTTCCTAAATACGCGCACGAGCATGGGATACTCGCTCCCGGTCAGCAATATTCGCATGTAGGTTTTGGGTTCAGCGGAAAAATCGCCTGTAAGAAATCCGCGCCGATCAAGCGCGCATCTTTCACCGCGACTGCGCAATTCGCGCCGTCCAGACCGGCACTTCCCGCTTCACTGGCCCACCAAGCAATCTGGCGCAGAGATGGGTCACTAGACCGTACCCCTGCGCCCTGGCAGCATCGGAGCCTGCTATCGTTGCCTGGCCCGTGCAGCGGATTGCCTTGAAACTTGCTCCTACTCCCGCAGCTACTTCTTTACGGGCGCAATCGCATCCTTGGCGGCCTTGGCCACGCGGAACTTGACCACCGTCTTGGCCTTGATCTTGATCGCTTCTCCGGTCTGCGGATTGCGGCCGATGCGGGCTTTCCGCTCTGCCTTCACCAGACGACCCAGTCCTGGAATTACGAAAATGCCAACTTTCTTGGTTTCCTTGACGGCGGTTTCCGCCAGCAGATCCAGAAATCCTGCTACCTGCTTGTTCGTCAATTCGAGTTTCTCGGCCAGATGCCGAACGAGTGCTGTTTTGGTCATACCTGCTGCCATAGTTTGTCTTCCTCCTGATACCAGCAGTGGGTGTGCCACTGCGGTTTTGTTTTGACTTCTGTCGACCCCGTCGCCGCCTGTTCATCTTCGCACAGGATGCGAAAATCGACAGCATTGATGCGGGTCGTAAGAAACCCTTCCGCCGTTTACCTTGCGGCTTTCTGCAGGATTTGTCAACGGGAAATAGCGTATTTCCACAGGTTTTCTTCGGGTTTTGTCGGTTTTCTTCGGAAATTGGCCGATTTTTGCCGGTTTTTGTTCCTCGATGCTCCTGAAACCCGCTTGAATGCGAGCTTTCCCCGTACCTGTAGAGTAGACAAATTCTACATCGTTTCCGTCGGAGGAAAACGCATCGTCCTCGCAAAAGCAGTGTCATAAATGGTTCTCGCTATACTAGCGGAAGCGAGATCAACCAAAAGGAACAGAAAAAATGCAGTCCACATCGCAGATGGAGCAGGTTGGGAAGGCCACGAAGCCCGAGCCGGTGCCGTTGGAGCAGGTGCTGCGCGTTGCGGAACTGGCGCAGCTGGAACTCACTCCCGACGAGCAGCAGGAGATGGTGCGCGACTTGAACGCGATTCTCGGCCATGTTGCCCAGTTGAACGAGCTCGATACCGCCGACGTTCCGCCGATGACGCAGGTGAACGCTGCCATGCACGCCGATACGACCGCCGCTTCCAAGTCTCAAGGCAGTTCGCCTTCCGTCAACGTGCTGCGCGAAGATACGCCGCGCCCCTCGCTCGATCGCGCCCATGCAATGGCGGCAGCCCCGGAAACCGATGGAACCTACTTCAAAGTTCCCAAGGTGATTGAGCGCTGAGCTCTTCCACGGCTCGCGCATTTGCAAGTTTGCACTGACACAGTTTCGTAAGGGAAAAGAATGGCCGAACTGAAGTCCGCTTCCAGCACCACCCAGCAGAATGCTCCACGCACCATCCGCTCCGCACGTCAGGCAATTGCGAGCGGTGAAACCAGTGCTGTCGCGCTGGCCGATTCGTATTACGCCACCATCGCCGCCGAAGACCCAAAGATCAACGCATGGCTGGCGCTCAGTCGCGAGCGCGCCACGGCGCAGGCATATCGTATCGATGACCTGGCCAAAGCGGGCGACCTCGCGGAATGCCGAAGCGTTGCCGCTGGCCGGCGTTCCTATCGGCATTAAAGATGTGTTGGTCATGCAGGGAGCGCCTGCGACCGCAGGCTCAAAGATCCTGGAAAATTATCGTCCGCCCTACGATGCCACGGCAGTGGCCAAGCTGGCTGCCGCGGGAGCAGTGCTGCTCGGCAAATTGAACTGCGATGAATTCGCCATGGGCTCCTCCAACGAAAATTCCGCGTATGGCCCGGTGCATAATCCACGCGCTCTCGATCGCGTTCCCGGAGGATCGAGCGGAGGTTCCGCTGCGGCCGTCGCCGCTAACATGGCCGTGGCCACGCTCGGCACGGATACAGGCGGTTCCATTCGTCAGCCCGCATCGTTCTGCGGAGTGGTGGGTCTGCTGCCAACCTATGGCCGCGTCTCCCGCTACGGCCTCATTGCTTTTGCTTCTTCGCTCGATCGCGTCGGTCCGTTCACTCACACCGTCGAAGATGCGGCGATTCTCCTCGGTGTGCTCGCCGGTCACGATCCCATGGATGCGACTTCATCCAGCGCAGCGGTACCCAACTACGCCGCCGCGCTCGATCAGCCGGTCAAAGGTCTGCGCATCGGCATTCCAGACGAATATTTCGCCGAAGGTCTCGATCCCGAGGTTCGCGCCGCTGTTGAGAAGACCGCCGACGCGCTGCGTGCCGCCGGGTGCACGCTGCACAAAGTTTCTCTGCCGCATACCCGCTACGCCGTTGCCACCTATTACGTCCTCGCAACCGCGGAAGCCAGTTCCAACCTGGCACGTTTTGACGGCGTTCGCTACGGTCTGCGCGCTGCCGATGCAACCTCGCTCAGCAGCATGTACCGCAAGACCCGCGATCAGGGATTTGGCAAAGAGGTCAAGCGGCGCATTCTGCTCGGCACCTACGTGTTGAGCGCGGGCTATTACGATGCCTACTATCGCAAGGCGCAACAGGTCCGCACGCTGCTGACCCGCGATTTTCTCAATGCCTTCACCCAGGTCGACGCCATCCTCACCCCCACCGCTCCCACGCCTGCCTTTCGCCTGGGAGAAAAAACCGACGATCCCCTCGCCATGTATCTGGCCGATATCTACACCGTCACCGCCAATCTCGCCGGCATCTGCGGCATCTCTGTTCCCAGCGGCAACTCCAAAGAAGGGTTACCGATTGGCGCACAAATTCTTGGCAAGCATTTCGACGAAGCCACAGTTCTCCGCGTCGCCCACGCCGTGGAGCGAGCCCAGCGATGAGCGACCACACTCGACAGCCAGCGACCTCCGCAGCAAAAGATCGCTTGATCGTTGCGCTCGATGTTCCCTCCGCAGCGCAAGCCCGCGAACTCGCTGCGCAACTCAGTGGGGTTTGTCGTTGGGTGAAAGTTGGTCTCGAGCTATACCTCGCCGCTGGCACCGCCATCGTCGAAGAACTCATCGCGCAAGACTTCTCCGTTTTTCTCGATCTCAAATTTCACGACATTCCCAACACCGTTGCTGGTGCAGTTCGTTCCGCGGCCTCTATGGGCGCATCGTTGCTGACGATTCATGCAGCAGGTGGTCCCGCCATGCTCGCCGCCGCTGCGGAAGCCGCCGCCGCTTCGCCGAACGCTCCGCGCCTCCTTGCCGTGACTGTGCTCACCAGCATGGATCGCCCGCAGCTCGCAGCCATCGGCATCGAATCCTCTGCCGCCGACCAGGTTCTTCGGCTCGCGCGCATGGCAACAGCGAGCGGTATTCAAGGTCTTGTTTGCTCTGCAGAAGAAGTTCGCCTCCTGCGTCAGGAGTTGGGGACAGCTACGCAATTAGTAGTTCCCGGTATTCGTCCGGCTGGCGCTGCCATAGGCGATCAGAAACGCATCGCCACTCCTGCGGATGCCATTCGAGCCGGCGCCAGCAAGCTTGTTGTCGGCAGGCCGATCACGCAGGCCGCTAATCCAGCGCAGGCCGCGCAAGCCATCCTCGACGAAATCGCCAGCGCGTTATAGTTCTCCGCGCGCATTATCGCGGCAGCACCTGCTTCCCCGTCACCGTCACTTGTGTCGAAACTCCGTCCGCGTTTACACCCGGCTGGCTGCCTCCCACAAACAGCGTGTAGCTTCCAGGCAGAATCACACGATCACCATCGGCCAGCACCTGGCTCCATTGCCGCGCATCCACTCGAATCTGCACCGTCCGTGTCGCTCCTGCAGGAACATGCACGCGCGAAAATCCCGCCAACGCGTGCATCGGAACGGGTTGCGTCGCATCCTGTGACGATGCCGGATAGCTCAGGTACGCCTCCGCTACTTCATCGCCTGCAATCTTCGACGTGTTGGTCACATCCACATCCACGGTCAGCGGATCGCCCGCGTGCAAATTTTCCGTCGATACATGCAGCTTGCCGAATTTGAAATTTGAGTAGCTCAATCCATATCCAAATCCATACAACGGCGCGCCACGGAAGTAACGATAGGTGCGGTTTGTCATGGAGTAGTCCTCAAATGGCGGCAATTGGCTTGTCGACGTATAGAACGTCAACGGCAATCTTCCCGCTGGATTATTTTTGCCCAGAAGCGTATTCACAATCGCCTCGCCCCCGCGCGCACCTGGATACCACGCTTCGAGAATCGCGTTGGCGTGTTGCTGCGACCAGTTCACGGCCAGTGCCGACCCATTCATCAGCACCACAATCAGCGGCTTGCCGGTGGCCGCCACAGCCTGCAGCATTTGCTGCTGCACTTCAGGCAAGTCGATTGAGGTCCGATCGCCCCCGGAAAATCCCGGCACGTGGATGGGCATTTCTTCGCCTTCAAGGTTCCGGGAGATCCCCACGAACGCAACCACTGCATCGGCCTGCTGCGCGTCTGCCACCGCCTGCTGGCGCAACGCTTCCACCGGCGGTTTCCAACTGAAAGTGACGCCTGCCCCAACCAGCGGCGACTGGTGCGAATACTCCATGCGAAAGGCGTGCGGCTGGGTACCGGCGAAGTGGACGCGGAACTCCGCCGGGCGGTCTCGCTTCGCGTTGCTGCGCACTGTGCCGGAGGACACTTGCTTACCATCCAGCCATACGCTGTACGTTTCCACGTTGTTGCAGGGATAGCAACCGTTCATCTGTACCTGAAACACGATGTCCCCGGCTGTAGGTGGAGTGAACGTCCCGCTCCAGCGAACCGAATACGCCTTGCGCGAAATTCGCTTGGGAAATGGGCTGGCACCGTCCCAGTTGTTGTCGATATTTTCCGAGACCGTCGTTATCCCCGCTCCAGAAAAATTCGCGTTGGGGTATACCGTTTCTGTCAGTCCTTCCACGTTGCCGGTGGTGTGAAATACATCCGGAGGAACCGGCAACGGCAGCTGCTCCACATACGGCGCGCCTTGCGCATCGAGAACACGAAAACGGTTTTGCCGCGCCAGCGTTTTGAATGCCGCTAGCGGCGTCTCCGGGTTGATGGGAGTGCCGTTGTAGTTGCCTTCCAGCGCCGCCAGCGAGGCCGCATTCGGTCCAATCACAGCAATGGTTTTTATGTTGGTTGCAAGCGGAAGCGCGCCATCGTTTTTCAGTAGCACCATCGACTCTTCAGCGGCACGCAAGTCCAGGTCCGCGTGCTCTTGCGAATACACAATCGAGCGATCCAGCGACTGAAGTGGTTGATCTTTCGCTGGCGCAAGAATTCCTAGGCGAATTCGCGCCGTCATCAGACGCTTCACTGCCGCGTTAATCTCACTTTCCTGGATCAGCCCATCGTGCACTGCCTTCGCCAGCGTGGAGTACTCGTCGCCGCAGCTCAGATCAGTCCCGGCGCGCACCGCATCCACCGAAGCCTGCTCGACAGTTGGCGCAAACTTGTGGCCGTCGGCAATGTCGCCAACCGCGCCGCAGTCAGAGACAACATAGCCGTCAAATTTCCAATCGCTGCGGAGTGTCTTCTGCAACAGCATTTTGTTGGCGCACGCGGGTGCTCCATCCACGGCGTTATACGCGCACATAATCGAGTCCGCATGGCCGTCGACAATCGTGGCGCGAAACGCTGGCAGGTACGTGTCTTCCAGATCGTGCGGCGATACATTCACGTTGAAGCGGTGCCGCTCCGATTCCGGTCCGCTGTGCACATCGAAGTGCTTCGGTGTCGCAATCGCCAGATAATAGTTGGGATTGTCTCCCTGCAAGCCGCGGACAAACTGCGTTCCCAATTGACCTGTTAGAAACGGGTCTTCGCCATACGTCTCCTGCCCTCGCCCCCAGCGCGGATCGCGAAAGATGTTCACATTCGGCGACCAGAAATCCATGCCATAAAAAATGGAGTGATTGTCCTCCCGAATCGCGGAGTTGTATCTCCCCCTTGCTTCCAATCCAATCACATGGCCCTCTTCGTGAATCAGCGGAGCATCCCAGGTCGCCGCCATCCCAATGGCCTGCGGAAAAACGGTGGCATAGCCCGACCGCGCCACGCCATGCAGCGCTTCGCTCCACCAGTCGTACTCCGCAATGCCCAGCCGCGGAATCGCAGCCGCGTGGTTCTGCATCTGTGACACTTTCTCCTCCAGCGTCATTTTGGAAACCAGATTATTCACGCGTTGCTGGATCGGTACCGCAGGATTCAGATAGGGTGCAACCGCATGGCTTGCGGCCGCTTGCGCCAAACCTCCCGACGGCATCAAAAACAGTACGGCAGCAACCGTCAACCATGCAGGAAGCCAGACTTTCCATCGCGCCGAAACACCGGCAAACAGGATTGATCGAAACATGTTTTCTCCTTCTTTCACGTCGTAGACAAGGGGGATCGATTGGGCGTCTATCAATCTACTGTGCGTCCTTCACCCTGACAAATTCCTGCTTCCCGGTGCGAATTGTCATATCCGCCCTGGGAGCAGCCGGCAACCCGGCACGCAAAATGTATTTCATATAAAGTGTCAGACGGAGCAAAATCTGCATCTTACCTCCCCGGAGACATATCGTTATGACCATGTACAAAAAGTCAGGCTTCGGCGCGATGCTTTCCGTTGTACTGATACTGGGTGTTGCGGCTTGTCAGGGGAAGCAGAATCAAAACGTCGCCACGCAAGCTTCAAATCAAAGCGATCAGGGTGATCCCTCCGCCGCGAACAACGCCCCTGCCGATGGTTCAGCGCCCGCCGCGGACACAGGAGCCGCGCAATCGCAAGAGCCCGCTGCATCCGATCAGTCGTATGCGCCTGCACCTGCTGCGCCAGCACAGTACAGCCAGGATGAACCGCCGCCCCCGCCTCCGCCCGACCAGGCTGGCGACGATCAAAGCGGTTACGATCAAGCCGGCGGCTACGCTGCGGGTAGCTATGACGACACTGCCGACGAGCAGCCCGTGTATGCTTCCGAGCCGCCGCCTGAGATGCCCGAATACGAGCAGCCGTATTGCCCCGGCCCGAACTATATCTGGACCCCGGGATATTGGTACTGGTCGCCCGTTGGCTACTACTGGGTACCTGGAGCCTGGGTACTCGCTCCGTACGTTGGCGCGCTCTGGACCCCCGGATACTGGGGATTCTTCGGCAGCCGTTATTCCTGGCATCGCGGATATTGGGGCCCCTACATCGGCTTTTATGGTGGCGTCAATTACGGTTTCGGCTATTTCGGCAATGGTTACCAGGGCGGCTATTGGAACCGTGGCTCCTTTTACTACAACCGTTCCATTAACCGGGTCAATGGCAACATTCGCAATGTCTACGCGCGCAATGTCACTTACAACAACCGTAGCCGCGTCAGTTATAACGGAGGTCGCGGAGGCCTGAATGTTCGAGCAACCCAATCGCAACTCAACGCGGCCCGTGCGCAGCGCTTCGGCGCAATTCCGGCCCAGCGTCAGTTGGTAAAGCAGGCACAGGGAAATCGTTCGCAGTTCGCCAACGTCAATAAGGGGAGACCGGCTCAGGCAGCCTGGACCCGTCCCGTGAACGGCGGCCGCAAAACTCCTGCAGCCCGCCCACAGGATTTCCGCCCTGCGGTAGGCACTCGTCCGGCAAACGGTGCTCGTCCCGCCGCTGGTACACGACCGGCCAACGGTACTCGCCCCGGCAACACCACCAGGCCAGCGCCAAACACGAACCGTCCTGGAGCCGGGAATAACAGGCCGACGCCAGAGCGTCCCGCTGCGGGCACTCGCCCTTCCACGCGGCCAGCTACGCAACCTCGCCCAGAAACTCGTCCGGCACAGCAACGGCCCGCTCAACAGACCAGGCCCACGCCACAGGAGCGGCCGCAACAGCGCCCGGCGCAGCAATCTCGGCCAGCACCGCAACAGCAGGAATATCGCCCCGCTCCGCAGCAGCGCCCGGCACAGCAACCTCGGCCAGCACCGCAACGGCAGGAATATCGTCCTGCTCCGCAGCAACGTCCAGCTCCGCAATCCCGGCCTGCGCCACAGGAGCGGCCGCAATCCCGTCCAGCTCCACAAGCTAGACCAGCGCCGCAGCGTCAGGAGTCGAGGCCCGCGCCGCGTCAACAGGACGATACACGCCGCTAGAGCTTTTTCAGGTCAGTCTTAACAAAACTTCGGGTGCCCCATCCTTCGCAAGTTTCACCGTGAAGGGTGGGCCCACGACAATCCCAGTCGTCCTGAGCCAGCGGCGAAGGATCTTGTGGTTGTAGCTGCTCCATGCACGCTCTAAAACAATTCGGGGACAGTATTGAAGGCAATGCGTGTCGGAGCGGCGGCGCGCGCCAGATGCATGCTGGCGAAGTACAGCGTCTCGGTTCCGTATTTGCGATTCAGTTGATCCATGGTCGCGGCCAGCTGGTCGCGACCGGCTTCGCGGTCCAGCGTGCTGAACAGACTTAGCGTGTGCAGCGCATCCGGCACCAGATTGATCAGCGTTACGCTCACCAGGAATGGTTTCTCGTACATCGGGCCGATCGGACGCATCGACCACAATTTTCGTAGCCCTTCAATCAATGTTTGCGAGTCCTGGCATTCCACCAGCCGCAGTTGTCCGTTCCACGTTTGCTGCGGAATTCCTGACCCATGCTTTCCGGTCGCGGCATTTTTTGGCACTGTAAATCGCAGCGACAGAGAAATTCCCGCGGCCCACAATTTGTGCATCCGCAAACGCATCGCCGCTTTGTGCAGCAATTTGTGCGCGGTGGCATACGTGCCTTCCAGTGTGCGCAGCTCTGGTCCAAGTACATGCTCATGGCCCATGGATTTCGCATGTTCCAGTTCGGCATCGTGGAAATCTTCGCCGCGCAGCCAATGCCACAGCCGTTCGCCCTGTACTCCGCCCCAGGCCTGCCCCAGTTGCTCCGCGTTCAAGGCCAGCAAATCCGCCATGTTCTTTACGCCGTGCGTATTCAGTCGCCGTTCCATGCGGCTGCCAATGCCAACCAGATCGCGTAGGGTCAGGCGCAGCAGCGCATGCGGCAGCAGATCCTGCGTCAGCGCAATCAAGCCATCCGGCTTTTCCATGTCCGACGCAACCTTCGCCAGATAGCGGTTCGGTGCCAGCCCAATCGAGCAGCACAGACGTGCTCCCCACCTGTTCGCGAATCGCAGATTTGATCCGCCGCGCCAGATTCATCGCCGCCAGCAGCGGCTGCTCGCGGCCAATCAGTTCGCAAGCCATTTCATCAATGGATCGCACTGACGACACTGGCACGCAGCTTTCCACCGCGTCCACCACGCGGCGATGATAGTCGACATATAGTTCATGCCGCGCCTCCACCAGCACCAGCCCCGGGCACATACGCTTGGCCTCGCCCACTTGAGTGCCGGTCTTCACGCCGAATGCTTTCGCCTCGTAACTGGCCGCGATGCAGCAGGTCGTGTCCGCCATCAACGGCACCACCGCCACAGGCCGATTGCGCAGATGCGGTTCTTTCTCCTGCTCAACGGAGGCGAAGTAGGAATTCAGATCCAGAAACAGCCAGCGCACCCGCGGCATACTGGATGAGCCCGTGGAGCGGGGAGCAGTGGAGCGAGATGGCTGAGATACAGGCATAGAGAAAATCCGCAGGTATCCTCAAGACACCCTCCAAGATTCGCCAGTTCTTCGCCTTATTGTCTCTCGAAAATTGAAGCTAGACAATCTCCTTATCAGCTTCGTCATCGGCACGCCCGGTTCCTGCTCACTCGCGCCTACTGTTTTGGATATTCGGCGGTAACCTTGCCGCTGGCGTCGAGAAAATCCAGTTTTGCCTGGCCCTCCGGCGTGACGAACATCTTGATACGCGGATGCCCCTTGGCATCGGCCAGCATCACCTGCGCCGTGTTCGTCCGATCGTATCCAAATAGATAGCGGGTCGCGAACCCTGCGAAGAATTCGGGATGCGCTGCCTCGATGGCTTTCCGCTCATTGTCATTTTTCGCGGCTAAGAGCGAGTTGATGATGCTCTGGGCCTCCGGAGCAAGCTCGTTCGGCCGGTTCCATCCGGTCATATAGGAAAAGGTCTTGCCATTCTCATTGCCGTCATGGACCTGCAATAGTTGGTCTGTCGTGACCGTGTCGTAGGACAGTACGTTTCCTGAGTTATAGGTGCCATCAGGGTTGACTATTCCATCCCACATCAGGCCGCCCTGTTCGTTCCCAAGCTGGTTGTAGAAGAGAATCTCATTCCCGCCGCCACCATTGCGCTTGTAGGACTTGCCGGCAAAAATCGAAGGCATGGGATCGTCGTGATTGGTCAGCACCATCGCGAGTTTTCCCTCACGATCTTTGACGACGATTTTGTTGACCGTGATTGTGTCGAACGTGGCATTCTGCGCTTTATGAACCGCGCTGGCCGCTCCCAGCAGCAGCATTACACCAAGCAGCGTGGTCCCAAGTGCGTAGTAGCGCAAAAGTCGCATCTCTCTGCGGATCGATTTGGTATGCATGGCAATACTTTCCCTTCTGCTGTTGCGAATAGATGCTATGGGTCTACGTCGTTTGTCTCCTCTCCGTTCCGCCAAATTGCCTGTGGACAATGAGTTGCCCGCTAAATTGCCCAAGAAGTTTCGACGGAAGTCTATTCCAATCAATCATTTACATAAAAATAAATTTGGATTCATTTTTTTCAATCCAAAGTCAACCAAAGTTCGTAAGATGGAATCTATCTCGACATAAGGAATCAACTTCGATACGAGGTGCAGCGCTATGGCCTGGTCAAATTTGGCAGCTATCGGCGGATGGTGGCAAAATCTCGAGCCCGCGTTGCCCTTGGTGATGGCTGGCGTCAGCATTGCCATTCTCTTGGGGTGCGCCATCGCTAGTTGGTTATGCCCGTCCAAAAAGGAAGATTGCCTCTTTCATCGTCAGGTAATGTAGCGGCACATTCCACCGCGTTCCGCGGCACGCAATTTTGCTCGACTCCTTTCACTTCCTCGACTCTTCCAGTCATGTCGTACGCCTCCATCTTTCTCTCCTGTACATGTCTCGTCGCCGCGATCTCTCTATAATCCAGTCGTGATGACTGTTCAAGCGAAACTCCTGGAACTGGAACGCCGCAATGCCTTGGCGGAAGAGGGCGGAGGCGCGGCTCGACGCGAGCGTCAGCATCGCGAAGGCAAGCTCTCGGCACGCGAACGCATCGAACTTCTCCTCGATCCGGGCACGTTTGAGGAGATGGATCGCTTCGTCACCCACCGCTGTGCCAATTTCGGCATGGATACGCAGAAGGTCCCCGGCGACGGCTTCATCACCGGCCACGGTCGCATTCACGGGCGGGTCGTCTTTGTCTTTGCGCAGGACTTCACCGTCTTCGGCGGATCGCTGTCGGAAGCCAACGCCGCCAAAATCGTCAAGCTGATGGATATGGCCATGCGCGTCGGCGCGCCCATTATCGGTCTCAACGACTCCGGCGGCGCGCGCATTCAAGAAGGCGTCGTCTCGCTGGCCGGATATGCGGACATTTTTCTGCGCAACACGCTCGCCTCCGGCGTGGTCCCGCAGATATCCGCCATCATGGGGCCATGCGCGGGCGGCGCCGTCTATTCGCCCGCCATCACCGACTTCGTGTTGATGGTCGACAAAACTGCCTGCATGTTTATCACCGGGCCGGATGTCGTCAAAACCGTGACCCATGAAGAAGTCACCAAAGACCAGCTCGGCGGCGCGGCCACCCACAATGAAATTTCCGGCGTCGCCCACCTTTTGGCGCACGACGACGAGGAATGCCTGGCCATGATCCGCGAGCTGCTGACATTTCTGCCGTCCAACAACCTTGAAGCGCCGCCTCGCAAGCCCACGGAAGACCCCATCGATCGCGCCGATCCCGAACTCGATACGCTCATTCCCGACGAAGCCAGCAAGCCCTACGATGCGAAGGCCGCCATCCATCGCATCGTCGACGACGGCTATTTTTTTGAGATTCACCGATACTATGCGCGCAACATCGTCGTCGGTTTTGCCCGGATGAATGGTCGCCCTGTCGGCATCGTCGCCAATCAGCCGTCGTTTCTTGCCGGCGTGCTCGACATCAATGCCAGCGTGAAAGCGGCGCGGTTTGTGCGCTTCTGCGACGCCTTCAACATTCCGCTCCTTACTCTCGTAGATGTTCCCGGCTTTCTTCCCGGCACCCGGCAGGAGAACGGCGGCATCATCCGTCATGGAGCCAAACTGCTCTACGCCTATGCCGAGGCCACTGTTCCCAAGCTCACCGTGATACTGCGCAAAGCCTACGGCGGCGCGTATTGCGTGATGAGCTCAAAACATCTCCGCACCGACCTCAACCTCGCTTGGCCCACCGCGGAAATTGCCGTCATGGGCGCGGAGGCCGCGGTTAACGTCGTCTACCGCCGCGAACTCGATCAGGGCCTGCAGCAGGTGCAGGCAATCTGGCCGTCGGGACGCCCATTTACAGAACAGGACAAGCTGAACATTCTTGCCCAGATGCGGCAGGAAAAGGTGGAAGAATTTCGCGAGCGTTTCGCCAATCCCTATTTCGCCGCCGAGCGCGGCTATGTCGATGCCGTCATTCGTCCCAGCGAAACCCGCGTGCATCTCATCCGCGCACTGGAAATGCTCGAAACCAAAAGCGAAAAAAATCCCACAAAAAAACACGGCAACATCCCGCTGTAATACGACACATCAGCACTCTGGGTGCCCGTTCTTCGCGTGTTTTGGCGCAAAGAATGGGAAGAAGGAGATCTGAACTGCGTACGCTGTCATACCGCCACCATCGCCGCACTGATATTCGCGATCGCAGTTCAGTTCTTGACAGTCATGGCTTCGGAATCCACGGCTTTATTGCCTGTGATTCCCCTCTAAGCCAGCCAGAGATGCCGCCGATATTCGATTCTTGTCGCACTGCATTGCAAAGCCGCCTTTTCGGTGCTAGTCGCCCAGGTCAAACCGACAAAATGCTTTTTCGACTTGGTCAAGGCCATCGGCCCCCACTCCCAAGGTAAAAATCCCTCGATTCCGATGGCGGCGCCGATCCGTCGATGCACGTCCTGACCGTAGCTGATCTCCGTGATCGAGGACGCTGGTATGGTTGCGATGTCAGCTTTTCCATCGACAATGCGAACTTGGTTCGTATCGATGTATAGCTTTACTTTGTTTCCTGCTTTAACGCCCTGCACGGAGCCGCCATCATAAGTAACGTGATAACCGCTATCGGCAAACGCCAAACCTGGAACCAGCAGACACAAGAAAAGAGCCAAAAATTGCTTCATGAAAGTGCCTCAATTCAAAAACTTGGAGATTGACTAATATCGCATCACGATACACTTCGCTAGATTGACTGGCAATATTCTTTTGCAGCACGCCAGATTATGCGGCTCTCCAGAGATTTCCAGCGCAAATGATCATCGACGCACATCGCCCTCGCATCCACCCCGCTCCGCTCGTTCTGCATCTCTCTAAGGTAAGAATCAAGACTGGAGGCAATCCCCATGCATCCCGCATCTTCTCATTCGCCGCGTGTCACGCTTCCCTTCACAGATCGCAAACTTCCCGCCGCCGCGCGTGTGCTTGGCCCGCTGCCCGCCGCCGACCCGGTTCGCGTCTCTGTCATCGTGAAACGCAAGCAGCCGCTCGAGCTCGCCAGTCTGAAAGGTCGGCATCTCTCTCGCGAAGAATTTTCCAGCAAGTACGCTGCTGACCCGGCCGCCTTTGATCAGCTGCGCGCCTTCGCGTCGCAACATAATCTCTCCGTCGATGAAAATGCGTCAAGTCTCGATCGCCGCACCCTCGTGCTCTCCGGCACAGCGGAACAGATGCAGCAGGCATTTCAAACCCAGATGCAGCAAGTCGAGCACAATGGGCGGCGATATCGAATCCACCAGCAAGCCATTACTCTGCCATCGGAATGCGCTCCGCTGGTCGATGCTGTGCTTGGACTCGATACCCGCCCGCAGGCGAAATCGCATCTGCGCAAGCTGAAGGATTTGCGTCCTGCAGCTGTCGGCGCACAAAGTTATTTGCCTCGGCAGATCGCCCAGTTCTACAGCTTTCCCACGGATGCGGATGGTACCGGCGAAACCATCGGCATTCTTGAACTGGGCGGCGGCTTCACCACCACCGATATCCAGCAATATTTCCAGAACCAGAACATCACTCCGCCCACCGTGGTCGCCGTGCCGGTCGATGGAGCAAAGAACGCGCCCACCAATCCCAGCGGCGCAGACAGTGAGGTAATGCTCGATATTGAAGTGGCTGCCAGCATCGCTCCCGCCGCCAAAATCGCCGTGTACTTTACTCCCAATACCGATCAGGGATTTCTCGATGCCCTGACGACGGCAGTCCATGACACAACCAACCATCCTTCAGTGATTTCCATCAGCTGGGGCGGTCCGGAGTCCAGTTGGACGCAGCAGGCGATGACCGCGCTCGACGACGCATGTCAATCGGCAGCGGCTCTCGGTATCACCATCACTGTTGCCTGCGGAGATAACGGTTCCACGGATGGCGTCAACGGCGGAGGCAATCATGTCGACTTTCCCGCGTCGAGTCCGCACGTGCTCGCCTGCGGAGGAACAAAGATCACCGTGAGCGGAACGACATTGACAAACGAAGTGGTCTGGAACGATGAAGCGCAAAATGGCGGCGCAACCGGCGGCGGAGTCAGCGCTGTGTTCGCCTTGCCAACCTGGCAGCAGAACGCCAATGTCTCTGGTGCGACCAACGGCGGCAGCGGTCGAGGTACGCCCGACGTTGCCGGAGATGCAGCGCCGGCAACTGGCTACTCGATTCAGGTCGATGGAGAGACGGAGGTTGTCGGCGGGACCAGCGCGGTTGCTCCCTTGTGGGCCGGCCTCATCGCGTTGTTGAATCAGAAGCTGGGCAAGCCGGTCGGCTTTCTCAATCCGCAGATTTATCCCTTGCTAGGCAGCGCCGCATTTCGCGACATCACGCAAGGCAACAACGGCGCCTACAAGGCCTCTGCAGGCTGGGATGCCTGCACCGGGCTTGGCTCACCGGTGGGCAATTCATTATTGTCGAAGCTATAAATTATTATGCAACTATATAAGTTGCATTTATTCATTCAATTACCTGCAACGTGGGTTTCCCCTTTTCGTTAATGTGGATTTTTCCCATCGGATGATCGTGATCATGGGTAAACAACACCAGCCATTGCTCCGGAATCGCTCTCCGATAGAAACGCTTGCGCTCTTCAATGCAGGTCAGCGGATATAAATCGTAGCCCATCACCCAGGTGCTATCGAGATGCGCGCTGGTTGGGATCAAGTCCGAAATATAGGTCGCCCGTTTGCCGGCGGAATCGATGTGGACGGCCATTAACTGCGCCGTGTGCCCCGGAAATACTTCGCACGAAATCCCCGGAACAATCTCGAAAGTTTGACCCGCTGCGCTGCCCTCCAGCAACGTCATCTGTCCCGAAGCAATCAGCGGATCATAATTTTCGCTGATGTAACTGATGCGGTCGCGGTCCAGTTGCCGGTGGCCGTGCTCCACTTCTCCACGATGCGCAAAGTAGCGCGCGTTGGGAAACATCGGCACAATCTGCCCCGACTCGCTGCGCACGGTGTTCCATCCGCAGTGATCAAAATGCAGGTGCGAATTAATGACGATATCAATCTCGTCTGGTCTCACGCCCGCGGCTGCCAGGCTCTTCGGCAGCAACTCGCTGTTCTTGTAAATCTCACGCAGTTTCGGAGCCAGCTTATTTCCCAGCCCGGTTTCAATCGCAACCGTGTGCTGGCCGGTTCGCACAATCACCGTGTTCGCGCCCAATAAAATCCGATTCTGCTCGTCCGCGGGAGCGCGTCTCTCCCACAGCGGTTTCGGCACTACGCCAAACATCGCGCCGCCGTCCAGTACATAGGTTCCGTCGGTGCAGATCGTCACTTCAAAGTCGCCGACCGTGGTCCGTCCGCGCACCAGATCATGAGTATGCGGGCCTTCGGCTGGATGAGTCATCGGGGGAGCTCCTGGTCTAGTTGCCGGCTGCGGAGGGCCGCAGGTTCGTTTCAAACTGTTGCAGAATCGCATCGAACAAATGGGTCCGCGCATCCTCACCGGCAATCGAGTGCGTCTTGCCCGGATACAGCATCAGTTTATATGGAACATCTGCTGTTACAAATTGCTGAATCATCTGGATCGTATTCTGCATGTGGACATTATCGTCGCCGGTGCCTTGCGCGATCAGCAAATTTCCGTGCAAGTGCGCCGCGCTATTGATCACGGAATCATCCTGGTACGTTTGCTGGTTTTCGTCCGGCAGACCCAGATAGCGTTCTGTGTAAATGGAATCGTACAAGCACCAGTTAGTGACCGGTCCAACGGCAACTCCAGCGGCGAAGCGGTCGGAGTGTGTCATCGCGTACAGGGTGAAGGTCCCGCCCCAACTCCAGCCCCAGAATCCAAGTCGTTTTCCATCCACCTGCGGATATTTCCGCAACACCTGGTCCAGCATCGTCAGCTGATCCTGCAGTTGCACCGGACCAAAATTTCGATAAGCGGCTTCCTGAAATGTCCGGTCGCGGTTGCCGGAGCCACGGTTGTCGACATGCAGGACGGCAAACCCATGTTGCACCAGTAATTGGTCGAACAGCGTGCCTTGTTCCCCGACCGAGCCTTCTTCGCCAAATTCATCGCGCACGATTTGCGCATGTGGACCGCCATAAGGGTTCACAATCAGCGGCACACTCGCGGCGGTATGCAGATCTGGCGGCAGCAGCACCTCGCCATACAACGTGGTTCCATCGACCGCTTTGCCCGTGAACATCACCGGCGCGACCATCTTGTATCCATCCAGCGGATGCGATTTCCAAAATGGTGTGCAGGCGCCGGCCATGTCGCACACGTTTACCACCGGCGGTTGCGTCAGGCTCGACGCCGAATCGACATAGTGTGTCGCATCGGGCGAAAGCGTGATGTGATGGACGCCGTGGAACGTGCTCACCAGGCGCTTGCCGGTGCCATCCAGACCAACCTGCCACAGCATTTCTTCTCGCACGTCGGTCTGGTTCGACGTGTAATAAACGATCCCCTGTTTTTCATCGACGCCCGCAACGCTCAGCACTTCCCAATCTCCCTGCGTCAGTTGCCGCACCAGCGTTGCATCGCTTGCCATCGGATTGCTTGCATCGTAGCGATACAGATAGAGGTGCGTATGACCGTCGCGCCAGCTACTCCATAAGAATTGTCCATGCTGCAAAAAATGAACATCATAGGCTTCATCGAAAAATTTATTGGCCGTTTCCTTCAGCGCGCTGCGGACGGCTCCCGTCTCTGTGTCCGCGAAAAATAATTCCAAATGTCTATGGTCGCGGCGCAATACCTCGATCCATACGTGGTGATTATCCAGCCAGCCAAAACGCGGAATATAGTCGTTGTGGCGGCTGATGGGCACATGCAGCCACAATGTATCACCGCCATTTGTCGCTACAATGCCGACTCGCACTCCGGGATTCGGATCGCCCGGTTGCGGATATCGCTGTTGATCGACCGTGCTGTGTGTCGGCATCCAATCTGTAATGGGATAGGTTGGCACTGTGGCCTCATCCATCTGCAGATATGCAATGTGCTTTGAGTCCGGCGACCAGAAGTAGTTGCTCCGAACATCCAGCTCTTCCTCATACACCCAATCCACTTCGCCATTCAGCAGCGTTGGTTCGGTAGTGTTCGTCAGGGCTGCATCGTGGCGGCTCTCCAGCGCCAGCACGTGCAGGTTGTGGTCGCGAATAAAGGAAATCGAATGGCCATCCGGCGAAAATTTCGGATCGTCACCGCTGCCGGCCCCGGTGTTGGCTGCCTCGACAGCCGTATTCTTCCGCAAATCGTAGACCCACAGCGTGCCGGTGTTGTCGAAGATCAGATGCTTGCTGTCCGGCGACCACAAATAACTCGATACCCCATAGCGCGCGCGATGGTCGCGATCACGCTCATCGTTGCTTGCGCCATAGATGGCCGCCAGCCGGGTTTGCGGTACCAGTACAGAGGCCGCGCCGTTGGTCGCGTTCACGGTAATCACATCGTCTGGCTGGCCATGTTCGAAATCTCCCGACAAATATGTGACACTTCCGCCGTCCGGACTCCACAAGTACTCCCCTGGTGGGTGGCCAGTCGGTCCGTCGGCTCGCCAAAGATCGGCATTGACCCAGGTTTTGCCCCACCGCTTGCCTTCCGCCTGGGGCGCTGTTTGTGCCACTGAACTCAGGGCCGCAAGAAACAAGCCCGCCAGCAGAAGCGATCTTCGCATCGGTGAGAAAACTCCCGCATTCATTGTAACGACCGCGGCAGTGTTGGCGATTGCCATTGTCTCGCGCCTACCGTCAATCGCGGCGAAGCGATTGAATTGCCTGCGCTTTTGCCCCTTTATTTCGCGCATCCAGCGCTTGCCGGCGCGTCCGTGCTAGACTGCGTTTTTGGTGCCCTTCTATGCAAGCTGAGCTGGAAAAACTCGTTCATCTCCAGGAACTCGAACAGCAAGCCCACACGTTAAGCATCCAGATTGCCCAGTACACCGGGCGCGTTGAGGTGCGCGAGGCTGCGCTCTATGACACCGGGCGTCTGCTGGAACAGAACGCCAACGCCCTTGCCGATGAATCGTCCTTGCGTCGCCGGTTGGAGTCCGACGCTGAAGATTGGCGCCAGAAAAGCGCCCGCTATCGCGTCCAGTTGGACGATGCCAAGAGTGACGGCCAGGTAAAAGCTCTGGAGCATCAGCTCAAATTTTGCAAACATGAAATCGATCGCATTGACGAGCTGGAATTCTCGAGCCTCATGGAAACGGAAGCTCTTGAAGTCAAGCAGCGGCTGTTGCACGAGACCCGCGCCAACCAGTTGCAGGCGTTGGAGAATGAAAAGGCCGCGTCGCAACTCGGCCGCACCCGTGACAAGGCGACGTTGGCGGAACTCCATCGTGAACGCGATGCCGTGCGCCAGTCGGTGGACCCGCAATTGCTGTCGGAGTACGATCGCATTTCCATCGCCCGTAAGATGGCCGTTGCCACCGTGGAACAGCAGCGCTGTTCCGCCTGTCAGATGATGGTCCGGCCGCAGCGATGGAATGAGATTCGCCAGGGTGCCTTGCATTTCTGCGAATCCTGCGGACGTTTTCTCTACTTCAATCCCGCCGTCGACCTGACCGATGCCATCCATCTTCCTTCTGCTCCGAAAAAACCGTCGAGTCTGGCCCAGGATACGGCACACTCCAAGCCCACCGGCTCCGACCGCCCTACACGAGAGGATTAGCGCCCGATCCATATGCAGCGAATTGCCGTGGATATGGATGAGGTGATGGCGGATACGCTGGGCGAATTGCTGGCCCGCTACAGTCGCGAACAAAATACCTTGCTCACCAAGCAGGACATTCAGGGCAAATGGCTTTGGCAGGTGCTTCCACCCGAAGGGCAGGAACTCATCGACTCCTATCTACTCAGCGATGGTTTTTTTGAAGACATCCCCGTCATCGCGGGTAGCCAGGAGGTGCTGTTGCGGATGAGTCGCCGCTATGAGATCTTCATCGCCACTGCGGCGATGGCGTTTCCAAGTTCCTTCGATTCAAAATATCGCTGGCTGCGGCGCCACTACGATTTTCTCTCTCCGCAAAACTTCGTCTTCTGTGGAGATAAAAGCATTCTGCATGCGGATTTCCTGATTGACGATATGCCGCGCAACCTGGCTTCATTCCAGGGAGAAGGAATCCTCTTCACCGCGCCCCACAACATCCACACATCCGGCTATCGTCGCGTCGACAGCTGGCAAGATGTCGATGCCATGTTCCTGGGCTAGAGTCTTCCACCACCGAATCGCCGCTCCGATCAGATCGGTGTTTCCATCTCGGCATTCTGCAAAGGCTTCTCCCGCGCGATCAACGTGCGCCGCCCATTCGCGGGCATCCGTTTCGCAGGATCGTGTTGTTCTTGCGGGGCTGCGGCGCCGCTCCGGTACGCGCCCGTTACCGACGATCCAAGTGGCCGCAGATTCATCGATGGCTGCGCCATCACCGCCTGGTGCTGCGTCACAATGATGACTCGCGATACTGTCGTGCCGGCGCAATGATAACTATGCGGCGTACTCGCGTCGAAATACACGGAGTCGCCAGGCGACAAAATATAGTTTTGCGATCCATGCCGTATGTCCATTTCTCCGGTCAGCACATAAAGAAACTCGAAGCCAGGATGGACATGCGAGCGCACCTCGGCAGCTTTCTTCAACGGAATAAATTCGGCCAGGTAGGGATCCAGCGTGCGATCCGGCACCAGGTATCCCAGGCTTTCAAAAAAATATGTCGGATCGTTGACGCCGCTCTGCGGCAATCGCACCCGCTCGGATTGCCGATGCACGCGAAACAGCGTACGCGGCTCCGGATCGAAAAAATACGAGAGGTCCTTGCTGAACACCATCGCAATCCGCGCCAGGTTCCGCAGTGTTGGCACTACCCGGCCCGTCTCCAGTTGCGACAAAAAACTGGCGGAAAGCCCGGTATGCTTCCCCAATTCGACCAGGCCCATGGATTTCTTCAGGCGAAGCCGCTTGATCCGTTCACCGATTTTCTTTTCCCCAATAAAGGATTCGGCGGTTTCTGGATCGATCCGTTGCGCGGGATTCGTGGGGGAGGGCGGCTTTTCCATCTCAGGCACTTCCATGCCTTTTTTAGATGCCGAACTATATTTCGACGATCTTTATATTGCAGGATCAAAATATATGTTTATCTAATGGAATTATGTGTGGAGAGGTATTCGTTCAGTCATACAACCAGATTTGCTCGGTCCAGGACGTTTCCGCATCAAACGGTGCATCGGTTTAACTGCAATGCTCCCCCGGTGAATAATGGAAATCTTTCCTCAGGTTCTTATTTCCGGCGCATCCGGTCTTGTGGGTCACGCGTTGCACAACCATTTCGTTGCCAACACAGTTTCCTGCGCAATCCTCACTCGGCAGACTGCGCAACTTGGAAGCTCCGCATATTTATGGGACCCCTACCATTTTCAATTTCGTGAAAACATGCGGCGATTGAGCGGCATTCGCGCCGCGATCCATCTGTCCGGCGACAATTTGACCACTGGCCGATGGACAGCCGCCAAGAAGCAGCAAATCCGTCAAAGCCGCGTACGTACCACCCAATCTCTGGTCGAGTTGTTATCGTATTTGGACCATCGCCCAGAGGTATTGCTCTGTGCCTCCGCCGTCGGCTTCTATGGTGATCGCGGCGAAGAAATCCTCACCGAAGATTCTGTTGCTGGCGATGGATTCCTCCCCCACGTCTGCCGCGAGTGGGAAGCGGCAGCCGATGCGGCCAGCGATCTTGGAATCCGCGTTGTTCACCTCCGTTTTGGCGTGATACTTGCCCGCGAGGGGGGAGCGCTGACAAAAATGCTTCCCCTGTTTCGCCTGGGATTGGGTGGCAATCTGGGCAGCGGTCGCCAGTGGATGAGTTGGATTGCGCTTCCGACTCTTGTTGAAATCGTCGAGTTCTGCATGAACCAGCATCAGATTCGGGGCGCAGTCAATGTCGTCGCCAATCCCGTCACCAATGCCGAATTCACCGTGGCCCTGGCGCACCATCTGCACCGCCTGGCCATCCTGCCCGCACCGGCATTTGCTCTGCGAATCGCTTTCGGAGAAATGGCGAATGACGCGTTGTTGTCCAGCAACCGTGCTATTCCGGCCAAGTTGCTGCAGGCGGGTTTTGTCTTCCAGCTCCCAACCCTGCAGGACGCTTTTCAGCAAATCCTGCCCGCCTGAGCGGTGTCCCGCATGGCTGTTCGCCAACTCTGCTACGCTGAAAATCGCAAGCGTTTTTCTTTGTCCCGGAGAGACTCCAATCCTGCCGCGCAGCAATCCGTTCCGCGCCCTGCACCCAATGGTTTGTAAGCTGCCGCCTCTTGTCCGCGTGGCCGTCGCATCCCTGGTCATTGCATTCTCATTTTTGCTGCCGGTTTTGCTCGTTGGTTGCGGCATGGAAGCCGCCCCGCAGCCGCCATCGCTCCAGTTGCCCAAACTTATCGCAGACCTCACCGCGAGCCGCACCGGCAACCAGGTCCAACTGGAATGGAACACGCCCAAAGAAAATACCGACCACCTCAGGCTGCAGGGATTGGTCCAGATGCGCATCTGCCGTCAGCCACAGGAAACGTCAGCCTGCGACACCATTGCGACCATTTCCGCCGTGCCAGACAAACCGGCTCAGTATACGGACGTGCTGCCACCGGCGCTGACAGCGGGTCCGCTGCGCGCCATTACGTATCGCATCTTTGGCATCAACAAACACGGCAGAACCGCAGGTCCATCAAACGTCGCCACCGTGCTCGCCGGGGAAGCCCCGCCAGAGGTGCGGAATCTCTCCGCGCAAGTCGTCGAACGCGGCGTCGTTCTCCGCTGGCAACCAGTCCAAAACCTTCCTCCAGGAACCAGCATTCAGATCGACCGCACGCTGGTCGCGTCGCCAGCTGCCACTAAGCTTGCGAAAACGCAAAATTTTAATCCTCTTCCGCGCTCCACCGAGCCGACACAGCAAAAACTGCGGGTCAGCCTTGTCGCCGCAGATGCCCAACATACAGCGTCTATCGATCCGGGAATCGCTCTCGACGGCACTGCCCTCTTTGGCCGCCAATACAGCTATACCGCCAGCCGCATTATTCAGCAGCAGGTCGACAAACAAACGCTCCTGCTTGCCGGCTCTCCCAGCGCATCCGTCCAGGTGACGACGCTCGATACATTTCCGCCTGCCGCGCCCGCTGCTCTGGTCGCTGTCCCGGTCTCGGCGGCAATGAACAACGGCCAGCCTGAAGTCGATCTCTCCTGGTCCGCCAATACGGAACCCGACCTGGCGCAATACCGCGTCTACCGCCGCGACGTTACCCAGCAGGAAACCATGCAGCAATTTGCTCCGCAAACAGGATCCGGCCCGGAGGCCGAAATCATCGTTGCCCCAGCCTTCCGCGACCTGCATGTGCAGCCCGGCCACGTCTATAGCTACGCAGTCACAGCCGTCGATGCGTCTGGCAATGAAAGCCCTCGATCTGCGGAAATTTCAGCCACGATTCCCACGTCCTAGCCGCCCAGCCCAGCGAACAAGGAGATGCAGTGTGCAGTATTGCCGCTTTCAGACCGAACACGGTCCTCAATATGGCGAAGTCGGCCAGCGCCAGAATGAATGGTGGATGGAACACGTCATCGAGCCGCCCTCGGAAGATCACAGCGTTTCCCGCATCCTGCAAACCTTCCCCGCGCAACCCTTATCCGCTCTCACCCTGCTCGTGCCCGTCATACCGTCGAAGATTGTCTGCATTGGCCGCAACTACCGCGATCACGCCGCCGAGCTAGGTAATGAAGTCCCCAAAGAGCCACTGCTGTTTCTCAAACCGCCATCGTCCCTGTTGCCGCCTGGCGGCACGATTCGCCTTCCTGCCATTTCCCAGCGTGTCGACTATGAAGGGGAACTGGGCATCGTCATCGGCCGCACCTGCCACAAGCTGCACTCCGATGAGGATGTTCGCTCCTACATCCGCGGCTATGTCATCGTCAACGACGTTACCGCCCGCGATCTGCAAAAATCTGACGGACAATGGTCCCGCGCCAAAGGCTTTGATACCTTCTGTCCCGTCGGTCCCATTGTTTCCGATGCCATCGATCCAAATGGCGGCGTCAATGTCACCACGCGGCTGAACGGCGTCGTCAAGCAGCGCGGAACCACCAAAGATTTGATCTTCAACATCGCGACACTCTTACGCCATATTTCCGCAGCCATGACATTGAATCCAGGCGATCTCATTCCCACTGGCACGCCCGCCGGCGTTGGCCCCATCAACTCCGGCGATGTGATCGAGATCGAAATCGACGGTCTCGGAGTCCTGCGGAATCCTGTCCTTGCGGAAAACGACTGAGTGCAACCAGCTTCTCTTCCACGGTCAGCGATACCACTTGCACTGTCACCGGCATCTGAGTCTATTGGGCTGCCCCACTTATCCACGCAAAGTAAAGGAATTCAAATGCGCGTAATCGTATTGATGATTGAAATTGAACAGCCCGAAGGACTTTCAGCGAGAAAGCTGGTCCTCGAGACTTCCAAGCACAACGTCCTAACCGCCTATAGCGGCGCATCCGGCGTCCAGCTCTTTCAGCGGTTTCCCAGCGTCGACGCTGTCGTGGTGCATGTCGATGTGTCCGATTTGTCGTTTGAAACCGTAGTGCAGAAAATTCGCGAGATTCGGCCCAATGTTCCCATCATCGCGCTATCGCCGGTTGGCAGCCTCGCTCTAGCTGGCGTGGACTACGTTATTCCCAGCCACGAGCCACAGGCCATCCTGAAAGTGCTGGCCGACCATTTCAACGCCTCCACCTCCAACTAGAGGGACGGTCTACACTGGGGTCAGAGGGAACGGTGTCGCAGCTATTCGACCGTTCTCGATAAATTTTCCTTGAATCGCCCAGGAACACGATTCCGCCCGCGATTCGCCGCATCGAATACACTAGGACGATCCGTACGCAAGTCTCCCCACAGCACGGAAAGCCGCAGCCAGGAGGAAACAATGTCAAAGTCCCAGCTTGAACAACTTCGCGCAATGACGGTGATTGTCTCGGATTCCGGCGAGATTGAAGAGATCGAAAAGGTCAAGCCGCAGGATTCCACCACGAATCCTTCGCTGATTACTGCCGCCGTGCAAATGCCCCAATATCAGCCGATCATGGATCAGGTGCTGCTGGCGGCGAAGAAGAAGCTCGGCAGCGCAGCCAAAGATAAAGACGTGGCGAATCTGGCCTTCAAAGGCCTCGCCGTGGAATTTGGCAAGCGCATTTTGAAAGTCATTCCCGGTCGCGTCTCGACCGAAGTGGATGCTCGGTTGTCCTATGACACGGAGGGTTCAATCGCGCAGGCGCGCGAGATTATTCAGCAGTATGAAGCGGGCGGCGTGTCCCGCGAACGCGTGCTCATCAAGCTGGCCTCCACTTGGGAAGGCATCCGCGCGGCGGAGATCCTCGAAAAAGAAGGTATCCACTGCAATATGACCTTGCTGTTTGGCATGCATCAGGCCATTGCCTCCGCTGAAGCGCGCGCGACGCTCATCTCGCCTTTTGTCGGCCGCATTCTCGACTGGTACAAAAAAGATACCGGCAAGGATTATCAAGGCGCGGACGATCCCGGCGTGCAATCCGTCACCACTATTTACAACTACTTCAAAAAATTTGGTTACAAGACCGTCGTCATGGGTGCCAGCTTCCGCAACCTTGGCGAGATTCAGGAACTGGCCGGATGCGATCTGCTGACTATTGCACCCAAGCTGCTCGAAGAACTCGACCAGAAATTCGAAGATCTTCCTCGCAAATTGGATCCCGCAAAAGCAATAAACATGCAGATTGAAAAGCTGACCATCGATAAGCAGACCTTTGACAAGATGCATGCGGAGAACCGCATGGCGCACGACAAGTTGAAGGAAGGCATCGAAGGTTTCACAGCCGCGCTGGAAAACCTGGAAAAGTTATTGTCCAAGCGTCTCGCTGAACTCGGCGCCAGCTCTCAGCAAACCGTCGGTGCCGCACACTAAAAGCAACCCATACCAATCGTCGTCGAAATGAAAGCCGAATCCTTCGGAGCGGTTCGCCGCTCGCTGGGCTCGGCTTTTCCTTTCCAGTTCCTCGTTCCGGCGAGCACCCATCGCACTCTTCCAGTGCGACTGCTAACCAATTCAACCCCCACCGCCGATTTTTCTTTGAATTTTTCGTGAAGATTTGTACAGTATCCACTAACTTGCTGGGCACCCACATCGGAAAGGATCATTTTCGCGCCACTGCACGCCCGGCGCGCCACAACACGAAGTCCAACGACTTGAACGGCTACGTCTGAACCTGATGGATAGGAGCACGCCATGTCTACGAATGCGGTCCCAGCGGAAAATCCGCTGCGGAAATTGTTTGAGGAAATCGTGTACGGCTGCTACAGCCAGACTTCCGAACTGAACGATGCCGAAATCGCCAGCTACGTCGCCGGCATCCTCACCGACTTTGCCGAAACCGAGCAGCTCTATCGCATCCGCGACCGCCGTGGCCGCCCCTTGCGTGAAGTCAGCGACATGCTCGTCGCCTCCGATCCGGTCTATGGCGAGGCGTATTCTTTTCCGCGAGAGCGCGAGGTCCGCAAGCACATCGGCGACTTCAGCCTCTTCTTTGCCGGTATGTTTCCCGAGTCAGCCCAATGGCTGCGCCGCAACCAGCAGGAAAGTCTGCAGGCGCTGAAACGCGCTGGCAAAGAAAGTTACTACATCGTCTCGCAATTCAACGTGTTTGAGTTTGAACAGGAAGCTCCGCTGTTCGCGCGCCTGGCCGACGCCTTCGATGCCTGCGCCGACGGGCTGACGCAGGTGCGGAAAGAACTGGATCGCCGCCGCCTGCTGCCGCACTGTAATCCAACTCCGCCGCCGAAATTGCTAATGTAAGGGAATGCTCCTGGCGCACGATGGTTTGGTTGCTGAGGAGATCATTGGAATCCTTCCATGAAGTTTCCTCACATCCACGCTCAATGGATTTTTCTACTACTGTTCCTGCTTGCAACCGCCAACCTGTGGGCAGGCCCGCCCTTTCAAACCGACGATCCGGAGCCAGTAGACTTCCGCCACTACGAGTTCTATCAATTTGGCACGGTGTCCAGCACGCCGGTCGAAACCGACCCCACAGGGCCGGCGTTTGAATTCAACTGGGGCGTCGTTCCCAACGTTCAACTCCATGTCATTTTGCCGTGGGGAGCCGCTCGTCCCTCCAATAATCCCGTATATTTTCCCGCGGGAGTTGGCCCCAGCGCCTACGGTCTCACCGACATGGAACTTGGCGCGAAGATACGCTTCATCAAAGAAACCAAATACCGGCCTGAAGTCGGCTCCTTCACCATGCTGGAACTTCCCACCGGCAGCTATTCCCAAGGCCTCGGGGTCGGACGCGTCTGGTACAAGCTGCCCATATGGGTGCAAAAAAGCTGGGGACATTGGACCAGCTACGGCGGCGCGGGATACCAGATCGTCCATCAGACCCAATACAAGAACTTTCCCTATGGAGGTTGGCTGCTGCAACGGGACATCGGCAAGCGGCTGACCCTGGGCGGTGAAATCTTCTCCCACGCCAGGGAAGGTCTCGCGACTCCGCAGACGCAATCCGCCACCATGGTCGACCTGGGCGGCTTTTATTACATCAAGAATCCGGGCCTGCAAATTCTATTTTGCTATGGGCATTCGGTGGCCGGGCAAACGGAGAACTACGCCTATCTCGGCCTCTATCAGACCTGGGGATCGAAGCCCGGGCACGGCCTCAATGGATTCCTGTTCCGCCATTTCTAGCACCGATTGACGCGGACCTTCACCACCACGTGCACGATCAGCGCACTACAGGATGTAGCGCGACAAATCCTGGTCCTTCACAATTGAAGCGACCATGTGCTGCACGTAGGCGGCGTCGATGGCAATCACCTTCTCCGTGCCATTCGCTCCTTCACGTTCCACCAGCGGAATCGTAGGAGAAGGTTTATAGTCGCGGGTCCGCTCCGCGCTTGCGGCTAGCGTCACAGGAGAACCCTCATGGGCCGCATCCTGAGCAGCTGTTTCGGCTTTGCCTTCCGCGACTGCGCGATTCTGCCGGGCAAGATCCGGCGCATCGAAGCTGATCTCATCCAGCACCCGCTCCATGATGGTGTGCAGGCGGCGCGCGCCAATGTTTTCCGTCGACTCATTCACCCGAAACGCAAAGTTCGCAATTTCAGCCAGCGACTCCGGCGAAAATTCCAGCTTCAATCCTTCCGTCTCCAGCAGCGCCGTCGACTGCTTCACCAGCGAAGACTTTGGCTCGGTAAGAATTTTGATAAAGTCCTCCACCGTCAGCGATTGCAGCTCCACGCGGATGGGAAAACGTCCCTGCAGCTCCGGAATCAAATCGCTTGGCTTCGACACATGAAACGCTCCAGCGGCGATGAACAGAATATGGTCGGTGCTCACCATGCCATAGCGCGTATTCACTGTCGTGCCTTCCACAATGGGAAGAATGTCGCGCTGCACGCCTTCGCGTGAAACATCCGGGCCATGTCCGCCTTCGCGCCCGGCAATCTTGTCGATCTCATCCAGAAAAATAATGCCGGAATTTTCCACGCGCTCGACCGCGATCCGCGTCACCTGGTCCATATCGATCAGCCGCTGCTCTTCTTCCTGCACCAGGTATTCGAAGGCCTCGCCTACCTTCATCTTGCGCTTCTTGGTGCGCTGCCCAAACAGGTTCGGCAAAATGTCCTTCAGGTTAATGTCCATCTCCTCCATGCCCTGGTTGGAGATGATTTCCAGCGACGGCGTATTGCGTTCGCGCACGTCAATCTCGACCATGCGCTCATCCAGCTTGCCTTCGCGAAACTGCACTCGCAGCTTTTCTCGCGTGCGCTGGTGCGAATCGCTGGGAGGAGTCTGCACCGGGCCAGGGAAGGCGATGGTGTTATCGTTCATATCTTCCACACCGGAGATAGGCGTCGGGGTGGGCATGGAGGACGGCGTTGGCATCGGTACCGCCGCTGGCGGCAGTAGCAAATCCAGCAGCCGCTCCTCCGCATTCAGTTCTGCTTTGTCTTCTACTTCTTCCAGCTTCTCTTCGCGCAGCATGTCGATTGCGATCTCAACCAGGTCGCGAATCATCGATTCCACATCGCGCCCAACGTAGCCCACTTCGGTAAACTTCGACGCTTCCACCTTCAAAAATGGGGAGTTGGTCAGCTTTGCCAGCCGCCGCGCAATCTCTGTTTTGCCTACGCCCGTAGGCCCAATCATGATGATGTTTTTCGGCATGATGTCGTCCGCCAGCTCCGGGCCCAGCTTCTGGCGGCGCATCCGATTGCGCAAGGCAATGGCCACCGCCCGCTTGGCGGCATGCTGGCCCACAACATACTTGTCCAGCTCCGCCACAATTTCCCGCGGCGTCATTTCATCCAGCGACAGCGCCTGGTCTTCTTCCACTCCAGGGAGATAAATGGCCATTTCCACTCCTCTGTCCCGGCCGCTGCCTCGCGGCCGCGGTCCAGCACAGCCTACAGTTCTTCGATGGTGATTTGGTCGTTGGTGTAGATGCAGATCTGGCCCGCGATGCGCAAAGATTTCTCCGCAATCTCGCGTGCCGAAAGGTCGGTGTTCTGTATCAACGCGCGCGCCGCCGCCAGCGCATAGGATCCGCCGCTGCCGATTGCTGTAATGCCTTCATCCGGCTCAATCACGTCGCCCGCGCCGCTGATCAAATATGTCTGATGCAGGTCCGCAACTACCAGCAGGGCTTCCAGATTGCGCAGCATCTTGTCCGTGCGCCAATCCTTCGCCAGTTCCACCGCGGATCGGCCCAGATTGCCCGCATACTGCTCCAGCTTGGCCTCAAACCGGCTGAATAACGAAAAGGCATCGGCTGTCGATCCGGCAAACCCGGCCAGCACTTTTTCCTGGTATAAGCGGCGAATCTTTCGCGCCGTATGTTTAATGACACTCTCGCCCAGCGTTACTTGGCCGTCCGCGGCCATCACCACGCGATCGTTCCGGCGAACGCACAATACGGTCGTCGAACGAATTCTTGTTCGTTCAGGTCCAGGTCGCTGGCTGGAAGCACTTCTGCGGCGGGAGACGGAAGAACCGGTTGCGTCAGGGCGCACGTCCGGGTGCAAATAAGAATCGAACATCGTCAACTACGATTATAAGGCAATTGTTTTCATCTTTCCCTCGAAGCTCTACCCGCGGACCATGCACTTCGACTATCCTCGAAAGTAGCTCGCACCAGTACAAATACCTTCGACGAGCATCGTATGCAACCTTGGATGACGCACCACGTTCCTGTCCTGGCCACGACTGCAGCCTCCGTCGCTGCCGTGGGCGGCGTTGTTCTCTGGTGGGTCCTTACTCATCGCAAGTCCGCGGAGGAAAAGGAGCGCGAGCGCCGCGAGCATCTGGTGCTCCACGGCCGCATCATCGACGGCTCTGTTCTCGACTGGTCGGAGCAACCCAACTCCACCCACCTGGGTACGCTGCACTATCGCTACTACATCGCCGGGGTCAGTTATGAGTGTGCCCAGGACGTCACATTCCTCAAGGGCACTGCACTGGTCGACTCTACCTGCCTGGGGCGGCCTGCCTCCGTGCGCTACGATCCAAAAAATCCCGCCAACAGCATCATCGTTGCCGAAGCCTGGAGCGGCCTGCAACATTCCAATCGCCCGCTTGTCGATGGGCCGGAATCCGCCAGTGCCCTTGCTCCAGCACCTCCAGCGGTAAAATGAATCTATGCACGTGCATGCGCCAGCGGACGACCGGACCAAGCGTATCCTGCGCATCTCGCTGGGGCTCACCTTCGCCTATATTTTGCTCACGCTGTTCGTCGGATTTCGCGCCCATAGCCTCGCGCTGATCTCCGAGGCCGGCCACAATACATCCGACTTTCTCGCTCTTCTGCTTTCCTTTGTCGCCGTTTATTTTCATGCACGTCCGGCCACCGACAAAAAAACCTTCGGCTATCGCCGGGCTGGCGTTCTTGCCGCTTTCGTCAATGGCATCGCGCTTATTGGCATCGCCGTTTGGCTGGCAGTCGAAGCCGTCGGACGCCTGCTCCATCCGCAAGTTGTCGAACCGCGCCTGATGATGGCAACCGCCGCCGTCGGCGTCGTCATGAACGGCGTTTTGGCCTGGATGCTCTCCCGCGTCAGCAACGATGTCAACATTCGTGGCGCCTTCATCCACATGCTCGGCGATACCCTTTCGACCGCCGCCGTCATCGTCGGCGGCCTTGTCATCGCTCTTACCGGCGTCCAGTGGGTCGATCCGGCGTTGTCTCTCGTCATCGCCGCGCTCATTTTCTGGTCTTCGCTTTCCATCATGCGCGAAACGCTCAACATCCTGCTCGAAGGCACGCCGGAGAATCTTACCCTCACCGATATCCGCAGCGCCATGCAGATTGTTCCCGGCGTTTGTGGCGTGCACGATCTGCATGTTTGGAGCCTTGGCTCCCACCTGAACGCCCTTGCCTGCCACGTAACGATTCTCGATATTCCGCCTTCGGAGAGCCGCCGCATTCTCGCCGACATCAATCGCGAGCTACGCGAGCATTTCAAGATCCATCACACCACCATCCAATTCGAGATGCGCGACGATGCCGGCTGCGCCGTCGAAGACGGCTGTCTGCCCACAGACGAATCGCTCCTCGCCGCCCACACCCATTCCCACTCCCACTAGATTCCAGTACAAAAAGCCGCCATCCTAAACGTCGGGACACATCAGGACGCGGTTAATGAAATTGAGTTTCACAATAGTTGTCATCGGCTGCCTATACCACCTCGATACTGATCTTCTCTACCGACATAGAATCTCTCTGATAATCGTTTGGACCTGCCCGGCGTTGATTCGATTTGGGTCCTACCAGCCCAAATCATTCCTCCCCCTCCCCGCCCCGTCTCCGACAAAGCCTCAAGCCGACCATTCTCGGAATAGTAGAAATATTCGTCTTTCGCCCAGCCGTCTTCGAGCAGGGAAGATGTAGCAAGACTGCCGCTGATGGGTACTCGACAGATATACTCGCCATGCAACATTTCCAGTGGCGGAGCATTTTCACCGTATTGGATTGTTATCCAGCCGACGTAGCCTTTGGGAATAAGGAACCTAACAGGATGGCGGGCGATCACCGATCCCATTGAAATCGCGGCAGCAATCGCCAGTGCGCTCCACCAAAGCCCGGCTGCAAGAGATGTACCGATTCCGACGAATCGTATTCGTCCTGATCCCACAATACTAAGTACGAGGCCCGCCAACGCTGGCCAGAATAACAACATCGCGAGGACTTTGATGCCGCCAGCACCTAGATACTGCGATACATCAACCGAAATCCATGAAAGATGGATGGCTAGTAGCGCGCCGACCGCAATCGTTGAGCAGATAAGCCCCGCGACCGTTATATAAAACCTCGTCGTACGATCTCGGAGTGAGACCCTCGATAGTCTCCATAATGCAGCGCACAACAATGAGAACCATAGCACTAGTAGCGTCAACACCAACCCAAGCAGGCGACCGCTGATCATGAATTTATTGTAGCTAGAGCGGTGCCGCTCTAGCTCGACCCTTCATCCCCATGTTTGCGAATGAAAAATCTCCGCGACTCGTTCCAGCGTGTCGATTTCCTCTACTGGCTTGTCCGGACGCAGCCGCAAGATCCGAGGAAACCGCAGCGAGTAGCCGCTGTCATGGCGCTCCGACTGCATCACGTTGTTAAACGCAACTTCCAGAACAATCTTTGGTTCGACGATCAACTGGCTGCGGTTCGTTTCAATCGTGTGATCCAGAAACCACTGCGTCATGGTAAGAATCTCTTCATCGGTCAGGCCGCTGTACGCTTTGCCCACGTTGCGCAACTGCGAACCGTCTCGCACCGCAAATGTGTAGTCGCTCAACACGGCTGCTCGCCTGCCGTGGCCGTATTCCACAGCCGTCACCACAACATCCAGCGTCGCCAGCTCCCGCTTCAGTTTGATCCATGCCGACCCGCGCCTTCCCGGTTGATACGTCGACTCGAGCGACTTCAACATCAGCCCTTCATTGCCTCGCGTCTGCGCCGCAGTAAAAGCTTCATCAATCTGTTGCGGAGAAATCGCGTAAGTGACGGGCGCCACCTTCAGTCTTGCCACGCTCCTGGCCGCATCTGTAACTGTTTCAGTTCCAAATAGGGATGCCTGTGGCGAAGCATGCATCGCTCGCACGGTTTCCGCATCCACAGAGCGTAAAGCAGACTTCGACCACTCCTCCAGCCGAGCTCTGCGCAGACGCAGCGATGCATCCAACAGCAGCTCGTCACCCTCCAACAGCAAATCGAACGCCATGTACACCACCGGTGCTTCGGCGCGCATCGCAGGTGTCACGCGTTTGCGGCTCAATCGTGGCTGCAGTGCGGTAAACGGGAGTGCACGATCGGCATCAAAATCCCACGCTAGAATTTCTCCGTCTAGAATCGCTGGTGTCTTCACTGCAGAAAACCATTCTGCCAGTTCCGGAAAGCTGGCCGTCACATCTTCTCGGGTGCGCGAGAAAATTCGCATCCGCCCCGGCTGTTGCTGATCACCACAATGCACCTGCGCTCGCATCCCGTCGTACTTGTCTTCGATTTGAGCGGAAGTTTTTAGCTCTCCATTTGGTTCGATCTGGCCCTGCGACTCAATCCGTGCTGACTCGTCGTCTTCGCCGAGGGATCCCACAGCGGCGCTCGAAATCTCTTCCGCCTCTTCAGTCGCGCCTGCAGCGAACCGCGCGTATGCTTCCTTCGCGTTCGCCGCTGGAGTTGCCAGCATGAACCCCAGCGAATGAAACATCTGAAAGCGAGCCGTTTGCAATGCATTCCGCCGCGCCAGCTCCACCACGCTCGCCAGGTTCCCCAGCATCATCTCCGCATGGCGAACTGCAGGCAATTCCTGTCCCGTCGTCACCGCAATCGCTTCTTCCACCAGGCTCTGCTTCACGCCCGTACGCATATCTCCCAAGATCAGCTTGATGAAATATTTCGCCTCCAGCGGCGACAGCGATCGCAGCGCATCCACCAACTGGCTGGTCTTTGCAATTTGCGTCCGCACAATTGCAAGCGATTCCAGCCGCGCCGCAATCTCCGCTAGACTCAGATTCTTCGACGCAACATCGGCAGTCAGCAGCAGTTCTTCCGCCGCAGTGCCCAGGTCTCCGTGTTTGCGATAGACCGCATGGAAGCGATCGCCGTCAACACGCGTCACCGTTTCCAGCGCGCGCACAATCATTTGACCGCCGACCTGCAGCTTGCGCTCATCCGCTTCGGCAAACACCGCGCCCGTCAGATACTGCGCGGCCAGGCCCGCGCTGACAGTATCCAGCCGACGAAGATACTCCGCCATCGCCGCGCGCTTGGCCAATTTGCTGCGCGTCCCCGCGAGCGTTTCGCACAGCATCGCAAACTCCAGCCACGCAGTTTCATTCGCAGCCATTCTGCCGCTCCCTCTCTTCGACGCATTCCCTGCCACAAAACGCGCTACCATATAGGCAGGCAGACATCCTATGCGACACACTCATGTTCCCTCGCGCAGCTCTTCGCGCGCAATCCGCACCTCTGGTGAGACGCACTATTAGCGGCTCCCGCCGCCTCGCGATTTTTTCAGCTCGCCCCCGCTTCCCCAACTTGTTCCCCAATTGCCGCTGAACAGGCCGCTTTCGGCGACACTCAAATCCGGCCATGGAATCAAAATATGCTTGAACGTCTGACACAACTCGAAGCCCGCTACGACGACCTTTCTGCCCAGATGGCCGACCCCGCTCTGGTCTCCGATCAACAGCAATATCAGAAAATCACCAAGCAGCATCGCGATCTGCAAGCCGTTGTTGAAAACATTCGCGAGCTCAAGCGCATCGAAAAGGGCATCGCCGACGCCAAGGCCATGGCCGCCGAGCCCGATCCAGACATGCGCGCCATGGCGGAAGAAGAACTCGCGCAACTGGAATCCGAACGGCCCGCCGTTGAAGAACGAATTCGCGTCCTCCTGTTGCCCAAGGATCCCAACGATGAAAAGAATGTGATTCTCGAAATTCGCGCCGGCACCGGCGGCGATGAAGCGTCGCTCTTCGCGGCGGAGCTTTTCCGCATGTACACCCGCTTCGCAGAACTGCATCGCTGGCGTGTAGAAGTCCTTTCCATGTCGGAGTCCGGCGTGCGCGGCATGAAAGAAGTCATCGCCATTATTGAAGGCGACCGCGTCTTCTCGCAGATGAAATATGAAGGCGGCGTGCATCGCGTGCAGCGCGTTCCGCAGACGGAAACCCAGGGCCGCGTCCACACCTCTGCCGTCACCGTGGCCGTCCTGCCAGAGGCTGAGGATGTCGATGTCAAAATCGAAGCCAAGGACTTGCGCATCGACACCTTCTGCTCCTCCGGCCCTGGAGGTCAGTCCGTCAACACCACGTATTCCGCGGTGCGCATCACCCATCTGCCCACCGGCACGGTTGTCAGTTGTCAGGATGAAAAGTCGCAAATCAAGAACCGCGAAAAAGGAATGCGCGTTCTGCGCGCCCGCTTGTATGAAGTGGAAATGGACAAGCAGCAGCAGGCTCTTGCCAAGGAACGCAAGCAGATGGTCGGCAGCGGTGATCGCAGCGAAAAAATTCGCACCTACAACTTCCCGCAGAACCGCCTCACCGACCATCGCATCGGTCTCACCATCCATCAACTCGCTGAAGTCATGGAAGGCAAACTGCAGCCCATTGTCGACGCCCTCATCTCCCATGATCAGGCGGAGCGGCTCAAGAGCGACGCGGCCGCCGTATGAGAGGCATGTTCGCGGAGTCGATGACCGTTGGCAACGCCATCGCCTGGGGCGCGGAGCTTCTCGACGAATCCGATGCGCCCATCCGCAACAGCCGCGCCGACGCAACCCTGCTGCTCCGTCATGTCCTCGGCATCCCGCACGCGGAAATCTACGCCTATCGCGAGCGACCGCTCACCACCCAGCAGACGGAAGCATTCAACGCGCTCATCCAGCAGCGTCTGCATGGCGCACCCATGCAATACCTCACTGGGGAGCAGGAATTCTTCGGTCTCCCATTTCGTGTCACGCCTGATGTTCTGATTCCCCGTCCCGAAACCGAGCATCTTGTCGAGGCCGCCATCGCGCACCTTCAACACCATCCCGCACCGCGCATTGCTGATGTTGGCACAGGTTCAGGCATCATCGCCGTTGCTCTCGCACACGCGCTCCCGCGTGCCGAAATCGTTGCCCTCGATATCAGCCCGGCAGCTTTAGTGGTCGCCGCGCAGAATGCGCACCACAACGGCGTCGCCGAACGCATTCGTTTTGTCGAATCCGATTTGCTCACCCGCGTCGCAGGCGAAACCTTCGATGCTATCGTTTCGAACCCGCCTTATATCGCGGAGTCGGAGCGTCCCACGCTGCCTGTCGAGGTTCGCGACTATGAACCGGCGCAGGCCCTCTTCGCCGGTCCCACCGGCTTGGAGTTCTACCAGCGCCTCATTCCTATGGCCTACCCGCAGCTTGTCTCCGGCGGCTGGCTCATCATGGAAATCGGCCACGGCCAGCGTGATGCCATCCGCGCTCTGCTGCAAGATCAAGCGTGGGACGCCATCGAATTCATCCCCGACCTGCAAAGTATCCCCCGCGTCGTCCTCACCCGCAAGCCCTGATGTATCCTCTGTTCCCACCAGAATCACAGGCAAATCAACCTACGCCTGCATCAATTTTGAGGCTGAAGCCCTGCTTTCGACAGCATCGCCAGAAACTGATTCAACGAGCACTGATCGATCGACTGGGCGACCAGTTTTCCATCGCGGTCGAAGACAAAGCTCCTCGGGATGCCCATGATGTGGAACTGTTTGAAGACCTTGCCGCCGTCATCAATCAGGATCGGTGGATGATAGTGAGTCGGTCCAAGAAACGACCCAACCTTGAACATATCTTCAGAGGTAATAGAAAGCACGACCAGACCCTGCGACTGAAAGTGTGTATAGATTGCGTCCAATATGGGCATTTCGACCCGGCACGGCGGGCACCACGTCGCCCAGAAATTCACCAAAACGATTTTGCCTCGAAGCTGCGACAGCGTGACCTTCTTGCCGTGCAGGTCCTTCAGCGTAAAGTCTGCCTTCGCAATGTCGGCATCATTGTCTGCAAGAATCTTCTCGGCCTGTGTCAGTCGCAGATCATTCATGTCTGTAGTGACGTTCGCATATCGCACATATCTCGCTAGATCCATATACGGCATGGGCGGCTGATCTTTTTTCTCCGGCAACGGGCTTTCCGCCAGCGCCTGCGACAGCGTCTGGGCTACGGCCTGCAGTGTTTCCTGGCTTGGATCGGCCTCGGTTGCAAGATGCGACAGCGCGTCCGCCAGCTTCAGCTTGGGTAGTCCCGGCGGAAGCGTACGAATGTCGGTTGCAAGCTGGACGGTGGCTGCCGGACGTTCGGCAGTCGAAAGAGATCGCAGCTTATTCAGCTGATCGGTGATGGAAGATTCACTGGATTTCTTGGCCTGCAGGCCGGTCGTCAGCAGAAGAATCAAGGCAAGGAAAAATGTGCTTCTCAAATAAGGCATGGGTTCTCGCTAGCTTTAGGATTTTGCCCGATTCTAGCTTGATGTATTCCTGCGCGTCGAATGAATTTCGCCGGATGCCCCAGATTTCGCTTCTGAGGCCTGGAATTATTCCCTATCTCAGATTCACTTTCGTCCGCGCCAACACCTGAATCTCCATCTGGTTGTGCAATGGATTCAGTGCCGCGCGCTCGTTGCAGAAACCTCTCAAAGGTGACTAGCTTGCAGTATCCAGATGGAAGGACTCTTCGTACGGCTCGACTGGATAGCCCTTCAATTTCCAGGCCTCCAGTCCGCCTTTCAGGAATTTGATCCTCACGAAATGCAAAGCGAGAGCGCGCCGCAAAATAACGAGACTGGTCTTATCGCTGGGGCACGTGCAATATATCACTACATCTTTGTCCCTCGGGATCAGCGATGGATCCTCGCGCACATCTCTTGGAGCAACCCGCTTTGCCCCCGGAATGATGTCAGAATCGACCAGAAAGTCGAGAGGCTCGCGTACATCGAAGACAAGCACATCCTGATTTGCAGCCAGCAGTACATGAAGCGCTTCCGCCGTGATGCTGTGCCGCTCCATCTCACGGACGCCTCGAATGTGCTTGTTCCAGACAAACGCCGACAGCACAACGGCAAAAACAACGATCAAGGTTACAGCCATCTCTGTTCCTCCACGGCAATACGTCTCCACAGCAGATTCACCGGGTGCCGGAGAGGATTCACCGCCCGCTCTAGAAAAAAAATAATTGTTTGTATTACTATTAGCGCACGATAGCGCCATCCCCCCGGTGAACGCATTCTGAGGGTAGTGGAATGGATGATCCAGAGAACGAAGTTCGACCCTATCCAAATCCGCAAATCGAAACTACGTTTGTCGAAGGTTTCCCGGTCATCATCGCCGAGGTCTCCAATCCTTCCGCCGGTCGATATCGCAGGACCCATCGACGAATCATTGGTGCTGAGGACACGGAAGTTGCCGGCCGGCCCATCATTTATTCCGACACCTACGCCGATGCGCCCGGGTCGCCCATCTATGCCTACGCGCGTCACGATGTAGATCGAACAGAATTTTTCAGGCTCCTGGAAGAATTCCTTACCACCGCTATTCTGCTTGATTTTCCTGAGCTCCAGGACAGGCCCGCGCAATCCGTTCTCCAGACCCGCGACGAAATCAATGAAGTTGAATTCGCTTCCTACCTTGTCGCGGTGCGCTCACTTCGGTCTAGGCCCCTGGAATTCGCTCGCCTCTATTTTCCATTTGGAGATATGACGGTAAATTTCGATCCGCAACCCTCCGTCGTGAAAAATGAGCTCGCTTGTATTTCTCGCGAAATGCTTTCTCCGGCGCTGGAAGCTCCCTTGTTCGCGCTCGACGCTTCAAAGTCGGAAGTCTGGCTGAACTTCTTGATGACAATTCACTGGGCTAGGAATCTGGTGGAACCCGCGATTTTACGGTCGGTCTTGGGGATGGCAGCCGGCGCGTATGTATAAGGGCGCTTGAGGAGATGGCAATGGGTAAACAGACAAAGCATTTCAAGGGTTACGCTCTCTCGTCGTCGGTCGTCGAGAGCCGTTCCGTAGTTTCTAAGGTGAAACCCGGAAAGCAGTACAAGCAATCGGTGCACACTACCCGTTACTATCAGCTGTATTCAATCGACCTCACCATCACTTCCAAGCTGCCAGACGATAAGCAGCTCAAATTCAACAGCGGGCAGACCTGGACACTGCCGATCCACCTCGACCCGTTCAACGCCGAGAACGACATAACGGAAGTCCTCGATTGCCTGGCCCCAAAAATTCGTCCCCAGGAGACCATTACCGTGGACATCGCGGGCGGCGACTCAGCCAACTTCCCCCTGAAAGTGGATATCGCGGACTGATATGAACCTTACCTTAACCTTAGCCATACTGCCGTATCTCGCCGGAATTCTGATGAAGGTGGCCGTATTCTGTCTGTCGCCGCTGGCGCAAAAGAAAGCCCTCAAAGATCTGGTGGAGAGTCGTAAGCCGACAAACGGGGACGCCCTCTCGACAGGAGAACAGAATGTCATCCTCGCCGTTGTCGGATATTCCACCGCCTCCATCACCGCCGCCTCCACCGTCATCACGTCGCTGGTTGCGTTGCTGGTGATCGCCTTGAAGCATCATCAATGCTGGCTTTGGGAATGCTGGGCGGTCGATGCCGTTCTGTCTTCCTGCATGTGGGTGTTGATCTACAGGCTGAAAGGCCCGCACCAGCCGATTTTGAAAATGAGCGTCGGCACCTTCATCCTTGTCCTCTCCACCGGCCTCGATATCTTTGCCCTGGTGCTCACCGTCCTCTCCCTCAACGTAAAATAGTTTCTCTCCGGCAATCCGCCCAGATTCTGGAGGGCTGAACAGATGCGGCCACCCGCCTGAGAAAGTTGTGTGCTTAACGATGATCGTCCATGCATTCTTGTTTCAATGGAAACCGCAGGCCACCGAGTCGGACAAACAACAGGCAGCCGAAAGAATCCGTGCCTTGCAGGGACAAATCCCCGGCCTGATCGAGACCAGTTACAACGCGAACACATCGCCGCGTTCCCAGGGATTTACCCATGGCGGCGTGATGAAGTTCCGCGATGCCTCGGCGCTGCAGGCCTACTTCACCCATCCCGTGCATCAGGAGTTGGTCAATTGGCTGATGCCGCTGCTGGCTGTGGCTGCGGAATTGGACTATGAACTATAACGGGTAAGTAGCCGGGTGCCCCAGGTCTTCGTTTCCAAGACCTGGGCCTTCCCCTCACCCCAAATTCACTTCCGTCCGCGCCAGCACTTTAATCTCCAGCCGATTGTGCAGCGGATCGGCATCGAGCAGCACATGATCCCCATGCACCACCTCGCCATCCAGAATCTTGATCGCCAGCGGGTCCTGAATCAGCCGCTGAATCGCGCGCTTCAACGGACGAGCGCCATACGCGCGGTCATACCCCGACAGAAATAACTGCCGCTTCGCCGCCTCCGTCATCTCCACAACAATGCGCCGGTCGGCCAGCATCCGATTCAGGTCCGCAATCCGCAGCGTCAAGATGTGCTCCAACTGCTCTTCGCCCAGCGGACGGAAAATCACAATGTCATCGACGCGATTCAGAAACTCCGGACGAAAACTTTGTCGCAGGATCTGCATCACCTGCTCCCGCGCCTCTTCAAACGACGCTTCATTCTCCAGCGCCTCGTTATTCAAAAACTGCGCGCCCAGGTTCGACGTCATGATCAGCACCGTGTTCTTGAAGTCCACCGTGCGCCCGCGCGAGTCCGTCAAGCGCCCATCATCCAGCACCTGCAGCAGCACATTGAACACATCCGGATGCGCCTTCTCAATTTCATCAAACAGAATCACCGAGTACGGCCGCCGCCGCACCGCCTCCGTCAACTGCCCGCCCTCGTCATAGCCCACATATCCCGGAGGCGCGCCAATCAAGCGCGAAACCGCATGCTTCTCCATGTATTCGGACATGTCGATGCGCGTCATCGCCTGCTCATCGTCAAACAAAAATTCCGCCAGCGCCCGCGCCGTCTCCGTTTTTCCCACGCCCGTCGGCCCCAGAAAAATAAACGAACCAATCGGCCGCTTCGGATCGCTCAACCCCGCCCGCGAGCGGCGAATCGCATTCGCCACCACGCGTAGCGCCTCGTCCTGGCCCACCACGCGCTCGCGCAGCCGGTCTTCCATCTGCACCAGCTTCTGCACTTCGCCTTCCAGCATTTTTGAAATCGGAATCCCCGTCCACTTGCTCACAATCCGCGCAATGTCTTCCTCGTCCACTTCCTCTTTCAACATGCGCGGCCCGCCCGCAGCGCCCTCCTGCGCGGCGTTCAACTGTTTCAACTCCGCCTCCAGTTTCGGCATCTCTCCATATTGGATTTGCGCCACGCGTTCAAAATTCCCTCGCCGCGTCTGCTCCTCCGCATCCTGGCGCAGCGCCTCCACCTTCTTCTTCAGCTCCGCGAGCCGCGTAATATCTCCGCGCTCTTTTTGCCAGTGCGCGCGCAACGCCGCAATCTCTTCATGCAGCGTCGCCAGCTCCTTCGTCACTTCCTTCAGCCGCTCTTTGGAGTTCGCATCCTTCTCCCGCTTCAACGCCGTCCGCTCAATTTCCAGCGAGGTCGCCCGCCGCTCCAGTTGATCAATCTCCGTCGGCACAGAGCCAATCTGAATCGCCAGCGAAGCCGCCGCCTCATCCACCAGATCAATCGCCTTGTCCGGCAAAAAGCGATCGGAAATATACCGATGCGACAGCGTTGCCGCCGCCACAATCGCCGAGTCCTTAATGCGCACATTATGGTGCGCTTCGTACCGATCTTTCAGCCCGCGCAGAATCGCAATCGTGTCTTCGACATTCGGCTCGCCCACATACACAATCTGAAAGCGCCGCTCCAGCGCCGCATCCTTCTCGATGTATTTGCGATATTCATTCAGCGTCGTTGCGCCAATCGCCCGCAGCTCGCCGCGCGCCAGCGCCGGCTTCAGCATGTTGCTGGCATCAATCGCGCCCTCCGCAGCCCCCGCGCCCACCAGCGTATGCAGCTCGTCGATGAACAGAATGATGCCGCCCTGCGCATCTTCAATGTCCTTCAGCACCGCCTTCAGCCGATCTTCAAATTCCCCGCGATACTTCGCCCCGGCCAGCATCGCGCCCAGGTCCAGCGAAATTACGCGCTTGTCGCGCAACACCTCCGGCACATCGCCAGAAACAATCCTCCGCGCCAGGCCCTCCACAATGGCGGTCTTCCCCACGCCCGGCTCGCCAATCAATACAGGATTGTTTTTCGTCCGCCGCGACAACACCTGCACCACGCGTCGAATCTCTTCATCGCGCCCAATCACTGGATCCAGCTTGCCCCGCCGCGCCAGCTCCGTCAGGTCGCGAGCATACCTCTCCAGCGCCTGAAATTTCGCTTCAGGATTTTGATCCGTCACGCGCTGCGTCCCGCGCACTGTGGTCAACGCGCGCAGAATCGCATCATGCGTCGCGCCCTCCGCCGTCAACGCCAGCTGCGCCGGATCGTTCTTCTGCTGCGCAATGGCCAGCAGCAAATGCTCCGTCGAAACATATTCATCTTTAAAGTTGGCAGCTTCCTGAAACGCCTGCTCCACAACCTTCAGAAAACTTTTTGAAGGCTGCGCCTGGTTCGCATCGCCGGAGACTTTAGGAAATGTCGCCAGCGCTTTCTGCAACCGTGTGCGCAATGCATCAAGATTGGCACCCGCCTTCTGCAGTACCGGCGCAACAATTCCTTCCTTGTCTTCCAGCAGCGCCAGCAGCAAGTGCGTCGGCTGCAGTTCAGGATTGCCGTTGTCGCTGGCCAGATTCGTGGCCGTCTGTACGGCGTCCTGTGCTTTTACGGTAAGTTTGTCCCAGCGAACGGCCATGGTGGATCCCTGCTTTCCTCTAAACTTGCTCAACACGCGTATCTATATATGGATGGAGAAAACAGGGCAGGAGTCGCGTCTCCCGCGAAGTTCCTGCCCTACATCAATGAACGGCGTCCAACCAAAATCCTGCTTCGAAGCTATTATGCCGCAGGTTTGGACTCTGTTGGTTTCGAATCCACAGTTTTCGGGCCACCCGCAGCGTTTACCCCGCTTGTAATGCCGCTCGAAGCTGGCGTCATCGACTGATCTGGAAACACGTATAGCAGCTCAATACCTAGCGGGCATCCAGATATTTTGTCCAGACTCCATTGCGACGTGAGGGATTCAAGGAGATCGCCTATCATTTCCGTATCAATCACATTCTAAATAGCTTACGGATGGTAGTGTGCCTACTGTATAGATGGTTAGTGCCGAACTAACTCTGGGTGCCTCTTCTGGCACCTGTCACACGGTTGCTGATCGCGTTCTAATCGCGACACGTACGATGACGGTTGCAGTTGATGTCAGAAATCAGAACTCGTAGGGATTGTGATGAAGCCTTGGATCTTTGCTCTCTGTGTTGTGTTTGCGGTTGGCAGTCTGAGTGCGCAGAAGCCCGTGTGGCAGCCATCGTCAGGACATACGCAGATACCGATATGGCCCGGGGCAGTGCCGGATGCACAACCTGTCACGGGTCCGGAGAATACGGCGACGGACATGAAGGAGCTGGTCGCCGGCAGGCCATGGGTTTATGTAAACAATGTCTCGCGGCCCACGATAACGGTCTATTCGCCAATGGGAAAAAATACGGGCGCTGCGGTCGTTGTGTTTCCTGGCGGAGGCTATGAGATTCTCGCCATCGATCTTGAAGGCTCAGAGGTCTGCGACTGGCTGACGTCCAAGGGAATCACATGTGTGCTGTTGAAGTACCGCGTGCCGGGCGACAAACTGTATCCGATGTCGTATCCGAAATCGGGGCCGTATCCGGAATCGCCGATGGCGTTGGAGGATGCGCAGAGGACAATAGGTCTGGTGCGCTTGCACGCCGCAGAGTGGCACATCGATCCGCACAAGATTGGAGTGCTTGGGTTTTCGGCGGGTGGCCATCTGGTGGCCGCGATCAGCACGCATTTTGAGAAGCGTTTGTATCCGGCTGTCGATGCCGCCGACAAAGAAAGCTGTCGCCCGGATTTTGCCGTGGCGCTGTATCCGGGGCACCTGTCGCTTTCCGCGGCGGAATGGGATGCGACGCGCGGCGCCAAAAAGTTTGTGGTCCGTCATCCGGCGAATGCGGATCCAGAGCTTGCGTTGAATCCCGCGGTTCCTGTCACCCGCCAGACGCCGCCTACGTTTTTGCTGCAGGCGGAGGATGACTACGTGGACAACGTAGATGACTCGCTGGCGTATTACATTGCGCTGAAGAACGCGGGGGTGCCCGCGGAGATGCATTTGTACGCGCAGGGCGGCCATGCGTTTGGGCTGCGGCGCACGAAGTTTCCCATTACCGGATGGCCTCAGTTGGTGGAGACGTGGCTCGGGACGATCGGAATGATTCCGGAGTGATCCTACCCATTTTGACTTCTAAATCTGAAGGCCCGGCCACATCCGTCCTGCTCAGATCCCAGTACCGGCATCTTCTACCTGTTGTACTGTCGTACGCTGCGGCGCAGCCGCAGAATTAGCCGTCCCAAAATTTGGCTTCCTCGCCGTCCTGCCGTAGAAATAGAGCAGGCGAAACTTCCCAGAACCGCACCCAGTCCAACAATCCTGATACAACAGGACAAGGCATTCCCATCCATTCATGAGCGCACTCGCACTGTTTCTTTTGCAGATCGCCGTCATCGTGCTGGTTACCGGCCTCTGCGGCGTCCTGCTCGGCAAACTCGGCCAGCCCCAGGTGGTGGGCGAAATGCTCGGCGGCATTCTTCTCGGGCGCTCCGTGTTCGGCTACGCCGCCCCGCATTTGATCGCACAGTTGTTTCCTCTCAACTCTCTCCACATTCTTTCCCTGGTCAGCGAACTCGGCATGGTCCTCTATCTGTTCCTGGAAGGGATGAACCTCGACTTCTCCTCCGTCTGGCAGCAGCGCCAGACCGCCATGAAGATCAGCCTGCTTTCCATGGTGATTCCGTTTGGGTTCGGCTGCGGCCTTGGCGTCTTCATGTATCGCAGCTTCCACGGAACCAACGCCAACTTTGTCGCCTTCCTGCTGTTTGTCGGTGTCGGGCTCAGTACCACCGCCTTCCCAGTGCTGGCACGCATGTTGCGCGATCAAGGCACGGGCGACGCAAAACTCAACATGCTGGCGCTGGTCTGCGCCGCCATTGCCGATGTCCTGGGATGGATACTCCTCGCCGTCGCGTTGATGATCGACTCCGTCAATGCCTCCGTCTGGGTTCTGCTGTCCAAGATGGGTCTGCTGGTTTTGTTCGGGATCTTTCTGCTGGGCGTGGTGCGCCCGGCTCTCGCCAGGCTGGTTCGCTGGAAAGGCGCGCCCAACATCACCCAGGTCTTGCTGGCCGTTTTCCTGGTCTTTATCCTTGGCTGCGCCTTTGTCACCGAACGCCTCGGCGTTCATGCCCTCTTCGGCGCATTTCTCGCCGGCATGTGCGTTCCTCGCCTGCACCACTGGCATCGCCAGTTGGAGCGAACCATTCATCCACTCGTTTCCGTCCTGCTGCTGCCCGTGTTTTTCGCCGTCACCGGCATCCATACGGAGTTCATCGATCTGGGCGGCAAGAACGTTTTCCTCTGGTTTGTCGTTCTCCTCTCCGTCGCCATTGTCGGCAAAATCGGCGGCACCTATCTCGGCGCGCGCAAATCGAACCTGCCTTCACGAGAATCGCTGCTGCTCGGTTTCCTTATGAACACCCGCGGCCTGGTCGACTTGGTGGTAGTCAATCTTGCGCTCCAGGCCGGCGCCATCGATACCCAACTCTTCACCATCCTGGTGCTGGTCGCGCTCATCACCACCGCCATGACCGCGCCCGCCTTGAAGCTGCTCAAGAAAAAGCCGGAACCGCAGCCCCAGCCCGCAACCGTCCCCGGCTAGGCAGATTCTTTCGGTCCAGAGAGATCTTCTATCCTCTCTTTTCTCTACGGCAGTGTTTGAATCTTCGTTCCCGGCGGAATCTTCACTTCAAATTGATCGTCCTCGAGCCGATGGTTGAACGTCAGCTTCTCGATCGTCAATGCAATCTGATACCCATCGATGGGGCGGCTGATCGTAATTTTCGTCGGGTAAAGAATCTGATCGAAGGTCTGGTAGTCGCTGTACAGCGTGCGTGTTACCAGAATGCCGTGATCGTTATACTCGTCCTGCTGAAACGGCAGCAGATTGGTGCGGCTGATGTGGACCACGCGTTCCGGCGTCAGTTGTTGACTCGTGCCAACGCGCTGCAGAATTCCAAGCTCGTAATCGGGCTCGGCGATTAAGTGGTGGGAGTGGGGGTCGCGCTCAATTCCAGTATCACTGGTCACGTACACCAGATCGTTAGGCCCCACTTTCTGGACCAGCATCGAATCGTAAAACACCGCCGGTCGCAAATTCATCAGCGGATTCTTCGACGGAGTGGTCACGGTGCCAGTACCCGTAATAACTTCGTTTTTCGGCGGGATCAGCAGCGTGAAATTCTTTCCGTTGCTCGCCATATCGAACGCCCGCGTCTCGATGACCGGCAACAATCCCAGCACCCGCAACATGGAAGGCTGACGCAGCAGAATGTAGCCGCGGACAGAGGTGTAGTCCGTCTCCTTGCCTTTCGCGGCTCCGCCAACCGATGCGCGAATCAACACCGTGGCGTTCAGAGAATGGATCGCGTCATAGCGCTTGTTCAGCTCCTGGATCAATTGCTGGGCGCTGGCGCTCAGCACCACGGTGGGTGCCTGCGGCTGCTCCAGGATGCGCGTATGTTTCAGGCATCCGCTCAGCGCCAGCATCGGCAAACAAGCCAGCATCGGCAGCCACGTACGCGCGCCTCTGTAAAGAGCGCGGCCGCGCTTTGGCGCCGAAAAAACTTCGCGGAACATAACTGGCACTCGCTGCAAAATTACCTACCATCCCCTGGCGTTGGAGCAGGTTGCGCCTTGCGATACGCCGCCACATTTCTTTCGTGTTCCTCCAGCGTCGCCGCAAAGCGGGAATGTCCAGGGTTCGCGGGATCGCTCACGAAATAAAGAAAGTTCGTCTGTGCCGGGTGCATGGCAGCCTCAAGTGACGGAATTCCAGGGTTGCAGATTGGTCCGGGAGGCAACCCCGTATGCGTATACGTGTTGTACGGGGATTGGGCCTTCAGATCAGATGCATAAATCGTTCCACGGTAGCGCTTTTCTAACAGCGCGGCGTAAATGATTGAGGGGTCGGTGTCGAGCGGCATCTTCTGCGCCAGCCGATTCTGAAATACGCTCGCAACCGCGGGCCGGTCGCTGCCCACCGGCGTTTCCCGCTCCACCAGCGACGCCAGAATCACGGTTGCCGGAATATTTTCCGTCAGCCCCAGTCGCTGCGCCTCCTGGCGAAAATGTGCCACCATCTCTCCCAGAATCTGTTCCGGCTTCATGTTCGGGGCCAGCTTGTACGTGTCCGGGAAAAGATATCCCTCCAGGCTCGGCGCTTTTGGATCCAGATCGCGAATCAAGCCCGTATCCTGCTGCTCGGCTGTCAGAAAAGCGTCTCGCGAACCCAGCCCCGCTTTCTCCATCGCGGCGGCTACGTCGAACATGTTGTAACCCTCTGGAATCGTCAGCGCAATGGTATACACATCGCCAACGCGTATCCGTTGGTACACATCCAGTAACGGCACAGGATGGTCAAATCGATAGACCCCTGCCTTCAACGTGCGCCGCTCAACTCGCGCCACTAGATCGAACGCGAACCGGCTCCGGATGATGCCGTTCTTCTCCAGCGTCCACGCAATCCCATTGACGGATGTGCCCGGCGCAATTGTCACCAGCGTGCGCGTCGAAGGCCCAAACGGCAGGATCAGCAGGTAGTATGCGCCTGCAGTGGCCAGCACCAGCACGAGAACAAACAGAAGGAATGCACGCACGCAGACACGGACTCCGGAGGATAAAAACAGCTCACCTATATTGTAGGTGGTACGGGCCACTTCCTGACGTGGTTCCTGGCGGATTTCGGGTACCATCACCTCGTGGAGTCATCCTCGCCCCCGCCTGCCGCGTCGCAACCCATCCCGCGCATTCTCGGCCTCGATCACGGCGCGCGCCGCATCGGCGTTGCCATCTCCGATGAGCTCGGCCTGACCGCACAGCCTCTGCTCACCATCGTCCACACCAATCCGCGCAACGATTTGCGCTCTTTGGGCCGCCTGCTGCGACGCTACGCCTGCTCTGCGATTGTCATTGGATGGCCGATTCATCTCTCCGGCGACCGAAGCCCGCGCGCCCTCGCGGCGGAAAAATTCGCCGACAGCCTGCGCGCCGAATTTCAACTGCCCGTTCACTTGTGGGATGAGCGCCTCAGTACCGCCGAGGCCCACCGCCATCTCGACGCCGTCGGCCGCGGCCCGCGCGACAGAAAAGATGTCATCGACCAGATCGCCGCCGTCCTCATCCTGCAAAGCTGGCTCGACGCCCACCGCCAATCAAGCGTAAACCAAGGGTGCCCCATGTCTCGCTTCTGAGACATGGGATTTGTCCGAGTATTCGCATCTCTGAAAATCCAAGTGTTCCCATCTTCGCCGTGCTCTTCGCGCCCAGACGCGCCCATCCTCCCCACCCCGCATACCCACCCAACTTCCTCGGTATAATAATGGAATTGCAACAAGCCGATGCCGTGGCATCCCTTGTCAGGGACCTCGCGTGTCTATTGCTGTATCTATGCGGTCCCGGATAATCCCATGACGGAACATATCAAAAAAATTTTGGAAGCCGAAATTCGCCAGCTGGAGCATGAGCTGACCCACGAGCTTCCTATAGAAATCAAGAAGGCCGCTTCTCTCGGCGACCTCAGCGAGAACGCCGAGTATCACATGGCCAAGCAGCGTCAGGTCTTCGTCAACGCGCGCCTCGGCCAGTTGAAGCAGCGCATGGCGGAGCTCTCCCTCGTCAATTTGTCGAACATTCCCCGCGACCGGGCTGCCTTCGGCTCCAAGGTCTTGGTTTATGATTCTTCCAAAGATGAAAAGATCGAGTACAAGCTCGTCACCAGCGAAGAGTCCGACGTCAGCAAAGGGTTGATCTCCACCACTTCGCCGATCGGTCGCAGCCTGGTGGGCAAGCAGGTCGGCGATACCGCCACCGTCGTTACCCCCAACGGCAACCGCGAGCTGGAGATTCTCGAACTCATCACCATCCACGACGCCAAGGAATAACCTCGTCGGGCAGTGGCTGCGTACCGAAATGGCGGTATGAAATGACCTGGACAAGCGCGTTCGGAAAGGGTTGCGGCTTCATCCTCCAGAAGATCGTGGATGGGCTGGCTCTGACGCGCATTTCCCCCAATGTCCTCACCTTCATGGGGCTGGTCATCAACACCGGCGCTGCCTTTCTGTTCGGTTATGCCCGGCCTCAAAATAACGTCCGCATGTTCGTCTATGCCGCGCTCGTCATCATCGGCGCAGGCATTTTCGACATGGTGGATGGCCGCGTCGCCCGTCAAACCCATCAGGTCACCGTCTTCGGGGCCTTCTTCGACTCCGTCATCGACCGCTATTCCGACGTCGCCCTGTTCTTCGGCCTGCTGGTCTACTACGCGCGTGCCGATCGTCTGTTCTACGTGTTCCTGGCCGCCTTCGTCATGGTCACTTCGTTAATGGTCAGTTACACCCGCGCCCGCGCCGAAGCCCTCATCGGTTCCTGCAAGGTCGGCTTTATGGAGCGGCCAGAGCGCGTCGTCCTCATCATTCTCGGCGCTCTCTTCAATCGCTGGGGAGCCATGGCGCCCGTCCTCTGGGTCCTCGCCGTGCTCTCCACCATTACCGTAATTCACCGCATCCGCTACACATACGAGCAGACACGTCACCTCGCCCCCGTCCCCTAGAGCAGTTTCTCCCGCCCAACGCCGCAAGCTCTGCCATCCCACCCGAAGCATCGGTGCATCCTGCCTTTCTCAAACAGCCCCGCAGTCTGCTGGCCCGTTAAATTTCCCGTGAATGTTTTTTCAGACAACCAAATTCTTCTCCATTTTGAAAAAATTCAGCGACCATTTCACCCACTACAATAGATTGCGTGAGCTTCAAAATTGCACCTGTTCTCATCGTGCACGGCGGCGCGTGGGACATTCCGGATGATCTCGTCGAGCCGCATCGCCAGGGCGTCGCCAACGCTCTCGCAACCGGCTACGCGTTGCTGGAAAAAGGTGCGTCCTCAATCGACGCTGTCGAAGCCGCTGTCGCCGTGATGGAAGATGATGAAGCCTTCGATGCCGGACGCGGCAGTTTCCTCACCAATGATGGTCGAGTTCAACTGGACGCGCTGCTGATGGATGGCGCAACTTTGCGCGCCGGTGGCATCGCCTGTGTGGAGCGATTGCGCAATCCGATTCGTGCAGCTCGATTGGTGATGGATCGCAGCCCGCATGTGTATTTTGTCGGCGCGGGCGCCGAAGCTTTTGCCGCCGAACATGGTATGCCGCTCATCGATAACGCGGAGTTGGTCATCGACCGCGAACGCCTCCACCTCGCCCAGGCCCAGACCTTCGCCCAGGCCCAGGCTCAGCAAAAACAGCGCGATATCCTTGCCGGTCGTACCCCCGCCGTAGCCTCGCACCCTCCGCAATTGAGCACGTCACAAGCTGGCACTCCGCACGATACCGTCGGTGCCGTCGCGCTCGATGGCCGTGGCAATCTCGCCGCCGCTACCTCCACCGGCGGCACGTTGAACAAGGCCCCCGGTCGCGTTGGAGATTCCTCCCTGATCGGCTGCGGCTGCTACGCGGACAATCTCTCCGCGGCGGTTTCACTCACCGGCTGGGGCGAGCCCATCATGAAATTGGTTCTCGGCAAGTGGGCCGTCGATCGCGTCCAGCAAGGCACGCCTCCCGCGCAGGCCGCGGAGGAAGCCATCGCCTACCTCTTCCACCGGCTCGGCGGTCACGGCGGCATCATCCTGCTCGGCCCCATGGGCCGCATCGGCGTCGCCCACAACACGCCCCGCATGGCCTGGGGCACGCACACCGCGCGCGGCATGGAAGTCTACGTCCGCTAATTTTTTTTGACATCCACCCCCACTCACGATGAAATCGTTCTAGAAGCTCCCATGCTCATCCTTGCCTCCGCATCGCCACGCCGTCGCGAACTGCTTACCCAGGCCGGCTTCTCGTTTCAGGTTGAATCCATCCCGGTTGCGGAAGACCCGCGCCCCGGCGAAGATCCCATCCATCTCGTCAAACGTCTGGCGCGCGAAAAAGCTCAGGCCGTTTTCTCGGCAGCCACGCATCGCCACGCAACGGAAGATTCCCTGCTCGTTCTCGGCGCGGATACCGTCGTTGTCTGCGATCACGAAATTCTCGGCAAGCCCGCCGACGATGCGGATGCCGCGCGCATGTTGCGCCTGCTCGCCGGCCGCACCCATCAGGTCATCACCGGCGTCTGTCTCATTTCGTCACTCGGCGTTGAAGTTGCTGCCGAAACCACCCGCGTCACCATGCTCACCCTGTCCGAGGAGGAAATCCTCGCCTACATCGCCACCGGGGAGCCGATGGACAAGGCCGGTGCCTACGCCATTCAGGGCCACGCCAGCCGCTGGATTCCGCGCATCGTCGGCTGTTACTTCAATGTGGTCGGCCTGCCCCTCGCGCTCGTCAATACCATGATCGAGTCCGTCCACCGCAAGCTCGCCCCTCACCCCGTTTCCTGAAATCTGGGTGCCCCATGTCTTGCTCTTGAGACATGGGATTGTCGACGACCTCAGAATGTCGATCCAACCTTCCTTCACTATTAGGTCGCCGCGCCAATATACTTCTAATCCAAAGGCTTCCAATCCGTCCGGAGCAACTTGTCATGCGAGAGCAGCGTCCCAAACCCAAACCTTGGCGGGAGCAATGCCAGAAAAAGGCACTGCGATGGGCCTATCCGTTTCGCGCATTGAATTGGCTTCTGGAGTGGGTCGCCTGGGCTCTCGGCGGCTGGGTATTTCTTGAAGTCCTGGAATATCTCAGCATGTTTTCCGTTTTAGTCGCTGTGATTCTCTATTTCTCAGAGAGCGGAGATCGAATCAAGCAGCGGCATTATCAGGCCTGGCAGGTCATCGACGCCGCACAGGGAAAGGGTGGCAACGGCGGTCGCATCGAAGCCATGCAGGAACTGAATCACGACGGCGTGTCCCTCGTCGGCATCCAGGCGGACAACGCATTTCTACTGGGCATTCGCCTCAAGGGCGGCCATCTGGATCGCTGCGACATGGATGCATCGGACCTGCGCAACAGCGTCTTCGATCACGCCACTCTCACCTTCTGTAATTTGCAAAGCACAAATTTCCGCGAAGCATCGCATGGTCGGAACCGACCTTACCGACGCCGATTTACAGGACTCGGACTTCACCGGAGCCAATCTCAGTCGCGCCAATCTCACCCGGGCAGACTTGAGCCGCGCCGACCTTCGCAATGCCGATCTTCGCAGGATCGCGTGGCACGACATCGAATCCATCCGTCTCGCCAATATCAAGGATGTGAAAAATCCTCCGCCCGGCTTCGTCGAGTGGGCATTGGGCGCAGGCGCAGTCAGCCTCGCATCCGACGAAGATTGGAACGCCCAAATTCAGAAGAGCAAGACCGATGCGCCCGCTTCTCAATAATCGACGCTCGTTCCACTTGCGCATTCTCCCTCCTAGATGAAATTCTTCTTCCTTGAGGGTCCAAGACATGCACGCCACGCCAAGATGGCTCCCCGTTCTGATACTTGTCCTACTCGCATGCACCATTCCCAGTTCCGCCACGGCGCAAAATGGTCCCCCGCAACCGATTCAATGGAACGCGCAATGGATCGCCGCGCATCGCGACTCTGCCGCCATTGCAGCGTCCACCCCGCTGCCAATCTTTCGCCGCGATTTCACTGTGCCGAAGAAAATCTCGAACGCAACCCTCTACATTTCCGGCCTCGGTCAATTCGAAGCGCACATCAACGGAGTAAATGTAACCGACACGGTGCTCGATCCAGCCTGGAGCGATTATCGCAAGCGCATTTTCTATTGCACCTACGACGTCACGCCTCTGCTGCAGCCTGGAAAAAATGCCATCGGCGTGATGCTGGGCAATGGCATGTACAACGTGCCTCTAACACCCGGACGATATCAGAAATTTCACGGCTCCTTCGGCCAGCCCAAACTCATCCTTCAGCTGCAAATCAAATTTGCCGACGGCACATCCCAAACCATCGTCAGCGATGGCACATGGAAGACTGCGCGAGGCCCCATCACCTTCACCTCCATCTATGGTGGCGAAGATTACGATGCGCGCCTCGAACAGCCAGGCTGGGACCGCCCCGCATTCGAGGACCAACATTGGTCGAACGTCGCCATCGTCAATGGTCCCGGCGGCAAGCTCGTCCCGGAAACCATTCCGCCTATCCGCGTTCTCGATCAGTACCAGCCCCTCAAAATTACGCATCCAAAGCCCGGCATCGCCGTCTATGATCTGGGAGAAAACTTCGCAGGCTGGCCAGAGATCACCGTCCACGGTCCGCGCGGTTCCCGCATAAAACTCATTGCCGGGGAGCTACTGGACGCAAACGGCTTCGTCACTCAGCGCAGCGCCCACGCATCTCCGGAATCGGAAAACTCCTTCACCTACGTCCTCAAAGGCGGTGCTCCGGAGTCGTGGCATCCGCGCTTCAGCTACTACGGCTTTCGCTATGTACAGGTCGAAGCAACTCCCGCGCAGTCTTCCGTCGTCGCGCGCTCCACTGCCGCCCAGCTTCCCGACGATCTCCCGAGCGTCGATTATCTCGATGGCCGCTTCCTCCACGATGTCGCAAACGTCGATGGCACCTTTCGTTCCTCCGATATTCTGTTGAACCACATCCACAGCCTCATCACGCGCGCCATGCTCAGCAACATGGTCAGCGTCCTCACCGACTGTCCTCACCGCGAAAAGCTTGGCTGGCTGGAACAGTCTCACCTTGCCGCCGCGTCGCTCATGTACAACTACAATCTCTCTGCCCTCTACACAAAAATCGCGGATGACATGCAGGACGCGCAGCTCCCCAACGGCCTCGTCCCAGACATTGCCCCCGAGTACACCGTCTTCAACAAAGCCTTCCGCGACTCACCGGAGTGGGGCTCCGCCGTCGTTCTCAGTACCTGGTCCGCCTATCAGTTTTACGGCGATCCTACTCTGCTCCGCGATCATTACGGTTCCATGCAGCGCTACGTCGCCTATCTGCATTCGCGTCTGCACGGCAATCTGCTCACCTACGGCCTCGGCGATTGGTTCGATATCGGCCCGCGACCACCCGCGGAATCGCAGCTCACCACCAGCGGCGTCACTGCGACCGCCATCTATTATCAGGACCTCACCACCATGGCTCGCATCGCCACGTTGCTCGATCATCCCGCCGATGCCGCTGCATATACTCGCGAATCCCAATCCATCAAGACCGCCTTCAACGCGCAATTTTTCCATCCAGAAACCAATGAGTATGACACCGGCAGCCAAACCGCGAATGCCATGCCGCTCGTCGTCGGCCTGGTGCCGCCAGACCGCCAAGATGCCGTTCTAAAAAATCTCGTCGCAGATATTCGCCGGCACAACAACCACGTCACCGCCGGCGACATCGGCTTCCATTACGTCGTCCGCGCGCTCACCGACAATGACCGCTCCGACGTTCTCTTCGACATGCTTTCCCGCACCGACAAACCCAGCTATGGCGATCAGCTCGCTCACGGCGCCACCACACTCACCGAGGCATGGGATGCCAATCCGGATCTATCGCAAAACCATTTCATGCTGGGCCACGCCGAAGAGTGGTTCTACCGCGGCCTCGCCGGCATCGACTTCGACCGCACCCGCGACACCGACGCGCGCATCCTCATCCATCCCTCCATCGTTGGCAATCTTCGCGCCGCCGCCGCAACCTTCCGCTCCAGCCTGGGAGAAATTCAGAGCAGTTGGTTGCGCACCGGCAACTTCCTCAGTATGGATGTCACCATCCCCCGCGGAGCGACCGCAACCATTCGTTTTCCAACCGCGTATCGCAAATCCATCACCGTCAATGGTCACGCCCTCAGGGCAGATCCTGCGATTCGCAACGTCGGCATCACCGGCCTCCATCCAAGTTGCATCGTCGCTGCTGGAAGATATCGCTTTCTCGCACAAAATTAGAGGATTGGCAATGCTTGCTGCTGCGTCGCCATGAAGCCATCCGGAACATGCTGCGAATTCTCTGCTTTCTATCTAGCACTTGCTGCGCGTCTCCAAAATGATTTGAATGCAGGCAACCTAATCGTGCAGGCTCAAAAATCCATCTTCCTCACGCAACTTTTTTCCGCACTCCGCTCTAACTACCCGAGGTGAAACCTATGCGCGTCATGAAATATTTTGCAGTCTTCGCTGTTGTCGTTGGGCTTTCCTTCTTCGCCGCTTCTCCGGCAAAGGCCCAGGTCTCCGTCACCATCGGCGCAGAGCCGGTCTGTCCCTACGGCTATTTCGACTACGCCCCGTATCCCTGCGCCCCGTATGGCTACTACGGGCCGGAATGGTTTAGCGGCGGCATTTTCATTGGAGCGGGTCCATGGTTCCACGGTCCACACGGTTTCCACGGACATGTGAATAACCGTTTTGATCCGCATCATGGCTATCATGGCGCTCTGCCTGCCCACGGAGAACACGGTAGTTTCCGCGCCTACGGTCACAACGAGTTTCGTGGAAACGAAACCCGCGGCGGCTACGAAAATCACGGTGGCGATCACAGGCACTAAATTTTCGTAGAAGTTTGCAAAAGAAATGGGCCCTCCCCCAAGGAAGGCCCATTTTTTTGCGCCACGATGTCAGCGCTTTATTGCTGCAGATAATATTTGATCGTCGTCACCACGCGAACACTCTTCATGATGCTCGCATCCGCCTGATAGCCGCCGCCGTTCTCGCTATCCCCGGCCGCCGCTGCATCCGCGGAAGAAATCGTAAACAGCCCCTGCTCCGCCGAACGAATCGTTCCCACCTTACTTCCGGAATCCGCGGCAAATCGCTCCGCCGCGCTGCGCGCATTCCGCGTCGCTTCCGTAATCATCTCCGGCTTAATGGAATTCAATCCGGTAAATACGTAACTGACACTGTTCTGTGAGCCATATTGTTGCCCGCCGCCCAGTACTACACCCTGTGCAATCAGGTCGCTGGTCTTCTGCACCGCTGCGGCAATCTTGTCTACATCCTTCGACCGCACCGCAATCGACTGCTGCACAATGTACCGGTTCGCTGCCCGCTGCGCTCCGCCATATTCGTTGGCCTGCGTGTCCGTCACGCTCGGTTGTCCCAGGCTGATGTCGCTCTTCGCGATCCCTTGCGCAGCGAGAAACTGCAGCACCGCCTGGCTGTCCGCCTCGCTCTTCGCATACGTGGGCCTCAAATCGTTGCCCGCTTCTCGAAACGACAATGGCCACACCGCCAGGTCCGCTTTCACCGTCCGCTCCGCCAGTCCCCGCACCGTCACATAGCGGTCGGCCAGGCGAATATCTTTGATCTCGCTGCCCAGCACCCATCCCGCCAGCACCATACCCAGCGCAGCCAACGCGCTCGCAATCACCAGCCCGCGATTTCCCTCTGTCATTCCGCTCTCCCTCTACTGCGACGCCTGTACTGTCTCAGCAATATCCGCCAGCCGCTCCCCCGCGTCAACAAAAATCTTTGTCTGCCTAAATCGCGAAATCTAACCCCGAGAAAAATCGAAGAAGTAAGAAAAAAATTTACGTCGTGAAATAGCGCTTGCGCAGCCAGAATGCAACGTTCACCAGGCTGATCAGCGCCGGTACTTCGATCAACGGACCAACCACGCCCACAAACGCCTCGCCGGAGTTCAGGCCGAACACCGCGACAGATACTGCAATCGCCAGTTCAAAATTATTTCCCGCTGCCGTGAAAGAAAGCGTCGCCGACTGGGCATAATCCGCACCCAGCCGTTTGCCCATCCAGAAACTGACCAGAAACATCACCAGGAAATAGATCACCAGCGGCACCGCGATGCGAACCACGTCGAGCGGCAACCGCACGATCAGATCGCCCTTCAACGAAAACATGATCAGAATCGTGAACAACAGAGCCATCAATGTCAGCGGACTAATGCGCGGAAGAAATCGCGTCCTGATACCATTCCTCTCCTCGTACTTGCAGAAGTATGATGCGCGTCAGCAATCCCCCGGCGAATGGAACACCAAGGTAGATCCCCACACTCTTTGCGATCTGTCCAATGCCAATATGCGACGATGCTTCCCTCCAACCCGAACCATTTCGGCAGCACAGTCAGAAAGACCCATGCATACACGCTGTAGAACAGCACCTGAAAGATGCTGTTCAGCGCGACCAGCCCGGCAGCGTAATCCGTGTCACCTTCCGCCAGTTCGTTCCAAACCAACACCATCGCAATGCAGCGCGCAATGCCAATCAGGATCAGGCCTCGCATGTACGCCGGTTCGCCGCGAAGAAACGTGATCGCCAGCAGGAACATCAGCACCGGCCCGATGATCCAGTTCTGCACCAGCGACAGTTCAAGGACGCGCTTGTTGCGGAAGACCTCGCGCAATTTTTCATAGCGCACTTTCGCCAGCGGAGGATACATCATCACGATCAAACCAATGGCAATGGGAATGTTGGTGGTTCCGGTCTGAAAACGGTTTACGAACGCAGCGCAACCGGGAACAAAGTGCCCAGCAGCCACGCCAATTGCCATGGCCAGAAAAATCCATAGCGTCAGGAAGCGGTCAAGAAACGAGAGCTGCTTCCGCTGATGCGGAGCGCATACCTGTCCTTCGGTGACGAGCGCGTTCGGCACAGTTATCTCGCCTCGGCTGCGCAAGCAATATCGACCGTGATCGGCGCAGGCGCGCCTTCAAGAGCGGCAAACTTCTTCGGGCTGCAGCACGCCTTCGACAGCCGCGCGCGGTCTGCCTGCATCGCTCGATCCTCTCTGAGCCATGCCAGCGTTTGCCGCAGCAGTTGTGCGGCTCCGATATTCGGCGGCATCACGATGCGATAGTGCATCCATTTACCTTCGCGTCGGGCCGCCACGATTCCCGCGTGACGCAGATAGGCCAGGTGCCGCGAGATCTTCGGCTGCGATTGCCCAAGAATTTCTACTAAATAGCAGACACAAATTTCCTGCTCCCCCATCAGGTTCAGCAGGCGCAGGCGCGTGGTATCGCCGAGTGCCTGAAAAAATCGCTCCACACTAAATTCATGTTTTGCCATCACGATTCTCTTATACGCCTTGACGAATATGTTATCAATGCATATATTCGCTTTACGAGATATGTTTTAAGGAGGACGGCATGGCAGAACATCTACTGGATTCAGTCAGGTCGAAATACGGCGGCCGTGGCGGAAAGCGCTTTATCCAGCGACCATGCTGGCGTCAAGGCCGTCGCCGAGGCATTCGGCTACACCGCCGAGGAACTGACCTCCATTCCCGCTGCCGCCAACATGGGCCTCTCCTGCGGCAATCCCACTGCAACCGCACACCTCAAACCCGGCGAAGTTGTCGTCGATCTTGGCTCCGGCGGCGGTCTCGATGTCTTTCTCGCGTCGAAAATGGTCGGCCCCAAAGGTCGCGCCATCGGCATCGATATGACGCCTGCGATGATCGACCGCGCGCACGCCAACGCGATTGCCGGCGGCTACAACAACGTGGAATTCTACCTCTCCACCATCGACCGGATTCCCCTTCCGGACGCGTCTGTCGATTGCGTTATTTCCAACTGCGTTCTCAATCTCGCGCCCGACAAGCCCGCCGTCTTCCGCGAAATCGCGCGCGTGCTCAAACCCGGTGGCCGCCTCGCCGTCAGCGATATCGCCCTCAAGCACCAGCTTCCCCAGGCCATCGCAAATAGCGTCGCCGCCTATGTCGGCTGCATCGCCGGAGCCATTTCCATCGAGGACTACCACAACGGTCTGCTCTCCGCCGGTTTCGAGCATGTTGAAATTGTCGATAGCGGCGCCGATCTCAACGCCTACGCCAAAGTCGAAAACCAGGCCGGCTGCTGCTCCCCCGCCATGGACGCAGGCTCTCCGCTTTCTGTGATCGAGGCCCCTTGCTGCGCTCCCGCATCCACCGCACCTGCTTCGTTCCACGATGAATTGACAACGCTGCTCTCCCGCTACGACATCAATGCCGCCGCGGCCAGCGTCAAGGTCTACGCGGTGAAGCCAAAAATTACCGCCCAGCCTTCCTGCTGTGGCCCTACCTGCTGTTCCTGAAGGCGCGCCATGCCCCATTACAATGTTTTATTTCTCTGCACCGGCAACTCCGCCCGCTCCATCCTGGCGGAAGCCATCCTGAATGGCAAAGGTGCACCCACCTTCACCGCCTATAGCGCCGGCAGCCATCCATCGGGAACCGTGCGTCCCCAGGCGCTGCGGCAGCTCGAATCCGCAGGTCTCCGCACCGACGGCCTGCGCAGCAAATCCTGGGATGAGTTTGCCCAGCCCGGCGCGCCTCATCTCGACTTCGTCTTCACCGTCTGCGATAACGCGGCAAAAGAAGTCTGTCCCATCTGGCCCGGTCAGCCCATCACCGCGCACTGGGGCGTGGCAGATCCCGCTACTGTGGTTGGCACGCCGGAAGAAATTGACCGCGCCTACGCGCAGGCCTTCGCCACGCTGGACAGACGCATCTCCCTACTACTCGCACTTCCGCTCGCGTCCCTTGATTCCCTCGCCATCAAGAACAATCTCGACACCATCGGCCACCAGTAGTTCTGCAGTCCCATCCTGCACCCCGCAAAGGATGGGAGCTGAATTCACCCGGCAATCATCGCCGCCAATAACGCAGTGCGCTTCACCCACTCGTCCAGCACAATCGACTCATGCGTCGCGTGCGCGCCTTCACCCACCGCGCCCATGCCGTCCAATGTTGGAATTCCAAGCGCGGCAGTAAAGTTTCCATCGGAGCCCCCGCCAGTGCTGGCTTCCTCCAGCGCAAATCCCATCGCGCGCGCCAAACCCTGCGCCTGCCGAAACAGCCCGACCGTACCCCGGCTACGCTCCATCGGCGGACGATTCATGCCGCCTGTAATCGTCAATTTGCACCCGCGGTCCGTCACACGCAGCCCGCGAAACAGCCGCTCCACCCGCACCGCATCGCGCATCCGCGCAATCCGCACGTCGATTTCCGCCTGCGCCTCGGCTGCAATCACATTCGCCCGCGTGCCGCCGCAAATCGTCCCCGGATTTACCGTCAGCCCGGTTTTCAAATCCGTAAATCGCGAAATCTTTTCAATCAGTCGAGCCAGTTCCAGCACCGCCGAATGTCCTGCTTCAAAATCGACGCCGCTATGCGCCGCCACTCCCTGCACGCGCACGGAATAATCGCCGATTCCCTTACGCGCCGTCTTGTACGCGCCCTGCGGTCCCTGCGCCGGCTCCAGCACAAACACCGCCGAACATTCCCGCGCAACCTTCTCCGTCACCGCGCGCGAAACCGGACTCCCAACCTCTTCATCGGAGTGCAACAGCACCATCACCGGCGTCGTCAGCGCTCCCGCTTCCTGCAGCATCGCCAGCGCGTGCAGAGCCATCACTACGCCCGCCTTCATGTCGTACACGCCTGGGCCGAAAATTTTTCCTTTGGCCACTCGAAACGGCATCGTCGCCAGCGTTCCCATCGGCCACACTGTATCGAGATGTCCCAGCAGCAGAATTGGCTTTTTCCTCGCGCCCGCGCCTGCACGCGATCCCGTCGCCCGAAATCGCACTTCCAGCAAATCGCCAAATTGCTTCTGTCTGTGCCAGCGGATTTTTCCGCCCAGCTTCTCAAACCAGCCCGCTGCCATGCGACTCGCGCGGTCTACCGCAGCTTTGTTCTCGCTCGGCGACTCAATCGAAACCAGTGCCCCCAACTGCTCCATCATGATTTTTTGCCGCTTTTTCGCATCTTTCAGCAGCTGTTTGGGTTCGTATATATCTGCGGTATTCATGGCTCAGCATCCTCCATCGTCGGCCTGCGTACGCACCGATTATGGTGCAATCACGACACAACTTGTGGTAATTTTGCCACATCCATCTCGGCGCGACTCCTTATAGGATAAGCGTTTACAGGATTGGAGTCTTCTCGATCGCACGTAACCTGCAATTCGAACAGACCATTGGTGGTTCTGTCGAGTTTTCTGGAATCGGCCTGCACAGCGGTGCGCCGGTGCATTTGCGATTGCTGCCTGCGCCGGGTGGTGCAGGCATTTTATTCCGCCGCACTGATCTCGACAATTTTGAAATTCCCGCCACTGGCCGCAACGTCGCCAAAGTCAGCTATGCCACTAGCCTGATGCGCCAGGGCGTGCTGATTTCCACCACTGAGCATTTGCTTTCCGCACTGATCGGCTATGGCATCGACAACGTCATCGTCGAACTCGACAATTTGGAACTACCCATCCTCGATGGCAGCGCACTTCCTTATATTGAAGCCTTCCAGTCCGTAGGCCTGCAAACGCAGCGTCGTCGTCGGGAGTATCTTCGTATTCGCAAAACCATCGAAGTCCACGATGCCAGCAAATTCATCGGCGTCTATCCCGGCGAAGGGTACAGCGTTTCCTATGCCATCGATTTTCCCGCGCCCATCGGCAAAGAATCTTTTCAGCTGGATTTGAACACGGGCGCGTATGCATCGCAGTTGGCCGCGGCACGCACTTTCGGTTTTCGCGAAGATGAAGAAAAGCTGCGCAATATGGGCCTGATTCGCGGCGCATCGGAAAAAAATGCCATCATCCTGACAAATCGGGGCGTACAAAATGGTCCGCTGCGTTTTCCCAATGAATTTGTCCGCCATAAGATTCTCGATCTGATTGGCGATCTGGCGCTGGCCGGCAAACGCATCCAGGGCCACGTGGTTGCCGAGCGCGCCGGCCACGCGATGCACACTGCATTGGTCGCGCGGTTATTGCAAGACCGTTCGGCGTGGCAGCTGGTGCACCTGCCCGTCCAGGAAGAAGAAGTCGCGGTCCCATCGCTGCTGCGCCCGGCAACAGTCTCCGCATAAATCCAGAATTGCGCCACCCATTTGGAATATTTTTTCCCGCCTCCAAAAGCCATTTGACAATAGTTGCCTAGGCAACTACTTTGACAATATAGTTGCCTAGGCAACCATATTTGCGAGGTTCCCATGAGCCCTTCAAAATCCCGTCGCAAAACGGTCAGCCGCCCGGAAGATCATCTTGGCTACTGGCTTTCTTTTGTTTCCAGCAAAGTGATAACGTCCTTGGCCCGGCGGCTGGAAGCGTACGATGTCAGCGTCTCGGAATGGGTAGTTCTGCGGAAACTCTACGATGCGTCGTCGCCTGCTTCTCCCACGGCATTGGCGGAGTCGATTGGGGTGACCAAGGGCCCGGTTTCGCGCCTGATGGAGCGACTGGTCCAGAAGGACCTGGTCGAGCGTCAGGCCAGCCGCAACGACGGCCGCGCGCAGCAGATTCGATTGAGCTCCATCGGACGGAAACTTGTTCCCAGGCTGGCTGCGATTGCTGACGAAAACGAGGAAGCATATTTTGGCGATCTGCCGGCGGGCGTTCGCGAAGTGCTGATCGGTCTGATGAAAAACATTGTCGAAGAATCTCAAATGACCCAGATCCCGGTGGACTGAAGACGCCGACTCGAGCGCTCTTCGTCGCAGAAATCGACAAACTTAAGAAAGGAAAATCCATCATGTTCAACAAAGAAACTATTGCCGTCCTGCGCGAATGCAGCGAGCGTTCCGTCGCGGGAAAGATTTCATTCCCTGAAGTTGTCGGCAAGCTGGCGGCTGTCGGCATCGAGCAATACCACGCCGATCTCTATCGGCGCGAGAAGACATATTATGCCGCGGATGGCGATTCTCACGTGGAGTCAGAGAACGGGCTCAATCCGAAAGTCTTCGGCGCGCATGCGGTTGCAGCGGAACTGAATTCAGCCGGCGTCGCGGAAGCACTGCGGCGGATTCAGCACAAGGAAATCGACTATCAGCAATTTCTGCGCGACATTGAATCCGCAGGCGTGGCCAACTATTCCGTCTATCTCACAGGCAAGCGCACCATCTATACGGGGCGCAAGGGCGATGCCTATGTGGAATGGTTTCCAGGAGCACGATGACTACAGCGAAACCAGAGCACGACAATGCGACCGCCTACATCGCGCTGGGCGCGAACGTGGGCGACCGCGAGCGGCATCTACAGAGTGCCATCGCTGCGCTGCGGCAGCTGACTACGGTCGTGGCGATCTCTTCGTTTTACGAAACCGCGCCCGTCGGCATGGTCGAGCAGCCGGATTTTCTGAATGCCGTGGTCGCACTGCGAACATGGTTGCCGCCGCAGGAACTGATGAACGCTCTGCTGCACATTGAGCAGCAACATGGGCGCGACCGCAGCGTTTCCGTGCCGAAGGGACCGCGCACGCTCGATCTGGATTTGTTGTCGTATGACGATCTCGTCATGGAAACTCCCTCGCTGACGCTACCGCATCCGGCGTTGGCGGAGCGGCGATTTGTTCTGGTTCCACTGGCAGAGATCGCACCGCAATGGCGGCATCCCGTCTGTGGAAAAACAGCCGCAGAATTGCTGGCCGAGTTATCGCACACCGGCGAGGAATCCGCGCAAACAGTGCGCAAAATGGAACCGCCAATACCTTCCACTTGAGCCGCGCCGCGGATTCGCGTACATTTCAGGAAACGCGCGCAGTTTTCGCGATCCCAAGGAGGCACACTATGCCAGCAAATACGGATTTCTTTCAAGCTCTGGAAAACCGCATCGCACCCTACGACCTGCTGACCCACCCCTTCTATCGCGCCTGGACAGCGGGCGAGTTGACCTCAGACGATCTGCGCGAATATGCCGCGGAATACTGGCACCATGTTTCCGCGTTCCCCACGTATCTGAGCGCGCTGCACTCGCGCCTGGAAGATACGGAGCTGCGCCGCACTGTGCTGCGCAATCTGGTGGATGAAGAAGGCATCGACTCCGCCGACCGCAAGCCGCACAGCCAGCTTTGGATGGATTTTGCCAACGGCATGGGCGCGAGCGATGCGTCGGTGCGCCAGCGCAAAGTACAGCCGGAAATGCATGCGCTGATTGGAACCTTCTTTCGGCTGATCCAGCAGGAGAATGCTGCGGTCGGTCTGGCGGCGCTCTATGCGTATGAGTCGCGCGTGCCGACGATTGCGAAACAGAAGGCCGCCGGCCTGTGCGATCACTACAAAGCCGACGCGAAAACCACCCGCTACTTCACTGTGCATGAGACGGCCGATGTGCATCACGCGGAAGTCTGGAAACAGGCCATCACGAAGGAACTGGAGCGCGATCCGGCATCGGCGGACAAGGCTCTGGATGCAGCGGAGACCGCAGCCAAGGCGCTGTGGGAGGCACTCGACGGCGTCGAGCGCCTGCGCATGCAACGCATGGCCAACTGAAAAATTCCTCGATTTAAATTTGGGTGTCCCACTCTCAGAAGTCGAGATGTGGGGCACCTGTGTTTCAGATGTGGCCATCCGCAATGATGTAAATTGAGAACGACCACTATGACACAGCAGATCATTGATGCGCACGTAAATCCTGCAGACGAGACGATCCGGCTGGGGCCGCTGGCAGTGCGGTTTTTGCTGACCGGAGAGAACTCGAATGGCAGCGTCGCGGTGTTTGAGTTGACAGTTCCGGCGATGCAACGGCTGCCGGCTCCCGCGCATAGCCACGACCATTACGAGGAGACGATTTACGGGCTCGGCGGAGTGATGACGTGGACGGTCGACGGAAAACCAATCGACATAGGGCCGGGGCAGGCGCTCTGCATTCCGCGAGGCGCGGTGCACAGGTTCGATAACAATGGAAGCCAGGATGCGAAGGCGCTTTGCGTGATCTCGCCAGCCGCGCTTGGCCCAGAGTATTTTCGCGAAGTTGCTGAGGTGTCGAAGGCGGCTGCCGGTGGCCCGCCGGATCGAGCCAAGATGGCGGAGATTATGCGCCGCTATGGTCTCACGATGGCCCCGCCTGCGCCCCAGGCGTAGCGGGATCGCACAAATGTTCGTCTCATCCTTCGCGAGGAAGCGCGACTCGTGATCATCCAGATTTTTCGAGATGCGGACATCTTTATGGGGCCGGGTGCGATAGCATATTTGGACAATGAATCTGGCCGAATCGGAATTCGAAGGCCCCATGACAAGCGATGTGCTGGTGATGGGAGGCGGAGCAACGGGTCAGCTTGCGGCCGCTTACCTGCGGATGCGTTTTCCCGACCTGCGGATTAGCGTGGTGGAGGGGCCGCACAAGAATCGCCCGATCGTCGGCGAATCTCTGGTTGAGGTGAGTGTCGATTTCCTTCTTGAACTGGGACTCGGCGCGTACCTGGTGGAGAAGCACTACCCGAAATATGGCCTGACCTATTATTTCAAGCTGGCTATCGACGATCCCACGGATCGCACCTACGTCGTCGATGAGATTCCGACGGCGCCGCCGCTGCTCTCTTTCCAGATCAACCGTTTCACATTCGATGAAGAGGTGCGCCGGCGCAACCTGGAAAATGGCGTGCAATTGATCGATGGCACCGTGACCGGCGTCGACATCAACAGCGACGGCCTGCACACCGTGACCGTGCACGACTCTCACGATTCTCACGACTTGGAGGGGCAAACACAAACGTACCGCGCGCGCTGGCTTATCGATGCCACGGGCCGGAACCGGGTGCTTGGCCAAACAGTTGCAACTCCAGGAAACGGTGAAGGAACAGAAAAATGTTTTCTGGTTCCGGCTGAAGAATTTCAATCCTGAGATTCTCAGCCATATCCAGGCCCTGAAGAAGCAACACCGGGCCTACGTTCCTTACTTTGCGACGCATCATTTTTTTGGAAAGGGCAACTGGATTTGGTTCATCCCGATGCGGTCCCCGGATGACGTGCCGCTGGTCAGCATTGGCATCACCTACCGTAAAGATCTCTATCCCTATGGCGAGGTGCGCACGATGGAGCAGTTCCTGGAGTGCGTCGGGAAGGAGCACCAGGTTCTCGTCGAGTTAGTGAACAGCGGAACGGTTGCGGACACCAATTTCTACAGTTCCTACATGTGGGAATGCCGTCAGCGTTATTCGCCCGACGGGTGGTACATTATCGGCGACGCGGGTGATACCGTCGATCCGCTATACAGCGTTGGGTTGGCTTTATCGTCGGTACAGATCCGACAGATCGCGGCGATCCTCCAAAGGCAATTGGACGGCCATGATACCGATGAGTTCACCAGGGACCTCGATACCGCGATCACCGCGTTTCAACGCAGCGTGACGCGAGATACGACGCGACTGTATGCGTGTATGGGCGATCCTTACCAATGCCATCTGCGTGTGCATCTGGTGGTAGCGAAACTTTTTCACCTCGCGCTTCCTTTCCTGCTGAACGACTATCTTTGGGACCCGCTGGGGGTGAAACTGGTCAACTGGTTTTCCAGCCTGGAAACGCTTGAGGCTGATTCCATGAAGTTCCAGGACCTCATTCGGGAGGTTGCTGCCAACCCCAAGAACCGTGCCATCCATAACTTTATTAAAGTGCAGTCCGCCGAGTCGATGAATTATCTGTTCTACGAGAACCACCGTGAAGAGGACATCCCGTCCTCTTTGTCTCGTCTGTCGTTCAGCCTTGCACGACTGCGGCTTGCTCTTCTTAGAAAGCTTGGTTGGCGCGCGTTGATCTGCTTTAGCCAGCAATGGGAATGTTTGAAAGATGTCTTCCGCGGACTCTTTCTGGTGCCTTTCTACGGCACAAAATTAAGGGAAAATAAGCTGGTACAAAGGATCTTCTCCTCCCACCAGCGGGAACTCACTCGTGTGGGCTCAAGTTCCAGAGCCGCGCAAGTCCAGCTCATAAGGGACTAGGTGCCCTTCGGACGCGCGCGATTCAAGCGTGACACAAATTTTGATTGACGCGGGCGTGTCTGCCCACTACCATTTCGCCAAATCAGCAAGTAAGTTTTTCGATGAAATGAGTGGGATTCCGTGCGCTCAAAGGGCGTTTTTGGTTCCCTAGTTGTGTTGCTTTCTCTTGCCTTGATCGGCTGCGCCAACCTGGCCGCGCCGCAGGGCCTAAGCGTGCTGCAGTCAACTTCGTTGGCTGTGAATCCGCTGCTGGGTGACACTACACCGGTGCGAGATCCCAGCATCTTCTTTCAGAATGGCACCTATTATCTGTTCAGCACCGACCCCGGGGTGCATGATGCGGGCCAGTACCTGCCGATTCGCTGCTCGACCGATCGCGTGAATTGGAAGGCGTGCGGCCAGGTGTTCACGGAGATTCCAGCGTGGGTGCAGAAGGCGCTGCCCGGCATTGGCGGCCTGTGGGCGCCGGACATCTCCTACTTCAACGGGCTGTACCACCTGTATTACGTGGGTTCGTGGCTGCACACGCAGACATCCGTGATTGGGCTGGCGACGAATACGACGCTCGATCCCGCTGACCCAGCATACAAATGGGTCGATCGTGGGCAGGTGCTGGGATCGCACGCTGGCGACGATTTCAATGCACTGGACCCGAATATCTTTATCGACGCCAGACAAAAAAATCTGGCTGACCTATGGAAGTTATTGGACTGGCATCAAGCAGCGGCAGATCGATCCAACGACGGGGATGTTGCTGGCTTCCAACCCGGTGCGATATCAGCTGGCGGCAAGGCCGGACATCGATGGCCATCCGATTGAAGGCGCGTCGCTGGTACAGCATGGCGGCTACTACTATCTGTTTCTCTCGGTCGATCATTGCTGCGAGAACAGCGTCTCGGAAGACGACTACAAGCAGATGGTAGGGAGGTCAACCAGCCCGAATGGGCCTTTCGTCGATGCGGAAGGCGTTCCGTTGATGGTTGGCGGCGGCAGCATTTTGATTGAGGGTAACAGCGGCTGGAGAGCGCCGGGCGGAGGCACCGTCTATCTGGACCCGCAGAGCGGAAACGACCTGATCGTGTTCCACGCGCTGAACATGGATCAGGATGCGGATGCGGGCTTGTGGCTGAAATCGGTGAGTTGGCAGAACGACTGGCCGGTGCTGCAGTAAAAAAAGGGGGTTCGCGCGAGAGAGGCAACGCCGCGCTGAACCCCATATCCCACCCTTCGCGATGACGCGATGCGGAGGATGGGGGCAGGATTTTCTTTCCAGGCAACCGAGTATCAGAAGCGACGCGCAGGCTCGATCGCGGAACTGTTTTCTTCCCACACGGCGCCGGGCATCATGAAACGCGCATAGCAGAAGATCACGATGCCAATCAGCAGTGGAATGAGGCCGACAAAAAACACGGGCCGATGCACGATGGCCAGCAGGAAGACCATAAGGCCAACCCCGAGCGCAGCCGTGACCAGGCCGCCCAGTAGCAAGCCTCCGCGCCGTTTTTCCTGGGCGAGCCGATGCTGCTCCCGCAGATACTGAAGCGCTGCGTTGCCGCCCGCCTCGGGCGATTCAGCAATCTTTTTCAGCAGATCGTTCTTGTAATAGGCCTCCCGTTCAGCGGCACGGGTACCTGTCCACGTGGCCACGGCAAGAAAAGAGAAGAGAGCAATACTGCCAACACTTAACCAAACAAATACGGCTACGCCTGGATCCATTAGAGTTCTCCTATATACAGATGGGCAGTGAAATTCCTCGCTACATTGGGTGAGACAGACTAGATTGATCTCCGGTTGCATTTTTTTGAGGCAGCCCAAAAAAAGAAATGCAACCACTGAGCCTGGCGCCGAGTCGTACCCTTTGGGAGCTGAATGAGCGCGAGCGAAGATCAAGCCGATGTTGCCAAGGTATTAGCCGGGGAAATTGCTGCGTTTGAGGGAATCGTGCGGCGCTGGCAGACTCCGCTGATCAACCTGGCCTATCGATTTTGCCGCGACCGCAGCCGTGCGGAAGACATGGCGCAGGAGGCGTTTCTGCGGGCGTATCGCGGGCTGCCGAAGTGGCGCGGAGATTCTACGTTTTCCACCTGGCTGTTTGCGCTGGCGACCAATCTGTATCGATCGGAGCTGCGAAGAATTCCTACCCGTTCCATGCCGCTGGAGGATGTTGCCGAGCCCAGGGACCCCCGCGCGATCGATGGCGGCCTGGAAGAGATGAATCGCGACCAGGCGATCCGCCGCGCCGTCGACACGCTGCCGCCAAAATATCGTGAGGCGCTGATCTGTTTCTATTTTCAGGAGATGGATGTTCCCGCCGCCGCCGCCGGCCTGGGGATTGCGGAAGGGACGCTGAAAGCAAGATTGTTTCGTGGGCGAAAAATGCTGGAGAGCAAGCTGCCATCGCTGCTGGAAGCGCGGCGCACAAGCCAGTACGCCTATCCGAAGGAGACTGCATGAACAAGGATGATTTGGATCGCGTGTTGATGGAGAGGGAGGAGATTGTGCCGTCGTCTGGCTTCGTCCTCTCTGTGATGGAGGCTGTACAGCAGGAGGCTGCTGCGCCCGCGCCGATTGCGTTTCCATGGAAATGGGCGTTGCCGGGACTGATTGTGAGCGTTGCGCTGGCGCTGGGGCTGATTGTTCGGTGGATTTATAGTGGTGCGCGTGTCGATCATCCCGTAGATGCTGCGGCGAGCGCGTTGCCCGCAGAAAATCTTTTGTCGATGCTGCCGCACGGGCAGATTGCCGCTTCAACGCTTGTCGCGCTTGAGTGGAGTGCGCTGGTGCTAGTGGTGAGCCTGGCTGCGATCTGGTTCTCGATGCGTATCGCGAGCGTAAAAGAATAGGCGTCGAGATGTTCTTCGCGCGACCCTCCGGCATTCAGGTACACTGACGGCAACCTGGGAGGATTGAGCTTGAGAAAATACTGCGTGACACTTCTATTGCTGGGCTTTCTGAGCGGTGCGGCATACGCTCAAGAACAGCCACCCGTGCTTCTAAAGCAGGCTGCTCAATGTCTGGCGATCAAGAAGCAACTACCCACCTCCGCAACAACGGCACTCAGCCTGGGGTCCTGGGTTGATACGACATCGTATCCAGGGAAAAAAGTTTTGTATGTCGTGGCGACCAGTGGGAAGAATCACTCCGCCGGCAAGGTGTATGCGATTTTTTTCGTGCAAGGGCGTCATCGCCAGATTTTTGACATACAAAACGGCACCGTCTTTGTTCAGTCAAACGATGGCAAAGGGAGCATAAACTTCGTCGTGCCGCCTATAGGCGGTGCCGACTCGGAAGGGTCCTTTACCTCCGCGATCCAGCACCTGGAAGGGCAACCGAGGTTTATGATTTCCGGCGCGGAACTACTCGCTCCGCTTCCCCATACCACGTGCAAGTCATATAAGGATAACGACCAGCCGTAGCTGCTAACGCTTTTTCATCCCACATCTCCCACCGCGGCAGACGGAGATGTGGGGGCACCCAGATTCTGATCGCATTCCAGATATTCCGCTTCTTCCCCCATACAATTCAGAAAGCATGTCGCTTTCCTTCAGGATTCAAGACACACACGGCACGGCGCGGCGCGCGACGATGACACTGCCGCATGGCGCGGTGGAGACGCCGATCTTTATGCCGGTGGGCACGGCGGCCACGGTGAAGGCGGTGCCGCAGAATGTGCTGGAGCAAGTCCGCACCCAGATTCTGCTGGGCAATACCTATCATCTGTATCTGCGTCCCGGACATGAGCGGATTCGCCGCCTGGGCGGCCTGCATAAGTTTATGAGCTGGCCGCACCCGATCCTGACCGACTCGGGCGGCTTTCAGGTCTTCAGCCTGAACCATCTGCGCAAGGTGACGGAAGAGGGCGTCGAGTTTCGCTCGCACATCGATGGTTCCTCGCATTTCTTTTCGCCGGAGCACTCGATGGAGGTGCAGATTGCGCTGGGCGCGGACATCGCCATGGTTTTTGATGAGTGCACGGAATATCCCGCCACGCGCGAACGGGCGCGCGCCTCGCTGGATCTGACGCTGCGCTGGGCACGCCGCAGCCGCGACTATTTCCAAGCTCACGCGGAAGAAGTTCCGTGGGCCCTGGATTTGGGCAGGCAGGGGGAGTTTGATGGCAAGACGCCGAGCCTGTTCGGGATTGTGCAGGGCGGCATGTATGAAGATCTGCGTCGCGAGTCTGCTGAGCGACTGGTGGAGCTGGACCTGCCGGGCTATGCCATCGGCGGGTTGAGCGTGGGCGAGCCGCGAGAACATACGCGCGCCGTGATTGCGTCGACTTTGCCGTTGTTGCCCGCAGATAAGCCGCGCTACGTGATGGGCGTGGGCTATCCCGATGAAATTGTGGAATATGCGGCGATGGGCGTGGACATGATGGATTGCGTGCTGCCGACGCGGGCGGCGCGGCACGGCCTGCTGTTCACATCGGAAGGCCGGATGAATATCAAAAATCAGCAGTATGCGGAGGACCAGAATCCGCCCGACCTGGCATGCAGGTGCATGGTGTGTACGCGATATACGCGGGCGTATTTGCGACATCTGGCGATGGCGAAGGAACCGCTGGGCGGCGCGCTGAACAGCATCCACAATCTGTACGCCTACCTTGACACGATGCGGTCGGTACGCGATGCTATTTCACTAGGTGCGCTGGATGATCTGGTCGCGCGTACGCGGGCACACGCCCGTCAACATGATGTAAGCTAGAAGATTCAGGGAAATAGTTCGTCGACCTGCGCTACTCCCGCTGAGACGTTTAGATGCACGAAAATGGAAATGGGAGCAGCAGTCAGGTTCCCGTTCCGCAACGGGTGCGGCCTCGGCTGGATTTCAAACAGGCAGGATTCAATTCGTAGGACCCTCGGCCCCGCCTCCTAAAAAAGACTGGCTGCCGCAAGACAAGAGGAAAGTATCGCATGGCATCACTCGTGTTGTTCGCTGCGAATCCGTTAGGCAGTCTCACCACCCTCGCGCCCTTCATTCTCATTTTTGTCGTCTTCTATATGTTCATGATTCGCCCCGGCCAGCGGCGGCAGAAGACATGGCAGGAAATGCTGGGCAAGCTGAAGTCCGGTGATCGCGTGACCACGACCGGTGGCATCCGCGGCGTGGTCATTTCCGTCAAGGACGATGTGGTCCAGCTGCGTCTAGCTCCTGACAATATCAAGCTGGAAGTCGTCAAATCCGCCATTGCCAGCGTTACCACGGCGGAGGATGAAGTCAAGTGATGAAGCGTTTTGAGCGGTTCCACGGTACCTGTAGCCAGGCCAAGCATCATGTTGTGCAGCTTTCCTTAAGAAAAAGCTGCGTGAAGATTCAGCGCCACGAGTGCACCCACCGTGGAACCGCTCTTGCCGGTCCCATTTGTTTACAATTCTGTATCACCCCTGTAGACCCAAATGCGTAAGAATCTCACTGCAAAAACTATCCTTATCCTTGCCATTCTGCTGGTGTTCGTGGCCGGCATCATTGGTCTTCCCAGCGGATTCAGTCCTGCGGCGTTCAAGCAATCCATCGCCGATCGCATCCACCTTGGGCTTGACCTGAGCGGCGGCACCCACCTGATTTTGCAAGTGATGGTGGCGGAAGCCGTTGGTTCCAGCAGCGACAGTGACCTGCAGCGCATCCTGACGGACTTGCAAACCGCTGCAGCGACTGGGGCCACTGCGACCAAGCCGGACCCGAAGGGGCAGCCGGGAGTGATTCACGTGGCCAATGTGCCGCTCGACAAAGACAATGCGGTGCGTTCCACGCTGGAAGATCAGTTTTCGAACCAGTACAACATTGCGTCGGGAGCCGATAACTCCTACACGCTGACGATGAAGCCGTCGGTGGTGCGCGATCTGGAAACAAGGGCGCTGCAGCAGTCAATTGAGACCATTACCGAACGCACGAACAGTCTGGGTGTCAGTGAGCCGGTGATCGAAGAGTATGGGCCGGGCACGAACCAGATTCTGGTGGAGCTGCCGGGAATTGAAGACGCGGGCCGGGTGAGAGACGTGATCCAGTCGACGGCGCGGCTGGAAATTCACGAAGTGCTGGGCGGTCCGTATCCGGATGAGCAGAGCGCGATGCAGGGAAATGGCGGAACATTGCCTGCAAATTCCGAATTGATGAAGGAAAGTGAAGGCGCGAACGCAGGCGGCCAATACTATTTATTGAACAGGATTCCGATTGTGTCGGGAACCGATTTTCGCGGTGCCCAGCCCTCGGTTGATCAAAATGGGCGTCCGGATGTCACCTTTAGCCTGACCACTTCCGGCGGCGACAAGTTCTACCAATATACCAGCGCGAATATTGGCAAGAGCATGGCCATCGTGCTCGACAATACCGTGCGCGAAGTGGCGACGATCAATGGCGCAATCCGCGATCAGGGCGTGATTGAGGGCGGAGGCATTTCCCAGGAAGAAGCGCAGAATCTGTCGCTGCTGCTTCGTACCGGCGCGCTGCCGGCTTCGATCCACTTTCTGGAGGAGCGGACGATTGGGCCTTCGCTGGGAGCGGATTCGATCCGCCACGGCGTGGAGGCCGCAGTCGCAGGGCTGCTGGCGGTGCTGATCTTCATGCTGTTCTATTACCATGGCGCGGGCATCAACGCGGACCTGGCCTTGATCCTGAACCTGCTGATCCTGCTCGGGTTTATGGGATATACGCACGCAACGCTGACGTTGCCGGGCATTGCCGGAGTGATCCTGACGATTGGTATGGGCGTCGATTCCAATGTGCTGATTTTTGAGCGAATACGAGAGGAACTACGGGCCGGCAAGTCGCCTGCGGCCGCCGTCGATCAAGGGTTTGCGCATGCTTTCCAGACCATTATCGATACTCACGTGACGACCATCGTTTCCGCTGCTATCTTGTTCCTCTTCGGAACCGGACCGGTGAAGGGATTCGCCGTGACGCTGACCTTTGGTTTGCTGGCGAACCTGTTTACAGCGGTGTTTGTCTCGCGCGTCATCTTTGAAGCCAATCTGAATCGCAGGCAGCGGGGCGAGCCGATTTCGATCGGCTAAAGGCACAACGCCGCTGTGGAAACAGGAAGCAGCGGTGAAGCAGAAAAAATACAAGCTTGTAGCAAGCATCGGAGCACGGCGTGGAATTTTTTCATGAAGTAAATATCGACTGGCTGGGAAAGAAGTGGTATTTCCTGGGCTTCTCCTTGATCTTCAGCATTGCGGGCTTGCTGTCGCTGTTCTTCTGGCATCATCTGCCGCTGGGCGTCGACTTTAAGGGCGGCACGCTGATCTATCTGAAGTTTGAGCAGACACCGAACCAGGGTCGCATTCGCAGCGCCGCCGACCGCGTTGGCCTGCATGACGTGACCATTGTGCGGTTTGGCCACGTGGAAGACAACGAAGTCATCGTTTCTCTTCCTCAGCGCGACACCAAAGAGACTTCTCTTGACACGGGCCGCGCCGCCATTGTGCAAACGCTACAGCGGAACTACGCAGCCAACGGAGCGGCGAATGCAAGCAAGCTCGACCTGGACAATGCGACCCGCGAATCGCTGACGAACTTTCTGACGCAGGCAGATCCATTGCATCTGGCAAATCCGGCGGTGGAAGAAGTCCAATACCCGCAGATTACTGACACAATTTTGAACTATCGCGACAAGGTGAAGAACGGCTTGATCGGCTCCATTTCCGATTTGAACGGCCAGGTGAATCCGGCAGTGGTGTCGGCGCTGCAACAGGGAGCGTACCTGTCGGGCTTTACGGTGCGCAATGTGGAGATTGTCGGGCCACAGGTGGGCGCGCAACTTCGCCGGCAGGCGCTGTTGGCGACGCTGTATTCGCTGGCGGGAATGCTGATCTATCTCTGGTTCCGGTTTGAGTTGATTTATGGCATTGCCGCTGTGGTTGCCGTCTTCCACGACACGCTGATTACAGTGGGAGCGTTTAGTCTGACCAACCGTGAGATGACGTTGACGGTGGTGGCTGCGATTCTTACGCTGATCGGCTATTCGATGAACGACACCATCGTCGTTTTCGACCGCATCCGCGAGAATTTGAAACTGATTCGCCGCGGCACGCTTTCAGAGATCGTGAACAAGAGCATCAACCAGACGCTGAGCCGGACCGTGCTGACCTCTGGCCTGACGTTTTTGACAGTATTGTCCCTGTTCCTGTTCGGGGGAGAAGTTTTGAAGGGGTTCTCCTTCGCGCTGGTGATTGGCATCCTGATCGGCACGTATTCCTCAATCGCTGTGGCTGCGCCGATGCTGGTTGCGTATCAGGATTGGCGGGCACGGCGCGGCAAAATTGCCGCACTGCCGGTTGGGAAAAAGGCAAAGGCGTAACGGTAAAAACGCGCGAGCAATTGCAACAGCCAATCCAGCGTCGACCCCGATAATCCTCCTCCGGTGGCCGGTAAACGATTGGCAGAGAGTGTAGATCTGGACGGCGAAAGAGAAATTTCAGAATTGTGAAAATTCCGGGAACTTTCTACCGTGCGTCTGGTGTCTAAGAAAAAACAGGGTTTTGGGAAAGAGTACGTTTGGGGGTGCGTTATGTTCGAAGACAGCACATTTGAGTCGGGCAAAAGGCTGAAAACAAAAAGTAAATATTGGATGATTGCGACGGCGACTTTGAACGCGATCGTAGTAATCGCTTTGATCTTGTGGCCGTTGATTTATCCGGAAGCGCTGCCGAATCAAGCGCTGGCGACTTTGCTGGTTGCGCCACCACCGCCGCCACCACCGCCTCCGCCACCTCCGCCAGAAGTAAAAGTTGTCCAGGTACACGTGGAGTCGATGGCTGATCAGCTGCAAGCACCCAGCAAGATCCCGAAGGTCATCAAGATGGTGAAGGACCAGGCTCCTCCACCCCAAGGCATTACCGGCGGCGTTATGGGTGGCATGGGCGGCAGCTCGGGTGGCGTCATCGGAGGCATTCTGGGCAGTATGGGGAATGGTCCGGTCGTCAAGGTGGCTGCACCGAAGAAAATTACGGTCTCGTCCGGTGTTGAGGCGAGCAAGATCATCGATATGGTTCAACCCGTCTACCCGCCGATTGCCAAAGCTGCCCGGATTCAGGGCACTGTGGTCCTGGCCGCAACTATCGGAAAAAATGGGACAATTCAGGACCTGAAAGTCGTGAGTGGCCCTGCGATGTTGCAGCAAGCAGCGCTGGATGCTGTGCGGCGCTGGCGGTATCGCGCCACCGTGCTGGATGGGGTACCTGTCGACGTCGACACGACAATCAGTGTTGTTTTCACTTTAAATGAGTGATAACTTCGCTTTCACTCGCTCTAAAAGCTGTAAGCCCGGTTTTAACCAAAGCAAGCTTATCCTTAAGGAGGATAAATTCCTGTGATTCTCGCACACGTATCGCAATTCGTTCCCCACACGGCGTCTCTGGCCGCGTTCTTTCAAGATCAGCAGCAGGTCGGCTTCAGTGTTGTGGACATGTGGCACAACATGGGCTGGTTGCCCAAATGCGTTGTGTTCCTTCTCCTGATCATGTCGGTGTGGTCGTTGGCTGTGATGATTGACCGCGCTCTGTATTTCTCGGCTGCCCGCAAGCAGAGCCGGGAATTCGCCCCCAAAGTTGCAGGCGCCCTGAAGGAAGGCCGTCTGGATGAAGCGATCAAGGTCGCTGACCGCAGCAAGAAATCCCATCTGGCCGAAGTCGTGACTGCTGGACTCCAGGAGTTCCGCAATTATGGCAGCGGCGGCACCGTCACCGAAGACCAGGTCGAAGCCAGCCAGCGCGCCCTCGAACGGTCAGAAGCCATTGTCCATGCCAAGCTGAAGCGCGGTCTGGGCGGTCTGGCCACCATCGGTTCGACAGCGCCATTCATCGGATTGTTCGGAACGGTGATCGGTATTCTCGACGCTTTCCAGGCGATTGCTACCCAGAAGACTTCCGGTATCGGTGCAGTGGCCGGCGGTATTTCTGAGGCGCTGGTCACCACCGCCTTCGGTCTGTTCGTTGCCATCCCCGCCGTGATGGCCTTCAACTACTTCACCAACCGCGTGGAAGCCTTCGATGTCGAAATGGACAACTCCTCCAGCGAGCTGGTGGATTACTTCCTGAAGCAAGGCGCACGCCGCTAACTGGAAGCCTGGAAGTTCAGGAAACGGTTTCACACAGGAATGACGGATGTGGCTGGCGAAGCTGAATGGCTTCGCTGGCCTGCCGGGCCGAACCTGAGAACATTTGGGCTACGTTCCATGCCTCTAGCGCGGTGTGGGTTCTAGACCTCTGGGAGTTTTGTTATGGGAATCGCAAAAAGAGACGAAGGCAAGAAAGTCAATTCCGACATTAACGTGACCCCGATGGTCGACGTGATGCTGGTGTTGCTCATCATTTTCATGGTCGTCACCCCGATGTTGCAGAACAAGGTGAACGTCGACCTGGCCAAGACGATGAGCGCAGTGCCGATGCCGGATGCCGATCACGAAGACACTGTGAAGGTGTCGATTGTGCGCGATGGCCGCGTGTATCTGGGAGCGAATCAGGTATCGCTGGCCGATCTGGGCCCCAAGGCACAGACGCTGCTGGAAAACAAGCCGAACAAGACCGTGTATATCCGGGCCGATGCGCGCGCGCGTTATGGAATCGTGATGGATGCGATCGATAACCTTCGCACCGCTGGAGTCGATGAAGTGGGCTTCCTGACCGAGCCGCAGCAAACGACCCCGCCGCCGACAGATCAAAAGAATCCGCCAACGCCATCCGCTGGCACCTGAGGATTGGTGGCGCGCGTCACACTGGGAGGGACGATTCCCGGCCGCGTGCTCCTGGCATCTCAATATTGGACGTAGCAAAGTGCGGGCGGCCGCATGCATCACGCCGCAAAGTTTTTGAATCGAGGACAATCTCATGTCAATGACAACTGGCGGCGGTGGCGCACTCTCTTCCACTCCGAACGTCACCCCTCTGATCGACGTGCTTCTCGTGCTGCTGATCATCTTCATGGTCATCACGCCTACCACGCCCCACGGCCTGGATGCGCTGGTGCCACAGCCCCCGAAAAACCCGCAACATAACCAGACGGACGATCGCACCATTGTGGTGCAGGTGCTTCCGGGCGCGGGCGGAAAACCGGCGTACAAGATCAATGAGACCGATGTAGCGCATAGCCAGCTGCTGCCGCAACTGGAGGCTATCTATGCCACGCGTGCAACCAAGGTGATGTTCATCAAAGGCGATCCGAATCTGGACTGGGAGGCGATTGCGGACGTGGTCGATATCGGCAACCAGGCCAACGTCGATCACATTGGCGTCATCACTCCAAAGATCGCTGCCGGTCAATAGCGACGGCATCTGCAGCTCTGTTCTGCTGCTATGGAAGCAATGAATGGAGCCGTTCCAGAACTTTCTGAATTGTGGGAAACAGAGTAAGATCACACAGTAAGGAAAATCATAATTCCGCACCGGTTTTCCCTGCCGTTCCAGCCTGGGTGGGCGTCGACTGATTGTAAGGAGAGGTCAAGCCGAATGAATCGCATTGTACGTCTTCCGGTCATGGCAGCGTTGCTATGCACCATGTCATTCCTTTCCACCGGATGTAACAAACTTAAAGCCCGTGACCAGCTGAACAAGGGCGTGAACGCTTTCAAAACCGCCCGTTACGAAGAAGCCATTGATCACTTTCAGCAGGCGGTCGCACTCGATCCCAGTTTGCCGATGGCCCGCCTCTATCTGGCGACAGCGTACTCCCAGCAAGTGGTCCCCAACCTTCAGACTCCTGACAACCTGAAGAATGCACAGCTGGCCATTCAGAACTTTCAAACCGTCCTGGACAAAGAACCGAACAATGTGAATGCTCTGAAGGGGATTGCGGCGCTGTATCTGAACACTCAGAACTTCGACCAAGCCAAGGCATATCAGAATAAAGTGATCGCGGTAGATCCCAACGACGCGACCGCGTACTATACCATCGGCGTGATCGACTGGACGCTGGCATACAAGAACGCGATACCTGTGCGCCAAGTGTCTTGGGCTGCACGATAATGGCGACCCAATCAAGGATAAGAAGGCCTGTGCAGACTTGGCGGAAAAGAACTCGCCGATCATTCAAGAGGGACTGGACGCGCTGACGAAGGCGACCCAGCTGAAAGAAAATTACGACGATGCCATGTCGTATATCAACCTGCTGTATCGCCGCAAGGCCGATACTGAATGCGGAAACCCAGCTGCCGGCAAAGCGGATTTTGACACTGCGAACGATTGGGTGCAGAAGGGCATGGCGGCGCGCAAGGCAAATGAAATCAAAGCAAACCAGAATGCGCCGAAGGGCATCGTGCTCGGCAAATAACTTTTGCGAAAATAGCAAGATGGAATGCAACTACCAAGGCCTCCGAATATTCGGGGGCCTTGTTGTTTCTGGAAGCAACATTGCGCGCTGGCGATTCCGGTATGCTCAGTTTGCGTCTGTAAAGAACTGGATATTGCCTCGGTGCTGTCTATTCCGATGCCGACCGCCCCAGCTTGCACGTTGTGGAAACGATGAAGGATGCAGAATGAATTGAAGTTCCCAGAGCAGGAACAGTGAGCGCATCGTTGTCGCGACGGACGCAATGGTGCAGGCGGGAAACTGCTGTTGGTGATTCAGTGAGGGGCGGAGAAACGCAACCGCTTTCCCTCTAGTGGGTGTTCTTCAGAATATTTTCCGCGTAATAGTTGACGACACGGGCCTGATCGCGCAGCACTTCGTTGTATGCGCTCTGCAGCAGGCGGGAGCGGCTGTCGTGCAATTGCTGACGAATCATCTGCTGTACGCGCGGATCGCTCAACGGATGCTGGCCGGCTGGTTCAATCGCAATCAGCTTGCAGATCACATAGCCGAGAGGCTGCTTGGTTGCGCCTTGAATAATGGGCAGAACCGGGGTGATCTGGCCGGGTTGCAGTTTGCTGACTGCGGCATAAACCTCTGGGTCAGATTTCAATTGCGACTCATGGAGAAAGCCCATGTCGCCGCCGCTGGATGCTGTATCCGGCGCTTCGGAGTAGTTTGCAGCAAGCTGGGCAAAATCCGCGCCGGTTTCCAGCTGGTTATGCAGGCCCTGGATCTTCTTGATCGCCTCAGCGTTATTGCGCGCCTTGCTGTTCTGCAGGTTTCCAACCTGGCCTTGCGCTGGCGTGGTGGTGACGACAATCTGCGCCAGGTGATATTGCGGCTCAATCAAATTGAATTCTGCCTTATGCAGGTTGTAAAAGTTGGCGACATCGTCCTGAGTAACGTTGATCTTGGCTTCGATCTCTTTATTCATGACCTTTTCCAGAGTCATGTTCAGCCAGATATCGCGACGGACATCCTCTAGCGTCAGCCCTTTTGCCTTGAGCTGGTCGTTGAACTGCTGCTCCGTATAGGGTGCCTTGATTGGGGCGAGCTTCGCGTCAACTTCTGAGTCAGTTGCCACGAGGTGCAACTTTTCCGCCTGTTGCCGGATCACTTCCTCGTTGATCCGCTTATCCAGGATTTCCAGTCTCAGCATGGCGGATTCGTCCGCCGTCGGCTGCTGCTGCATGGAATTGACCTTGTTCTGGTAATACTTGTTCACTTCCGATTGCAGAATCGGGTGACCGTTCACCGTGGCCCAGACATCGGGGTTGGGCGTGCGCGTGCAGCCGGCGAGCGAGGCCAGGGCAAGAGCGCTGGCGATGGCCGCGGTACCGATTTTCACGGTGCGCTGCGGGGTTATTCTAGAAGGCTCGCGGGAGAAATCCGCGGTGGTGGGCAATGATGCATTCTGCATGATGAGGTTCAATCTGTTCTCCATTCACTTGCCTGCCGGTCTGCGTTGCTTCCGGCCCTTTCATCTTCAGTGCGTTTTCTTACGCTGCGGTGCGATGTGCAATCTTGTTTCCCGCGCGGCCAGCTACTAATCGCCGGGCGTTGCGGGAGCTGTAGCTGGTGCAACGGGTGTAGCGGGGGTGGGGTTTGTTTCCGGGGGCGGTACTTCTCCCGTGTCTCGAATGGCCCGATCCACAATAGTCCAAAGCATCGATTGAGAAAGAGCTCCGGTAGCGCGTTCTCCATTGACGAACAGGGTTGGAGTTCCATCGACTCCCAGCGAGTCGCCCTGCTTCATGGAAGCGCGAATTCCCGATTCATCCTGCTTGGAGATACAAGCCTCCAACTTCCCCATGTCGACATTATCGCGCTTTCCTTCGGCGCGGGTCGCGTCATCCACTTTTTTCACGCTAGTGGCCAGGTTCTGCTGACCCTGTGCCCCAGAGATTTCTTCGCTTTGTTCGTGAAGAATATCGACCAGATTCCAGTAGCCTGTGGGACTCTGGTCCGCGATGCAATTCACATTCACGGCGGCATGCATGGCCCAAGGATGGAGTTGCACCAGAGGGAAGTCCAAATAGATGTAGCGGACCAGGCTTCCGTAATGCTGTTCGGTGGTGGGAAACAAAACCTCATTCATACGCGCGCAAAAGGGGCATTCCAGATCGTCGAAGTTGACGATCGTGACTTTTGCCTTGGGGTTGCCGCGGATCTGACGGCCAAGTATGTTGATTCCGGAGCCTGGGGCCTTGGTCAGATCGAATTTCTCCAGCCGCGCCAGCGTATTGTTGTCCTTCGAGATGAGAAAAACCGTGGTCTTGTTCTGCGAGCCATTGCTGAAGGTAACCGGCAGAGTATCGAATCCAGTGATGTCGCTTTTGGTGCGCTGACCCAGCGTCACGGTGTAATCCGGCGGAACGTTATATTGCGAACGGATCGTGAGCTGAATCTGCCGATCGAGTTTTGCCTGCAGGGAATTGTTGGCGGGCGTGGTCTGCGCTTTGCAGCCCATTCCGGCAACCACGATGAAAACGAGTAAAAAACGAGATATGCGCAACGAGTTCCCCAGGCAATGATGTATCCCCATTATCACACGCAGGGCCACGTTGCTGCTGTGGCGAGGCGCGCGTTAGAAGAGACGTTGCGCGCGCACCAGGCTCCCGACCGCTGCCACGCCAGACAGTGTCAGATTAAAGGTGGTGGAGGTTTCGTTGCGGACTGTGCCCAGCGCGAAATGCTGGACCTCGACCGTAAGGCCGCAACAATTCCGGTTATAGGTCGCCTGCACGCCGCCATATTCGAGCGCGCGCCCTTCCAGCGTGAAGTTGCCTTTTGCCGCCGCACTGAAGCCAGGCTTGGTGATGGCGCCATAGCCCAGTAAAACCTGCATCTGGTTATAGTTCACAAAATTGGCCGGCTGGTTGGGAGGCATGGGTGTTTCGCCGACGGCGTTTAACAGGGAGTGACCAAGCCCGGAAAAGAAATTGCCGTGCCGGTAATCGGCAAACACGTCGCTGGCCGCCCATCGGCCCGTTTTTGTATCGTAATCGCCATCCCATTCCAGGTCTGTGCTCTGGCTGGGATCGATTCGCAGTCTGGAGACGACAGGCGATACGTCGCGCGGGGCGGTGATGTAGCTGATCCCGCTCAGGTCCAGCGTCGTCGTAAATATGTTCCGACGTCCAGGGATAACGGCGTTGCCAAAGGTTGGATCGGCAAAATATTTCTGGCCGACAAACCAGGAAAGCAATTGGCGGGAAACTTCCGCGCAGCCGCGATTTTCCTGATCCTCCTGTTCCGCTCCAGTGACATTTTTCCTGCATGGTTTTGGATGAAGCCGCTTCAGGAAAAGCCTCTGCGTCAACCCATATTCCAATTCGTTGGTGTTGCTGTAGATGTCTGTGGCATCGAAGCGCGGAATGTTGTTGAAGTTGTGGATGCCGGCGACATAGCGGTAATTCACTTCCGGCTCAATAGTGTGGCGGAGGGCGATTCCAAAATGTTGCGCCAGATACGGTCCGTCGAAGTCGCGCTCCAAGACAGGAGGCAGAACCTGCACGTCTGCCTCGACAGCAGCACGATTGACGCTACCATTTTCCGGAGTCGGAACGGCGTCTTCGCCCGGCAACGCACCCGGCGGCGGAGGCGGCGCTGTGGGAGAAACAGTACCCAGCAACTGACTGTGCGAGTAGGCGGTCTCGCGCAGGCCGAGGGTGGGGCGAAACGTCCACCCATCGGCAATCCACGGCGCAGTAATATGCGGGAACAGATCGACGCGACCCACGTGGTGGGCGCGATAATACGGCTCCGAGCGGGCGAGAAGTCCAAAGGATGCTTCGCCGCCTGCCAGCACGCCTGCCAGCACACCTGAACTGCCAAGGCTGTGGTCGCCGGCGTCGAACTCCATCCGCGGCAGATGCAGAATGCGAATCTCATTTCCGGAGGTGTCGCTGGCGTACTTCTCGTAGCGCTCCGCATCCACACTGCTGGCGAACCCATCTTTTTCATGGGTGAGAAAAGCCCACGACTTTACTTCAGAAGCAGTCGCCAGCGTATAGTTTTCTGCGAAGACCTGGCGATAGGTGTAGGAGCTGAGATACTCCGCATTGGTGACGACGCGGGTGTAGGGCGTCATGTCATGGCGCGCGGTGACGATTGTGTCCTGACCGCCCTGATTGACATAGAGCGGCGCCAGGCCGCGATCTTCCACGCCGTTATAGCGTCCGTGTATGAAGGTCCTGCCGAGGCCTTTGTAACGAAACTCGGCGTTCTGCTGAAATCCACGCAAGGAATAATATTGCAGGCCAACCACCAAATCCGCGCTGCGGTTGATGACCCAGTAGTATTGCTCGCCAATTACGGTGCCTTTGATGCTGGACCCAACTTCGAGCGCCGGAATCAGGAAGCCCGATTGCCGGCTGGCGGTATCGACGCCATGCGTGACATAGGGCAAGAACAAAATTGGATAGGTCAACACACGGAAATTGGCGTTCCTGGCCTTCGCGGTGCCATTGTCGACCAGAATATGGGGAGCGAGAATGCGCCAGTCCGGTTTGGGCAAGCGGCAGGAGGTCATGCTGCCATCGACTAGCTCATAACTATCCGGGCCTTTCTTGATGAGTTCTTTGGCGGTGATCAAGAATGGATTTGTGGACGTATACAAACTGCGGTTGCTGGTCGGCGCAAGCCCAAACAGCGCGGGCGTGAAAGCACTGCTGGCGGCTGCGCTGTGCAACACGCCAACGGATCCGATCACGTCATAGAAGTGGCCGGTCCGGTCGTTTACGTTCAGGGTGCCGTGGTCGGCGGCAAAGTCCTCTTGATCGGGTCCGCCGGTGACTTGCAGGTGGCCGTCGCCTTCGATATCTCCCGTGGCGGTGTTGTAGGTCGCATGATCGGCGAGGATAACGTAATCCTCATAGTCGATTTCGACGCTGTCGCGTAAGTCGTATGTATCGCCGTGCCGAACTTGAAAACGCGCGTGGATTGTGACGGGCACGCCGATGGGCGGCGGCGGGACTGGTTCGGCGATGGGTACATTGTCGAGAGCAGATCGGGGCGCATCGGGAAGCTGTGTGTCTGGCGCGTTCTGCGGTGTTTTCGCAGCGACAGCAAGGAGCAGATGGATTCCGGAGTGAGCAGGCGGAAGCCTCATGGTCAATGTCTGCGCATTCATTCGCACATGACAAAACGCGAGCAGCATGGTACAGATACAAATACGGGTTCTCATTGGCCGGAACACTTTCAGTGTAAACGCTCCCCCAGCGATGAAAGTTCTGGCTGTTGTTTTCCGACCCGCCGCTCTGGCACTAAGACAATTCCGGTCGACGACGCTTTCGTGCAGTTGATGGGCGCGTCCACCCTTATTCGACTCTCCGCGGTTCTTCCTTGTTAGTCCGATATGAGATGCGTGTGTGTGATGAGACAAAACTGCGTCCGTCATTTGCCTCTCTGTTTACAGGTAACAAATTTTAGCGAGTAAATTTTTTTCTGGAAATTGCACTGATAATAGGGCTATAAAATAGGAGAACGAGGGTGAGTACAGCATTGTCCGGACCACAGTCGCCATTAGTCCCGCAGCAGCAACAGCTGTGCGACGATTGGAAACAGGAGATTACGGAGCGTCTCGGTCGATATCGAGCGCATCGCCCGCAAACAGCGGCCCAGCCCGTGTCTCCGGTCGGCACCCATCTCGATTCTCGGGCGACGAAAATTGCTCGCACGGTCGCTTCGCGGTATGCAGCCGCACCCACCTACAGTGAATTATTAGCCGCAGCAGCCAAAGAAGCTGCCCATGCTGAGGCGTTGGCTGCCGAGCAGCGACGTGCGCAGCAAGCCAAGGAAGCTGCCGCGCTTGAAGCCGCCGGAAATTTGTTTCAGAATTTGGATTCAGAAGATAGCGCTCAGCCCTCCCCCACAAATTCCGCAGAAACGTCGGCTACCATCAACCGTCCAGCAAATGGGGAACAGGCATTTCTTCAGCGCTATGGTTCGGCCATCGTTACCCAGCCAGTGCAACCCGCAGTGCCGGGAACGCCGGTGATGCCGCAGTTTGCCGCGCGCACTCGCGAGATGCGACTGCACCAGGCGGAGCCGGAACCGGAGCCGTCGCTGGAGGATCTGCTGGCCTCTTCGCTGGTCGAGTCCCGTGCCTTGCTGCCATCGAAGCTGATTGAATTTCCGCGCGAGCTGATTTCTTCGCGTCGCGCTCGACCACGCTTGCCGGAAGAGCCTACCCTCGAGCAAACACCATCCTTTGGGGAGCAGCCTGCGCAACTGCGCATCTTTGAGGTGCAGCCGCCGGTTGAAACGCAGCCGGAAGTCGCGGCAATGCTGTCGGAGTTGAAAGCGAGTGCAGACCCAGCAGCGAGCGTGGAACGAAATGCGGGCGAGGGAACCGCGGCGAGCGCACAGATGAACTTGGCCGAGATGGCACCTGGGATCGCAGAGCAAGTTGCAACCGGACCTGCTGTGAACCCGACGGCATCGCAATCGCCACGCGAACAAATCAAAGATAGCTTCGCGCAGCGTTCCACTTCTGCAGCGACCCATCCTCATCTGACGACGAACGCATCGAGCGGCAACGCGGCGGCTTCGAAGACAGCGCGCCCGGTCGGCTCCGCATCGAGCGCGTCGGGTGCAACCACTTTCCGGGGATTGGAATGGGCCTCGATTTCGCTCGACAAGGAACCCGCCGCGTATAGTCGGCGAGCGCAGCCCGCCGCTTCAGAATATATGCCGTTCATGGTCGATCCTGCTTCCATCGATCGACGGGTGATGGCCTTTGCCGTGGATTTTGCCGCTGTGACGGCCGGCTTCATGGCGTTTCTTGTGGTGTTTGTTGCGTCCACTCCTCATTTGCCGCAGGGGCTTACGGCTGTGGTACTGGCGGGCGCGGTGTACGTAGCGCTGTGGGTGCTGTATCAGATGCTGTTCTTCTCACTGAGCGGCGCGACGGCCGGCATGTTGTACGCACATATCGCGCTGTGTACCTTCGACGACCAGAATCCGACGCGCTCCGCGCTGCAACGCCGCCTGGGTGCATGGTGGATTTCCTTTCTGCCGCTGGGGATCGGATTCCTCTGGTGTTTTGTCGACGAAGACAATCTCTGCTGGCATGACCGCATTACCCGCACCTACCAGCGGGAATACTGAACAGATCCTTTCTCCTTGTCGGCATCGATGCTCGCGCCAGTGGGATCGATGCTGATACATTTCTGGTGACAGGGATTCGAGGGGACCGGGTGGACTGCTTCCAATTTTCCGATCAACTTTCGTTGCGCCATGGCAGCATTGTGCGGCGGGTAACTGCCGGTTTCGCTTTGGTGGTGACGGCGCTTCTGACACTGGTTGTTCCAAGTGCGCGCGCTGCGAATCCGATAGACAGTAATGCGCTGGATAGCTCTGCGTGGGTGGCGACCTGGGGCGCGGCGATGATGGCCACCCAGCCTGGTCGCTCGCCAGATTTCTTCGGCCAGACCTTGCGCCAGATTGTGCACACCAGCGCTGGTGGCGAGCAGGCGCGGGTGTGGTTTTCGAATCGCTTCGGCAAAGAGCCGCTGACGATTGGGGCTGCACATCTAGCGCTGCGCACAACTAGCGACGCGATCGACACGAGTTCCGATCGTGCGTTGACCTTCAATCACAGCCCTTCGATGACGATTCCTCCGGGCGCTACCATCGTGAGTGATCCGGTTGCGCTGCAGGTTCCGGCACTATCGGACATTGCCGTCAGCATCTATTTTCCCGATCACACCATGGCGACCACCGAGCATTCCGACTCCAACCAGACTTCTTACAGGGCCAGCGGGAATCAAGCAGGCGCGGCGAGCCTGACCGATTCCGCAAAGCCGATACATTCCTGGTATTTTCTGAGTGGCGTGGATGTGGTTGCGCCCGGTGACGCCACTGTGGTCACGCTGGGCGACTCGATCACAGACGGTGACCAGTCGACGCTGGATGCCAATCATCGCTGGCCGGATGATCTGGCGACGCGCCTGGCTGCCGATCCAGGCACGAAAAAAGCGGGCGTGCTGGGCGTGGTGAATGTGGGGATCAGCGGAAACCGTGTATTGCTGGATCACACCGGGCCGAACGCATTGAGCCGTTTCAACCGGGATGTGCTGGCACGCAGTGGCGCGCGATATTTGATCGTGCTGGAGAGCATCAACGATATTGCCCGGTATGCCGATAACCATCAACCGGTAGGCGATCTGGAACAGCGTTTGGAATTGGCATTTGCTGAGATGGCGATGCAGGCGCATCAACACGGCATACGGGTCTTCGGTGCAACGCTGACGCCGTATTATGGATGCGGTTGTTTCACCGCTGAAGGAGAGGCTGTCCGCGATGGCCTGAACCAGTGGATCCGCACCAGTCACGTGCTGGATGGCGTGGTGGACTTCGACAAGGCGACGCATGATCCGCAGCATCCGTTGCAGTATTTGCCGCAATACGATTCTGGCGATCATGTGCATCCCAGTGACGCGGGCTACCAGGCGATGGCGAATGCGATCGATTTAAGTTTGTTTACCGCAGTGACGGACACGAAGGCAGCAGGGCATTGAAGAGTATCTCCGCAAGAGTATTCTGGACGCGAGGAAAAATCGCGCCCATGCAGAGTTTTCGCAGCGAGATGATTTCATCCTGACATTTTTCGAGGAGAACAATGGACTTCTTTCAATCTTTTTTGAATCTTCAAGGGCGCGTTGGCAGCGTCTCGCGCAAGCTGGCCGCCGGTTTCGCAACTCTGGCGATTGCAATTCTTGCCCTGACTGTTCCCACTTGCTATGCCGCAAATGCGGCTGCGCATTCCCCCTGGGTGGCGACGTGGGGCGCGGGTATGGTAGCGACCGTGCCGGGCAACGCACCGGACTTTACCGGTCAAACCTTGCGCGAGATTGTGCATAGTAGCGTGGGCGGACAGCAGGCGCGGGTCTGGTTTTCCAACCGCTTTGGCACCGAACCGCTGCACATTGGAGCGGCCCACATCGCGTTGAGCGCGAGCGGAAGCGTCGGTACCAATCCCGATGGAACCGCGAATCAAAGTGGCATTCAGGCCGGCTCCGACCATGCTCTGACGTTCAACCAGATAGACTCGGTCGTCATTCCTCCGGGTGCGGAAGTTGTCAGCGATCCGGTCGCGTTGAATGTTCCGGCATTGTCGGACATTGCCGTCAGCATCTATTTTCCCGATCACACCATGGCAACGACGGAGCATTCCGACTCCAACCAGATCTCTTATCGGGCGACAGGGAATCTTGTCGATGCGGCGGACCTGGGCGGGAAATCCTGGCCGAGTAAGCCCTGGTACGTTGTTTCCGGCGTCGATGTGGATGCGCCGGGAGACTCCACAGTAATTGCATTTGGCGACTCGATTACGGACGGTGCGTATGCCACAGAGAATGAAAATCATCGCTGGCCGGATTATCTGGCGTCGCGTCTGGCTGCCGATCCGGGCACGAAAAAGGCTGGAGTGCTGGGCGTCGTGGATGCCGGCATCGGAGGCAATCGCGTACTGCTGGATGGCTATGGGCCGAATGCCGTATCGCGCATTAATCGGGATGTTGTGGGGCGCAGCGGCGCACGCTATGTGATCATTCTGGAAAGCATCAACGATATTGGACGCTTCACCAGCGATCATCAACCCTATGGCAATCTGACGCAGCGGCTGGAGGCAGGCATTGCGCAAATTGCCGCGCAGGCCCATCAACATGGTATCCAGGTAATCGGCGCGACGCTGACTCCGTATCAGGGATGCGGATATTATTCGGACGCGGGCAATCAGGTACGCAATGCGGTTAACGAGTGGATTCGTACCAGCCCGATCTTTGACGGTGTTGCCGACTTCGACAAAGCCGTGCGTGATCCGCAGAACCCGCAGCATTTCGCGGTCCAATACGATTCCGGCGACCATCTGCATCCGAAAGATGCGGGATACGAGGCGATGGCGGGCGCGATCGATCTGAGTATGTTCACGAAGAAGAAGTAGGTTGGGCGCTTACGTGCGCTTCTCCAGTCCCACATCTTCAGAAGCCACGGCGGACGAGATGTGGGGCAGCCAGGCAGGTCCTTCCACATGCAGTCGGGATGACGGTTTTCTGTTGCCGACGCATGCACCCCTGGTATTACCAAAGTGCTGCTCCCGAATAAAAACATCCCGTTGCGGACAAATTCCGTGCAGTATATAGGAACATCACTCCATAAACTGATGAAGTAGGTATCGTGACTGCCGCGGGACTATTCCTGACCCGAATAGGTGACAATTCCGCGCAGACTCGGCTTCTAATTGGGTGTAGCGCGCATGATGAAAGCGGACAATCCAGGACTGTCTGGGCAGACGGATCTCTACGACATGGCGTCGACGTCTGACCCTGCTGTTGAACCGAACGCACGATCCTTTGCGACTCTCGCAGCCCTGTATCCACGCTGGATGTCCATCCGCGTTTTGTTCACGCTTTGCGCCATTAGCATCCTAGCTCAGGGCGTCCTAACGGTACTGAACCCGCAGTCAACGGTTGCGACCAACGGACTGATTGCATTGGAGTTTCTGTTTGCAGCTGTGGGGTGCCTTCAATGTGCCTCGAGACAGAACGCGGAAACTCGGGCGCTATGGATTTTGATTGCATCGGGATTGTTACTCTCGGTCGCCGGTCAAATCGAGTCCACGTACGACGCGCTGATGAATATCCAGCCGACGACGGCAACCCTGGCGGATTTCTTTTTCCTGATCTACGGAATTCCTGTTCTTCTGGCGATTTCCTTTACCAACGATGAAGCTAACCTGAGAGTTCTCTTCTGGCTGGACGGAGCGCAAGCGATCGTCGCCGCCGTACTGATTTACTTCCAGATTTTTTCGATGTTGCCGTCGACGGGTCACTTGACTGCGATCTCGACGACATCGCTCATGTATGTCTACAACGCGGAGAATCTTACGCTCGCCGGGGCCGTTACATTGCGCCTGTTTGGAAATCCGGCTCCGGCCAAGCGCCGCTTCTACATCACTCTGGCCATCTATCTCTGGTCCTACGCCGTTGTGGCTTTTATCGTGGGCTATTTCGAACTGGAGCGAAACATCGCACAGGGGTTGCAGGACGTGTTCTGGGGGCTGCCTTGCCTGTTGTTGCTGGCTGCGCTGTTGTTCCAACCGGACGGCTTGTCGGCTGGCAACGAGACAAACAAGGATTCAAACAGTTCCATCGGGCTGTTGCTGGACAACCTGAGTCCCGTGTTGTTCACGCTTGTCATCATCATCATGGGAGCCAGAATTGCATCTGTCTACCCACGGATTGGGTTCGCATCGATCACGATCGCCGTCGCGCTCTATGGGTTGCGAGCCGCACTTTTACAGAGCAAGTATCTGCGGTCGCAGCATGACTTGGCGAGGAGCGGCCTGGCGCTGGTGGATGCCATCGACCGGCTGCGAGACCTGTCGATCCGCGACGGACTGACGGGAATCTACAATCGACGGCACTTCGATGAGGTGCTTCTCGCGGAATGGAAGCGCTCGATACGGACGCAGAAGCCTTTGTCTCTGCTGCTGATCGACGTGGACTGCTTCAAAAAGTTGAACGACCGCTATGGTCACGTCGAGGGGGACGAATGTCTGAAAAAGATTGCCGAGCAGCTCTTGAAAATCCTACGGCGATCCAGTGACACCCTGGCGCGGTATGGAGGCGACGAATTTGCCGCAGTCCTGCCGGAGACGAACAAGGAGAGCGCGCAACTGATCGCCGATGCGATGCGCATGTCGGTCGTGGACCTGAAGATCGCGAATGAAGGTTCGAACGCGGCCCCTGCCGTTACGGTTAGCATCGGAATTTGCAGCGAGCATGCGATGCTATCTCGCTCCGCTGAGGAATTGTTGAACGCGGCGGATGCCGCACTCTATCGGGCGAAAAAGCAAGGGCGAAACTGCATCCAGTTTGCATAAGTCGAGAGCATTTTCCCTATTCATGTGACTTTCTGAGTCAGCTAAGTGCAGCTTTTCTTGACGGAAAGCTGCGCAAACATCGCCGCTTCGGTCTACACCTATAGGGAAAATGCTCGAGCGGGTTCCTCTCATTTCCAACGGGCGGAGGTAGTTCGCTGACGAGATGCGGGGCACTCAGCCGCGTAGGAATTCGCTGCAACGGAATCTCAAGCGCGCGTTTTCGTGAGTCCATGGGTCGCTACGTTTTCGCGGCTTGGGAGGCGGCGATGGCGGCGCCAGTGACGGCCAGATCGTCGCTCATGGGAACAATTTCCAGCGTGTAGTTCTGCAGCGGACTCATGGTCACCATTTGCTGCAAATAATGCTGCAGCAGTTTCATGTCGAGGAAGCGGACATTGAAGCCGGTGTAGTAAAAGCGGCCCGGTCCCTGCATGTGGATGGAGTTGGCGGTGGCCGCAGCCAGGCTGCGATGCCACAGTCGCACAAAATCTTTGCAACGTTGGTCGCCGGTTTTCGCGTGGGCAAAAATCTCCTCCGGCTCCATGTCGAGAAAGCGCAGTCGCATGGCGCGATGGCCCATGATGCCTTCCAGGTGGCCGCGCCCGCCGCAGCCACAATAGTTTTCTGTGGAATCGAGCGTGACCACGCAGTGGCCGCCTTCCCAGATTCCCGGCGCGTAAGGGTATCGCCCAAACCCAATGCCGTAGCCCAGCGCCCACAGACGGATGAAATGGTCGAGTCGGTCATGTTTCGCTGCCACTCCTGCGGCGGTGGCGTCGGCATCGTTCAGCACGGTGACGGGCGCGGTGATGCCGGCTTCGCTGAGCGCGCGACGCATTTTTTCCGCCATGCGACAACCCTTCAACTGGGCCAGGTTCGGTGAATCCTCCACCACGCCGTCGCGTACGATTCCCGGAAGCGCCAGGCCGACAGCGTCGACAGGGCCGCAATCTCCAGTGGCGCGCAGTGCCTGTTCGCGCACCAGATCGATCAGCCCATCGAGCGGCGTGTCTAATAGAGAACCTGTGTCGTCTCGATCCTCAGGGAAATGGAAACAGCCGGGAACAGGGCTGCTGATGCTCGATGACGCCGGTGGCAATGCGTCCGGTCAGGTGAATGCCAAGACTTTTTCCCATGATTCAGATCTCCTCAACCGTCTTGCTGAGGCGGTTCAGACCATTGAAGGCCGCGGCTTTGTAGCACTCCGCCAGGGTCGGGTAGTTGAAGACCGTATCGACAAAATAGTCGATGGTTGCATTCAGCGCCATGACGGCCTGGCCAATGTGGACCAGCTCGCTGGCGCCCTCGCCGATGATGTGGACGCCCAGCAGGTGGCGCGTCTCGCGATGGAAAATCAGCTTCAGGCGGCCGGTGGTGTCGCCGCGAATCTGGCCGCGCGCTATTTCACGATAATACGCAACGCCCACTTCATACGGTGCGTCCTCTTCCGTCAACTGCTCTTCGGTTTTGCCGATGAAGGAAATTTCCGGGATCGTATAAATTCCGTAGGGATAATATTTCGGGTTCGACATCACGCACTCGTCGCCAAAGATGCGCGCGGCGGCGATGCGACCCTGCTCCATGGAAACCGAGGCCAGCGCAGGAAAACCGATGACATCGCCGGCGGCAAAAATATTTGGCACCTTGGTGCGGTAGTTTTCGTCAACGCTGATGCGGCCTCGCCCATCGGCCTCCAGGCCAGCGGCGGCCAGGTTGAGATCGTCAACATTGCCCTGGCGCCCGACCGCGTATAGCAGCGCGCCGGCGGAAATTTTTTTCTTGCTTTCGGTGTTGGCGACCACGGTGCCATCGGCAAGGTCTTCGACGCTTTCCACTTCTTCATTCAGCCGCATGGTGACGCGGCTGTCGCGCAGGTGATAGCTGAGCGCCTCGACAATTTCCTGATCGGCAAACTCCAGCAGCCTCGGCCTTTTTTCAACCAGGATGACGCGCACGCCGAGGACGGCGAACATGCAGGTATATTCGACGCCGATGACGCCGCCGCCGACCACGATCAGCGTCTTCGGCAGTTCGGGCATGAAGAGGACCTGGTCGCTGTTGATGATGTTGCGGCCGTTCAGCGGAACTTTCGGGTTGGTCGCGGGGCGCGAGCCGACGGCAATCAGCGTGTTTTTACTTTCATACACGCTGGAGCCGCGCGAATTCGTGACCCGGATGTGGGTGGCGTCTTCAAAGCTGGCGGTGCCGGTGAGCACCTCAACGTTATTGCGCGATAACTGCGCCTCGGTCACGTCGACTTCCGTCTTGATGACATGCTGCACGCGGAAGGCAAGGTCGGCCATAGTGATCTTGTCTTTAACGCGATAATTCATGCCGTAGATCGAGCGATAGTTGTAGCCGGAAAGGTGCAGCACGCCTTCGCGAAAGGTCTTGCTGGGGATGGTGCCGGTGTTGACGCTGACGCCTCCGACAAATTCCCGCTGTTCGACCACGGCGACCCGCTTGCCGAGCTTGGAGGCAGAAATTGCCGCCCGTTGCCCGGCGGGGCCGGAGCCGAGGACGAACAGATCAAATATTTCCATCGTTTCTTTCCATCGCTATTGTTCCATTTTGTTGTGGGTACGTGTCTGTCGGCTGCGGTCAACGGTTCTTTGGATTGAACGACGCCACAGCTTGCATCGAAGCGAGCGCACCTGCCTTTGTTCGCATTTTCGACACTACCACATGCTGATGAAACAAAAGCGTCAAGAGCAAAACCGGAGGATACCGGGCCATGTCCTATACCGACTACACTGATTGGACGCGAGGACGGGAACAAGTGCTGTACGCCATCACAGATCGTCGACTGTATGCAGAGAGACGAAGTCAGATGCGCGTGCGCGGCTGGTGGAGCTGGCAGCGGTCTGGGCCATGGCTGGAGTGGCTTTCATCCAGCTGCGGGAGAAAGACTTGTTCGCGCGGGATCAAGTGGAGTTAGCGCGGGCCATGCTTCGCGGGATGCGATCCGTTAGCGAGGAACAACCCGGTGGGGCGATGGGACGTGGTTCGCGCGTGCCACGGCTGCTGATCAATGGTCGCGCGGATGTGGCGCTGGCAGCAGGAGCGGACGGAGTCCATCTGCCCACGGGACCGGGGGTGCTGACGCCGGAGGAGGTGCGCGCCATCTTCGCCGGAGCAGGGCGTTCGCAGTCGCCAGTCATCAGCGTTTCCTGTCATACATTGGGGGAGGTTGAGGCGGCGCGTTCGCAGTCGCCGGACTGCATTTTATTTGCGCCCGTGTTTGAGAAGCTGATCCGAGAAAATGAAATTGATTCTGGCGCGAGACAAAATCCTGAAAGCGTGCAGAAGCTTTCCGGCACCGGGCTGGCATTGCTGGAACAAGCCTGCCGCGCGGCTGCACCTGTCCCCGTCTTCGCTCTCGGCGGAGTGACTGCGGACAATGCCGCGGACTGCCTTCGCGCCGGTGCCGCTGGGGTTGCCGCGATCCGATTGATGCAACAGCCAGCATCAGCGTGGCAGCATCTGGCCTAGCAAACTCCATTTGCGTTGAGTCAATTCGAAGACTTCAGTTTGCGGTCTTGTAGCTTCGTTCAGGGATATACTTGCTATTGGCAAGTAGTATACTTGTCAGTGGCAAGTGGAGATGGCAATGAGTGAACTGGAACAGAGGGTCGAGACAGTGCGCCGGTTCAATCGCTTTTACACCGCGGCGATTGGGACATTGGACGAGGGGCTGCTGAAAAGCACACTTTCTCTGGCGGAGGCCAGGCTCTTATTCGAAATTGCGACATCTGAGCGCCCAACGGCTTCAGAGATTGCCGGGCGGCTAAAACTGGACCTGGGCTATGTGAGCCGCATGTTGGGAAAGTTTGAAGATCGTGGATTCATCCGGCGTAAGACGTCAGCTACGGACGGGCGGCAAAACATTCTGTCGCTGACTGCGGCGGGACGGAAAGAATTTACCGCTATCAACCGGCGATCGAGTGAGCAAGTAGCTGCCATGCTTGCGCCTCTTGGTCCTGAGAAGCAGCACAGACTTGTGCAGGCTATGACTTCCATCGAGGCCATTCTGGGAGCAGAAGGCGAGCGGCAACGCGCTGCGAGACCGTTCATGCTGCGCACGCATCGGCCGGGGGACATGGGCTGGATCGTCTACCGGCATGGCGCGCTGTACGCGCAGGAATATGGGTGGGGCGGGTGCTTCGAGTCTCTCGTCGCGCGCATCACCGCTGATTTTATCGATCAGCTCGATCCGAAGACCGAGCGATGCTGGATTGCAGAGCGTGATGGAGAATTCCTGGGATGTGTCTTTCTGGTGAAAGACAGAACGTCGAAGGGAACGGCGAAACTTCGGCTGCTGCTGGTTGAGCCCAGTGCACGCGGTCTGGGCGTGGGTCGAGCGCTGGTGCAGCAATGCACCCACTTCGCACGGCAGGCCGGATATGCGCGTATTGTGCTGTGGACCCATAGTGTGCTCACCTCCGCCAGACGCATTTATGAGCACGAGGGGTACCGCCTGGTGCAGGAAGAAGAGCACGAAAGATTCGGGAAAAAGCTGAAAGGTCAGAATTGGGAACTGCAACTCTGAGTTTCAGTCAGTATCAGCCGCGTCCCCGGCGGGGGTTGTTCGCGGCGCGGCAAATCTCTTTGCCTTCCTATTCGATGAGCGCGGCGAGGGATTGATCGGAATTTCATACACGCGATTGCATCGCGGGACAACGGTATGCTCCTCGGGCCAATCTGACAGACCATGGAAGGCGCGATGACCCTCCATCGCGTCCATCCTAAAATCTACGCAGGAGCAGAAGAATGGCAAAGCAACCTCCCTCGCCAAAGCCCACGGCAACGAACAATCAGCAACCGGTGTTCGCGCAGCCGCAGCCATCTCCCGATCCCACAAGCTTTAAAAATCCGGTAACAGATCAAAACGATCAGGAAATTGCCAATCTGGAGCCTGTTCCCAAGCCTGTGGGCGGCGCGGTGGAACCAATCCTGACGCTAGCCCAGGTGTATGGCGACGCGGGCGATGCGAAGGTGCAGACAATCGAGCAAGCAGGTCAGATCGTTTTCCATTCGGTCGGCGATACGGGCAGCGTGAAAGGGCCGGATACACAATCGTTGGTGGCCGACAAGATGGTGACGGACTTCGATGAGCAGAATCCCGCGGATGTTCCGTCGTTTCTGTTTCATCTGGGAGACGTCATCTACTATTTCGGCGAGGGCACCTATTACTACGATCAGTTTTATGAGCCGTTTCGGAATTATCCGGCGCCGATTGTCGCGATTCCGGGCAATCACGACGGCGTAATCTATCCCAAAGATCCTGCGCCTACACTGGATGCATTTCTGCGCAATTTTTGTGCAGCCAGTCCGGTGCGATCACCGGATGCCGGCGGCCTTTTGCGGACGACGATGATTGAGCCGGGTGTCTATTTCACGTTCGACGCGCCGTTCGTGCGCGTCCTGGGGCTCTACAGCAACGTGCTGGAAGATCCGGGTGTGATTTCAAGCGAGGGCGGAACGAATTCGCTTGACGACCGGCAGGTCGCGTTTCTTACGGCAGCGTTGAAGCGCGTGAAAAGTGAGAACTATGCGGGTGCTGTGGTCATCGCTGTGCACCATCCTCCGTTTACCGGCGGCGTCGTTCACGGAGGAAGTCCGAAGATGCTGGCGGATATCGATAGTGCGTGTACGGCTGCGGGCGTTTGGCCACATGCATTGTTTGCGGGACACGCGCACAATTATCAGCGTTATACGCGGACGGTAAATAGCATGCAGATTCCATTTCTGGTGGCTGGATGCGGCGGGCATTCGCCGTTGTCCACCATGCGTGGAACTTATCGCACGCCGTACAAGATTGACGACACCTTGACGCTGGAAAGTTATGACGATACAGATTATGGGTATCTGCGCGTGGTGGTGAATGCGGAGACCATGACGATCGAGTTTCATCCGGAGAGCGACGGTGGAGCGACGAAAACTCCGAACGATACGGTGACGATCAACTTGCGGACGCGCGCGCTGAGCTAGGATATTGTCGGAGCGGAGTCAGGCGTAATTTCGCGTTCATCTGCCAGGAGATTTGTATTCATGATTTCTCGACGGGAGCTGCTGCAAGCGTGGATTCCAGCGATAGCTGGCATTGCGATTTGCAGTCGATTTTCCTATGCGGCGTTGATGAGTCCGTCATCGTTTGAAGCCCAGGTGAAGGCTCTGGAAAAAAAGAGCGGTGGGCGGCTGGGTGTGGCGATTCTCAATACCGCAACGGGCACGCAGTTAGGGTATCGCGCGAATGAGCGGTTCCCGATGTGCAGCACGTTCAAGGTACTGGCTGTGGGCGAGGTGCTCACGCGAGTTGACCAGGGGAAAGAGTATCTGGGACGGATCGTACATTTTTCGAAGAGCGATCTGATCGCGTATTCGCCTGCCACGGAGAAGCGCGTCGGGCAGGGCATGTCGATTGCGGAACTTTGTGCGGCCGCGATGACGCTGAGCGACAATACTGCCGCGAATCTGTTGCTGGCGACAATCGGAGGGCCGCCGGGAGTTACCCGCTTTGTAAGAACGCTGGGAGACAACGTGACCCGGCTGGATCGCATTGAGCCGGGATTGAATGAAGCGCTGCCGGGTGATCCGCGCGATACCAGTAGTCCCAAGGCGATGGCGACGGATCTGCGCACATTGGTGCTGTGCAATCAACTTTCCGCGAATTCCAAAACGCAATTGACGGAATGGCTGCTGGAAAATAAGACGGGCGACAAACGATTGCGGGCAGGCGTGCCGAGGGGATGGAAGATTGGCGATAAAACAGGTTCTGGAGACAATGGCACGGCGAACGATATGGGAATTATTTGGCCGCCGGGTCATGCGCCGATCTTGGCTGCGGTGTATCTGACGGGTGCGACCGTGGACAGCGATGCGCGTGAGCGGACGATTGCCGCGGTGGGCGAGATGATCCCGCTGGTGCTGCAACGCTGAATTTTTGAGAGCGTGCCTGAAAGCCAGGTTGCAAGATCGGGGCGTGTGGGCACGTGTAACCTTTTTTGCCATGGCGGCGTCTCATGTTCGAGCGTTACTCCGTATCGCTCCAGGAGATTTTCCATGGCTGGTTCTCTAGCAACACGCAGCACAATCTTCACTGTCCTGATTGGTTTTGTTTTCTGTCTCGGCTGTCGAGCAGCGAAGGCGCCCGTGCCTGCCGCAACCCTCGATGCGGCGCTGGCGCAATCGCCGGGGAAGCAAACTGCCGTGTTTGCCGGAGGCTGCTTCTGGGGGACGCAAGCCGTGTTCGAACGGGTGAAGGGCGTGCTGGCCACGACGGCTGGTTATGCGGGCGGCTCCGCGGCGACCGCAACATATCCGCAAGTGACGCAGGAAAATACAGGCCATGCGGAGTCGGTGCGTGTGGTGTATGACCCGTCGAAGATTACCTATGGGCAACTGCTGCGAATCTTCTTTTCAGTCGCGCACGATCCGACGCAACTCAATCGCCAAGGGCCGGATGTTGGATCGTCGTATCGGTCGGTGATCTTCTACATGAATCCGGAACAAGAGCGAATCAGCAAGGCATATATCGCACAGCTTGATGCTGCTAAAGTGTTTCGCAAATCGATTGTGACCCAGGTGGTGCCGCTGGAAGGCTTTTACGACGCGGAGGCCTACCACCAGGATTATGCGCTAAAGAATCCCGACAATCCGTATATCCAGATCTGCGATCGGCCAAAGATTGGTGCGCTGAAAAAAGAATTTCCAGACCTGTTTCAGGAATATAAAGGCGAGTAATCCAGCGTTTCGCCGCCAAGGTTCTCTTTATACTGCTCAAGCCGATGGAAGGGTGAATGGGTACCGACTGCGCAGAGCTTTATTCCAATAGTGCAGACTTTTGCGCAACAGCGCAGATGTGGATGAAACCGCCAATACAGTGCATATTTCACTATTGACGTTGTGATTCGAAAGGCTACACTGAAATCCCCTGACATGACCCGAATTAGGAGAGAACTGAAGGGGGAAAATGAACGTGAAAAACAAGAAATTTTTGGGAGACGTAGCTGGTTGTGAAACTCTCCACTTATTGGATGCACGCACCGTAAAATATTTCGCGCTCGCGGCATGTATGGCACTCGCGGTTATCGTTTTCGGGACTAGAAATGCGAACGCCGCAGCCCCGCCCTCGACAATCGACTGCACAAACGGGCAAACCCCGAATATGACGGTCGAGATATACAACAACTCCACAAGCCATAACATTTATCCGGTGCTGTTTGCTGGCGCCCCCAGTGTTACTGATACCTGGATGCAGGCCTGCTTTCAGCTCAAAGATGCGCAGCTCGACGGCAGCCCGTATCCGCGGGCGACGCAATATCGCATGTACATCAATTGCTGCGCCAACGGGGAGAACGGCATTCCTCCGGGCGGTTCGGCGACGATTACTCTGCCGCTTTATTCGCCGCTAGTAGGCTCCATCCATCCGAAGCAGTCGGGCCAATTGATCGACTGGTGGCAGGGCGGCGGCATCAACTTTTATCGGGGCCCGTCAACGGATACGAAACCTCCTACAGTGTTGCAGCAACACTGGGATGCCGATCAAAATGGCAACGAGGTGACGCCGACAAACAACCCGCCCACCTGCAGCGGCGGATGCAAACTGCATTTCTTTAAAGCCCCCGCCTCGATTCCCAATAACGACCCGCAACAGTTGGCGGAATATACCTTGGGCGCGCAACCGATTAACCCCGATCACACCAAGCCAGGCCAGCCGGCGCGTCTGTGGGTGCCGGATAACGTGGACTACGATGTTTCGTACGTCAATTACGTTTACATGCCGGCGGTGATGGAACCCTATGGCAATCCGCTGATCGGTTACATCGGCTCGCCGAGTACGATTACCGATTTCAGCGCGGCGATCGACAAATGGTACGCGTCATCTCTCGGAGCCGACTGGCCGCTCTACAAGGACAGCAGTGGCAATGCTGAGGTCGGGAAGATTCCTTCGGCTCTGGAGATTTTCCTGAATTCTGCCGCATTCGATAATACGAATGTATTCCTTCCAGCCCCGGTTGGATCTAAGCCGATCGTCGACATGACGAAAGAATGGGAAACCTGCGTGAACCAGAATGGCGGCGACGCGATCTGCCCGCTGATTCGCTCTGTCACGGCGCTCCTGAATGCCAACTACGCCAATTACTACGACGTCGGAACTCTGGACCGGAAAAAATGGAAGGATGTCTGGGGATGCACGGGCACTCCAGTGGTGAAGACCGAGAAGTTATTCCTCGCTCATCTTTATGGATGGACTCCGTTCGTGGAGAACTGCACAAACACGGCAGCGAACCAGCTTTACAATACGCCCGGGTACGAGGATCCGAAAAAGCCGCTGAATTATGAAGTCGTCAAGGCCGACTTTGACCAGCTGCAGTACTGGGTTCATGTCCTACAGGGCGACTATGGGAAATTTGACCCGTATGTCGCGCTGGTCCATGGGCCGGATTACCTAAATGCGCCGTACACCTATGCCTATTCCGTTGATGATGCGGTGGGCAATATGCAGACGGACGGCACCGGGCTGATCCTCGCGGTGGGTGGAACGCAGAACTTGCCGAATCCGGACCACGCCACTCCCAATGTCAACTTTCCATTTGGATATTCTTCGTCCTATGACGGCGGCATCCATTTCGCAGAATACGGACGCTGCACGACGACACCCGATACTCCGACAGTTTCGTATTTCACCAGTTTCGCTGTGCCGGTGGGGATTGATGGTACGCGGAGCAGCATCCTGCAATGCACGAACTCGATGAAGGATAGCAAGGGACGCGTGTATATCTTCAAGCTCAAGGGCCTGCCGGACAAATTCCCAAATAATCCATTTCCGACGCCGCCGGAGCGAGAGGCTGTCAATAGCCAGTTCATCGATTGCACGGGCAACACCGGCCAGGTGCTGAATTGGTGTCACGATGTGTATCCGTACAGTCAGATAAACCCAAATGATCCGAGGGCGACGGTCAACTACTACGTCATCATGGGAGCGCCGCCACCGCTCAACTAGACTACGTAAAAGCGTGTCTCATCGGGCAGGTCGGTGCAACAGTCGAGGATCGGGTGGCTTCATCAGCAGGCTAAATTGTGCGGGCATACGGCCATCGTGTGCCCATACCGCTGAAAAAGGAGTTCCCAGACCTGTTTCAGGAATACAAGGGCAAGTGAGGCGATCGCGGCTTGGGCGGCGACTGCTTAGCCGACGGTGAGGAGTTCTTCGTAGAAGCCGCCGATCTGATGTTCCCTGTCGACGAAGTGAATCTCCAGAATCCAATGGCGCTGCTGGCCATTTTCATCGAGTGCGCGCATCGGAAGATGGCTCTCCGGATGAACGTAGAGCGTGACTTTGTCGCCGGCGATTTTTTCGTGGGGAAACTGGCCGATCAGATGTCCGGCGATGGGCCCGCCAAACTCCCATCCAAATTGCACCGCGAGAGACTGGGCATAGCGATAGAATTCGCTGCTGGTGAGTTGCGGATGATCCTTGAAATACTGTTTGCCTGCGGCAAACGCGTGGCCGACATCGTCGCGCAGTTTGTGCTTGCGTGGGTCGGAGCCGAGAACGAAGGTGCGGCCAAAGTCAGCTTCCCAGGCTTCGAATACAGGGCCAAGGTCGAGGAAAAGAATGTCATCTTCGCCAAGGGTCAGGTCGGGCGGGTTTTCCGCATAGGGCAATAGAGTATTGGCGCCGGCGCGAACAATGCGCTTGTGCCAATAGGTGGTGATGCCGTACATCTCTTTGGCGAGCGCGTAGATATCCTCATTCAGACGGCTCTCCGTAATGCCAGGGTGGATCAATCCTCGCGCTTCGATGGTGCGGAATAACTGTGCCGCTTTGGTCTGGGCTTCCAGGAGTTCGGTGGCTCGCACCTCTTCCAGCGCTGTCGTCGCATCCTTCGCGGAACCCATGGCAGATGACCCTCGATCCTCTATTCTATAAGCGTATGTCGACGCCTTCCGTACAGGTGCGCGGAGTTGATCTGGACCCCCAGACACGCTGCGCGCACTACCACAAGCCGGTGGACATCATTGCCATCAAGATGAAGTGTTGCGGTATCTACTATGCCTGCAAGGATTGCCACGATGCGCTGGCCGGTCATGCGGCGGAGGTGTGGCCGCGGAGCGAGTGGGACCGGCCGGCGGTGTTGTGCGGCGCTTGCGGAGTGGAACTGAGCGTGCGGGAATACATGGACTGCGCGAACCGGTGCCCGGCGTGCGAGGCGGCGTTCAATCCCGGATGCCGCAATCATTACGAGTTTTACTTCGAGGGCGTGGAATAGATCCGCCGCGCTCTTCGCGTTGAGACGATCAGGCGAGTTGTTGCTCGATGGTCTTGGTGAGCGGAGTGACGACGTCACCGGTGTGCTGGGTGGTCACGGATTCGATGAGGACGATCCAGCACTCTTCCTTGGCCACCGGGTTGTGCAGCACGCCGCGAGGAACAACGTGCATCGAACCGGGTGCGAGCTCGACTGTCCGGCCGTGTTCATACTCGATCCTAAGGTGGCCGCGCAGCACATAAAACAGCTCGTCTTCCCGATCATGGTGGTGCCAGGCGAGTTGCCCACGGAGCTTCGCCACCTTGATGTATTGGTCGTTCACCTGCGCTACGATCTTCGGCGACCAATACTCCTCGACGCTCTCCAGCGCCGTCATCACGTCTACCGTTTCAGCAAACATGGCTCCCTCCTGCATGGTCCTCCCCGCCAGAGTACTCCTCATCCCACTCAAGCCTAAAAGCGGCTTGAACGGGCCACCCGCGGACAAAGGGCGAAAGATGCTGACGGCGGTCGGCGGGTATACTTGCCGTGGTCGAAGATTAGAGCCTTTTACTAGGATTGGCATTCTCAGTTGCAGGTTGGAGGATTCCATGAGCTACGCATTGCCTTGCTTCTCCCGCCGGATTATTTTTCCTGCTTTACTAGGGACCTTCTCTTTTGCTCTGCTCGCGACCATCGTGGCAGGATGCGGAAGCGGAACCGGTACAACCTTGAGTGGCAATACTCAAGTCATGGTTCTGGCGACGAGCACAGCGAACGACCAACTGTCGTTATTTACGACGACGCTCGACAGCTTGACGTTAAAGACCCAATCGGGCGAGACAGTCAATTTGCTTGCTTCTCCGGTGAGCGAGGAGTTCATTCACCTGAATGGTCATGTTGAGCCGATCGCCACGGTAAGCATTCCGCAAAACACTTATGTTTCCGCCAGCGCAACCTATGGGAGCTCCGATCCTGTTTGCAATGGACAGTCTCCGGGAAACGATATGACCGACCACTTAACCGGCGCCCCCAGCGGAACCGTCAACCTGCCGAATCCCATTACGGTGGACGGGAAGGCCATGGGACTGGTTCTGAATCTGCAGGTGAGCAACTATCCCGAAGCATGCCCGACACCGACAGAATATGTATTTGCACCGCCGGTCGCGGCTGCGTTCAATCTGACTCCGTTGACTATTGCCGCGCAACCTACCAACAGCGCGAACGGCCTGGCGCTGGGCCTCGAAGGGATCACCAGCTCCGTCGGGTCAGGCGCGACCGAGATCACAGTGAACGGCCTGGTGAACAGCCAGACGCCGCCTGCGTGGCAAGTCAACCTGAACAGCAGCACCACCGTTCAGGGAATCTCGGCGGCGGCGCAGCTCACTGCGGGAATGCCAGTTGACATTGATGTGGCCGTGCAACAGGATGGCTCGCTGGTGGCAACGCGAGTTTCGGTGATCAATACAGCCACGACAACCTTGACTTTGGCCAGCGGACCATTGATGGTGGTTGCCTACCCGGAATCGGTCACGTTTGTGATAGGGGCCTCGCAGCAAGGCTATCTGTCTGCGTCAAGCGAGGCATTTAACTATGTCAATTACGGCAACGCGCAGTTCCAGGCACCTGATCAATTCAAAAATGTGGCGTCCCTTCCGTTCACACCGGCTTTCAATTCCACGAATATTGTGCCTGGCGAGACCGTGACCGCAACGACACAAGCGACGGCCTCCCTGGGTGGCCCCACATACGTCCCAGTGATGACGATGGCACTGCGGCCGCAGACGATTAACGGCACGGTCAGTGCGATTTCCAGCGAGGGCGGCTTCACCACATACACGGTAACCCTGGCTGCGTACGATCTGTTCCCGCAATTCGCCGTGCAACCGGGGCAGACGACGCTGCTGACGAATCCGAACACGGTGACGGTGTATGCGGACAGCAACACGCAGACGCTCAACCAGAGTTCGCTCGCTGTCGGCGGTGTCTTCCGCTTCTACGGGCTGGTGTTCAACGACAATGGGAACCTGCGGATGGACTGCGCGCAGATCAACGACGGAGTTGCAGAATAGCTTCAATGTCAAGTCAAACATGCATTGAACCAGGTATTGGGGTTGATATTTCCCCTCTCTATAGCTAACCCCTCAACGCAATTGACTGGCGCGGGCGGGCGCCTTAGTCTCGAAGGAGAGGGTTGCGGCGGAATTTTGCTGGAGCGCGGCTCAAACCAATCTCGCCTGGAGGCATCGCGATGAAGTTCCTCGTTGCCGATCTTGAACGGCAGGCCATCGATTTTGATGAATCTCTTGCTCCGGGAACCATTGATTTTGTAGACGATATGCGGCAGGTAGGCGTGCTGCACACGGCGGGCCGCGCCGATCTGCTGAAAGAGCATCGCGGCACCAACGATATCGTCGATGACATCCGGGTGCGCGGCAGTCTCGACACCAAGATGGAGGTCGCCTGTGCCCGCTGTCTGGAGCCGGTGGATCAGGCGATTGAGACCAGTTTCGACCTGATTTTTCGTCCCGCGGGGGCCGATCTCGACAACTCCGACCGGTCGATTTCCACATCGGAGACCGAAATCGGCTACTATGAAGGAGACGGTTTATTGCTTGAAGATGTGCTGCGCGAGCAGATCCTTCTGGCGCTTCCAGCCAAAAACCTTTGCCGTGAAGATTGCAAAGGTCTTTGCCCGGAGTGTGGCCGGAACCGCAACACGGATCCCTGCGACTGCGCGGCAACTTCAACAGATCCGCGCTGGAACCAGCTGAAGGCATTGCAGCCGCAAGCGATTCGCAGCCAGGGCAAGCCATAATTCAAAAGATTGTTACACCCGCCTTGTGAACTCTCACCGGAATAGCGCCATTGCATGGCGTGCGATCGAGAGAGAGGCACGAGCGGCGGGGAAAGGGAATTTCCATGCCGAATCCGAAACGACGCCACTCCAAACAGCGCACCGCCAAGCGCCGTTCCCACGATTTTCTGACCACGCAGTCGCTCTCCGAATGCCCGAACTGCCACGAGCGCAAGCTGCCGCATCATGCGTGCCCCAAGTGCGGCACTTATAAAGGCCGCGATGTCCTGGCTGTAGCCACAAAGGAAAAGCAGAGCTAGACGCGCCCCTTCCATGCTGATTGACATCGCTCTTGACGCCATGGGCTCCGACAAATCGCCAGAGCCGGAGATTCGCGGCGCAATTCTGGCGTGTCGGCAGCTTGAGGTGCGGGTCCATTTAGTTGGGCCAGAGCGCACGCTGCGACCTTTGCTGGCCAAGCAGATGCATCGCGCTGGCGCACGTCATCTTCCCATAAAAATTGTTCAGGCCAGTGAAGCCATCGGCATGGACGAAAAGGCTGTGCAGGCGGTCCGCTCCAAGCGGGACTCGTCGATGCGCGTGGGGCTGAAGCTGGTGCGCGAAGGCGCTGCCGCCGGATTTATGACGGCGGGCAACACCGGCGCCGCCATGGCAACGGCGAAGATGGTGTTGGGCACGCTGCCGGGCGTGGATCGTCCAGCGCTGGTTGCGGTGCTGCCGACGAGCACGGGCAAGCCTTGCCTGCTGCTGGATGTGGGCGCGAATGTCGACTGCAAGCCGAAAAATCTGGAGCAGTTTGCGGTGATGGGCGAGATGTATGCTCGTGCCGTACTGAAGATTGTGCGTCCGCGCGTGGGGCTGCTCTCCATTGGCGAAGAAGAGGGCAAAGGCAATGAGCTGACGCGGGAGAGCTTTCCGCTGCTGCAGCAACTGCCCATTCATTTTTTGGGAAATGTTGAAGGCCGCGACATTTATAACGGCAACGCCGATGTTGTCGTCTGCGACGGATTCATCGGCAACGTGGCGCTGAAGGCGTCGGAGGGGCTGGCGCGGCTGGTGCGGGAATCGCTGCGGGAGTCTCTGACCTCGACGGTGACGGCGCAGGTGGGCGCGCTGCTGTCGCGGAAGGCGTTCAACGACTTTAAGAAGCGGCTGGATCAGTCGGAATACGGCGGCGCTCCTCTGCTGGGCGTGCGCGGGGTGTGCATCGTGGGCCATGGCTCGTCGAACGATCGCGCCATTATGAATGGAATTCGCGTGGCTGCCGAATTTGCGCAGGCGAATGTGAATGCGCATATTGAGCAAGGACTGGTGGCGCTGAATGGCGCGCCGGTGGAAACATATCCCGGATGAGTACGAACGAGAACATTTCCAAAACAATTGCATTTCTTTTTCCTGGGCAGGGATCGCAGGCGGTTGGGATGGGCCGCGAACTCTACGACCAATTTCCAGTGGCGCGCGCGGTGTTTGAAGAGGCCGATGAGGTGCTGGGATTCTCCCTGTCACGGCTATGTTTTGAAGGGCCGGAAGAAGAGTTGCGGCTGACGGAATACACGCAGCCTGCGATTCTGACGGTCTCCGTGGCGGCGTTGCGCGTGCTGGCGGAGCGCGGCGTTGCCTGCCAGTTCGCCGCTGGGCATTCGCTGGGAGAATATTCGGCGCATGTTGCCGCGGGAACGCTTGCGTTTGCGGATGCGGTGCGCACGGTGCGCAATCGCGGGCGATATATGCAGGAGGCCGTGCCCGCGGGAGTGGGCGCGATGGCGGCGATTCTGGGAATGACGGCGGAAGCGGTGAGCGAGGCGTGCGCCGATGCGGCGCGAGAATCCGGTGGCGTGGTGGCCGCGGCAAACATGAATGCTCCGGCACAGACGGTGATTTCCGGAGCAGCGGCAGCGGTGGACCTGGCTGCGGCGAAGTGCAAAGAGCGCGGCGCGAAACGCGCGATTCCGTTGAAGGTGAGCGCGCCGTTCCATTGTGCGCTGATGCAGCCCGCACAGGATCGGCTGGCGAGCGATCTGCACGCGACGACATTTCATGATCCGAAGGTTCGCGTGGTATCGAACGTGGATGCCGCGTTGGGTTGCGACCGGCGATGCCGCGCGCGATGCGCTGATTCGCCAGGTGACGGGCGCTGTTCGTTGGGTGGAGTGTGAGCAGCAATTGATTGCGGCGGGTGTGACGCATTTTGTTGAAGTTGGTCCCGGCAAGGTGCTGTGCGGATTGCTACGGCACGTAGATTCCAGCCTGATCTGCCTGCATGCCGAGAATGTTGCCAGTCTGGACAAAACCCTGGCCGCGCTAGAGAATAATCCCGGCTGAAGACGAGGAAATGGCGATGACACGAGCCGCACGGAACACGCGAGGAAACAAACTGCGGGCCATGCTGCCCATCTTATTCGGAATTGCGTTGGTATGTTGCACTCTGGCGACTGTATTTGCGGCAAAGAAAACGGAAAAGACGATTGCGACCGCGGACGGAAAGCCGGTGCGGAAGGTGTACATCGACGCCGGCACGCCTGCGATGGCGAATGCCGCGACCGCGCAGTTGCATCAGGACACCTGCCTGACCGTTGTCTCCAATCCAAGCCAGGCGGACGCCGTACTGCAATTGGGAATTGCGCTACCTGCTGTGGCAGGAGATGAGGCCGGCGGCCCCGATGTTTTCGGTTCCAAGCCTCATGCGCAGACGTTGGGGAGTGCCCACGACAGTCCGAAGCGCAGCGCCTCCGCCACCTGCAGCGATGGCAAAGGAGGAAGCGCCGCCTGCACATCTTCTTACAGCGTGCAGGGAGGCGAACTGCCAGAGCAACCTGCTGCCGAATGGCCGGGAAATGTGGGCGCAAACTACGATGTTTCGCTGGCATCGCCCGGAGAAAATTCGCAGGAGCTGTGGGAGCCGGACGAGCATCTAAAACATGTTTCCTGGAGCGATCAACTGCGCGAGGCCGCGGGATGTCCGGTCTGTCCGGGAGAACATTTCAATCCACACCACGACAAGATGACGTATCAGCAATGGATGCAGGCAAAATGTCCGGGCGTGCTGACAGCCGTAGCGCAGTAGCGCCGTAGCGCCGTAGCATTTCCGGAACGATTCCCGCCCCGGCTGATTATCGACTATGGGCTGGTTTGGACGGCATGGGTTCAACGATCTGAGTATGCGACTTTTCCGGCAGAACAAGAGGAGGCCGGGGTTTTTGATTGAAATCAAAGTCATTTCTCAAATCGCCTAATATCGGTATGTCCTCGCGCACGGTCGGCCTGGGGTCCGGGCGACCATCCGTCTTAAGATTGAGGTGCAGTCCACCCAAAAAATCATCCTCAATAAACTTGAGATAAGCGTCGAAGCTGAGAATCTGTTTGTCGATATATCCCTTTTTCGCATTAGGGGGAGATGAGATGCCGGGAACCCGGATGCCATACCCATTCTCATCCACAGTGGGCGGGACCACATGATCGTAAAATCCTCCCCAATCGTCCCAGCTGATGAAAATGGCGGAACTGTTCCAGTCCTTGCCGCTCATGACGGCATTCACCAGTCCGGTAACAAATGTCTGGCCTGCACTGACCAGCGCCGGGGGATGCTCGCTGACCAGACCTGATGGGACGATGCATGAGACTGAGGGGAGTTTGCCCTTCCTGGCCTGCTTGTAAAAGTTTTCAATGGATTGAATGCGTCTCAGGTCGCCATCGTTTTTCACTGTATCGAAGTATGGCAACGGGTTCCAGATGCCGGGTGTATTTGCATTTTGCCTGACTTTTTTACACGTGATCGCGTCATCATCTTCGCAGTCCGGTTCCGCTCCTTTCACCACGTAATAGCCCCAGCTGACGTGGTGGTGATGCAGAAGGTAGGTAATGTCTGTCCAGGCGTAGATGGGCTTGGTTCCCGGAGGGCCATTCCTCGCTCCACCAAATTTCGAACCGGTTCTGCCGCCAAAATCTGGCGGTTCTCCGGGATCGTTCAAAGCATTGATGCAGCTAAATGGATCATTATGTTTGGTGCAGTAGGCAGACCATGCCGATAATTCGAATAAATGTGCGGGAAGACTCCACGATGCGTTGGGCTCGAACATATGGTCCTGCAACACAAATGTTTTGGCGTAGGCCCAATAGTTGGGGATGTCTTCGCCGTTGTGGTACCCCAGCACATCGATTTTCCCGTTGGATGAGCATTGGGGATCGTCCAAGTCCAAACAGCCCTTGCCGGCGAACAGGCCCGTGTTGATGAAACCATCCATTTTTCCGTGATCGATGTCCTTGATGCTGGCATCCTCGCCATGGGGACCGCCGATGTTTTTGTCATTGAGATCGTGGTATGGGGTCACGCACTCGCCCGTGGCTCTATCGGGGTTGCAAACGGCGATGCGGCCATCTTGCATCGGGAAACCGTCTGCTCCGGGGAATGTGCCGAAATAACTGTCAAAGCTGCGATTTTCCAGCATGATGATGGTCACGTGACGAATCTTGTGAATGCCGTCGGGATTCGAGATCTTTTTCCGGCTGGACGGCTGACCCTGGGCAAGAGAAACCCATGGAATGGCCAGCCAAGCCGCCAATGCGCGTGCAGGCAGCCGCCGGCGGCCGGATGGATTCCAGTGTGCGAACCTCGGCAACGGCAGCTTGAAGACGGTATGCGACCCCATTCGACAATTCTTCCTATCGCCAGGCGACAGCTCAGCATTCCACGCCTGCCGGACTGCGAAATTTAGACCTCCACCATGACATCGTCGCCCTGCTGGCGCAGCGGGTAGGTTGCGGCGCTCAAATTTGGCGTGCCTGCTCCGGTTGAAAGATCGAATTCCCATTGATGCCACGGGCAGACAATTTTGCCATGCTCGATGGTGCCTTCCGCCAGCGGGCCGCCGCGATGGGGGCAAACATTATCCAGAGCCAGCGGCTTTCCGTTCAACGTTGCCACGCAGAGAGTGTGGCCGCGCACGCAAAATTCCTTCGCCTCGGCTTCCGCAGGAAGTTCTTCACGACCGCACATCCTTACCCACTCACCCATTCGCGCGCAACCTCACCTGATTGTTTCGATGCATACCGTTCCGGCACGCGGCAATTTATCCCTGGATTGCGGCGGTCACGGTGCCGGCCAGGATGATCAGTACCCACCATCCAACGATGAGGATGGCGGCGCTGCTGCGCTTGACACGGGCAACTGTCGAGCAGCCCAGGATCAGCAGGACGACCACCCAGATGGTGAAGACGTCAGCCGAGGAAAACAGGGTGCGCAACCACTGGGGGACATCGGAGGTGAGATACCAGCCGATATTGGTGCCCACGGGATTGCGTATGTCGAATTGGTCCGTGCTGACCCCCGCGAAGATGGCGATGGCCGCGAGTAAGAAACTTGATGAGAAATGGCAGTCCGGCATAGAACCAGACCGCCAGGTACTCCTTGTAACTGGCTTTCGCACCCAGGCCGAAGTTGAAGCTCATCATCAAAATACCGGCGCAGATCAGCGCAATGATCAGTACCACGACTGGATAGGCATAGCTGATAATCCTGGTGGTAAGTGCAATGATATGGATGCTCTGCTGGCGTTGGGCATCGGTCAGCGTACTCATTCTTTGCTGCGCTTGTGCGTTGCGGTTGATGTTGGCCTGCGCCACCTGGTCGAAGCCAATCTGGCGATCGACCGCGTAGGCGAACGTCAGGCCGATGACGATGCTGAGGAGAAACGGCAGCCACCAACTGGCATCTCTGCGGATATCGGTGAAGGTTTTGGTGGGGGCCACATACGCGTCGACGACCCGTTCCACCTGGCTGAGGCCGGTGGGTTCCGCAGGTTGCTGCCCTTGCACTTCTGTATCTGTCATGGCTGTCATATGCTTTCGTCGCCTCCGAAGAACTGGGCCTGATTCCTCCGCCATAGTCTAGCTGGAGTAGGCTTGAAAGCGCATATATTTTCAAGAGAAAGATTTTGCTGGCGGGCAGGTCTTATCTATCGCGATGTGTCACGTGCGAAGGATGGGGCCGCCAGCGATAGTATGCTGCTCGAAACCTCAAATACGGAGACTAGGAATGATGGTTTTTCAGCGCGCATGTGCGTGGCTCGTACTATTTTGCGGCATGGTTACAACTGTGCCTGCGTTTGCTGCCGCTAAAACCCCGGCACATTCATTTACCGCGGCGCGGGGCGAGTTCCTGCTGGATGGCAAACCGTTTCAGGTCATCTCCGGCGAAATGCACTACGCACGGGTTCCGCGAGCGTACTGGCGTGACCGGCTGCGCATGGCAAAAGCGATGGGGTTGAACTCGATCACAGCGTATGTCTTCTGGAACTGGCACGAGCCGGAGCCAGGCGTCTACGATTTTTCCGGTAACAGGGATGTTGCGGAATTTGTCCGCGAAGCGCAACAGGAGGGTCTCTACGTCATTTTGCGGCCGGGTCCGTATTCCTGCGCGGAGTGGGATTTCGGCGGCTTTCCGGCGTGGCTGCTGAAGGACCCGAACATGGTGGTGCGGTCGAGAGACCCGAAGTTTCTGGCGGCGGCGCGCACGTGGCTGCTGCGCCTGGGCAAGGAATTGGCGCCACTGCAGATTGGCAACGGCGGTCCCATCATTGCCGTGCAGGTGGAGAACGAATATGGCTCCTATGGAGACGACCATGTCTACATGGAAGACATCCACCATATGCTGGTGGACGCTGGTTTTACCAAAGCGCAGCTCTACACGGCGGATGGCGCGGACGAAGTTCCAAGAGGCTCACTACCGGAGCTACCGGCGGTGATTAATTTTGGACCGGGAGATGCGCAAAGGGACTTCGCAAAGCTGAAGCAATTGCGTCCCGATGGCCCTATGATGTCCGGCGAATATTGGGATGGGTGGTATGACCATTGGGGAGCGCCCCACATGGTTGATACTCCCGACCAGCAGGTGAAGGATTTGGACTGGATGCTGCGCCAGGGCTATTCGGTCAGCATGTATATGTTCCACGGCGGGACAAATTTTGGCTGGATGAACGGGGCGAACTCGAAAAGGAAGTATTATGAGCCGGTTGTAAGCAGCTACGATTACAACTCGCCGCTGGATGAAAGCGGCCGTCCGACGCCGAAATATTATCGATTCCGCGAAATCATCGCGAAGGATACTGGCGTTACGCCGCCTGCTGTGCCGATGGTGCAGCCAACGATGACAGTGCCTGCGATTTCGCTCGCCGAAGGCGTTTCTTTGTGGAAGACGCTGCCCGCCGCGACGCACTCCGAGCAGCCGTTGACAATGGAAGCGCTGAATCAGGCGTATGGATACATTCTGTATCGTACGCAGATCGATGGGCCTGCGACCGGCAATCTGGTTTTTGACATGCTGCACTATTATGCACAGGTGTATGTCGACGGCAAGCTGGTGGGTTCCATCGATCGCAGGCTGGGTCAAAATCAATTGCCGTTGAATGTAGCTTCCGATCACGCGCAATTGGATGTTCTGGTGGAGAACACGGGCCGTGTAAATTTTGGCCCAGGATTGCCGACCGGACGCGCTGGAATTGTGGGCAAGGTCACGCTGGCGGGAAAGCCGTTGACGGGATGGGACATGTATCCGCTGCCGATGCTGACGCCGGGCAAGTTACGCTACTCGAAACAGCCCTGCAACGGACCCTGTTTCTACCGCGCGAGCTTTACGGTGACAACGCCCAGAGACACGTTCCTCGATACCAGTTCGCTGACCAAAGGTGAAGTGTGGCTGAATGGCCACGCGCTTGGGCGTTTCTGGAATATTGGCCCGCAGAAGACGCTGTATATTCCTGCGCCATGGTTGAAGCCGGGGAGGAATGAAGTTGTGGTCTTCGATCTGGAAGGCAAATCCGGACAGAAAATCGAGGGGCTGGACCATCCAATACTGCATGCCGCGGTGGCGGGAGTACCGGCGAAATAGTGTTCATAAAAGTGAAATGAAACTTCGCTGGAGGGATCGGCGTCGAATGGGCATGCCCAGTTGCAGAAGTCTCCGCCGTGGTGTCAGACTGAAGGCAGCGCGAAGCTCACTCGCCGAAGCATCTAAACCTACGTGAGACCTTTCTTCATCCGGCCAGGATCGCTCGAAGATTTTTTCGCTTGAACAGCTCGAACCGTCCGATGTGCCGCAGGCTCCTCCTTCATCCGTACACAGGAGAAACAAATGTCAGGACCGAAGTTTCCTCCGCAACCCAACGATCCGCCGTCCTCCACTCCGCAGAGTTCTGATGTCCCGGAAAATAACCCGGCCAAGGAGCGTCCAGCCACCAAGGGAATCACGCGACGCGGATTTCTGAAGGGTGCGGGTGTCGCCGCCGCTGGCACGGCATTACTGGAAGGCGCGCAGGTATTCAGCCGCGAGGCCATCGCCGCCACCCGTGGCGAAGAGAGTGGCGTAAAAGAGTTTGGGCCGGGCGCGGTGCCTATCACCTTGCACGTAAACGGCAAAGAACAAACGATTCAGATGGAACCGCGTACGACGCTCGCCGATGCATTGCGTGTGCACATGGGACTGACGGGCACCAAGGTCGTGTGCGATCGCGGATCGTGTTCCGGCTGTACGGTGCTATTGGATAACATGCCGGTGAACAGCTGCATGATGCTGGCGGTGGATGCGATCGGCCGCCATGTAACGACGATTGAAGGCCTGGCGAACGAAGGGGGCCTGCGAGACCGCGACGAGCTGCATCCGGTGCAAGCAGCCTTTATCAAACACGATGCCATGCAATGCGGCTTCTGCACTCCGGGCATGGTGATGACCTGCTCGGCACTGCTGAAGAAAAATCCCAATCCAACCGAAGAACATGTGCGGCTCGCCACGGCGGGCAATTTGTGCCGATGCGGCACCTATCCCAGAATTTTCGCCGCCACGCTGGAAGCCGCGGGCGTTTCCGGCAAAGAAACCATCCGTAACGCGTAGGAGAAAACATGGCGACCACGAAATCTCATCCGGCACATGCTGCAGCCAAGTCGACGCCGAAGAAAACCGTCATGATGCCGGTCGGCATTCCGGAGTACACGCTGCGTCAGGAGCCACGCCAGGTTCCCACGACCGAACCGCCGGTGCTGCCGATCAACGCGGAGTTGAACTACATTGGCAAGTCGACGGTGCGCTGGGACGCGCTGGCCAAGGTCAACGGCACGGCGCGCTATTCCGCCGACATTCAATTGCCGGGCATGCTGTACGGCAAGATGGTGAATTCGACCCTTCCGCACGCCAGGATCGTCTCGATCGATACCTCCGCAGCCAGCAAATTGCCCGGCGTCAAAGGGGTGTATGTCATTCAGCACCTGCTGGGCGAAGCGGTCCTGCGCAATCCCGCGTTGGAGGCGAGCCGCTATCCCATTGTGCGTTACGCCGGCCAGCCGATTGCAGCGGTCGCGGCAACGCTGCCGCATATCGCGGAAGAAGCCGCGCTGCTGGTGAAGATACAGTACGATCCCAAACCGTTTGTTGTGGACATGGGGATGGCGCGCGAGGAGAATGCTCCGACGGTGTTTCCTGGACCCGCGGATGAAGAGGGTTCCGCAGGGGGTGGCGGCGGACCGGATGATGTTCCACAAAAAGGTAATGTTCACGGGCCTTCCATCAACAAGCACGGCGATGCTGAACAAGGCTTTAAAGATGCTGACGTCATCGTGGAGTCGAAATACACCACCCAGGTGCAGACGCACAGCGCGTTGGAAACGCATGGCCTGGTCGCCGACTGGAAACCGGACATGCTGACGGTGTGGGCCTCGACACAGGGCACCTCGACGGTGCGGGATGAGCTGGCCGATTACTTCAAGATTCCCAAATCCCACGTGCGCGTGATCACGGAGTTTGTTGGCGGAGGTTTCGGCGCCAAGTTCGGAGCGGGCAATCCGGGCGTGGTGGCAGCGGCGTTGTCGCGGCAAGTGAGCGCGCCGATGTGGATGATGCTCGATCGCAAGGAAGAACATCGCTCCGTCGGCAATCGTCCCAGCTCCGACCAGACGCTGAAGATCGGCGCCAAGAAGGACGGCACTCTCACTGCCATCAAATTGATCAGTTATGGGACTGCGGGATGTGGAACCGGCGCTGGTTGTGCCGGACCGGCGACGCACCTGTATCAGTCGGCTTCGTTGCACACGGAAGAAAATGACGTGTTCACAAATGCAGGCCCTGCTGCTGCGTTTCGTGCACCCGGACATCCGCAGGGAGCTTTCGCGCTGGAGCAGACCATCGACGAGCTGGCGGAAAAACTGAACATGGAGCCGCTGGAGTTCCGCGAAAAAATCGACACCAATCCGGTGCGCCGCGTGGAGCGCCAGATCGTTCGTGAAAGCGCAATCTGGAAGTCGCGCAATCCTGTTCCGAATGCGGATCGCGGGCCCATCAAGCGCGGGGTCGGCGTGTCGCAGTCGGTTTGGTACCGATTCGTCAGCATGGATTCCGCTGCCGAAGTACGCGTGCATCGTGACGGCTCGGTGGAAGTGCTCTCCGCCGTGCAGGACATGGGAACCGGCATCAAAACGGTGATGGCGCAAGTGCTGGCGGAGCAATTTGGTGTGCCGCCGCAACAAGTCTCGGTCAAGATCGGCGACACCAATTATCCGGTTGGGCCGGCTTCCGGTGGCAGCGTGACCACGGCTTCTTTGACGCCCGCCGTACGCGATGCGGCATGGCAGGCTTCGCAGAAATTTCTGGTAAGCATTGCGCCCGCGCTGGGCACGACACCGGAAGATCTGGAGTTGACGGGCGGCGAAGTTCGTAGCAAGAGCGGACACATGCAGCCGATCAGTTTCCGCCGCGCCGCCGCGAAGATGGACACGAGCGAGGTTTCCGCGCAGGCGCGCCGCGTTGCCGACTACGACAAAAGCAAGTACGACACCTATGGCGGCGTCGATGTGGCCGAGGTGGAAGTGGATACGGAGCTTGGCATCATCCACGTGAAGCGCGTCTTTGCTGTGCACGACTGCGGCCGACCGATGAATCCGTCGCAGGTGATCAACCAGATCAACGGCGGCTTGATTCAAGGGATTTCCTACACGCTTTATGAGAGACCGGCTGCTCGATCCAACCTATGGCTTGATGGTGAATGCGAATCTGGACCAATACAAGATCGCAGGCGCTCGCGAAATTCCGGAGCTGAACGTGCACCTGGTCGAGTCGTACATTGGCCAGAGTTCGACGGACGCTTCCGGCATTGGCGAAGCGGCTGGAGTGATGTCGGCGGCAGCGGCCATTGGCAACGCGGTGTACAACGCAACCGGAGTTCGCATTCGCAGTACGCCGATGACACCCGCGGTGGTGCTGGCGGCTCTGAATAATGCCGCGCAAAGGAGCAACGCATGAACCAGTTCGTATTCGCAGACTGCACGACGGAAAGCGGCGCGCTGGCGCAGTTAAGCCAGAATGCAAACGATGGCGTCCGGGTCAAGGCGGGCGGCGTTGACTTGCTGGATCGCATGAAGGAAGGGTTGGAGTCGCCGGCGAAGCTGGTGAATATCCGCAACATCTCCTCGCTGCGCGGCATTCGCGAAACGCCCGAGGGCCTGCATATCGGTACGCTGACCACGCTGACGGAAATCAGTGAGCATCCGCTGATCCAGTCGCACTACACCATTCTTGCGGATGCCTGCGGCAATGCGGCCACGCCGCACATCCGCAACATGGCCACTCTGGGCGGCAATCTGCTGCAGGAAAATCGCTGCTGGTATTTTCGCTCGAAGGATTTTCAATGCCTGCGCAAGGGTAAGGAGATTTGTTTTGCGTTTGGCGGGCTGAACCAATACCACTCGATTATGGATTACGGCAGCTGTCCCGCGGTCGCGCCGTCGTCAGCGGCAGTGGGACTGTTGGGCCTGAATGCCACGGTGGAGCTGACCAGCGCGAAACGCGGCAAGCGTGTTGTGGGCATCAAGGAACTGTACGTGCTGCCCGATGCGAATCCGACAAAATTCAATGTTGTCGAGCCGGATGAGCTGCTGACTGCAGTGATGGTTCCCAAGCCAGCCGCCGGCGCGCGTTCCGCCTATCAAAAATATGGCGAGAAGCAGAGCTTCGACTGGGCCATTGCCGATGCAGGCATCGTGCTGGAAATGGATGGCGACATCTGCCGCCGCGCTGCGGTTGTGATGGGCGCCGCGTCGCCGGTGGTTCGGCGCTCGCCGCAGGCGGAAGCCGCGCTGGTGGGTAAGCCGATCACCGAGGAAACCGCGCGCGCCGCCGGCAAAGCTGCGATGGAAGGGGCACAGCCGCTCTCCATGAATGGATATAAGGTGCAGCTGTTCCCCGTGGCCATCTATCGCACCATTTTGCTGGCCGCCGGACAAATGGGCCGCGACCCCAGGGCCGCGGGTTAATCGCAAGGAGAGATGATCATGAGCGCAACCGAAACCGCTGTTGGAGTCAAGTCGCCGCCTTGCCGTTGCCTCCGCACCAAAAATGCGTATGGTACCAGCCCGCAGTCAGCGGAAAATTGGCTGCCGGGAACGCACGCCGCTTCGTCCTACTGGTGTCTGCTGACGCAGGGCCCCGCCGGTCCAGACGAGCACTATGTGCATCTCGCTCGCTGCGGGCCTGGTCGCAGTTGCTACGCCGCGCCGGAAGATTGATTTCTTTTCGTTGGCTAGCGTTGAGGCGTGGCCAGGTTTGGGTCATAACCGAGTTTTTGTTACCGAAAACGTCGTTTCAGGCTATTATTATCCCCGCTTGCTCATCCCAGGAGTGAAGGAGCAATTTATGTTTTTAGGGTTCAGACATCTTGTGGTTGTATCGAGTGTTTTGCTTGCCTCTATTGCTCTGGCATCCGCAAGCGAGTGTAAGCCTTCGATCAACCTTCACCAGCACAACTAAAGATGGAAAGACGTGGATTGAGGCAAAAAACAAGTCACGCAAGCCAATCGTCGCCTACGTAGTCCAGGATATCCCCACGGCGAAGGCGGATTACAGAACGTATAGCTTCGACGGCGTGTTCACCAACGGGGACGCGATGGAACCGGGCGCGTCGATGAACCTGGGTACCGTTCAAAGACAAAAGAAAACTGGAATCATTCGTGTAGATTATGTCCGCTTTAGCGATGGCTCTACGTGCGGCAGTGCTGACACGGCTGAAGCGCAAGCGATATCGGCTCGCTTTTAAGATCGTTGAATACTCGCCGAAATCGAACGCTGAACAAAATCTCTACCAATTTGCATTGTGGAAGATGTGGTTGTTCACATCAGGCCAGAATTCCTTGACGAGGTTGGAGGCGCCGTCGATCCCAATCTGGAAGATCCATTTCTGCCCGGTCTTGGTCCAGGTGCGTTCCCGGCTGGGGTAGTAAAGGTCGGAAACTCCCGCTCCCGCGCCGTTGCCGACAATCTCAGAGAAGTTGAAAGTGTTGTGCGCGTGGTTGGTTGCGGTCAGGTCGGTGCGGGTGATGAGGAGCCGGCTGACTGAATACACGCTGCGCTTGATAACGCCGCCGCGACCCATGGTGTAATAGCGAGGATCTTCATGCGTGGCGATTGGGATCAGCGCTTCCGTGAAGAGGTTGCCGCCGACATTGTCCGCAAACGAGTGCCAATAATAACGCCCGTACGCGGCTGCGCCATGGCCGAACTCAGGGTAGGATTTTTCGATGTCGGCCCACCCCGCAACACCTCCCACATAAAGGAACGAAGAGTAATCGAAGCTGTCTTGCAGCATCAGGACAAATTTCTCTTTGGGAGTTTGCGGAGGAAGTACCTGGTCGACAGATACGGAGCGAAAGTTCGGAATGACGTAAAGGATGCGTTTGGTCTGTCGACCCGTGGAATCATCCGCCGCATTCGGCGTGGGATTGTCCGGAAGACTGGAGCGATCCGTCAGGGGCCAAAGTGCTACTCGATGCCTGCGAGCTGCTGGATGTGCCTGTTGCGCCATCGTTGGCACGCCACTGCAATCGTCAGCAGGACCATCCAGCAACATGCCTGCGGAATACGTCGGCAATTTGCCACTTCGATGAAATGAAGCGGGCTCAAACTTGCGCGATCTGCTGCTAGCTCTGGCGTTTATCATGCGCGGCACATCGATCCATTGAGCAACGATGAAGCCAGCAGCAACGCTAGCCGCGGATGCGCGGAATATGGGCGGGATACAAGCCCGCGACAGACGGCAAAGAGCATAGCGGGGGGAAAAAATTTCCTTCTGGCAAGTCGAATGCTCCTGGTCGTGAGAAATCCGCGGCAATAGGCTTTACTTTTACGTACCCAGAGTTAGACGTGGTTCGACAGACTTGGATGCAAGGTACATGCTTTATTTTTCAATGCTATCTCGATCCCAGCCGAAGAGCGTGTTTTCATCAGTAATGGTAATGGTACTTCGGAATCCAGTATTCCCTTCGCTCTGGGGCAAAAAGGGTAGTGGGTCAGATGATTTCCACAGGCTGCGGCGATGGCCAGTGAGAGCATTGTGGGCATGGAACTGGCTGCGACAATACTGCTTTACCTCTGCGTGGGACTATTCGGAATATACCTCATTGCGACCGAGTTTTTGGACACGATTGGCCGCATGGAGATTATCGAAAAGAAGTGGCCTAGACTGTGGTCCACTATGAGCAATCGCCCTATGCGCTTGGTATTGCTTATTTTGTTGGTGGCCCTCTTAGCAAAAGACGTGGCAGAAAGATTCCAGCAGAATGCCGCACCAGCATTGAACGTGATGGTGCCAAATATCCCAGCCCCAGTTGTTCAAGAGTGCACTCCTGAAATCTCCACGCTCAAGCAAAATCCCAAGAGTCTGCCCAAGGCTCCTAAATCCAGTCCGGAGAATCCGGCTCCAGCGCATATTGGGCATTTTACGGTCACCCAAAAATCAGATGTTTCAACTCGCCCGGATGCGCCGTATAAGACAGATGTCACGGTTCAATCTGACATAGAGTTTCCAACTTTGAAACTGGTAGTAACTTGTGACCACGAATTAGTGGCCGGGAGTGGGGGAATCACTGGGATGTTCAGGGGCGGAAGCGGCATTCTTAAGGATCATCAGAATCAGGTTGGGTTTGAATATTCGTTTGCGATGCCCCCTTTCGGTCCAAACAATCCAGCAATCTTCAGCGTATGGTCTAAGGAACCTGTTTCCTGCACGAAGGTGGCCAGTTTCTAGCTTCCCGCTGGAAATGTTTGAGCCGTACGGCAGTCTCCGGAGGCGGTATCCGCTTGTGTAGGGCTTCAACGCGCAGCGTCCATGATTCTGTTCAATCACTCATCAGATTCATATTCACCTTCATGGGCAAACTCCTGCGTTATGTACCGATACCCATTTTTACTTCCTCTTCAATAAGGAATGGTAATGATGTGCTGATTCGTTTTCCAGTCATTGTCATCGAATTGGGTTGATGGCTAAACGTCAGACTTTCAGGTGTAAATCTCCATTCCTTAACGCCATCGTATTCACGTGAAGTTCATCGGGTTGATACAGCGTAATCAATGCCATGACAATTCTCCTTTGGATTGCAGTGCGAAAGTTTCCTTACATCGAATCACCCTCGTATTCTAACCATCCCCAAAATGGGCAGTCCTGCGAAAATTGACCTTCCAACCTCCATGACACCGACCAGAATCCAGTCGCAATCTTATTATGGAGAGGCGCTGCGTCATGCCTAAATGGGAGATCACCACGCCAGAAGGACAGAGACAGACGGTCTTCGCAGATCAGATGGCCGTAGTCGGCGACGGCGAAATCCTGCTGTTTTACAACTGCTCGGGTCAGCCGTCGGACCGGCTGGGTATTGTCGCAGAGGTCGCCAACAATCCTGGTTTACAGGTCACCCAGGTTGCCGACTGAAAGTCGGTCTACTCGGACGCGGAATTTCTGAACGGATCATCGACGTTCTGGCTCGTCTTCGCCCAATATTCCTGAGAAGACAGTACCGATACGATTTTGAAGTCAACGAGATCGGACCAGCAGTTGACCCATACCTGAAGTACGTCGCGATCCTCTGCTTCCATCACCTGGAAACACCGTGCATTTGTAGGGTCCACCCAGCTTGCGTGATAGGCGACACCTTCTGGCAACATCCTGCCATTACGAACAAAGCGTTCTCGAATGGGGCTGGGGTCGCCGTCCTTGAAGTCTTCGATGACCATGAAAAGCATGGGCGGAACTATAGCAGAATCCTGTTTCTAAATCCAAACCACCCACTACCGACTAAGCACGCCTTGACTCCGAGCGCTTATTTCTGTTGACCGAGAATCCCTAGAGGGTCATTCGGATTAGACGGCGTACCTTGAAAAATACTCAGGCATGTCGGCAGCGTATCTAAGCCGCCTTTCAGCGATGCATTGTTATAGGCCCAATCCCAAGTCTTGCAGTATTGGCCCGTGACTGTGTCCAGTGCCACTCCGGGTGATACAGAAGAAGGCACATTCACAAAGCGATGGATTGGCGGATAATGCCGTACTTTTTCGACTGGCTTAGTTGACTGGTTGCAACCCAGCGACTGTTGAAACACAAGCATGGCGGTGGCGAGAGTTACGGCAGCTTTCATGCCGCCCATACTACGTCTCTTTTGGCCATCCCGCAGTCTGATTTTTCTTGGCTTAGGGCTGCATGGAACGGTAGGATCGTTCTGTCGATTGTGAGAACCGAAGGTTTGGTGAATCTTTTCAATTGGGAGTATTATCGCAGAAAATAACAATGCCCCGACGGCAATCGGGGCATCTCTAAGCATCTGAGTCGCACTCAAATGTTAATACTAGGAGTGTGCTCAATGCAACCCAAATCTATACTCAATCGGGAAATCGTTCTTGAACTCTACCGGTCACTTGTTCTGCTCGGGGCAGAAAGTGACCTGCTCGGAACAGTGGGATCGTGGGGGGATAGCTTGCCGGACGAAGACGTTCTCGCTGGTTTGAAGCACTGGAATCTCGAAACCCTCAATTCATTGAGAGGTCGCATACAACACTTCGAAATTTCTTCCCACCCATCGGAACATATCCAGGTTTCGGTTCTTGAAAATGTTCGTTGAGAATATCGAGCGAGCTGATTTTCTCGAGCAGGTAATCGCGATATCCTGGCCCTTCTTGGGAGGCACTTTCGCCTCCAAGAAACCACCCGTTGAGCATCAAATGATCTGCTCGATTATAGCCAAGAGTGTACGGCTCTATGACCCTGTAGCCGGGAGCAGGGTCAATGTAATAAATCTGGATGAGATGCCTTCCCTGAATAGCAGAGCAGATTAGACTATCTGTGGACATGGCGGACCTCGGTTTTGCCGTTTCCTATTCCAATCAAACCCATTTCATGGAAATCACTTCAGCTCTAGTTTTTTGAATATCAGGGACATCTACGCCCGTCACTTCTTTGAAGGTGTGAGGTTCGAAGTCAAGATCAGAACACAATGTGCTTACCGTCAAAGCGATCTTCTTACCAAGTGCCTCAAGAGCGGTGGGCAGCAACTCGGGATCCTGAAAACGTGGTTCGGCGGGTTCTCCCTTAGTCCATCCTTTGAATGAAATGTATTGGCAGTGCCTTCGATATTCAGCTGTGCCAATCAGCCCTAGATCATATGAACGCCTTACGATAGCGGCTGCACTGGTATGCCAGCGGCGTTTCAAGTCAAAGACATGCTGCCAAGAAAACGAGACCATCGTAAACTCTCTGGAAAAAGCTCTCTTCGGCATCAAGAAAGCACTCGCAAATCTGTCTGCTTGCCGCTCGGTCTCAATATCTCCAGTCGGCAATCCAGCGTGCATTACCAGGTGACCACATTCATGACCGATATCAAAATTCCACCGCGATGAACTCTGAACGGCATCATTCAAGAAGATGATAGGTATCTTTCCTCGGCGAGAGAATGCATCAACCTTAGATGACCTGACGAGATGTCTGGAGATAACCACCCCAGCATGTTCGAGAACGCGTCCGATTTCCCAATCGGCCACCGATTCCTAGTCCCCAGTGATTCCTTGTGCTCTCCGCCGCCGCCTCCACCTCTTCTTGGTTCGATGCGGCGAATTGGGGGAGGTTGATTTGTGGGAATTTGAAATGCTGTTTCAGTTGACTGATGACCATTCCAAGTAACGTAGCGTGCGCACGTATTTGTGTCTTTTCTTTCTCTGGAGTAGACCTCCGATGACGAAAACTACACTCGTCCTCCAAGAACAAGTCTTCGACCTTGCGATAGAAAAAGCCCCTATTGAAGCCGAGCACTTCTGCACATGCCTCTACAAGCTCGGGGTCTGGGTCTCGCTTTTTGCCGTTTTCGCAATAGGAAATCAGTGCACTCGAAGCGGCAATTTTTTCTCCCAGTTCTTTCTGAGTTATCCCCCGGAAATCTCTCGCGAGTTGCAGCCGCTCCCCCCAAAAGACCTCATTTTGAGATAGCATTGATTTTCTTTTCCCTGTTCTTCGTTTCGTCGGTTGCGTCGCCGAGTGGCTCGGCGACCAATGGCGGCAGACTCACTGGAGGGGTCTGCATTGGCGTGACATTCGAGGCCTGCGCATCGAACGGAATTTTGTATTTTCCGACGACTTCCTTGAACTCGTCGATCTCTATTAAGCTGACCGAAGAGGCTTCATGCATCGCATCCACATCAACGGCTATCCTCAAGATTGTGTCAACAGTCGGTCTGCCATCAAAGGAGATGCATAACTGAATCTGCTCGATCTCTCCGGGACTCTGCACGAGGTACCGGCTTGGCGGATCCTCTGGATCTCCCTTGTAATATCGCAGTGGAACAGATCCAACGCAGAAACTGAATTGCAACGCCTTTAGCTCGTGGAGAACGCTCAACCACGGATTGGTCTTGGAGTACTGTTGAATCGCAAAGAATGTTCGCTGATAAACACGGCAGCCAAGCGACCAATCTCCGTCTCCATCCTCGGGCTTATGGAGAGCCACGCAATCTCTCCGTACGCGGCGAATCTCATTGGCGATCGCGGAGAGTCGCTGCTCAGTAAGATCTGGGTATTTAAGCCAAGGCTTGAACTCGGGTACCATGATCGGAATATACACCTCTTCGCGACATTGGTGTATAAAATTTCACAGACAAGGGAAATTTCACTATCTCTGAAAACTTCACGCGCGATGAAATTTTCACAAAATGATTTGAAATCCCTTCGCGTCAATCTTGAGTGGACATGCTTTCATTGCCGCCATGTGCGGAAGAGTCTCTTTTGGCGGTAATGTCACCATGGGCGGGAGCGGTCGCGTAGGTCCGTTACCCACAAATCACAGGTAACAATTTTTTATCTTGACTACAAATGAGATTCGCTGTACTCTTATGTTTAAACCCCAGGCGAGCGGTCTCGCTCGCATCCTTTATGTCCCGCCCGTGCCTCTTAGCACGGGCATTTAATTTTGTATCGGGACACGATCCACTCATTGGGAGCGAAGCGATGGCCGAAAGAGTCCGAGTACGGATTTTTGTCGATTTTTGGAACTTGCAGATCAACTGGAATGACTATCACGCCAAGAGCGGAGCCAATGCGCCGGTTCCTATTCCCTGGAAAGAATTGCCTGCTCTGCTCGTCGCAGAAGTCGCCAAGGGAGAACCCGCGAAATTTGCTGGAATTCATGTCTATGCTTCTGTGAATTCCAACAGCGAGAAAGATCGTAAACTGGCCAATTGGCTGCACCATTCAATGGCCGGTCTGACCGGATACATTGTTGACGTCCGGGAGCGGAAACCCCGAAGACGATCCGCTGCCAAGAGGAAGATTGCAAGACCCCCATTACGAATTGTCCAGCATGTAGGAAGTCCCTGCGCGGAACCGTGGAAAAGGGCATTGACGCGGCGATTATCACCGATCTCATCACCTTGGCATCAGACGACAATTATGATCTTGGTGTTCTCATCTCTGGAGACGCTGATTACGCTCCTGCGGTGCGATTTATTCAAAGGAAAACTGACAAGCAGATCGTCCAAGCGTTCTTCAAGGCACACGGCGATGAACTGAGGAACGTCTGCTGGGATCACATCTTTTTCGAAGATCTGATGCCGAAGCTGGTGGTGACTGCTGCAAGCAAAGGAGACGTTGTCGTGTAGATCATTCCTTCTCGCCGCGATCCCTCCAAGAGCCCGCTCATCCCGATATATCCCTCGATTTTGTCAAGCAACCTTACTAAAAAAGTCTGTCAGTTGGCCGCTAGGCGATATGCAATAGGCCGCATAGGATTGATCGCGCACCGAGAAGTCGGACCAATTCCTCAACCGACCAAGCATGATTCGCGTGACTGGCCTCCATGGCTGGCGTCACCCTCAGCGTCGAATGGATCCTGCAGTAGTTGTAGTACATAAAAGTCATCGCCACAGCCGCCTGAAGGTTCTGAATTTTCTTTGAGAATGCGTTTGTTTTGCGGGTGAACCGACGCATCGACATTCTCATGGTCAGATTTGCGCGTTCGACGAGGCTGGTGGAAACGAACTTTGGGTCCGGCGCACCTTCGATGATCTGCTTTTCGCTTCCCACGTACCTATTCGCTTCATAGTTTTTCTTCACCATTGCAAAGTCCACACACCCATTGAATGTGTCGGCGACTGGCTTAAGGTAGGTAAAGTTCGCGTCCGTCGTGAGTTGAAACTTGGTCGATATTCTGGAATCCAAGTCTGCGAGGAAGCGAAGCGCGTATTCCTCCGTCCGCTGACCAACCAGGTAGCTCACCATCAGTTTACTATCAGGATCAAGAGCCGTCCAAGTCCAAATGCTGCCGAAACTGTCGGTCTCGTCGCCTTCGACAACGTTCTTCTGCTTCTTCCCGCAAAAGGTCCAAATCTCATCAGCCTGGATTCTCTTTGAGTGGAGCCGCCAAACATGCTGTCGTGATACGCCGCACAGACTTCGCCCATCTCAACCAGCAGCTTCAGGATGCTGCCTTTCGCAATGCCGGTCAGCCTGCTCGTCGAGCGGACAGAGTTCCCCTCAACCAAACAGGAGACCACTTGGACGCGCTGCTTTGTGCTCAGGACACTCATAACCTGAGATCATTATGCTTGACCGGTCAAGCATTCGCAAGCACTATTTTTACGAAGGCGCTAGATTTTCTTGCGGAGAGTCGATTTCCCAGTCTTCTTCTTCTTTCCCCAGCGCTTCCGGGCGGCGTTTCTGGCGATGTCGGAACGCTGTTCTGCGGAGATCTTCAGGGCACGCGCCTTGCCGCCTTTCAGACCGCCTAGACGGCCAAGGGCGACGGCTGCAGGGTTCTTCTCGCGGGTGGCTTCTGCGAGGATTCGGTGGGCTAAAACATTCGGGCCGGCGCTTGAGCGCTTGGGCATACCTTAATGATGCATGTCATAGCGCTCAGTTTCAATACCCCTGTGGAAAAGACCTGACCCACTACCGCAAAAAGGTTGAAATTCCGTCAATGACATCGTCTCCCGGTGACCAAACTTTAAGTCACTCGCGGCAGATTCCAATACGGGCTACACTCGGGTTGACATTTTGCAGTTTCAGGCGATGCTCGTCATACTTTCGTCGAATTGCAATTGTTTCCCCAGTGGTTCGTATGGAAACTCACAGCATCCTGATTGTTGGCTCGATCCTGCTTTCCGGCGGATGTGTCGGGCTTCTGACTGTCCGCCTGACCAACCCATTTTTCCGAGGCCTCGGCTGGCTTGGAGCTACATTTGCCGCTGCGGCACTGGCAGCCACGGCATTCGCAGTGGATATAGAGTGGACGGTCGGTTCCCTTCTGCTGATCGCAGAAACCCTTATTTTGCTGGCGTTTGTTTTCCTGCACGTTTGCTTTTTGGAATTGAACGACAGCGAATCGCAAATCCCGCGGCTGGGGATTGGATTGCTCATCGCGCAAATGTTGGGCTATTTTTTTTATCGCCACCTGCACGACGTGCGACAACTTTCTGCTATGACTTTCCGCTCGCCGGTGGCTGTGCAGGCGTGCCAGAGTGCGATGCTCTTGAAGAAGACAAACAAAAAAGGAATGGATGCGCCGGTATGGTACAACGTCACACTTCTGATCGCTTTCGCCGTCTTTAACCTTTTTCGAAGTGCGATTGTTTTTCTCTTTGGAATGCCGAGGAACCCGCAATTGTCAAGCCCGCTGGAAGAGGCTGCCGCCATCGTATTTCTCGGCGCCGGAATCGGTCTGGGATTTGGCGTGTTTTGGATGGAGGGTCACCAGATCTGGCTCAACCTGGAAACACTGGCGAGCATCGATCACCTAACTGGCATCTACAATCGTCGCTCCTTTATCGCCTTGTGCGAGCAGGAATTGTTACGGAGTTCGCGGACTGAGGAAATTTTCTCTCTGATCATGTTCGACCTGGACCACTTCAAAAAGATCAATGATCGTTACGGCCATCGTGTCGGCGATACAGTGCTGTGCGCAGTGGTGGAGAAGCTGCGAAATTCCGTGCGAAATATCGACATCGTCGCGCGATGGGGTGGCGAAGAATTCGTGGCGCTTTTGCCGAAGGCAGATGCAGAGGCAGCGCTTGCTGTTGCTCGCCGATTGCGGCAGCATGTGGACTCCATCTCAATGACGAGTCCTCGCTTGCAAGAGATTGAGGGAGAAAACGCGATCAGGATTACGTTGAGTATTGGAATGGCGACCTACGCCGGTCATCATCCCGCGGTCACGATCTATGATTTGCTGCACCAATGCGATGCCGCCATGTATCAAGCCAAGGCCGACGGGCGCGATCGAATTGTCTCGATCGATGCGCAATTGGCGCTAAGCCACTAACAACTCCTGCCACGGAAAAATAGGGTGCGGTTGGGCGCGGAAGATGTCCTCCGCCGATCGATGCTGATACACTTGTATTCCCATTTTCAAAATGCTTCACTAAGCTGATCATGAATCGGAGAGAGCTCTTAAAAACTGCAGGGGCCATTAGCGCGGCGTCGCTGGTGGATACAGCGGCTTTGAGCCAGACGAAAAAACCTCGGCAGGCGGTCATCATTCTGGGCGAATCGGTCCGGGCAGACATGTTGAACTGCTATCGGAAGACTGGCCTCAGGACTCCGAATCTTGGACCGCATCGCCGCCCAGGGCATTCTGATTCGACAAGGCCTACAACTGCCAGCCAGTGTGTGCTCCGGCGCGATCCGCTATCTGGACGGGACTATTTCCGCACACCAATGGCGTGCTGGGGCAATAGTATGCCGCTGGGGGACACGGTGCACACTCTGGGACAGCATCTGTCATGATCGGCGGCGTGCATGCCGCCTTCGTCGGCAAATGGCACTGTGATCGGTCTGATTATTTTGGCACGGGCCGCCCCGGCGCCCGGCTGGGACCCGGCGAATCTGGTACGACATGCGCGACTATCTGGATGGAGTTGTCGCCGGAAGATCGTGTGCGATCGCGCAAGTCGGAGCACGGGCAACGATCCAACCTGGACAGCAGACATGTGCTATGCGCATCGATGCGCTCAACCGTACCCATCGATTTTCTCTCCAAGCACAAAAATGAAGAGTACCTGCTGGTGCTTGCGTTTGACGAGCCGCATGGGCCATGCTCTGTGTCCCAAGGGAATATTCCCGGACAGCTATCGAGGGGTTCATCTTTCCCAACTAGCGCTCAACGTAGAACGATCCGTGTTGACGTACGAAGCCTGCAGGAGCAGAGAATCGGGCTGGACAACTCAGGCTCCTTGAACTGCACGCAGCCCCCGATTGAGGCGCATCAATTTTTTGGATCGCACACTCTTTTGTCGACGATGAAATTGGCCGAGTGATGAAAAAAGGAGATGCGAATTGAGCGCGCCGAATGCGATGGTGCTGTTTACCGGCCGATCATGGCGTGTTTCTTGAGTCACATCGCCTGCAGGGACAAGGGTCCGGCGATGTATGACGAGATCACGAGGATTCCATTCCTCGTCAAGTGGCCGGGAGTCGCACCCGAAGGCGCGGTCTGTCCTCACCTTGCTTCGCACATCGATCTCAGCGGAACAGTGATGGATTATTTTGGCCTGGATGTTCCGAAGACGATGGAAGGCACGACCATGCTGGCCACGTTTCGCGATCCCGCCGTTTCGCCACACACAGAAGTCTTCATTGAATGGGGACGATACGAAGTGGACCACGATGGTTTCGGAGCATATCAGCCCATTCGCTGTGTTCGCGATGGACGTTATAAGCTTTCCATCCACCTGGTTACCACGGATGAGCTGTACGATCTTGAAACCGATCCCGGTGAGATGAACAACCTGATCGATTCAGCCGAGCACGCGGCCATTCGAAATGAGTTGCACGACAAGCTTTTGAATTGGATGAATGTGTCGCGTGATCCATTCCGCGGTTACTACTGGGGACATCGCGCATGGCGACAAGATTTTCCGGAGACTTGGAAAAATTCCGGCATGACACGCCAACGCGAAAGCGATGGATACCTGCCCCGGGAACTGGATTACGATACTGGTTTGCCGATGAAGAGCGCGACCCGACCCAAATAAGCCTGCCGCACGGTCCGCGGATGAATAAAAGCTGTTGTATACAGGGGGCTGCAAGGTGCAGCCCCCTCGTGGTTTATCTCATGCCACCGGAGGCTAGCAGCGTCTCTCCCGTCAACCAGCCTGAGTCGGCGGACGCCAAGAATACAGCCAGCGGCGCAATGTCTTCCGGCTGTGCAATGCGGCCCAATGGAGTTTGCGCGACCGCTCCCTTCTCGAAATCGCTGCCGATGAATCCCGCCGAATGTACGCCCTCGGTCTCCACCATGCCAGGATTGATCGAGTTGACACGGATTTTCTTCGGACCCAATTCCCGGGCGAGAACACCGGTCACCGCGTCGACCGCGCCTTTAGTGGCCGAATAGACGGAGGAGCCGGGAGGGGTAATTCTGCTGACGACGGAGCCGATATTGATGACACTGCCGCCCTCCGGACCGAAGAGTTTTTCTGCGGCCCGTGTCGCCAGCAGCAGCCCCAGAACGTTGGTGTTGAAGAGGCGATGAAACTTCTCTTCTGTCACTTCGGCCAACGGAGTAAATTCGTAGACACCGGCGTTATTCACCAGCACATCGAGCGTTCCAAACTTCTTTTTCGTCTCAGCAAAAATGCGGTCTACATCCGCGGCCTTCGACACATCGCCCTGGACGGCGACGGCCTTGCCGCCCCTGGCTGCGATCTCCGCGACGACGCGATCCGCGCCTTCTTTGCTGGATGCATAATTCACGACCACGGCCGCGCCTTCCGCCGCCAATGCCTTGGCAATGTTCGCTCCAATGCCCTTGGATGCTCCCGTAACCACTGCCACCTTGTTCTTGAGTTTGCTCATCTTCTTCTCCAGTCTGAACCGTCTTGCTCCGACAGTTGGATAACTGTCTAATTGATGAGGGTTGGGTGGGAAGGGTGCAGATTTTTCGGTTAAATTTTCTTCAAATAGGCCCGGTAGGCGTCCAGGATGTCACGCTGCAGCTTGAGATGGGCGAATTTACCCTCGCGACGAATGGAGATCAGGCCAGCGGTTTCGAGTTCCTTCATGTGGTGGGAGAGCGTGGCGGCGCTGACAGGCTGGCACCCACGAATCTCGGTGCAGGATACGCAACCTTTCGTAGCGCCGATTTGCTGCAGGATTTCGTGGCGTCGCGGATCGGCCAGGGCCTTCGCTATCAGATGAATCTGGCTTTCAGAAAGCGCTTTCCGTTTCGCCACGGCTGTCTCCACATCGCGCCGCAAACTACACGCCGTCACTTCGATGATGATCGAAATGTGTCACGAGATCAACCCGACAGAGAAATTATTGGGGTGGAACCGGGATGAATTGGAAGCTGGCGACTTTGGCGGTGGCGGGATTCACTTCGCAGACAAAGGAAATATTCTGCCAGCCTTGTGGCGTGCGGTACTCGCCGATACCGGTCAAGCGCGCATTGCTTTCGAGCGCCAGGCTGGTCGGATCGTCCGTTCCTAGAGACACGCGGTCGATTGCCTTGTTCTGCTTTTGCAGGATGCCCAGCGCGGCGGGACGGCAGATCATCTCCGCCATTTTCTTGGCATCGCTCCATCCGGCGGCCATGCGCCGCTCCCCGGGATTACGAAGGATCATGATCTGGCGATCGACATTGGCCACTTCCGCCTTGGAAAGTATTGATGTTTGCGATTGGTCCGCCTCTTGAGCCAAGGACTGAGATGTGGATGCCATCGCCGCCAAACCCAGCAACACTAAAATCATCGTGAACTTGCGTGTAGTTCCGTTCATTCGTCACCTCCCACTTAGTCTGATCAGTATCTCGCAAGAATTTGCATTCCAGGAAGGATTTGCTTGCGTGGGGGAATCTGCGGAAGCAGCCGAGTTGGCGGGAAGTTTCGCTGGTTCCGGCGTAGAATAGAGGTAGTTCTTGAATGCCACGAGCATTTCCAGCCTTGGCCAGCATCTAATTGGCAGGGCTACCCAATGGGGGCGTCACGGTTTCGACGGGATCGTTTACGGTAGAGAGGCATGCCGGGGGGTGGGCACCCGTAATCGCTTACAAAAACACAATTGCTAACAATCAACTAGCACTTGCTGCTTAATTAAATAAGTAGCCGTCCTCCTCAAATTTGCCTGCGAGGTGGGGAAGGACGTCGCAAAGCAGGCTGGTCCGGCCCGCAATGTCTGGGTTGGCTGGACGAGATCTACAGGCTGGTGGGATGCGTATCTTGTCCGTTCTAAGCGCATCGCACGAGACCAATCGGAACGCGACTACGCATGGAGTCTCTTTACTGACTAGGATTTCGGACGCGGGTTCGACTCCCGCCGCCTCCACCATAACTTATAGATAACATGGCCACGGTTGCCTTGAAGCTCGATCAAGGCCGATGCGGCGGACCGATCAGCGGAGTCTGGATCGGAGCTGCAAGTCCGATGAACACTACTAGAGCGTGGCCGCCGGGATTGGTTTGCACCGGGACCGTCAGCCAATTATTCGCCAGCCATACATTTCCAGAAGCATCGATGGCTATGCCTGTATTCCTCGTCAGACCGTTAAAGTCATATCCAGATTTGGGAGAAATGGCGTCGCCGGTTTGCGATCCATACGGGCAGTTGCTCGGAGTCGAACCGCAAAATTCCGACAACCGCTGACCGGCAAAATTTGCCACCCAAACATTGTCGTCGCCATCGATCGCGATACCCCATGGAACCGTCAAACCGCCCCCCATAAAGTTGGTCGCGTTCGCACTGTTTCCAGACCGGGTAATCTTTGTGATCGAGGCCTTGCCAGAAGGAGCGATCACGCCGCCGCTGCTGTCACCACACGGCAGACCGATGGCCCCGGAGTTCGATGTCCAGACGTTTCCATGGCTATCGACCGCGATTCCGAGAGGCTCCTGCGCTCCCACATCGATTGCGGAGCCGGTGATCACTTCACCGCGCGGTGTCAGGCCCACAACGCTTTGATTTCCACTGCTGGTGATCCATGTGTTGCCGTCCCCGTCCACCGCAAGTCCAAACGGTCTCAGAAGTCCGATACCCGCAAAGTTCCTGGCACGTCCCGGATTTCCATTGGGAAATTCCGTTACGCTGTTGTTGCCACAGTTCGCGATCCAAATGTTGCCCTGCTGATCGGAGGCTGTTGCCTGCGGCTGACTAATGTCGCCCTGAGTGAAGCCGGTGGAAGGCGAACGCGGGCTCCCGTTGGAGCTGAACTTCGAAATGCTCAACTGGGGAAGGTTCGGATCACAGGGTACTCCGTTGTCGGCACCCTGGAATCCGAAGTTGGCGACCCATGCGTTACCTCTGGGATCGAGCGCGATGCCGAATCCAGCGCCATATACTCCACCACCGCTATAGGGAGCGCCTGGCGCATCGGCTCCTGTCGGAGTCAGCTTCAACACCTGTCGGCCACCGACTGCACAGTTTGAGGAGCTGCTGTTGTATACGTAGTTGTTGGTTGACCAGACATTCCCTTCGGTGTCAATCGACATATTTCCCGGCCCGTCAAACTCATGCCCGTTGCCCTCGTAGACAAGAGCAAGAGTCCAGGCATGGGGAGCTGACGACAAAACCGGTACGTACGGCGAGCGCAGCTTCGACTGTAAGAACAGCAGGATGGGATTCTGCCAAGGGAAGTGGGCGATATTGACAGCCGCTTGCAGCGTATTTCGCGGAGCCGTTCCACCGGGTGGGGTTGCCAGAGCGAAGAGAGACGCGCACGGCACATCTGTAGCGGCGTCGACGCATGTCGCTAGCAGATTAGCCAATGAATTGAACTCCCGCAGAGTGGAGGTACTCAACCCGTTGGGAGCATTTTCCAGTACCGATCCAACTGTTCCTGTGACCGGGTCGACCAGGTTCATCATCGTGGCAGCGGCGTTCTGCAAGCCCGGCGATTTGCCGCCAATGCCGGATTCGGAAATAAATTGCGCCAGAGCGTATGCGGCGGCAACGGTGGTCCGTTCATTGATGACGACGCCCGCTGGAATTGACGCCGGACCCAGCACAGTAACCAGTTGAATCACTGTTCTCGGAGGAGCGCTTGCAGAAAGAGCCGTCGCTGGAATTCCACCATCGGCAATGAGATAAAGAATTGCTTTATTGTCCAATGGGTGGTTGAAAGCAATCGAAAAGGCACCGGTCGCGTCCGTCTGCGTGCTACCCAAGACGACTGGCGATGCGTTGGAAGTGGCGCCCGCTCGGTAAAGAGTTACGGTTGAAAATCGGATCGGAGTGCGACCGGTTTGGACGACACCGGTCTGTTCGGCGGCGTAACTCAGAAGGGATCCGGCAAAAATTATAAGAGAAAAGGTACAGACAAACTTCTTCCAGAAGGCATGTTGCGGCATCGATAACCTCGCAGTGTTGGCGCGGGTGAAGTTCATTTCCACCCGACTGATTTACGGAAGTGCGGCCTGCGGGGTCGAGCCAGTCATTCCGAACCAGATTATGCGCGGGCATTGTTCAGTTGTCAAAGGGTCTTTTCGTATTTCAAGGAGTGATCAGAGGCGCGTATCACTTAGATCCCGAGCCCTGGCAGTTGGAACCTGCTTTCGGACGCGGGTTCGACTCCCGCCGCCTCCACCATTACACCTGCATCCTTCACTGAACTCATCGTCCGATGAGCGAAAACCCTTTTCGTGCAGCGCCACTGGTGTGCCACGGAAACACCATTTTTTTCATCGATGCCGATCGGTGTCGCCAGGGCGTATACTTGCGCGACCTCCCTACTGAGCTTGTAAGCAGTGCTTAAAAGTACTTGTCTTCCGCAATTTCTATCTCGATTGAAATCACAAGGAGAACGTATGGGAAAAATCAACATGGGTCGTGTCATCCTCGGCGGCATCATTGCAGGGATCGTCGGAGATGTTGAGGGTTTCATTGTCGATGGCGGTCTGCTGGCGCATCGGTGGGCTGACGGGATGAGGGCGCTGGGGCATGCCAATTTTTCGTCCAGCGCGGTGATCGGGTTCAACGTGCTCGGGATCATTACGGGCATTGTAACGATATGGATTTATGCAGCCATCCGGCCTCGCTTTGGCGCCGGAGTCAAGACCGCAATCTGGGCTGGCCTCGCGGTCTGGGTTGTCGGTGCGCTGGTTCCCAATGCCGGCTTCATGTGCGTGAGCGGCCTTTTTTCGCATCACCTGATGGCGTACACGACCTTTGGTGCATTGATTGGGATCGTTTTGGGAGCCATTGCCGGTGCTGCCGCCTACAAGGAGTCTGCCAGCTAGAGCCGTCTCACGGATCGCCATCCAAGATGACTCTGTACAGCCGTCCGGACCTGTCGCCGCTGGATCTGGACGGCTGTTGTGGTGCATGATGCTGGAGTTTGATGGCGTTGGACCGGCTGCGTTGAAGGGCCTGCAAACGTAAGCAGAAGAGGACAAGAAAGTCTAAATGGAACTCTACGCGCGTTTCCCACCCGATGCTCTGAAGATTGTCCTGGTCCTGTTTTTGTCTTTTCTGATTGGCCTCGAGCGAGAGGAGCACAAAGCTTCCGCGACTTCCTACTCCTTTGGAGGAGTGCGGACCTTTCCGCTGATCGGACTGATTGGGTATTCGCTCGCGCTTCTTTCCGGTACACAACTGCTGCCGCTGGCGATCGGTTTTCTGGTGATCTCTGGATTTCTGCTTTTGTCGTACTGGCACAAGCTCTCCTCCCCGGCAATCGCCGGAGTAACGACAGAGATGTCCGGTCTTGCGACATTCCTGGTGGGGGCGCTGGTCTGCTACGGGCATTTCTGGATTGCGACCACCCTGTGCGTTGCCAGCCTGCTGTTACTCGACCTGAAAGTAGCGCTAGAGAAGCTTGCGGTTCGCGTCGCCCCGCAGGAAATTCTTACCTTCGCCAAGTTTCTGCTGTTGGCTGGCGTCATTCTGCCCATCTTGCCGAATGAGCAATTCGGACGGTTTCACATCAACCCGTTCAAAACCTGGCTGGTCGTGGTTGCGGTCAGCGCCATCTCCTACGGCAGTTATGTTCTGCAACGGTTGACCAGGCAGCGGGGGGGCGTAGTGTTGGCAGCGCTGCTGGGCGGGGCGTATTCCTCCACCGTGACCACGGTGGTGATGGCGCGCCGGTCCGCTAAAGAACAGCATCCCAATCTTTTCGCCGGATGCATCCTGATTGCCTCCGGTGTGATGTACCTGCGGCTGGCCGCTCTTCTGGCAATTTTCAATCGACAACTGATGTCTCTGCTGGTGCTTCCGTTTTTCGTGCTGGCCGGTCTGGCGGTTGGCGTTGGCTGGCTGTGGACTCGCCGCGCGGATGTCAATGCCGGGGCTCTTCCCAGGGAATTTGAGCCTAAGAATCCGCTCGATCTGCTCACAGCGCTGCTGTTCGCGGTGTTGTTTCTGGGGATGTTGATCGCTACCCAGCTGGCGGTCACCTATCTGGGCAAAGCGGGTGTGAATACTTTGGCTGCCATTATGGGTGTGACCGACGTGGACCCGTTCATCATGGGAATGACGCAGGCAGCGGGCTCACTGACGCCGGTGAAAGTTGCGGCCGCCGCAGTTCTGATTGCCGCAGCGAGCAATAACGTGGTGAAAGGCATCTACGCCTACAGCCTTGGAGACAGAAAGACTGGCGTGCAGAGTCTGGCGCTGTTGACGGCTTTGGCGGCGCTGGGGCTTGTCCCCTTATTTTGGATTGGATCCTGACAATCACGTCGCACCGCTCCTCGCCTCCGTGGTTTCTCCGGTTTTTTCCTTGCAATTCTTTTAGAACAAGGGAAAATTCTTAAAGGACGGAACCACCATGAAGCCAGCGATTCTTACCATTCTTCTTCTCGCCAGCGCCTGTCTCGGCGCGCAAAATACCAGCAACCTGAGCCAGTTCTTCGAAGGCAAGCAGGTGATTGTAAAAATTGATATGCCGGGCAGCCAGCAAGGGATCGACATCTATCCGCAAAAGGGCAATTTGATGGATGCCAAGTCATACGGCAAGCGGATGAAGGATTTTCCAGTTTCCATTCGCAGCGGGGACATGGTGATGGTCACCACCGTCAAGGTGAAAGACAAGTCGATCGAGTTTCAGCTTGCGGGCGGTGGTTTTGGAACGTTTGGCGACGACACGGATACCAGGGTGAAATTTACGCCGGCGGAGAAGAGCGATCGAGAGAAGGACCTGGAGCGTCAGATCAGCAATACGGACGACTCCTATCAAAAGGACAGACTGCAACGAGAACTCGATTATGTGCGGCGTCAACGAGAACGGGCCGATTCCAGAAACAGGGCCATCGCCGAACAGGCCGCTCAAGAGAAGCAGTATCAAGTGAATGAAAACCGAGCCAGGGGCGGCTCGCGTTTCAATCTGAAATACAACAGCAAAGTACCGGCAGACATTTCGCCTCAGGATGTGATGACCGCGCTGGCGCAATATGTCGACTTCTCGCCGCTGCTGACAGGTGCACCCTCTGCCGAAGTGCCTTATGCGGCTCCGACATCCGCGCCAGGACCACCGGCTACCGCGTACGGAGCAGGTGGGCCTGCGAGCAGCCTGCAGAAGGGCATGTCTGAAGAACAGGTAAGAGCTCTACTGGGTGCTCCAACAAATAGTTCAGATGCGGATCACGATGGAATCCAGGTTCATTCGGAGACCTACACGCAAGGAAACTCGGTGGTGACGGCACAATTCGTCAACGGCGTGCTGGTGAAATATTCGATTGAAGTTCACTGAGGGACTGGGCAATCTGCTCTGCCGTTGATACGGCGGAACAGATTGCCCCTGAGTTGTTCATTCTCTGCAAGCAAAGCACGCGGGCGCCAATTATGCAGCGACTATTGTTGTGGAACTGGCTCTGGAGCCGGTTGTGCAGCGGCTGCGGTTGCCACAGCGTCCAGATTCAAACTTTTGCTGAGGCGGAAAGCGAGTACAGTTTCGGCTGGATACGAGACATCGCGATTGTTCCCAGTCAAGCCGGCACCCGCGGTTCCAGCGCCTGCGCCTAACAGGCCGCCAATCAGCGCACCTTTGCCGCCGCCCGCGAGACCGCCAATTAACGCACCGCCGCCCGTTCCGCCGCCAACCATTGCGCCGGTTCGCTTGCCTTTGCCGGTGGTCTGCACGCTGATCAGCCTGGTTTGGATGGGGTAGGATTGGCCGTTGACATTCACTGAGACCAGCCTGACCGCAAGGCTTGCAGCGCCCTTGAACCTACCCGCGGAGTGGGCCGTAACCACCACACCTCGGACGGAGGAGCCTGCGGGGATGACCACGTTTCCATCCAGGCGAACAGAGTTCACCAGAGACCCGCGAAAACTATCTCCGTCATTGCTGGTCTTGGAGCTCAAAGCGCTCGAAATTCGCGTGGAGAAAGAAGACCCCACGGGAACAATTCGCGGTGGCGGCGGTGGTGGTGGGGCAGGCGCTGGTGTTGGTTCCGCCGGAGGTATTGCGGCCTGATTGGCGGGTGCGGACGGCGCAGGCGTGGTGCGGGCGCGGCAGATGCGGGTGCGGATTCTGATTGGCCGGCTGGCGGATTCGCCGGTTGTGCCGGGGGTGCGGGCTTGCTGCACGCGGTGAGGAACATTGAAAGCGAGAACGCGATTCCGAGAGTGAGGGTGAGGCGAGGATTGTGGCTGGTCATGACTGCACTCCGTTCTTGGGTAACTGAGCTCAGGACGGTGCCGGGGGAGGGGGTAACTTGCATTGTCGAGTGGCCCCTTCGTGTTGTCAATCGGGGAATCTTTTTGCTGATCGGTTTCAGCTGGCTTCTCTCTCCTGAAGATTTTTTCGCAATTTGCGGTCGTGTCCGTGGGCAGGGCCAGCAATCTGATACAACATTTGGAACGGGATCAGGCAGGGCTGCTACATAGGCAATCGAGTCTGACAGGGGGCAGCATCGATGAGCGAGGAATTCGAGCAGGCGCACGAAAGTCTGGAGCAGGTGGCCGAGGGTCACCACAGTGGGCGTCGCAACCGGCGCGTGGCCATCATCATTGCCATCATGGCGGCCTTGCTGGCGCTGACGGAATTCGCGGAGAAGGATGCGCAAACAAATTATCTGGCGAACCACATTCAAGCCAGCGACATCTGGGCGCAGTATCAGGCCAAGTCGATTCGCCGCACAGTGCTGTCTGCGGAAGCCGAGATGCTGGAAAGCGACCAGAAGGCTGCAACCGACCCTGCGATCGAGGCGCGCATCGCAGCGGCGCGCGCGCGTGCCGAACACATGCGCTCTGAGCCGGGCGCGGATGGCATGGAGCAGTTGGCGCAGCGGGCGCATGCGGTAGAACATCTGCGCGATCACGAACTTCATCGCAAAGATACTTTGGAGGTCGCAAGCGGCGGCCTGCAAATCGCAATTGTTCTTGCGTCGATCTCTGTCGTGGTCGATTTGCCGCTGCTGATGTTTGGCAGTGTTTTGCTGGGCCTAGCCTCCGCGCTCTATGGACTGTACGGAGGACTTTCTCCGCTGTAGAAGCGTGATGCGGCTGCAGGGGCGAGACCGAAATGCATCGCCAAGCGGGCTTCAGTGCTCTCGCGGGGTCACCCAATTGTAGATTTGGCTGACCAGTTCCAACTAGCGAGACATCGTGCTGCTTACGTTTTCAAAGTTTCGCCCTTGCAATCCGAGTGATTGCACTGGCAGGTAAGCTCCGTCATTTTCTTGGAGTCCTTGCATCGGTCGCTGCAATAATCCTTGCCGTCCGACGACACACAATTACAAGCCTGGTGTTTGCATTTCTTTGCTTGACTCACAGCGTCTCCTCTGTCGCGCAAGTTCGCGACGGGTGCTCAATCCACCCACGGCGATACGAATAGAGCACCTCGTTGCTCAGATGCGTACGATGGCGATGCCGAAACCCGGTCGAGAAGAATTATTTTTATTTCACGCACGTCGTGCGATTTGCCCAACTTGTTGTACCCGAAGCAACGGGAACCCTATTTTCTTCAACTAATTCGATGAAAGGCCATGTGGAGGCGATTTCACGGACTCCCTCCCCAGAACGGCAAAAGCGAGTCGACATGTCGACTCGCTTTTTTGCTTTTGCGATCTGTTCTTTCGTTCAGGGAGCGCGTTTGATCAGGCTTCCGCATACCCCGGTTGCACTCCCGGTTTCCAGGCAATCGCGCCCAGTCGATACAAGAAGCCGCGTTCCAACTCAAATTTGCAGCGTGTCTCCTGCAGCAGGTCCTGCATTTCCGCATAGGTATAGGCTTGCCGCACAGAAGCGGGCCCATCGTGGCGCGATAGTCTGCTGGGATCGACCAGCGTCTGCAGCTGAGAGAGCAAATAGTTCACGCGTTTTCTTTCCACATCATTGATCAGTACGGCAACACGGGAAACGCGCAGGGCTTCGCGCAGAAACGCACGTGCCTCGTCGACGCTCAGGTGGTGAAGAAATAAGCAACAGGAAACGATGTCGACGCTGTTGTCGGCCAGCGGAATCGCCAGGGCATCGCCTGTCATCAACGCAGGAGGGTGTAAATCCTTATGCCAGTTGCGCATCTGTGGCAAATGGTGGGCACAACGATCCAGCAGCGATATCTCCAGAGAAATATTCTGTTTCTTCAACATCAGGGATGCAGCCTGCAGTACGTCCGCATAGCCGGATGCGACTTCAAGAACTTGTAATTTCTTGCTGTTGAATTTGGAGCATACGTGCTGGAACAACCGTTTGTGCATCCTGTTTCCGCCGTACAGACGATTCACCCGCCCGATGGCGCACAATGCGCAGGCCACGTCCGCCTCCGGCCAGTGATCGCAATCAAGGAGTTCTTGTTTTTGGATCCGTTCCATTCCTGAACACTCCGTGCTTTTCGTATGCGCCTTCGCCATCATCGCAGAGTTTTGCCCATCCTGCGCGAATTTTCGCATTTTCATCGCGTCGCCAAAGGTGAAGGATTCCGCGTCCTTCCATAGAATAGGAGATATGAAATGGCGATCATGGTTTGGCACACGTATCCCCCTCTTTGCGATGCTGCTCTTGGTCTCGTCGTTCGCTTCCGCTGCTACTACGGCTCCATTTGATCTGCCCGGGCCGCGGGTGGAGATAAAAATCACTCGAGCCGGCAGGAGCCTGCCTATCTCCCAGGTACCCAACCTGCAGCCGGGAGATGAGATGTGGCTGCATCCCGATCTGCCCGCCAACGAATCGATCCATTATCTGCTGATTCCAGTATTCCTGCGAGGTTCGTTGAATCCGCCGCCGGAAAACTGGTTTACCAAGGTGGAAACCTGGCGGCCGCAAGTGCAGAAGGATGGTGTCAACGTCGAGGTTCCCGATGGAGCGCTGGAGGCCTTGATTTTCTGGGCACCCGATACAGGCGGTGGATTCACCACGGTGCGAACGGCCGTACGTTCCCGCCCTGGAGTGTTTGTGCGCGCGGCACAGGACCTGTATGCAGCGGACCTGACTCGTTCGCGCCTGGATGCCTATATTGATGCGGTGAAGAAAATTGCCAACACCGATCCAACCCGTTTGCAAGCACGCGCGAAATTACTGTCGCAGACCCTCTATCTGAAAATCAACAATGCATGTTTTGAACTGCCGACCGATCAACAGGAAGCCTGCCTGATTCAGAATCCTGAGAACCTGGTGTTGAATGACGCACAAAGTCAATCCATGGTGACGGCGCTTACCTCCGGTGCCGCAGGAGACATGATCAATCAGATCAGCGCTTCTACCGCTGCGGGCGGCGGCGCGTATAGCCCCTATGTTGGCGCGGTGGTCGATATGGTGCGCATCATGGGGAGCATGCATACGGCGCAATATGCGTACATCCCCGCCTTGTCAGTCAATGACGACGGCGGGATGGACTTGAAACTGAGCAGTCCTCCATCTTTTAGCAATCCAAAGTCAGTGATGGTGGCGAGTTTGCCCCCGGTGGCAGAGGTACATTTTCCGCTGTTGCGCGCTGTGCATCCAGAAGAACTCCTTTGCCTGGAGCAGCCCAAGCTGGTGCTTTCCGTGGAGGGAGCGCCGCTGGTTTTCTCCACCGGCTATGCACATGATCTGGTTCTGCACGTGCAAGACGCCGCCGGCCACACCCTTGATCTGCCCGCGACTCCGAATGCTGAGCGCGGCGGCTTTGTAGTGGATGCCCGCGCGCTGCAGACCACGCCCGTCGCCGGCACCGTAACTGGACATCTGCGTGGCGAATGGGGCTTCGACCCCTGGAACGGCCCGGATTTTGCGTTCACCAACTCTCGCCCGCAGGAGTGGACATTCCTGCCTGGAGAGAGCAATGCCGTCACGGCGGCCGACAAAATTTCCCTGCATCTGCAGGCTGACAGCGTCGTTTGCGTCCAGGGTGTCACCGTGGCCACTCCGCAGGGAAAGGCGGAGAAGGCAACGTTTACCCGAACGCCGCCGAAGCTGATGGAAGTCAATCTTCCCGTCACCAAAACATCTCAGGGTCTTTACACCGTCGCTGTCGCGGAATATGGCCAAACCAAGCCCGACAAGGTTCCGGTCCACGTCTATCCGCCGTCGGCTGTCATTACCGGATTGATTCTGCATGCCGGTGATGACGAAGGAATCATGACGGGAACTAATTTGCGGGAAGTTACCAATGTCGAGATTGGGGGAGCGATTTTTCATGCCGGGTCGATGAAGCACAATGGCACCGAGGACACACTGCAGCTGAAAACATCTACCAATCTTGCCGGTTCCAAAGTTTTTGTAGAGGATGCAACGGTGACGGCCCACGTCCATTTGAAAGATGAACGCGTGCTGGATATCCCTGTGACGATTGCACCTGCGCGTCCGCGGGTTGAGCTGCTCAGCAAGAGCATTGCCCTGAATCCCGCAGGCAGTTCCGCATTCATTCATCTGGGAAATGAGAATGATCTGCCGCAATATGGACATCTTAATTTCTTCCTGAAGTCGGTCGCGCCGGAGCAATTTCCACGCGACGAAACCATTGAAGTGGCGGCCGCAGATCACGGCTTCTCCACCACGCTGGATCTGGCACACAACACGCTGACTTTGCAGGATTCACAAACCGTGTTCGCCGCGCTGGATCCGGCGAAAGCTTTCGGAGCGTCAGCCTTCGGCCCGCTTCGGTTCCGTCCTGTCACCGCCGCCGGAGTCCCGGGCGATTGGCAGCCACTGGCAAACCTGGTACGTCTACCGGAGCTGAAACAGGTGGAGTGCCCGTCCAACCCAACGCAGCTGTGTACGGTGACCGGAGAAAATCTTTTCCTGATTGATTCGATTGCGGCCACGCAGCAATTCGTGCACCCCACCGCAGTGCCGCTGGGATTTTCCGGAAACACGCTGAAAGTTCCACGCCCCAACGGAACTACGCTCTATTTGAAGTTGCGGGACGATCCAACTACGGTGGACCTGGTTTCGCTGCCCGTGGTTCCCGAGGCGGACCAGAATTAGCGAGGGCGCAAAACCGTAAGACGCCGCATTCCGGTCGAGTATAGGAACGTTGGGTGACTCTGCGTGGGAGTCCATCTAACCCATCTTTGTTCGTCCACTGCTACTCTGGACCTATGGCAGACTTTCAATCCATCGCCGACATGATGCAAAACTGCGCCGACCGCGCCGTGCAGACCGCGCACGACCGCTTCGGGTTCGAACTCGATTACTCCGAGAAAAGTATTGAATCCCTGGAGACGATTCTTGCCGGCGTCAGCGGCAGCCTGAACCTGTTGGAGAATGACAAAGTAGAGGAGCAGGTGAAGTTGTGGGGCGGCTATCTCGGAGAGGTGGTGCGTCGGCAGTGGAATGGCGCATGGGACCTGATCCAGTATCCTGGCAGTGCCGCAGCCGTGCCAACCTTGCTGATCTCAGGATCGCAGCTCTACCCATTGTTGAAGGTCTATCGGCGGCTGACCATGGGCGACGGGGAAAATATCTGGAAGTTTTATGAGCAAATCCGCAACCGGCTCGCGACCGTACATCCACTAGAGGGGTCGCCGGACGCGGCAGACGGTCGGTAGGCGATCTTCAAGGTTGCTGTAGGTTTGGTACGTCCGCACCCTCGGCCCGATTCATGAGTTTCATGGCCGAATTCATGGCTGCAACGCGGCTTCACCTTGCATCTACAAGCGGTGCGTGAGTGTGCGACAATACCATTGAACAGGTTAGGCAGGCGGCCAATATGCCTGCGGGAGAATATTGTATGGGTGACTTATTACAGCCCTGGCATCTGGTAGTGATTCTGGTCGTCGCGCTTCTGATCTTCGGACCGAGCAAGCTTCCCGGCCTAGGCAAAGGCCTGGGCGAAGGCATCAAGGGGTTCAAGGAAGGCATCAAGGGCATCGGTGGCGGTTCCGACGATGCTGAGAAGCCCGATGCAACCAAGACGCCGGAAGTGAAGTAGTTCCCGGGTGGACGACCACCTCATCCAGAAAAATTCAGTCAGGATAACCTGGTTCAATCCGGGCGTGTCCAGCTTCGATTACAACCGCCGAAAGCCGCGCCCCAATGTGCGGCTTTTCGTATTTCAGGCGGAAGATGGACAGGAGCGATTGGCGTCGGACCCGCGAGGAAAACCGCAAGCGATTTCAGGAGCGATGCGATGAATGCAATCTCAAGACGCGATCTATTGCAGTGGGCACTGCTGGCGGCAGCCGGAGCACAGATTGAGACATCTGCGTTTGGTGCAACTGGATTTGCCGGCGAACTGTCGAAGACTTCCACGTTTGATGGTCAGAAAATTAAAGACACAACTTTCGCCTTCATCAAAAAATGTGCGCGTCCAGATGGAGGATATTCGCCGTCGCCCGATCCAGGCTACAAAGGATATTCCGATACCGGCGAAAGTGATCTGGCTGCCGTTACCTACGCCGCGACCCTCTCCAAGCCGGAAGGCCGAACGCTTTCGCATCGCAAAAAATCAGTGGAATTTATCCAGAGCCATCAGCAACCCGACGGAATTTTTGTGAATCATGGCGGCGACATGGATCCCAAGTCCGACCTCGCCATTCTCTACAACACCGTGCAAGGCGCGGTTGGGCTGCGAGCGTTAGGAGAGAAGCCGCGAGTCAATCCGGTGCACGTGATGGATCGCTTCTTTGAGAACCAGGCGTTTGCAAAACTGCCGTGGTACACGGTGAGCTTTTTCCCGTTGTTTTACGCTACCCTTGGCGCGGAATTTCCAAATGCATACAAAACCTCGCTCGAACGTCACATCCTTGAAAATCAGGCTGCGGACGGATATCTCGGCGATCATGTAGCCGCCACATTTCATCTGGTACATTTTTATCGGCTCATCGGTCAGCCAGCACCGAAGGCCGATGCGATTGTGCGGCGCGTTCTCTACGACCAGCGGCCCGATGGCGGATGGCAATTGATGAAGGATCCTGCATGGGACGTGCATTCTTGTTTCGATGCGGTCTTTATTTTGCGCCAACTCGGAGGAAATTCTGCTGCGTGCCGAACCGCAATCGACAAGGCAGCGGATTGGGCGCTTGGCTGCCAAAATGCGGATGGAGGATTTGGCCATTACCCTGGCCTTCCCTCCGACATGGATTCCGTGTATTTCCAGCTTGGAACACTCATCCAGGCAGGACGCATTCCCGGTACGAACTTCCAGCTTCCCGACGCAGAGACCCTCAGTTGGGGACACGTCATGCAGCCGGGGACGATCTACCAGACGACCTAGGAATCTGCATCAGGAAATCAGCGCGACCGCGACCAGTGCGGCAGCCATGCCCAGTGCCTGGCGCCGGCTGGTCCGTTCCTTCAGCAGCCACACTGCCAGCAGAATGGTTGAAGCCGGGTAGAGCGAAGAAAGCACAGCGGCAACATCCAGCCTGCCGATGCGGGTTGCGGCGACAAAAAAGAAATTGCCGCCGGTGTCGCAGAGGCTGGTAAGAATCGCCAGCGCAACGCCAATCTTCCATTGCCTGGAAATGGCTTGTGGCTTCGAGCTTGAAGTTTGCGAAGGTGGGAGCAATGGTGACGGTTGCGCTGCAACGGTAAACCGGTTGCGGCTAAAGATCAGACCGCATACGATTGCCAGCGCCAGACTGCCGACGCGCGAAGCAGCCAGCGGCCACAGCAGTCCTCCGCCGTTTGCCAGCCGTAGCGCGATCAGGAAAATGCCAAAGCCAACGCCGGAAATCACCGCCAGGGCAAGCTTCTTTCGCTGTCCTTCCACGGCGGTTTTGCCGGAGCTTGCTGGACTGCTGATCAGCCAGATGGCTCCAGCGGCAAGCACGAATCCAGTCAGTTGGCGGTTGCTGGGCGCACCAATCGTAGTCAGCGAAAACAAAACGGGAAGCGCTGCCGTCAGCAACCCGGTAACGGCGGCCGTCGTGCCCATGTCTCCTAGAGAAAGAGCGTAGTAAAACACCAGCAGAGCGGTGCCGCCGGCCAAGCCGGAAATCAAGCCATAGATCAGTATGCGTGCGTCCGGAAGCGGTTGATGCAGTAGATTTGCCAGCAGCACCAGTGCTATCAAGCTGGAGGCGTGAGAGATGGCAAGCAGCCAGTACACACGCAGATAACGCGCGCCAACGCCGCCAGAAAAATCCGCAGCGCCCCAGATCAAAGCCGCGCTCAGGCCCAGGACGCTTGTCGTCGTCGCTGCCGTCATGCGGCCCTATTGAGATGCGGTGGCAGTCGGGTAATAGCCCTGCTTGGCGACCACGTTCACGTTCGGCAGCAGCACGCGCACTTCAATCCTGCGGAAGCGGCTGTCGAGCACGGAGATGTGGCTGTAATAGCCCAGGGTATATTGGTTGCGGACCTGGCCAGCAATCCTGGCGAAGCTAGCCTCGATGGCGTTGCGGGAAAGCTCTGCATCGAGGATGCCGCCAGTGGCGCCGGCATATCTCGGCAACAGATTGTCAGCCATTTGCCAGGGGATGTGGAAGCGATCAAGGAAACCATACACCGGCAGAGCTGAGTCGCCGACCAATGTTCCATCCACTGCAATTTGATTGGTCAGCAGGTAGCGGACGACTTCCTTATACGAAGCTGTGCTCCCCTGGTTCTTGCCATCGCTGATGACGTAAATGATTTTTCGGCGTCCCCGGCCGCGTTGCGAAAGATCGGTCGCGGCGCGCAGAATGGCGTCGTTCAGTACATAGTTTTCTTTGGGGATGAGGCCGATAAAGGTGCCATCGTGCGTCGGAGTCACATTTGGGTCGACCATGTGCCCATTGATGCTGGGACCTTCCGCCATGGGGCCGGTATTGCTGGGAACTTCCATGTAGCGCCCAGGCGATTTCACCCGCTCCAGCGTGGCCACCAGGCGGTCGCTCTGCGCCCCAGTAAATCCTGTCGCCTGGCTGACGTGGGTAGCGTAGGTGTAGACCGAAACTTCATCATAGGGAGCGAATGCGCCCTGGAAAGCGCTTAGCGCCTCGTTGACCTTCCTCATGGTGTCGGAGGGCAGGTTCTGATCGATGACGAACGCCACCGACAGCGGAAAGGCGTCCTCGGTAAAGAGGGTAATCCGCTGCCGGACGCCATCTTCATAGACCTGAAAGTCGTTATAGGTCAGGCCCGGCAGCAGCGCGCCGTGAGAGTCCTTCACCGTGACCGGAACCTGAACAAAATTGATCCGCGTCCGCATGGTATAGGCGGCCACCGATGGCCCCTCGCCCTTGGGCGGAATCACCGGGGGCGGCTCGTTCGACGGCGCGGCTTGCGTCTGGCCGGAAGGCGCGGACGGCTGGCCTTCCGCTGGCGCGGTCGCGCCGGAAGTGCTGGTGGTAGGCGGGGCTGCGCCTTCTCCTGGAGTTACATCATGCAGCAGGTTCGGCAGTTTCAAGGAAGAAGGCGGCGGATTATCGGCGTCCGGTTGCTGGCCTCCCGACTGCTGGGGCGTCGGCGCATCTGTGCCCTGTTGGCTGGCATCCGCCAGGTTGGAACTGGGCGCGTTCGGCGCCTGTCGTTGACCATCCTGCGCTTCGACCTGTGGCCCCGCAATCCATAGCAGGCAGGCAAACAACCAGACTCCCAATTTCACCGTACCCCTACCGGAGAGCCGGGCAAAGCTATTGCTTCCAATCATGAAATATCCTGACCGCATTGGTTCCGCATCTGTTCTGGATTTCCGCTCTTGTTCGCTTCCGTTCTTGTACTTTTCATTGTACGGTGGGAAGCAGAAAGTGCCCAGTAGAGTTGTCAATAGCGCGCGAAACTCCTTTCGGCTGCGTTGACCCCTCGCCCAACAGCTACTTTCGCAGGCTGAGACCCTGGGCATGTCGATTTGCTGCAATGCGGTCAGGGCCGCAATGAGGAAACATTCTTTGAATTGCTCGTATCGATGGACTCGCGGTGCTGCGCGGCTGTTTCGGCTGGCTATTTTGCTGCTGGCGGTCATTCTGGTCGCGCCCGTGGTTAGGGCCCAGCTCGCTCCAGAACCAGACGCCCCACCCAGCGAGGCGGCTCCCAATCCATCGCAGCCCGGGCAGGAACTTCCGCCCCAAAGTGAGTCTCAGCCACAACCCCAGTTCAACTCGCAGCCGCAGTCTCGCAATCCTGAGATACCGACCGGCAGTCCGCTATCCGAACCGAGCAACATCCAGCAACAGCCCGGTGCTGCGTCAGCGGCTACCTCGCCGCCGGTCACTACGTTGCGCGTTAGCGTCAACCTGGTGGATCTCTTTTTTCTGGTGCATGACAAAGCCGGCAAGCTGATCCCGAATCTGACCCAGGCGGATTGCAATGTTTTCGAAGACGATAAACCGCAGAAGACTGAAAAGTTTTGCCGCGCAAAGTGATCTGCCATTGTCGATTGGCATCCTGCTCGACACCAGCTTGAGCCAGCAGCGAGTTTTGCCCGACGAGCAGAAGGCCGCCGCCGCCTTTCTACGTCGCATCCTGCGACCTACGGATGAAGCGTTCCTGATCTCCTTTGACGTTACCGTCGATATGCAGGCCGACTGGACCAGCAATCCTGGCGACCTGAAACAGGCGCTGGATGCGGCGCAGATCAACTCCAACTCCGGCAATTATGCCAACGGTACAATTCCCTCCATCACCAAGCCCAAAGGGACGCTGCTGTACGATGCCGTCTATCTCGCGTCGAACGAAAAACTTCGTCAGGAGTCGGGCCGCAAGGCGATGGTGCTGCTGACCGATGGACAGGATGAAGGCAGCCAGGAAAAACTTCAGTCCGCGATCGAAGCCGCGCAGAAGGCCGACGCCGTTGTGTATGTTCTGTTGATCAGCGATCCTGGCATATACGGTACGCTCGATTTTTCCAGCGATAGCGCCGTGCGCAAGCTGATCGAGGCGACGGGTGGCCAGGTATTTGTCATCGGCAAGGATGGAAAGAAATTGCCCGCCGCGTTCGACGCTATCGAGAGCCAACTGCGCACGGAATACCTGGCTACGTACACCCCGACTAACAGCATTCAGGATGGAAGCTACCGGCGCATTCGCGTCGAATGCCGGCAGAACGGACAGTCGCTCCGCGTGCAGGCTCGTCAAGGCTACTACGCGCATCGCTCACTAAAGGAATGAGGGTGCCGCAGCCCTTCGCGCCGGTGCGTGATAACGCAGTCAGCGCATCCAGAATCTCTCTGTTCGTTTCGCTCCGCCGCGCATCCTGATACTTTAGGTGCAAAGAGAGTCGCCGCGGCGACAACCAACCAGGCTTCAGCTTTTTTCCGGACGGAGAAGCAGTGCGCGTATCTCAAGCTGTTTTCGGTGTCTTCCACCACTTCGAGCTGGCGCATCAACTACGCCGCTACAACTATTTAGAAACTGTTTACTCCACCTATCCCTGGCGGCGGTTGCAGCGGGAGGGTCTGCCGCACGAATACGTCGAGACATTTCCGTGGATTCATGGCGGTCTGGCAGCGCTGGCGCGCTTTGGGCTCTATCCCTCCCCCTGGACAGAAAGTCTGGACTGGTGGAACGGGCTCGCCTTCGACCAATGGATGACGCGGCGCATGGCTAAGTCGAAGACGCACTGCGACGCGCTCATCGCCATCTCCGGCGCCGGTCTCACTGCTGGCCATCTGGTGCAGTCCCGCGGAGGAAAATATATCTGCGATCGCGGCTCCACTCACGCGCGCTATCAGTGGCGTTTGCTCAGTGAGGAACATCGACGCTGGAGCGCTCCGCTCGACATCTACGACCCGCGCGATACCGAGCGAGAAGAGAAACAGTACGCGCAGGCAGACTGCATCGTTGTTCCGTCCAGCTTTGCGGCGCGCAGTTTTGTGGAAGAAGGTATTCCGGCGGAGAAGCTGCGCGTCATTCCGTACGGGGTGCGGTTGGATTCCTTCCAGCCCTCGGCAGGATCGACTCGCGCAGCCGATACTTTCGACATCCTTTTCGTTGGGCAGGTCAGCCTGCGCAAAGGCGTTCCGTATTTGCTGGAGGCGTTCGCGAAGGTGCGGCATCCGCGCAAGCGCCTGCGCATTCTTGGCCCCATGTTCCCGCACATGAAGCCGCTGCTCGCGCGCCTGCGCATGGAACACGTCGAGATTGTCGGGGCCGTCTCTCGCCAGGAACTGGTGCGGTATTTTTCCAGCAGCCACGCGATGGTGTTGCCGTCTCTGGAAGAAGGTTTGGCGCTGGTCCAGGGCGAGGCGATGGCCTGCGGCTGCCCTGTGATCGCGACGCCGAACACCGGCAGCGAAGATCTGTTTACCGATGGCAAGGAAGGCTTCATCGTTCCACCGCGCGATGCTATCGCGCTCGCCGACCGGCTGCAGCAGCTTGCCGACGACCCCGCGCTGCAACAGCAAATGAGCGCGGCCGCGCTCGATCGCGTCCAGCACCTGGGAGGATGGAACGATTACGGTGATCGCTGGGCGCAACTGCTGCAGGAAATATGTCGTCCTTAAAGGAGCAACATGATCGACAAAATTGCACGACGGAATTTCTTAAAGAGCGGGCTTGCCGTGGGCGCTCTGTCTTCAATCGATGGATTTTCTCCGGCTTCTTCCGCAACGGCGCAAACAACGGCAACAGCGCCCAATACAGACGACCGCCAAACCTGGATTGAAATCCTGACTCGTGTCTCGAATCCGCTTCTGCATGCCTTGAGCGAACGAAAGCTGAAGGCCACCATGCCCGTCGAATGTCCGCAAGGCAACGTGGAGGAGCGCAAACAGTTTGTCTATTTGGAAGCCACCGCGACGTCTGCTGGCCGGCATCGCACCATGGATTGAATCCGGCGCAACCACCGGAGCCGAAGGCAAACTGCGGCAGCAATACGCAGAGTTAGCGCGAACAGCCATTCAATCCGGCACTGATCCCCACTCGCCCGATTTCTTCAATTTCAATAAAGGTCGTCAGCCGGTCGTTGACGCGTCGTATCTCGGGCTTGCCATTCTTCGCGCGCCCACGGAACTCTGGCAGAACCTGGACAAGCCGACGCAGCAGAACGTGATCGCTGCGTTGCAATCGACGCGCGTAATTCTGCCGTATTACAACAACTGGGTTCTGTTCTCTGCCATGATCGAAGCCACGCTCGCGTTCATGGGAGTCTGGTGGGACCCGATGCGGGTCGACCTCGCTCTGCGCACCGTTGACACCTGGTACAAGGGCGACGGCGTCTATGGCGATGGCCCGACGTTCCATTGGGACAGTTACAACAGCTACGTGATTCAACCGTATCTGTTGAACATTCTCGATACAGTTTCGAAATCGAACTCCACATGGGACCCATATCGACCCGTAATGCTGGCGCGTGCGCAGCGCTACGCCGCCATTCAGGAGCGATGGATCAGTCCCGAAGGAACATTCCCCGCCATTGGCCGGTCAGAGTGCTATCGCTTCGGCGCGTTTCAGTTGTTGGCAGAAATTTCGCTGCGCCGCAAACTTCCCGCGGGCGTTTCCCCGGAGCAGGTCCGCTGCGCGCTGACTGCGGTGATGCGCCGCATGATCGAGGCACCCGGCACATTCGACGAGCAAGGCTGGCTGCGGCTTGGATTCTGCGGCCATCAGCCCCAGCTTGCCGAAGCGTATATCTCGACCGGCAGCTGCTATCTATGCTCCCTCGCGTGGCTTCCACTGGGACTGCCCGCGACCGATCCGTTCTGGGCGGGCGCAGCCAAACCCTGGACCGCGAAAAAAGATCTGGAGCGGCGTCGACATCCCCGAAGACCATGCCCTTGCGGATGAATTTTGCAATGTGTCGGCGAAGTTGTAAGGGAAGAAATCCAGGGTACCCAGGTTCGTCGCCGTGGCGGATTAACCTGGGATGCGATGTGCGGAGAACAATCTGTGGTGCCCATCCTTCGCATGGCGAGGGCGTATGGCGAGGGATGGGACCGCAAAAAAATTACGCCTTTTTGGTGGCCAGAGCCTTCAGCCGAGCATTCAGGCGGCTCTTGTAGCGGGAAGCGGTGTTGTCGTGCAGAATGCGCTTCTGCACGCTCTTGTCCAGCATGGAGACGGTCAGGTTGTACTGTGCTTTGGCAGCGGGAACATCATTCTGCTGCAGCGCTTCGCGCATGGCGCGCAGGCCGTTGCGCAGCTTGCTGCGGTTGGCGCGGTTGACGGCGGTGCGCTTGACGGTCTGCCGGGCGCGCTTCAAAGACGAAACATGATTTGCCATTGAAAAAATTCTCTTTCGCTAAGCCAGACTGCTTTGGCTGAAATGGATACGCGAAGTCCGCCAGACGGATAAAGAAACCGATAGGGATCGCAATTCTTAAGTTTATTTGAATCCCTCCGCCCGGTCAACCGAACCAACCACGCGGAGGGCCGTCGTATCCGTTGAATGAACAGCGCCACTCTCTAATTTTCAATTCTTCAGTTGGCGCAGGTCAGGCCAAAATTCCTGCAAACTTCCGCTTCCGTCAGGTTGTCGGCACCGTAGTTCTCCTTGATCTCTTCGCTCCCTGTGTCATTGCCGATCGTCAACACCAGATTCAGCGGATAGATTTTCGGCAATCCGGCTGCTCCCTGACCCACAACCCCGAACAAGTAGATGTTCCGCCCCACCTGGCGGCCAACTACTTGCAGCGTGACATCGCCGATTTTGCCGTGATAGTTATAAGTCCCATTTTTTTCGACAAACGACGATGGCGGGAGGGAATGTGATAGCCGCCCAACTGCAGGACCGCTGTTTCTTTCAGCAGATCGATGCCATTGCTCTTTGCGCCGAGAGTGAACCTGCCGCCGACAGCAAACGTAGTTTTCGATGGCCCTGTGATGTCCACCACAGCATCCAGCGTTGAAAACGGAACAAACACCGGCGACAGCAGATAGGCGTGCTGATAGCCCTGCGGATTGATGCCCGCGCCAGTGATCTGTCCTTTGTCGTTGATGGCCTCCGCGTCGGTCAGCGTCCATTTCGAACCCGCAGGCAGCAGCGAGTTTACATTGATCACGCCTTGGCTGGGGGTGTATAGGAAGGGATCGGATGTTAGCCCTGGGTTGTAGGATACTCCGACCACCTGACCGGCGACGTTGATGCCAGTACCGAAGCTGTAAAAATCATTGGGAAGTTTGGGTATAAGGGTAGTGGAGTCAGGATAATCTCTGCTTGGGCTGTACAGAAATGCCGCCGTTTCGCCGCTCCCACAGAGGGAATAAAGATAACCCGTCGTCTGCCCGGTATCATTGATTCCCTCCGCTATATCCGGGGTAAACGCCGGAGGTATATCGAGCAGAGAAACAGACCCGTTGCTATAGATGGCTGCACCCCCATTGCCGTTGGTGCCCCCAGCAATCTGCCCGGCGGCATTGATGACGTTGCCGTAGGCGTAAAAAAAGTTGGCGCCGGTCTCCTCGATAGAATTGGTATTGGAGGCGAGGTTAAAGTGATCTGGCAGATTGATAAACTCCCCTGCGCTATAAAGAAAAGCGGGAGAATATCCTCCGAGACCATAGCCTCCTGAGCCGCCGGCAATCTGGGCAGAGTCGTTGATTGCGGCACCGAAGCTGGAGTCATAGCCCGGAGCCGTACCTAAGTCCGCCATTTTGTCCCGCGCTGTACAAAAACACATGATTCGATGATGGAAACCCTATGCCTCCGGTGACTTGATCGTAACCGTTGATGCCGTAACCCACGCTGGAATTGGCGCCGGGAACCACGCCCAGATCGATCACTTTGCCTCCGCGAAATATCACGGCATGAGGTAATTCCGCCTGCGTGTACGAATAACCAGTGACATCGCCGGAGGCATTGATGGCGTAACCGTAGCTGCCGCCCTGGGCAGCAGAATACTGTCCATCAGGGAGTTGTTGGCTAACGGTCTGATATCCCCCCGGCAAGATGCCGAGATCGGTGATCGTGTAGGTTCCCGGCGGAGCCGTGGATTGCGCGTGGGCGGCGGGACAAACCGCAGCGAGCGCAATCGTTAGAACGGCAACCCACGGAGCGTGACGGCGAGAAAAGAAAGTGGAAATAGCTGAAGACGAGCGAACGAAGGATGGAAACAGCATGATCGAACCTCCAAGACAGAAATTAGGTATAGAGAAAATATTCAAGGAGGGGGAAATACGTGCGGCTACATACTCGGATGCTTTCTCCTTGGATAAGGTCAAAAAATAATTTTTCTTCGGATGGGTGAGTACCTTTCGGAGTCAGTCCCGAGTCCAAGCGGCTCAGCGTACTGAATGGATGGCGTTGCCGTCGTGCTTCGGCAACTCGTCTACGCAAAGAACGTAGTGAACAGGAATGGCAGGATAAACACGAGGTAGGCAATGAGCATGCAGATTGCTTTCAGGCTGAATAAGAACCACGTCGGCCAATTGATCCATGCCGGCGCCAGGAACTCCTCGTCAGGCGCGGTCGAGTCTCTTTCCTTCTTGCGGAAATAGAGAAACCAGGTGAACGTTCCGACCAGGTACTGCAACAAATCCAAAAACAGCGCGAGAAAAATAAACAGCGCCGCTTGCAGCAGCGGATGCGGCAGGGCCGGCTTCGTGCCGGTTCCGATGTTGAACAGCCAGATCAAAGCAATGCCGGCGAGACTCAGCTGCCGAATAATCTGGCTGGCTGTGCCGGAAAGTGTTTCGTAGGCGTTCTTGACGTCCTCTAACTTCACGAATTTTCCTTTGGCTTCGTCGCCCGCGGCCCAGTCCCCGACGTCCCACGCTGCACCTTACTGCTGCGCTTGCTGCCCGGTTTCCTGGCTGCCTTCTTCGCGGCCTTCTTCTTGGAAGTTTTCTTCGCCGTCATCTTGGGGCGTCCTTTCTTTTAGAGTGCGCCGCCGCGTTAAAACGGTCGGCCACGGAACAGATACACCAGCTCAATCACCAGAATAATCACCACCGTCAGCTCCAGAAAAAATGCGCGGCTCTGGTTGAACTGGTCCACCATAAAGCGATACAGCTCTTCCGACGTGCGCACTTTCTGCGTGACCAGGTCCTTGTAGTCGGGCACGCCCACCTTCAACGCCGCCAGCTTATAGAGCCGCGCAGAAAACATATCGCTGAGAAATTTGATGGCGTTATCGGCGTGCTCCGTCAGCTCCGCTACATCCAGCAGCACTGTGTGCAGCCGGGTTGCCGAGCGCGCCAGCCGCCATCGCGCAAACATGCCCGTGCCTTCATCCAGCAGCTTGTACACGCGGTCCAGCTCTTTTGTCAGCAGGTCGTCATAGTGGCGAAACTCCAGCAGCTGGGAGTTGGCATACTCCAGCAACTGGATCGCCGTCTGCGCGCCGGAGGTACTGTCGTAGATGAATGCAGCGTTCCAGCCAATCACTGCCAGGTCGTTCGCGTAGTAGGAAATGCGCGATTGCAGCACCTCATTGCATTCGCTTTCGGCCAGTTGTCCCATATCGCCGCGCACCACCTGTGCGATGCGCGCGCCATGCTGGTGGATCAGGTCGGCGACGGAAGGCGAGCCGGTAATTTCGCGCACATGAAAAATCAAATAATCTTCGCTCAGCCACTCCGTGTATGGTTTCACCAGCGCTGGAGCGGCCCGCGCCAATCTGCCGCGAACAATCTCGGTCGCCTGCGCGGCAAAGTCGACATCCCACACCCACCGGCTCGCCAGGCCGGTCAGCTTCCCCCAGCCGCCCGTGAAGGCCAGCTCGAACACGACGCTCAACACGCCGTAGTCGTAGTATTTGATCTCGCCTTGCAGCCGCTCGCCGCTTTCCAGCACCAGCGTCTCGATGGGCTCGACGACAGGCGGACGCTGATAGCGAACATATCCCGGCGGGGCATGCTTGGGGATGGTGTGCTCCACACTGCGCGCGCGCACCAATTCGCGCAGTTGATCCAGCCGGATCGCCTCGCACACGTCAAACTGCAGCAACACCAACACGGACCCGTGCAGCATGGTTTCAGCGGATTCGATCGCAACCTCTGCCATGATGCAATCATCTTATGCTTGGAGCGCTGGACACGGTCGTCGAAGATGCAGGATTCCATCGCTGTAAAACTACATAGATTCCTATGCCGCAAATATTTTTCATTTGCCGATTGACGCAATCTTCTCCCGGCGCTACTCTGTGCGCATCATCCTCGTGCTCAACGACGTACTGAGAACCAACCGACCGGCAAGCCCATCCAACGGGTTCGAACGCGCCCGAAAAGATGCCTCGCCGTTCACATTGCAGCCATCCGAACTATCATCCCGGCAATCCAACAGAATGCACCGTCCTCAGGCAGCCCGCGCTGTCTACCGCCTTGGCGTACAGAAATCCAATGGAGGCAAATAGTCTTATTGATGAAGAAAACCATCGAGATCACCCCCAACATCGAGCCCATCTTCGGCACCCGCGACGAAAACCTTCACCTGATCGAAAACACTCTGAAAGTCCGCATCGATTTACGTTCGGACGCTCTCTATCTGGAGGGCGAGCCGGAGGTGATTGCCCGCGTGGAGCAGATCTTCGCCGACTATGAGGCGCTGCGACGCGGCTGGCGTCACGCTGCAAAATGGTGAGCTGAACGGGATGCTGAAACTGGTTGTCGCCGATAAGGCCGTCACCCTGCGCAGTCTGGTTGATAGCGGCAAGCAGCGCTCGACCGGGATTCGCCGCATGGTGCAGCCGCGCTCGGTCAATCAGCGGCAATATCTTGAGGCGATTGAGCACTCCGACATGGTGTTCGGCATCGGCCCGGCGGGTACCGGAAAAACGTATCTGGCGGTGGCGATGGCGGTGGCTGCGTTGACGGCGAAAAAAGTTTCGCGCCTGGTGCTGGTGCGTCCCGCTGTGGAAGCGGGCGAGCGGTTGGGATTTTTGCCGGGCACGCTGCAGGAAAAAGTCGATCCGTATCTGCGGCCGCTGTATGACGCGCTCTACGATTTGCTGGAGCCGGACCGCGTGGACAAAATGCTGGAGCGCAGCGTGATTGAAGTGGCTCCGCTGGCGTTTATGCGCGGCCGTACACTGAATGATGCCTTCATCATTATGGACGAAGCGCAGAACACCACCAGCGAGCAGATGAAGATGTTTCTTACTCGCATGGGCAACAACGCCAAGGCGGTGATTACCGGCGACATCACGCAGATTGATTTGCCCAATCCGCGCAAGTCTGGATTGATTGAAGCCATCGATGTGCTGAAGAATGTGGATGGCATCGACTTCTGCTATTTCGAGCAGGGAGATGTGGTGCGACATCAACTGGTGCAGCGTATTGTCTGCGCCTACGACGGCTACACGCGCGGCTCAGCGGGAGCTGCCGCTGGGAATTGCCGAACCTTTGCGAAATGGAACCGACGACAAGCCGCAGGTGCAAACGCAGTAATGTGAAATCGATGCGGCTGCGATACCATGCTTCATGCGATGATCATCGTCGACCCTGAAGCGAATAGCAGTATGAAAGGCAAAGCCGGTGCGGAGTTCGCTCTCTCCGCACTGCGGCCGTTTCTTCGGCGGGCGCGGCGGGCTGTGCCTGTAACCGGGCAGGTCTCCGTATTGTTGGCTTCGGATAGCGCGATCAAACGACTGAATGGAAAATTCCGCGGCTTGAATCACGCGACCGATGTGCTTTCCTTTCCTGCGATGGAGTTTCCTGCGCAAGCATCTTCCTCTGGCCGGCCTCGCGGTTTGCGCGGAGCCCATCCCGCCGTCGCAGGCGATCTTGCTATCTCGCTGGATACCGCTGCGCGTCAGGCCACGCAGTTTGGCCATTCGCTGCTGGTGGAATTGAAAATTCTGGTGCTGCATGGCCTGCTGCATCTGGCTGGATACGACCATGAAAACGACGCCGGTGAAATGGCCATCCAGGAAGAGCAACTGCGCCGCCGCTTCCGGCTGCCCAGCGCGCTGATCGCCCGCAGTGTGAACGGAAAAATGCAATCAAGCAAGCGTGTCGCGAAGAAACGGGCGGGCCGCCCATGACCATCCTGCAATTCATTTTGATACTACTGCTGCTCGCGATTCTCACCCTCGCTTCCTATGTGAACCGGCTGTATTCGGAGATGGGGAAATTTCTCGCGCGCGAGTTTCAGGAAAACATTGATGTATGGGAGCAGCAGATTGAACCGCGCCTGAAGCTGACGCGCGAACATGCGGCGCAGTCTGCGTCGCTCTTGACGCTGCTTTCCCTGGCGTCGCTGGCGCTGGTATTTGCCGACGTCGCGCTGCGCGCGCATCCCATCGATTCCGCACACCTGGTCAGCGATGTGGCGCAAACGCTGCTCGCCATTGTTTTGGCGATATTGCTGTTCCACGATTTTCTGCCGCAGCTGTTTTTCACCCGCACTCGCGGGCAATGGGTGGCGCGGCTCACCGGCGTGTTGCGAGCTCTCTTCTACCTCGTGTTTCCCATCACGCTGGTGCTGGGCTTTCTGCTTTCCATCGCCGCGCTGGCAGAATCGGACGCGCCGCAGGAAGAAGAAGATTCCGCCGAAGCCGTCGATGCGCTGATTGAAGCCGGCAAAGAAGAGGGCATCCTGGAGGAAAGCGATCGCGCGCTGGTACGTTCCGCCCTGGAATTTGGCGACAAGATTGTGCGCGAGGTGATGACGCCGCGGCCCGCAATATTTGCTGTTCCAGCCAGCATGAAGCTGGCTGAATTCTCTGAGCAGCTGCGTACCCACGCGTACTCCCGCGTGCCCGTCTACCGCACCAACCTCGACGATGTGGTGGGGATTGCATTCATGCATGACCTGCTGCACATCTCCGACATTGATGCTGCCACCGTCACCGTCGGCGCCATGGCGCGACCCGCCATGTTTACGCCCGAGACAAAAAATATTCAGTCCCTGCTGCGCGAGATGCAGCGAGACAAGCAGCACATGGCCCTTGTCATTGATGAATACGGCGGCCTTGCCGGACTGGTGACGATTGAAGACATCGTGGAAGAGATCGTTGGCGCCATCAGCGACGAGCATGAAACTTCTGCTGCCGAAGAAAATGCGCAGCCGCAGCCCGACGGTTCGTACATCGTTCCTGGAAATTTTGAACTAGCGCAGCTTGAAGATCTGTTCGCGGACTCCGTCTCGCTGCCACTGGCCGAAGATTACGAATCGACTACTGTCGGTGGTTTGGTGACAGAGGAGGCGGGACACATTCCGTTTCCCGGCGAAGTGATTGAGCTGGCCGGCCTGCGTCTGGAGGTGCTCGAGTCGTCTCATCGCCGCGTCGATCGCGTGCGCGTGCGCCCCATTGCGGATGGCCTTCCGTACAAGACCTCGCCGTTACCCTAAGTCGTACGCGCGGACTTCATCACGCGCATCGATATTGATTATGCGGAAGCATCTCGCCACTCTCGTCGACAGATTTCCAGCGGCATGGCAAGCAGATCGCTATCGTCAGCTATCCCGGCAATCGGCGCGTGGCGACCACGTACGCAGATTTGGCGACGCTCGCAGGCCGCTTCTCCCGGCTGCTGGCGGAGCGCGACATCGCGCCCGGCGAACGAGTGCTGTTGTGGGGCGCAAATTCTGCCGAGTGGGTTGCGGCATTCTTCGGCTGCGTGCTCCGTGGAGTTATTGCGGTTCCACTCGATGCTGCGGGCAGTGTTGATTTCGCCGCGCGCGTCGTCGCTGATGTAACGCCGAGACTAATCGTCGGCGATGCGGAACATCTGCAAAAATTGTTGCAAGCAGAATCGACACCGAACGTCGCCGCAAACATCTCCTTCGAAGATTTTGCGGCCACTCTGCCAGCATCGCCGCTGCTGCAACCGGAGCCTTCGCTCAGCGCAGAAACTCCGCTGCAAATTCTCTTTACCTCGGGGACCACGTCGACTCCCAAAGGCATCGTTCATACCCATGGCAACGTACTGTCCAGCGTTGAAGTGCTGGAGCACGAGATCCAAAAATATCTGCGCTATGAGCGCTGGGTACATCCTTTGCGATTCCTGCACACCTTGCCGCTCAGCCACGTCTTCGGCCAATTTATGGGCCTATGGGTACCTCCGTTGTTGGCCGCACAGGTGCACTATGAAGACAATCTTGTCGCCAGCCATGTGATGGAACGAATTCGCCGCGAGCGCATTTCCGTCGCTGCCGTGGTGCCGCGCGTGTTGGAGTTGTTGCGCGTTTATCTGCTTTCGAGTGATCCACAACTGCGGGCGCGCCTCAATGCCATCCAGAACCAGCGCGTCTGGAAAAAATGGTGGCGCCTACGCGACGTGCATCGTCACTTCGGCTTCAAATTCTGGGCCTTCGTCTCCGGTGGCGCTTCGCTTCCGGAAGAAGTGGAACAGTTCTGGAACGCACTCGGCTTCGTGCTGGTGCAGGGGTATGGGATGACGGAGACCACCGCGCTGGCCACGCTGAACCACCCCATGCATCCCACGCGCGGCAGCATTGGCAAGCCGCTCGCCGGACGCGAAGTTCGCGTTGCCGAAGACGGCGAAATTCTTGTGCGTGGGCCGATGCTGGCTGCAGGTACATGGCGCAACGGCCACTTCGAACCTCGCACCGAAGACTGGCTGCACACAGGCGATCTAGGGGCAGTCGACTCATCCGGGCAGATGCGTTTTCTCGGGCGCAAAAGCGATGTGATCGTCGCCGCATCAGGAATGAATATCCATCCTGAAGATTTGGAACAAATGGTTCGCGCACAGTCTGGAGTTGCCGACTGCGTGGTGGTGGCGTGGGAGTCACCGCGCGGGCCCGAGCCCGTCGCTGTCGTGATTTTGCAGGATCGAGAAGATGATGCCAGCTTGTCGCAAATTCTTTCCGCTGCCAATCGCGGCCTGCAGGAGTTTCAGCAGATTCGCAATATTCTGCGCTGGCCCACGAATGAGTTTCCTCGCAACACCATGGGAAAATTGTTGCGTCGCGAAGTGGCTGCTTGGGTCGCGCAGCGGCTTCAGGTCGAGAGCTCCCTCTTCGTCACTCACCGCGAGTCAAGACCCGCTATTGCGTCTGATTGAGCAGGTCACTGGGCAGCAAGTCGCCGGCCTCGACGATACCGCGGACCTCGCGACCGATCTGCATCTCGACAGTCTGGGTCGCATGCAACTGACCATGGCGATGGAGGAGCAGTTCGGCGTTTCCATCAGCGAAGGTGTCGTGGCAGCCGCACGCACACTGGCGGATTTACGCCGTTTGATTCGCGTTTCCCCGCCGGAACCTTCTCAGCAGCCAGCGCATGGGCAATCGCCTTCGCCGCTCGTAAATCGTGAAAACATCGCGGGTGCTTCCTCCGTCGCGGTGGGCGCGTCGAAAGTGAGATCGTCCGCAGCAAAGTATTCGCATTGGCCGTGGAGCGCGCCAGTTCAATTTTTGCGAATGCTTTTTATCGAATGGAAACTGCGTCCACTGGTGTGGCTGCTCGCCAAACCCCGCGTGCAGTGCAATCCAAACACATTGCCCACGCAGCCATCTATCTATGTAGCCAATCACGTCACTGCTGTCGATGTTGCGCTGGTGCTCTACGCACTTCCGCGTCGCGTGCGTCAGCACATGTCGGTGGCCATGTCCGCCGAACTGTTGGCGGCGTGGCGCGGCAAACGAGCCGCCGCCGGAGTGGGAGCGGGACCGCTGCGTTGGCTGGCTCCCGTGCAGGCATTCCTGGTCACCGCGTTGTTGAATGTTTTTCCTCTGCCTGCGGGCGCGGGACTGCGCCAGAGTTTTGCTCACGCCGGGGAGGCGCTCGACCGAGGTTACAACGTGCTCGTGTTCCCGGAAGGACAACGCACCCTGACCGGCGAACTGCAGACCTTTCAAACCGGCATTAGTCTGCTGGCCCAGGAATCTCACACACAAGTAGTTCCTATCGCTCTCGTCGGACTGTGGCAGGCGGCACAGCGGCCTGGTTTTTCTCGCCTGCGGCCACCGGGTCTTGCGGTGCGGGTAGGGCAGCCACTCCATCAAGAACCAAACGAGTCCCACATGCAATTTTCTACCCGCCTGCACGATGCAGTCGCAAAGCTGTCCAGCGATTCAGCCTCCGAATAGTCGAGTGCTCTTTTAAGCGTCGTCGTAGTCCTCGGTTAGCGACTGAAGAAATGCAACCAACGCCGTCAGATCGTCCTGGCTCAAGGACATGTTCGCGAACTCTGGCGGAGCATTCCGCATAAGTCCAGAATGCGCGGCCAGCGACATCAAAATGTAGTGGTTGATGACATCGTCGAAGGTTGGCGCACTGCCGTTGTGGAAGTATGGCGCGGAGTCTTCCAGGTCGCGAAGCACCGGTGTCTTGAACTGCGCAATCGTAGACGCAAGGCCCTGATCGACAGAACAGTCCTTGCCTGTGGCGCAGACAAAGCTTTTCAGGTTCGCCTGCGGATTGGGGATGTCCGGATTCATATATACATTCCACAGGCCCAGATCCGCATATTCCGGATGTCCCGACACCGCTGCATGCCGAAAGGACTCCGCTGCGTTGGGATGGTTGGGCGAGGCAGGCATGTAGGCATTGAAGTTCGCAAGGCGCGCGCTGTTGCTGGGAACTACCAGGTTCACAAACGCGCCTATTCCATTTGCTGCATCGTATTCCTCCTGGGAAACGCCGTTGTTGTGGAAGACGAAATCAGAAAAATCCGGAGCCTGGTGGCAGGCAGCGCAATTACCAGCATGCGCATTGGAGGCTCCTGGAGCCGCGGATGCCAGAAAGATCTTCAGTCCCTGCAATTCCAGTGCGCCAAACTGGTACGGCTGGGAATGATATTTAAATGAACCATCTTGAGGAGTGATGAAAATCGGATTTTTCAGCGCCACTACCTGCTGATACAGCCGCTGGTTGTATGCCGCTTTCGTTTCCCCTGCCAGCGGCTGCTGCGGCAGATGATTCACTCGCAGAAAATTGTCGTAGGGTGAGCCGATGTAACGTCCAAACTGGTCGCGCTGGAACAGCAGATCTTTCATATAGGTGGCGATACACATGGCCACCTCGATTCACTACCTGCATGTCGGTCGCCGTCGATACATCCAGTCGTTGCGATGGAGGCAGCAGCAGGTCGCTCGGGATGCGCGAGTCCGTTCCTTTAAAGATGACCGCATAACTCAGTCCGTTCAGCCGGTCCGCCGCCAGTTGGCCGCTGCCGTTGTCTTCGCGAATCACCTGCGCAATATGCGCGATGGCCTGGTTGTACTCCGACGGCAGCCATCCGAAGTTTCGCCCCGTCATTGTCCCGATCGTCAGGTCTTCTCCGGAGGCGAATTCGCCGTCGAAATGCAGGAAGAGCGGTCCGGAACGGCTGGTGAAGGAATCCACCATCTGCATGGCATTGCGCGGCGTGTGATCGAATCCGTTTGGCTGCGTTCTTGGAATCGGGCTGCGCGTGGTGAAGTCAGCATAGGTACGGTTGCCCGCGCCGTTTACGCCCTGGAACTCCGTAACGAAATGGCACGATCGGCAATTGATCGACTGGCCCGCAAACGGTCCGGGCAGCGGACCGTTCTGTGTCTGTACCTGTGCTACGACAGGGTCGCCGCTTGTCAACGGTGTGTTCACATCCGTCATGTTCGCGGCGAAAAATTCCGAAAATCGAGTGTCGAGGAAAAGCGCTTCACCGATCGAATCCGCAGGCGGGGTTGCGTCCGATTCTGTTGGTGCGGCGGGGGCCTGCCCCGATCCGCAGCCCGCAATCACCATCCCAGAGAGCAACCCAACCGTTAGCAGAGCAAGAAAACCGGCAAACCTTCTACGCCAGCAGATCATTGCTGTCCCTCCCCGGTTTGCAGATTCAAACTCCGGAGATAGGTCACGATCTGCCAGCGTTCCTGCTCGGGCAGCCCACCCCATCGTGGCATGCCCTTGAAGACGACGCCGTTTTTCAGAATCCATGCAAGTTCTCCATCAGTTGCGTTCATTACCCGTTCACTTTTCAGGCTGGGGCGCGAGCCTTTGCCCTCGGCATTGTCGCCGTGGCACTTGGCGCAGTTATTGTGGAAGAGATTCTTCCCGGCTGTCGCAGCTTCCTGGTTGCCTGCATACGGATTCACACGCTCGCGGTCGGTCTGCGGCACCTTCTTTAGCCACGATCCATCCGCTTTTGCAAAGCACAGCACAGACGTTGCCAGCCACACCGCCAGAATCAAACTCCTGCCTTTCATTTCTTCCTCCGAAACCAATCGCGGAACTGCTGGATTTCATACGACACGCCAAAGCGCCACAAAACGCCAGCGGAATTGTCATTGAGTCCAAACTCGGGAGAGAACTTCAGCGTCCAGCCCTGCGGCATATTCAGGGCCACCGTCGGCCCGGCATACTGCTCTGTTTGCTTCAGCCCGAAGGTGTAGCGTGTCCCCAGGCCGCCAAACAACTCTCCTCCAGCGGCAATGTTTTGGCGGCAAAAGACGCACGGTTTTACACCGCCCACCAGCGCCAGCGGACGGGCCGCCGCCAGGGCGTAGCCAAACTCCCACGGCTCGTTTTCGTTGACGGCCTTTTCGGAAATCATGTTTTCGGAGATGTTCCAGCCTTTCACGTTGCTCGACAGGATCAGCTTGCCCTCGATCGGAGCGTTCCACTTCTTTGCGCAGCGCCGCGTTGGGAACCTGCAGCGTTGTAATGCTGGTGTTGCCGGTGATCTCGAGAAAGCTCTTGTCCGCCGCGTTCACGTCCTCATATTCGACATAGAGCACCGGATTGATCCAGTACTCGCGCGGCAGCGGACGGAACCGGTTTTCGAACCGGAAGCCAGTGAAGATCGTGGAATCATTGAAAGTTGATTGGCCTTGCAGATAGGCTTCTGCGGTCCACCAGGCAGTTACGCCGTATTCAAACTCCACGGTGGGCGCAAAAAATCCGTTGGCGTTCTTCGGTGCGGCAGCAATGTTCTGGTTTTCAATTTCAAGGTTTCCGGGTTCTTCCATCACCGAGGAGTAGGTGACAAAGTAAGGTGGCTCCTGCTGCGCTTCTGCCCGGTGAAAGCTGACGGCAAGAAATCCGGCCAGCAACAGCAGGATCGCCGTTCGTGAGAAACAGTGCTTTGCCAGTCTGTACCAACATGCGAACAAATCCCTAAACCTCCGAAAATAAAGTGTTTTCATGGAGAACAAGCAAGGACACCTATATACGATCTCTTCAGTCTTATTTAAGTCAGACTAAATCAGTCTTATATTCGGGTCAACTATTAGGCAGATTTTTTGCGAGGTTTTCATCGAACTGATTCGCCTGGATCTTACCGGGAATTCGGGCTGCGAATCGTGGGATGCGTTTAGAGAAGCGCAGGCTGAAGTGATCCTGAACGGCGCAAATTACTTCTCCGACAGCGAACAACATCGAAGTTCCAGACGTGATCCGCGCTGGCAGGCAATCACG
>CAVRDB010000005.1:0-6330 GCA_963719625.1 uncultured Acidobacteriota bacterium
TCAGGAAGAAGTGCGGCCGCCGTTCTAGCGGTTGTCCTCGGATGCTCGGGCGCAGCGATGGCGCAGCTCGATACTGGAACAATCCAAGGAACTGTGCGCGACTCAACTGGTGCCGTTGTTCCAAATGCAACCGTGACGGTGACAAATATGGGTACCCAACGCACAGTCACAGAAACCTCGAATGGCCAAGGTGAGTACACGGCTCCGACGCTTCCAGTCGGGCGCTATTCCGTCACCGCATCGGCTGCCGGTTTCGGCGAGACGACGCTTGAGAATATTCCGCTGAACACCTCGGAAATGCATCGAGGAGATCTGGTCCTGAAGCCTGGCGAAACAACACAGAAGGTGACGGTTTCCGCAAATCAGTTGCAGGTGAACACACTGAGCCCAGACCTGGGAACTACCATTGGAGCTGAACGTGTTGCGAACCTGCCTCTCAACGGTCGAAATTTTGAAGATCTGTTGGCACTTGTGCCAGGTTCGGTCACCAGCGGCAACTTTGGACAGACCAGCCTGGGTGGCGCGGAGACCAGCTTTGCTGGCGTTAATATCTTGCTCGATGGCGCGGATGCGACCAGAATCGACACTAACGCCACATCCATGCAACTGGGCCGCGAAGGTGCCCGCATCACGCGTGCCAGCGTGGACTCCATCGCAGAATTTCACGTACTTCAAGGCGATTACTCAGCCGAGTATGGCCGTTCCATCGGAGACGTGGTCAATGTGATCACCAAGTCCGGCACCAATGCACTGCATGGCGAGCTATTTGAGTTTCTACGCAACGACGTCTTCGACGCTCGCAATTATTTTGCTGTCCCAGGAACCTCAACGCCGCTGCGGCTCAACCAATTTGGTGGCAACCTGGGTGGTCCCATCCGGAAAGACAAATTCTTCTACTTCGGCAACTACGAAGGCGTGCGACAGACGATTACCAATACCCAGATATATGACGTCTTAAATCAAACTAACCGCGCCGAATTCATTCCCGTCATGGCGCCCGTCGTGGCTGCTATCCCCATGGGAAATCTTGGCCCGGATCCCAACGACCCTACCAGGCAACTTCGACCTGTACAGCGCAAATCTGCCCAATACACTGCGTGAAGATACTGGTTCAGTACGCATCGATTGGGACCAGTCTGCCCGGAGCAGAAGTTACGTCCGCTATAACATCGGCAACTCGAATACCAATACAACGTACGGCCCAGCCGTGGGCCAGACCGCGCCCACACCGGCTGTCACACAGTTTTTAAAAGTGAGCAACACTTTTATTTTTTCGCCAACCCTGCTGAACGAGGCAGGCTTCGGCATCAATTCTAACCATGTGGAATCCTACGGCGGCGGCGGCAACTTCCCAGTGATAGCGTTTAGCTGTTTCTTCTGCAACTTTGGCGTTGCGCCCGGACCGGCGACGTTTGCCAGCATTCGTCCGCAGACCTCCTACCAGTACCTCGACACCCTGACAAAGATCAAAGGCCGACAGTCGATCAAGGTTGGTGCAGACATTCGGCATAACCTTTCCGATGAAGAACTGGGCCTGCAGGAATTTCTCTCCTACGGCAGCATCTCGGCTTTTGAAACCAACAACGGATTCGCCTTTAGCACTCTCGGCAATCCCATGACAAGAATCCGCAACACCAACTGGGACTTTTTTGCAGAAGACGATATCCGTGTCAGCCAGAACCTGACGGTCAACCTCGGCCTGAGATATGAATACAACACGGTGCTACGTGAGAAGAATGGGCAATTGGCAAATTTCGATATCGCCACCCAGACGGTCGGACCCAAAGGCGCCGCGCTCTATGCTCCAGACAGGAATAACTTCGGCCCGCGCGTCGGCTTTAGCTGGGACCCACTTGGCACCGGTCTGACCGTGCTGCGCGGCGGTTTTGGCATCTTCTACAATCCACAATTGACCGGCGCCGTTTTCTCGCTTACGGACAATACCTCCGACAACATTTCGGTGAACGTGTTCCAGGCCCTGTTTGGCACTGTTTCCTGCACGCCGTTCTTCCCGCTCAGCTATCCAGTGCCTTCGGTACCGGTATGTACGCCTCAAGTGCGCAACGTGGATGAATTTCAGCCCAAGACGCGGGATAGCTACGCCGAGCATTGGAGTTTTGGCGGCCAGCAGCAATTGGCCCGGAATATGGTGCTCGACATCTCTTATGCAGGCGAGCATGGCGTCAAATTGCCTGCGGGCGCAGCTTTCGCCGGACTCGAATTTAATAACCTCAACCCCTACACGGGAACCTACCCACTCAGTACCAACTTCGCAAATGAGCGACTGTTGGGCGATTTTCTCAGTTCCAATTACAACAGCATGCAGGTGGCACTGCGCGGGCGGGGACCACGGCTGACTTATGACCTGAACTACACCTGGTCCCATGAACGAGACAATACGGTCAGCGTTTTCGGCGCGTTTGTCGATCCCACCAATCCCAAGCCAGACTATTCCAGTGGCGACATCGACGTTCGTAACAACTTTACCGCGGATATTTTCTATCAGCCCAACAATATCGCCCATACTCCCAGCTGGCTCGGTAAGGGTTGGCAGGTGGGCAGTATCGTCTCCGCGAGAAGCGGATTCGGAGTCAACATTGTGACCAACGTTGCCAATGATTTCAGCTCTCCGCAACGCCCAGAATTGATCCCCGGCGCATCTACCGCACAGATCGACCACAAAGGAGGAGGGCCTAACAATCAGTTCAACGCAAACATCTTCAAGATTCCATTTGGTATGGCCGGCTTCGAAGACAGCACTTCCCAGAACCAGGGAACCAGTTCGCTGGGAAATATTCCCCGCGACGCCGGTCGTGGACCGGATTTTGCTCAGTTTGATTTTTCCATCATCAAGCGCACACCTCTGGTACGCAGCCTAAGTACAGAATTCCGCGCCGATATTTTCAACATCGCCAACCATCCCAACTTTGCCAGTCCGGATGGCAACCTGTTCATCGCCAACCCAGGCTTCAATGGAACGTTACCGGTAGCGCCAGGAAATGAACCCTACCTCATTGACCCAAACTTTGGTCGCAGTACTTCCACCATTGGCTCGCTGATTGGAACTGGCACTTCTCGTCAGATCCAGCTGGCGGTAAAGTTGCTGTTCTAAATCAACCGCAAGGGCTGGCACTGATCACCAGCCCATTGCCAAACAAATAGAAGGGGATCTGGTTTCGTGCGAATATTCCGCTCCGCTGTTCTGCTTGGGCTGCTGGTCGGCTGTGCTTTCCCGCTTTGCTTCGCCGAAACCTGCACGCCTCAATTCAAGCTGGAACAGAACAATCCGCTGGGATGGCAAGGGGCTGACGCAGCCTATTCCATTCCGTTGCCCGATGGTCGCGATGTCTGGATCTTCGGCGATACGCTCTACGGAAAACAGCGCTTAGTCACTGGACATGCGCCGCGCATGGTACACAACAGCCTTGGCATCTCCACCTGCGACGCCAAGGGTAATTTTCACCTGAAGTATGTCGTCCATCACGGAACTGAAAACAACGCCGAGAGCTTCTTCTCTCCTAAAAATCCGGGCCATTGGTACTGGGCAATGGATGGTTTCGTGGCCAAGGGCGATCTTTGGGTCACGCTGCTCTGTATCGAGCACGCGAAACAGGCCAGCCCGTGGGCGATGGACTTCGCCACCTGCGGTTCCGACCTGGCACGCGTCAGCCATCTCGACCGCGATCCGCAGCAGTGGAGTGTCGAATATTTTCCGCTGGTCCCCGATGGGGTCAAGGCCTACCCTTCCGCATCGACCGTGGTGGATGGAAAATATGTCTATCTTTTCGCGCTCTATGAATCTGGAAGTCGCCCGCTTCTTGTCACCCGCATTCCATTGAAAGGACTGAAGGATCCGCAAAAGCATCTTGAATACCTGGCCGCTGATGAACAATGGAAGCCGGGCTTTGATCCGGCCGACGCCAAGGCGGTAATGAAAACAGGAAGCACGGAACTGTCCATCCGCTACCATCCCACACTGAAGAAATGGCTTGCGGTGATGCTCGATCCGAACGGCTTCTCGGATAAAGTGATTCTGCGCTCCGCTTCCGACCTAACCGGTCCGTGGACCGAGCCCAAAGTGATCTACCATATTCCAGAAATGCTGCCTGGACCCAAGCGCGACAAAGACACATTCTGTTACGCGGGTAAAGAGCATCCAGAATTTGAAACTTCTGGTGACCTTGATTTCACCTACGTCTGCAACACCATGGATGTACCGAAACTCGCCACAAATTATGGCATTTACTATCCCCATTTCGTCCAGGTTCCCTTGCCTAAGGAATAATTCGGACGGAATTATTTCGCAGCTGTGTCGTGCGCGGTCGACTCTCCACTTCGTCACGTGTGCCAGATGGCAATCAAGCCTGGGTCGCCTCGCTCCTGATCACGACAGCACGCGGAGGTTAGGCGACAGCATCGTGCGCCCACCATACGAAGCGCGACAGTAGCGGATAATAAAGTCCCAGCCGGACCTCCGGATGATCTGAATACACGGCGCGCGCAATATCGCCATACACCTGCATCTGATCCGCATACTGCTTGCGCTCCTCGACTAAGAATTCCTCCACCTGGCCTAACCCATGCGAAGCAGTCTTGAAGTCGATAATCCACAAGACTTCCGTGCCGCTGGTCATGGGAGCTGCGCCCGCCAAAAACATGCGATCGACGCGAACGGATCGTATCGCATTTCGAAATATCCCGGTCAGGGGAACTTCGAAACCGCTGCTGGAAGAAAATCTTTGCTCTGGGAACAATGGGCTGGGATGGATTGCGAGGACCCAGCGCCCGTTTTCATCGGCGGCAACGTCGTGCAGTGCAGCCACGATGCGGCCCGCCTCTTTTTCTGCATCCATTGGCGGATGACCGCTGCCCAGCAATTGCAACCGAATTGGCTGGGTTAACGCATCGATGGCTCGCGCTTGTGCCTCCAGTTCCATATTTTTGACCAGAATGTTTGCCAATGGTTCAAGGAAAGCGTGCAGCACCGTTCCGAAGACGCGAGCCTGCCACGATCCTTGCGGACGCTGAAATGCTGGCAGCATCTCCTCGCCGGTATCTTCGCCAATTTCTGCGAACTGGGTCGACGCAGGAGCCATTGGAATGTCGGCGAGCGCTGCGGGTAGTTGCCAATCCGAAGGAAGGCGATGAAAGTTGGACAACCGAATCATCCGATTGACATCCTTTGCATCCCCCGACGCAGCTATGAAATCCAGGCGATTCGACAATTCGCTCGGAGGCCATACTGTAGAGGCTGACGGCATCTCGACAATCTTTGAGACGCCTCTGTCGTAATCTAATCTCTCGCTCAAGTGCTTTGCGAAAATCGCTTCCGCAACAGGCCAAGCCGTGTGCAGTAGAGTCTGCACGTGTGCCTTGCTAAGCTCGCCATTTTTCCCTTCGCGGCCTTGCGCGAATAGATGTACCTCCATCCGAGCGCGTGTGCAGCCAACATACAACAGACGCTTCAATTCTTGTCGATTGCGTTCATTGTTGGCAGCGCGAATCCAGGTACCGATGGCTTCTTCTTCCTCCGCAATATGCTTAATCGGTGCCAGCAAAACGCGGCTGACGGCCTGGGAGCTTTCGCCGCACGCATCATCGGGCACTACCTGCTCCATCCATTCCGTCAGTCGGGCCGCATTCTGCCGCGAGAAACGATGCAGCCCCGGCAGCAACACTACATCCCATTCCAACCCCTTCGCCTTGAAGAGTGTCAGCACCTCGACCGGAGAATCCTCAGTCGCAACGGGAGGCGCATACAACTTATGGATTTGTTCTTGCAACTGCACGGCGGTCGGCCAGCCGTTCTCGTCTTCCAATTTGTCGAGCATCCGAAAGAATTCCTGTACAGCCGGCAATTCTTTTTCAGGAATACAGTGCGCGCCCCCCAGCGTGTGCCATGTCCGTTCTACCAGCAGAGAAAACCGTTCCTTCTGGGACTGTTTTCTTGCAGCTTCCAGAGTTCGCATCACGTGTCCGGACCGCTCCTGCCCATCCACACTCAGCAAAGCAGAACGCTCCGGGAATAGCTCCGCAACAGTCTTCTGGTTCCACTGCGGATCGTCATTGCCGCACAACGTCAGCAGATCGGCTAACGGTAACCCGCACCACGGTGCGCGCAAGACTGCGAGCCACGCCACTCGGTCCGCCGGATGCAGTAAACAACGGGCGATGGCTAACACGTCCAAGATCGATTGGCGGTCCGGCAGCGTATCCATCTCGATCGCCCGGTATGGAATTCCACGCGCACGCATTTCTTCCAGGATGGGCGCAACGTGGTTCCTGGCACGGACCAGAATGGCCATACTCGGCGGCGTTTCTCCCGATGCT
>CAVRDB010000006.1:0-4831 GCA_963719625.1 uncultured Acidobacteriota bacterium
CACAAAATTAGAGCATGCGAATAAATGGTAGTGGGTCAGTTTGAATCCACAGCTTCCAGGTTGCCAACCCTCCGAAATTAATTCTTAGTGACGACAATTTTTAGTGACGAGAAGAACGTTTCTGGGCACTAATCTCCCCTCGCAAACTCATGAATCACAAGGTCATTGCGTATGCGAAAATTCCCGTCCGCAAAACCGAACAACTTAACGGGCTACGCATTGCATCAATGTTTTGAGAGGAGGTAGATGTTGGAAGAGGAGGTAGGTGAAATGGAGAAAAAGCTAATGCGATTCCCAAAAGTAACTTTAATTCTCGGTGCAGCGATGGTGACGTTGTTGTGTCTCCCGTGTCCCACGCACGCGCAATCTACGACCCCGCAAGACCGGCAGGTAAGCGCCCCGCAAGGCATGCAGGCTGTCCAAAACGATGACATCACGCGCAGGGACTTGGCGCGATTTGATCAATTCCTCGATAGCCATCGCGAAGTTGCCGAACAGGTTCGCAGAACGCCTTCCTTGATCGACGACCCGCAGTTTCTGCAAAACCATCCTGAGCTCAATGCGTATCTTCAGGAACACCCGAATGTGAAAACAGAGATCAGCCAGCAGCCCGACACGTTCATGAGACTGGAAGATGCCTACAACCGCGATTCGAGCTTGCGCGATCGTGACGCCGGTGGACAAGATCGTGACGCCGACCGCAGAGACATGGCGAATCGCGATGACATCACGCGCAGGGACTTGGCGCGATTTGATCAATTCCTCGATAGCCATCGCGAAGTTGCCGAACAGGTTCGCAGAACGCCTTCCTTGATCGACGACCCGCAGTTTCTGCAAAACCATCCTGAGCTCAATGCGTATCTTCAGTCTCACCCGAATGTGAAAACAGAGATCAGCCAGCAGCCCGACACGTTCATGAGACTGGAAGATGCCTACAACCGCGATTCGGCACTGCGCGATCGTGATGCAGGTGGACAAGATCGCTATGCGAACCTGCGCGATCGTGACGCCGGTGGACAAGGTTATCGCGATGCCGACCGCAGAGACGTGGCGAATTTTGACCGATTCCTCGATGGCCATCGTGAAATCGCCGAACAGGTTCGCAAAGATCCGTCCCTGTTAGACAATCGAAATTTTGTGCAGAACCATCCGGCTCTGCAAACTTACCTCCAGGACAACCCGGGAGTTCGCGACCAGCTAAGTCAGAACCCGAACGCCTTCATGCGGCAGGAAGATGCCTACGACCGCGATTCGAACATGCGCGATCGTGACCCAATGCATGATCACATGGCGGACTTCGGAGGATTTCTTCATAACCATTCAGACATTCAGAATGACCTGTCAAGAAACCCTTCCGTCGTCAAGGACCACGAATATGTGCAAACCCATGCTGAGCTGGATGCCTATCTGAATGCTCATCCCGATGTGCGGGCAGAATTGATGGCCAATCCGCAAAGCTTCGTGCACGGAGCACAGCAGTACGGAGCACAACAGCAGTACAACGCTAGCCCCAGCGGCGCAGGCGTGAATGGCCGTGGCACCGGTACGGCAGGATCGATGACAGGGACTTCATCGATGACAGGAACTTCGACGGATCCGGCGACGACGACTCATGCGCCACCGAAGCCGAAGCAGTAATCAATCACGGAGTGCGAAATGGGAAGGCCAGCTGGACGGCCTTCCCCTTCGCCGCCTTGACTGCTCGAGATTGTATGGTTTGGATCAACCAGGGGCCGGCAGGAATGAGAGCGCCTGTTCGGCTGCGAATTTCACAGAAACAGAATAGGAAGGCGTCATGAACATCAAAGGTACATTTGTTCTTTTGCTTGTCCTCATCTCGGCCATCCCATTGAGTGCCCACGATAATAAAAAGAAGAACGGCATCGAGAGAGGCATCCTCGAAAAAATGGTGGCCGTGCCGTGCGGCGCGAAACAGACAGGTTTGGCGGGCTTAGGCGCTCTGTGGGGGTCCGCTGGCATTACGCACATCAACTCGAACGAAAAGCTTTGCCCGCAGTACCTGCTGCGAACCGACGAAATGGACTACGAAATCCGGCCGATCGACCTGAAACACGCCACAATTCTACCGATTGGGCAAGAAGGCGAGTTCAAGATCAAGAAAAACAAAATGATGCTCAGGATGGCCGAGGGCTCCGACCAAAAAACGCGAGGTTATGAAGTCGTCTCGATGAATCCGGCAAATCCAGACACCGGCGGAGCAAAATCGTCGAGCTTGTCAGAGAACGACCGTTGAACCGTCGCATCGCAAAGGGCTGCAAGCCGCGCATCGTGGTCACCATCCTATAGGTCTCCGTTATCACGGGCCACAATCGTCCTGAGCCTGCCATAAGTCGAATGCTCGTGGGTAACGGTCATTCAGAGGAACTGCGGATTCAAACTGACCACTACCGAATAAATGGTTGCCTGCTTTTCGTCAGCGCCTTGTCGATAAAGGTCCGACTCTCGCTTTCCATCCACCCGCTGCGTGTTCCGAAATGATTTGAATGCAAAGCGCTTGGACGTGCAACCTCAAAAAAAGACCTCTTCACGCAACTTTTTTCTGCACCTCTCGTTCTAACTACACGAGGTGAAACCTATGCGCGTCATGAAATATTTTGCAGTCCTCGCTGTTGTCGTTGGGCTTTCCTTCTTCGCTGCTTCTCCGGCAAAGGCCCAGGTCTCCGTCACCATCGGCGCAGAGCCGGTCTGTCCCTACGGCTATTTCGACTACGCCCCGTATCCCTGCGCCCCGTATGGCTACTACGGGCCGGAATGGTTTAGCGGCGGCATCTTCATTGGAGCGGGGCCATGGTTCCACGGTCCACACGGCTTCCACGGACATGTGAATAACCGCTTTGATCCGCATCATGGCTATCACGGCGCTCTGCCTGCCCACGGAGAACACGGTAGTTTCCGCGCCTACGGTCACAACGAGTTTCGTGGAAACGAAACCCGCGGCGGCTACGAAAATCACGGTGGCGATCACAGGCACTAAATTTTCGTAGAAGTTTGCAAAAGAAATGGGCCCTCCCCCAAGGAAGGTCCATTTTTTTGCGCCACGATGTCAGCGCTTTATTGCTGCAGATAATATTTGATCGTCGTCACCACGCGAACACTCTTCATGATGCTCGCATCCGCCTGATAGCCGCCGCCGTTCTCGCTATCCCCCGCTGCCGCTGCATCTGCGGAGGAAATCGTAAACAGTCCCTGCTCCGCCGAACGAATCGTTCCCACCTTACTTCCCGAATCCGCCGCAAATCGCTCTGCCGCGCTGCGCGCATTCCGCGTCGCTTCCGTAATCATCTCCGGCTTAATGGAATTCAATCCGGTAAATACGTAACTGACACTGTTCTGTGAGCCATATTGTTGCCCGCCGCCCAGTACTACACCCTGTGCAATCAGGTCGCTGGTCTTCTGCACCGCTGCGGCAATCTTGTCTACATCCTTCGACCGCACCGCAATCGACTGCTGCACAATGTACCGGTTCGCTGCCCGCTGCGCTCCGCCATATTCGTTGGCCTGCGTGTCCGTCACGCTCGGTTGTCCAGGCTGATGTCGCTCTTCGCGATCCCTTGCGCAGCGAGAAACTGCAGCACCGCCTGGCTGTCCGCCTCGCTCTTCGCATACGTGGGCCTCAAATCGTTGCCCGCTTCTCGAAACGACAATGGCCACACCGCCAGGTCCGCTTTCACCGTCCGCTCCGCCAGTCCCCGCACCGTCACATAGCGGTCGGCCAGGCGAATATCTTTGATCTCGCTGCCCAGCACCCATCCCGCCAGCACCATACCCAGCGCAGCCAACGCGCTCGCAATCACCAGCCCGCGATTTCCCTCTGTCATTCCGCTCTCCCTCTACTGCGACGCCTGTACTGTCTCAGCAATATCCGCCAGCCGCTCCCCCGCGTCAACAAAAATCTTTGTCTGCCTAAATCGCGAAATCTAACCCCGAGAAAAATCGAAGAAGTAAGAAAAAAATTTACGTCGTGAAATAGCGCTTGCGCAGCCAGAATGCAACGTTCACCAGGCTGATCAGCGCCGGTACTTCGATCAACGGACCAACCACGCCCACAAACGCCTCGCCGGAGTTCAGGCCAAACACCGCGACAGATACTGCAATCGCCAGTTCAAAATTATTTCCCGCTGCCGTGAAAGAAAGCGTCGCCGACTGGGCATAATCCGCACCCAGCCGTTTGCCCATCCAGAAACTGACCAGAAACATCACCAGGAAATAGATCACCAGCGGCACCGCGATGCGAACCACGTCGAGCGGCAACCGCACGATCAGATCGCCCTTCAACGAAAACATGATCAGAATCGTGAACAACAGAGCCATCAATGTCAGCGGACTAATGCGCGGAAGAAATCGCGTCCTATACCATTCCTCTCCTCGTACTTGCAGCAGTATCATGCGCGTCAGCAATCCCCCGGCGAATGGAACACCAAGATAGATCCCCACGCTCTTCGCGATCTGGCCAATGCCGATATGCACGATGCTTCCCTCCAACCCGAACCATTTCGGCAGAACGGTCATGAAAGACCCATGCATACACGCTGTAGAACAGCACCTGAAAGATGCTGTTCAGCGCGACCAGACCTGCGGCGTAGTCCGTGTCTCCCTCCGCCAGCTCGTTCCAAACCAGCACCATGGCAATGCAGCGCGCAATGCCAATCAGGATCAGGCCTCGCATCTACGCTGGTTCGCCGCGAAGAAACGTGATCGCCAGCAGGAACATCAGCACCGGCCCGATAATCCAGTTCTGCACCAGCGACAGTTCAAGGACGCGCTTGTTGCGGAAGACCTCGCCCAATTTTTCGTAGCGCACTTTCGCCAG
>CAVRDB010000007.1:0-6821 GCA_963719625.1 uncultured Acidobacteriota bacterium
TTTGACGTTGCGGGAATGTTTGAGCTGCTTCTCAATTGCTGTCAGCGAAAGGCATGCTTTTGTGGGAGCTGAGAAAATTTTTACCAATTTGCGTTGTGGAAGATGTGGTTGTTCACATCAGGCCAGAATTCCTTGACCAGGTTGGAGCGCCGTCGATCCCAATCTGGAAGATCCATTTCTGTCCGGTCTTGGTCCAGGTGCGTTCCCGGCTGGGGTAGTACAGGTCGGAAACTCCCGCTCCCGCGCCGTTGCCGACAATCTCGGAGAAGTTGAAAGTGTTGTGTGCGTGGTTGGTTGCGGTCAGGTCGGTGCGGGTGATGAGGAGCCGGCTGACCGAATACACGCCGCGCTTGATGACGCCGCCGCGACCCATGGTGTAATAGCGAGGATCTTCATGCGTGGCGATTGGCACCACCGCTTCCGTGAAAAGATTGCCGCCGACATTGTCCGCAAACGAGTGCCAATAATAACGGCCGTACGCGGCTGCGCCATGGCCGAACTCAGGGTAGGATTTTTCCATGTCGGCCCACCCCGCAACGCCTCCCACATAAAGGAACGAAGAGTAATCGAAGCTGTCTTGCAGCATCAGGACAAATTTCTCTTTCGGAGTTTGCGGAGGAAGTACCTGGTCGACAGATACGGAGCGAAAGTTCGGAATGACGTAAAGGATGCGTTTGGTCTGTCGACCCGTGGAATCATCCGCCGCATTCGGCGTGGGATTGTCAGGAAGACTGGAGCGATCCGCTGGGGCCAATGTGCTACTCGATGCCTGCGTGCTGCTGGATGTCTGTTGCGCCATTGTTGGCAGCGCCGCTGCAATCGTCAGCAGAACTATCCAGCAACACGCCTTGGGAATGCATCCAGATTTGCCACTTCGATGAAATAAAGCGGGCACAAACTTGCGCGATCTGCTGCTAGCTCTGGCGTTTATCATGCGCGGCACATCGATCCGCATATTGATCCATGGAGCAACGATGAAGCCAGCAGCAACACTAGCCGCGGACGTGCGGAAGATGGGCGGGATGCAAGCCTGCGACAGACGGCAAAGAGCATAGCGGGGGAACAAAATTTCCTTCTGGCAAGTCGAATGCTCCTGGTCGTGAGAAATCCGCGGCAATAGGCTTTACTTTTACGTACCCAGAGTTAGACGTGGTTCGACAGGCTTGGATGCAAGGCACATTCTTTATTTTTCCATGCTATCTCGATCCCAGCCGAAGAGCGTGTTTTCATCAGTAATGGTAATGGTACTTCGGAATCCAGTATTCCCGTGGGGGGAGCGCCACGCTGTTGCATTGGGGAGTATAGCCTATCCGCCGGGCACCCGAGATTTCGCTCTGGGGCAAAAGGTTTAAATTCCGTCAATGACATCGCCTCCCGATGAGCAAACTTTAGTCACTCGCGGCAGATTCCAATACGGGCTACACTCGGGTTGACATTTTGCAGTTTCAGGCGATGCTCGTCATACTTTCGTCGAATTGCAATTGTTTCCCCTAGTGGTTGGTATGGAAACTCACAGTATCCTGATTGTTGGATCGATCCTGCTTTCCGGTGGATGTGTCGGGCTTCTGACTGTCCGCCTGACCAATCCGTTTTTTCGAGGCCTCGGCTGGCTTGGAGCTACATTTGCCGTCGCGGCACTGGCGGCCACGGCATTCGCAGTGGATATCGAGTGGGCGGTTGGTTCCCTTCTGCTGGTTGCAGAAACCCTGATATTGCTGGCATTTGTTTTCCTGCACGTTTGCTTTTTGGAGTTGACCGATAGCGAATCGCAAATCCCGCGGCTTGGGATCGGATTGCTCATCGCGCAAGTGCTGGGCTATTTTTTCTATCGCCACCTGCACGACGTGCGACAACTTTCTGCTGTGACTCTCGGCTTGCTGGTGGCTGCGCAGGCGTGCCAGAGTGCGATGCTGTTGAAAAGAACAAACAAAAAGGGAATGGATGCGCCGGTATGGTACAACGTCACACTTCTGATTGCGTTCGCCGTCTTTAACCTTTTTCGAAGTGCGGTTGTTCTTGTCCTTGGAACACCAGGGAACCCGCGATTGCCGAGTCCGCTGGAGGAGACTGCCGCCATCGTATTTCTTGGCGCCGGAATCGGTCTGGGATTTGGCGTGTTCTGGATGGAAGGTCACCAGATTCGGCTCAACCTGGAAACACTGGCGAGCATCGATCACCTGACTGGCATCTACAATCGCCGCTCCTTTATCGCCTTGTGCGAGCAGGAATTGTTACGGAGTTCGCGGACTGGGGAAATTTTCTCTCTGATCATGTTCGACCTGGACCACTTCAAAAAGATCAATGATCGTTACGGCCATCGTGTCGGCGATACCGTGCTGTGCGCAGTGGTAGAGAAGCTGCGAAATTCCGTGCGAAATATCGACATCGTCGCGCGATGGGGTGGCGAAGAGTTCGTGGCGCTTTTGCCGAAGGCAGACGCAGAGGCAGCGCTTGCTGTTGCTCGCCGGTTGCGGCAGCATGTGGACTCCATCTCAATGATGAGTCCTCGCTTGCAAGAGATTGAGGGAGAAAACGCGATCAAGATTACGTTGAGTATTGGAATGGCGACCTACGCCGGTCATCATCCCGAAGTCACGATCTATGATTTGCTGCACCAATGCGATGCTGCCATGTATCAAGCCAAGGCCGACGGGCGCGATCGAATCGTCTCAATCGATGCGCAATTGGCGCTAAGCCACTAACAGCTCCTGCCACGGAAAAATAGGGTGCGGTTGGGCGCAGAAGATGTCCTCCGCCTGATCGATGCTGAAAGTCACTCGTCGCCGCCAGGCAATTCATCCAATTTTCATCAAAATATCTCTAAATCTACGCGAAACTCCTCAATTTCGCCTGCTACGCTGTGGAAGTTTCGCAACAGCCAGCACGAGGAGATAGCACGTGGATCAGGAAGCCATACTTGGCCCGGATGTCGTATCCGGAAGATTAAGCGCGGATATAGTCGACCAGAAGATGAGCAAGAACCCTGGCAAGATTGCCATGGTCATCTTCGGGATCGCAATTGTCGGAGGCATTATTTATGCCGGCGTCAAGCTTGGCTCCGACCTGGCACAGACCCACTATCCGACTGCGTGGCCCTACATACTGTTAGGGCTTGCGCTGCTGATTGCGCTGGGGTTTGAATTTGTCAACGGCTTCCACGACACCGCCAACGCAGTCGCAACGGTCATCTATACGCACTCGCTGGAACCGCATGTAGCGGTGGTCTGGTCCGGTGTATGGAACCTGACCGGTGTCATGGTTTCCAGCGGAGCTGTCGCATTCGCGGTGGTTGCTCTGCTGCCGGTCGAATTGATTTTGCACGTAGGCTCAGGCGCCGGATTCGCCATGGTGTTTGCATTATTAATTGCCGCCATCATATGGAATCTTGGGACATGGTGGCTGGGTCTGCCGGCCTCCAGTTCGCATACGTTGATCGGTTCCATTATCGGCGTGGGCCTGGCGAATCAATGGATGAACCGCTCCATTACCGGCGTCAGCGGCGTGGATTGGTCGCAGACGGTGAATGTATTTAAAGCGCTGCTGTTCTCACCTATTGCGGGTTTTGTTCTGTCGGCGCTGCTGCTGTTGCTCTTTAAGGTTTGCCTAAAAGACAAGCGCCTGTATGAAGCACCCAAGGGCGAGCAGCCCCCGCCGTTCTGGATTCGCTGCCTGCTGATCGGTACCTGCACCGGTGTCAGCTTTGCCCACGGTTCGAACGACGGTCAAAAAGGCATGGGCCTGATTATGCTGATCCTGATCGGCACCGTGCCCACCGCGTATGCACTAAACCATGCGATTGGATTCCACCAGGTGGAGGATTTCGCGGCAGTGTCGCAGCAAGCCGCCAACGTGCTGAACCATTACATTCAGCCCGGCGACCCAGTCGTTGATCCGCGCCAGCAAGTGATGACTTTTCTGCAGACGAAAAACGCGTCACCAGAAACGCTGGCTGCTGAGCAACAATTGATTTTGGCGATCGATCACGAGGTCGTCTCCTATAAAACACTGGCTAACGTTCCCGCCAATCAGCAGTCGAACGTCCGCAACGATATGTACCTCGCCAGCGAAGCATTGCGCGTGATGGACAAAGAGAAGACCCCCGCCTTTACCGCGCCGGACAAGGCAGTGCTGGTGAATTACAGAAGCCATCTCGATAAGGCGACCAAGTTTATCCCAGGATGGGTCAAGCTGGCAGTTGCGCTGGCGCTTGGTTTAGGCACCATGGTGGGGTGGAAGCGGATTGTAGTGACGGTCGGCGAAAAGATCGGCAAGGAGCATCTGACCTACGCGCAGGGCGCCTCCGCCGAGCTGGTTGCGATGGCCACCATTATGGCGGCGGACGGATTTGGCTTGCCCGTCTCCACGACCCATGTGCTTTCTTCCGGCGTGGCCGGCACCATGATGGCGAACAAGAGCGGGCTGCAGTGGTCCACCATACGCAACATCGCGATGGCCTGGGTGTTTACGCTTCCCGTCGCTGCCGCGCTGGCTGGAACTTTGTTCTTCGTGTTCAGTCATCTGGCGCCAAAGTAGACGGCGTGAAATTTCCACAGGTGAAGTGGAGTCTTGGTCGAATCGAAAATCATTGTATGCAGGGGCTGCCAGGCGCAGCCCCGCGTGGTTTATCGCATGCCGCCCGAGGCCAGCAACGTCTCTCCCGTCAACCAGCCTGAGTCGGCGGAGGCAAGGAACACAGCCAGCGGCGCAATGTCTTCCGGCTGTGCGATGCGGCCCAATGGAGTTTGCGCGACCGCTCCCTTCTCGAAATCGCTGCCGATGAATCCCGCCGAATGTACGCCCTCGGTCTCCACCATGCCAGGATTGATGGAGTTGACACGGATTTTCTTCGGACCCAATTCCCGGGCGAGAACGCCCGTCACCGCGTCGACTGCGCCTTTGGACGCCGAATAGACGGAGGAGCCGGGAGGGGTAATTCTGCTGACGACGGAGCCGATATTGATGACACTGCCGCCCTCCGGACCGAAGAGTTTTTCTGCGGCCCGTGTCGCCAGCAGCAGCCCTAGAACGTTGGTGTTGAAGAGGCGATGAAACTTCTCTTCTGTCACTTCGGCCAATGGAGTAAATTCGTAGACACCGGCGTTATTCACCAGCACATCGAGCGTTCCAAACTTCTTTTTCGTCTCAGCAAAAATGCGGTCTACATCCGCGGCCTTCGACACATCGCCCTGGACGGCGACGGCCTTGCCGCCCTTGGCTGCGATCTCCGCGACGACGCGATCCGCGCCTTCTTTGCTGGATGCATAATTCACGACTACGGTCGCGCCTTCTGCCGCCAATGCCTTGGCAATGTTCGCTCCAATGCCCTTGGATGCTCCCGTAACCACTGCCACCTTGTTCTTGAGTTTGCTCATCTTCTTCTCCAGTCTGAACCGTCTTGCTCCGACAGTTCGATAACTGTCTAATTGATGAGGAGTGAGTGGGAAGGGTGCAGATTTTTCGGTTAAATTTTCTTTAAATAGGCCCGGTAGGCGTCCAGGACGTCGCGCTGTAGCTTAAGGTGGGCGAATTTACCCTCACGACGAATGGAGATCAGGCCAGCGGTTTCGAGTTCCTTCATGTGGTGGGAGAGCGTGGCGGCGCTGACAGGCTGGCACCCACGAATCTCGGCGCAGGATACGCAACCTTTCGTAGCGCCAATTTGCTGCAGGATTTCGTGGCGTCGGGGATCGGCCAGGGCCTTCGCGATCAGATGAATCTGGCTTTCAGAAAGCGTTTTTCGTTTCGCCACAGCTGTCTCCATATTGCGCCGCAAACTGCACGCCATCACTTCGATGATGATCGAAGTGTGTCACGCGGTCAAACGCAAGCGGCAGAAAATCTATAGGAAGTTTTATTGGGGTGGAAGCGGGGTGGACTGGAAGCTGGTGACTTTTGCGGTGGCGGGATTCACTTCGCAGACGAAGGAAATATTCTGCCAGCCTTGCGGCGTGCGGTATTCGCCGGTGCCGGTCAGGCGCGCATTACTTTCCAGCGTCAGGCTGGTCGGATCGTCCGTTCCCAGGAACACACGGTCCACTGCCTTATTCTGCTTTTGCAGGACGGGCAGCGCTGCAGGACGGCAGATCATCTCCGCCATTTTCTTGGCGTCGCTCCAGCCGGCGGCCATGCGCCGCTCCCCAGGATTGCGAAGGATCATGATCTGGCGATCGATATTGGCAGCCTCCGCTTTGGAAAGAATGGATGCTTGCGACTGATCCGTCTCTTGAGCCAAGGACTGAGCTGTGGATACCATCGCAGCCAAACCCAGCAACACCAAAGCCATCGCAAACTTGCGCGTGGTTCCCATTCGTCACCTCCCAGTTAGCCTGATCAGTATCTCGCAAGAATTTGCATTCCAGAAAGGATTTGCATGCGCAGGGGAATCTGCACCACCACTTGAGTTACGGGAAGTTTGGACTGTTTCGGCGTAGAATAGAGGTAGTTCTTGAATGCCACGAGCATTTCCAGCCTTGGCCGGCATCTAATCGGCAGGGCTACCCAAAATGGGGGCGTCACGGTTTCGACGGGATCGTTTGCGGTAGAGAGGCATGCCGGGGGGTGGGCACCCGTAATCGCTTACAAAAACACAATTGCTAACAATCAACTAGCACTTGCTGCTTAATTAAATAAGTAGCCGTCCTCCTCAAATTTGCCTGCGAGGTGGGAAGGACGTCGCAAAGCAGGCTGGTCCGGCCCGCAATGTCTGGGTTGGCTGGACGAGATCTACAGGCTGGTGGGATGCGTATCTTGTCCGTTCTGAGCGCATCGCACGAGACCAATCGGAACGCGACTACGCATGGAGTCTCTTTACTGACTAGGAT
>CAVRDB010000008.1:0-16294 GCA_963719625.1 uncultured Acidobacteriota bacterium
TTTTCGTTGGCTAGCGTTGAGGCGTGGCCAGGTTTGGGTCATAACTGAGTTTTTGTTACCGAAAACGTCGTTTCAGGCTATTATTATCCCCGCTTGCTCATCCCAGGAGTGAAGGAGCAATTTATGTTTTTAGGGTTCCGACATCTTGTGGTTGTATCGAGTGTTTTGCTTGCCTCTGTTGCTCTGGCATCCGCAAGCGAGTGTAAGCCTTCGATCAACCTTCACCAGCACAACTAAAGATGGAAAGACGTGGATTGAGGCAAAAAACAAGTCACGCAAGCCAATCGTCGCCTACGTAGTCCAGGATATCCCCACGGCGAAGGCGGATTACAGAACGTATAGCTTCGACGGCGTGTTCACCAACGGGGACGCGATGGAACCGGGCGCGTCGATGAACCTGGGTACTGTTCAAAGACAAAAGAAAACTGGAATCATTCGTGTAGATTATGTCCGCTTTAGCGATGGCTCTACGTGCGGCAGTGCTGACACGGCTGAAGCGCAAGCGATATCGGCTCGCTTCTCAGATCGTTGAATACTCGCCGAAACTCGAACCCCCGCTGAACAAAATCTCTACCAATTTGCATTGTGGAAGATGTGGTTGTTCACATCAGGCCAGAATTCCTTGACGAGGTTGGAGGCGCCGTCGATCCCAATCTGGAAGATCCATTTCTGCCCGGTCTTGGTCCAGGTGCGTTCCCGGCTGGGGTAGTAAAGGTCGGAAACTCCCGCTCCCGCGCCGTTGCCGACAATCTCAGAGAAGTTGAAAGTGTTGCGCGCGTGGTTGGTTGCGGTCAGGTCGGTGCGGGTGATGAGGAGCCGGCTGACTGAATACACGCTGCGCTTGATAACGCCGCCGCGACCCATGGTGTAATAGCGAGGATCTTCATGCGTGGCGATTGGGACCGCTTCCGTGAAGAGGTTGCCACCAACATTGTCCGCAAACGAGTGCCAATAATAACGCCCGTACGCGGCTGCGCCATGGCCGAACTCAGGGTAGGATTTTTCGATATCGGCCCACCCGCAACACCTCCCACATAAAGGAACGACGAGTAATCGAAGCTGTCCTGCAGCATCAGGACAAATTTCTCTTTGGGAGTTTGCGGAGGAAGTACCTGGTCGACAGATACGGAGCGGAAGTTCGGAATGACGTAAAGGATGCGCTTGGTCTGTCGACCCGTGGAATCATCCGCTGCATTCGGCGTGGGATTGTCCGGAAGCTTGGAACTGTCGTCAGGGGCCGAGGTGCTGCTCGTCGATTGCGAGCTGCTTGATGCTGCCTGCTGCGCCATCGCCGGCGACGCTATTGCTATTGCCAGTAGGACCATCCAGTAACATGCCTGCGGAACACGTCGGCAATTGCCGCTTCGATGGAATGAAGCGGGCTCAAACTTGCGCGATCTGCTGCCAGCTCTGGCGTTTATCATGCGCGGCACATCGATCCATTGAGCAACGATGAAGCCAGCAGCAACGCTAGCCGCGGATGCGCGGAATGATGGGCGGATACAAGCCCGCGACAGACGGCAAGGAGCATAGCGGGGGGACAAAATTTCCTTCTGGCAAGTCGAATGCTCCTGATCGTGAGAAATCCGCGGCAGTAGGCTTTACTTTTACGTACCCACAGTTAGACGTGGTTCGACAGACTTGGATGCAAGGTACATGCTTTATTTTTCAATGCTATCTCGATCCCAGCCGAAGAGCGTGTTTTCATCAGTAATGGTAATGGTACTTCGGAATCCAGTATTCCCTTCGCTCTGGGGCAAAAAGGGTAGTGGGTCAGATGATTTCCACAGGCTGCGGCGATGGCCAGTGAGAGCATTGTGGGCATGGAACTGGCTGCGACAATACTGCTTTACCTCTGCGTGGGACTATTCGGAATATACCTCATTGCGACCGAGTTTTTGGACACGATTGGCCGCATGGAAATTATCGAAAAGAAGTGGCCTAGACTGTGGTCCACTATGAGCAATCGCCCTATGCGCTTGGTATTGCTTATTTTGTTGGTGGCCCTCTTAGCAAAAGACGTGGCAGAAAGATTCCAGCAGAATGCCGCACCAGCATTGAACGTGATGGTGCCAAATATCCCAGCCCCAGTTGTTCAAGAGTGCACTCCTGAAATCTCCACGCTCAAGCAAAATCCCAAGAGTCTGCCCAAGGCTCCTAAATCCAGTCCGGAGAATCCGGCTCCAGCGCATATTGGGCATTTTACGGTCACCCAAAAATCAGATGTTTCAACTCGCCCGGATGCGCCGTATAAGACAGATGTCACGGTTCAATCTGACATAGAGTTCCAACTTTGAAACTGGTAGTAACTTGTGACCACGAATTAGTGGCCGGGAGTGGGGGAATCACTGGGATGTTCAGGGGCGGAAGCGGCATTCTTAAGGATCATCAGAATCAGGTTGGGTTTGAATATTCGTTTGCGATGCCCCCTTTCGGTCCAAACAATCCAGCAATCTTCAGCGTATGGTCTAAGGAACCTGTTTCCTGCACGAAGGTGGCCAGTTTCTAGCTTCCCGCTGGAAATGTTTGAGCCGTACGGCAGTCTCCGGAGGCGGTATCCGCTTGTGTAGGGCTTCAACGCGCAGCGTCCATGATTCTGTTCAATCACTCATCAGATTCATATTCACCTTCATGGGCAAACTCCTGCGTTATGTACCGATACCCATTTTTACTTCCTCTTCAATAAGGAATGGTAATGATGTGCTGATTCGTTTTCCAGTCATTGTCATCGAATTGGGTTGATGGCTAAACGTCAGACTTTCAGGTGTAAATCTCCATTCCTTAACGCCATCGTATTCACGTGGAGTTTCATCGGGTTGATACAGCGTAATCAATGCCATGACAATTCTCCTTTGGATTGCAGTGCGAAAGTTTCCTTACATCGAATCACCCTCGTATTCTAACCATCCCCAAAATGGGCAGTCCTGCGAAAATTGACCTTCCAACCTCCATGACACCGACCAGAATCCAGTCGCAATCTTATTATGGAGAGGCGCTGCGTCATGCCTAAATGGGAGATCACCACGCCAGAAGGACAGAGACAGACGGTCTTCGCAGATCAGATGGCCGTAGTCGGCGACGGCGAAATCCTGCTGTTTTACAACTGCTCGGGTCAGCCGTCGGACCGGCTGGGTATTGTCGCAGAGGTCGCCAACAATCCTGGTTTACAGGTCACCCAGGTTGCCGACTGAAAGTCGGTCTACTCGGACGCGGAATTTCTGAACGGATCATCGACGTTCTGGCTCGTCTTCGCCCAATATTCCTGAGAAGACAGTACCGATACGATTTTGAAGTCAACGAGATCGGACCAGCAGTTGACCCATACCTGAAGTACGTCGCGATCCTCTGCTTCCATCACCTGGAAACACCGTGCATTTGTAGGGTCCACCCAGCTTGCGTGATAGGCGACACCTTCTGGCAACATCCTGCCATTACGAACAAAGCGTTCTCGAATGGGGCTGGGGTCGCCGTCCTTGAAGTCTTCGATGACCATGAAAAGCATGGGCGGAACTATAGCAGAATCCTGTTTCTAAATCCAAACCACCCACTACCGCAACTAAGCACGCCTTGACTCCGAGCGCTTATTTCTGTTGACCGAGAATCCCTAGAGGGTCATTCGGATTAGACGGCGTACCTTGAAAAATACTCAGGCATGTCGGCAGCGTATCTAAGCCGCCTTTCAGCGATGCATTGTTATAGGCCCAATCCCAAGTCTTGCAGTATTGGCCCGTGACTGTGTCCAGTGCCACTCCGGGTGATACAGAAGAAGGCACATTCACAAAGCGATGGATTGGCGGATAATGCCGTACTTTTTCGACTGGCTTAGTTGACTGGTTGCAACCCAGCGACTGTTGAAACACAAGCATGGCGGTGGCGAGAGTTACGGCAGCTTTCATGCCGCCCATACTACGTCTCTTTTGGCCATCCCGCAGTCTGATTTTTCTTGGCTTAGGGCTGCATGGAACGGTAGGATCGTTCTGTCGATTGTGAGAACCGAAGGTTTGGTGAATCTTTTCAATTGGGAGTATTATCGCAGAAAATAACAATGCCCCGACGGCAATCGGGGCATCTCTAAGCATCTGAGTCGCACTCAAATGTTAATACTAGGAGTGTGCTCAATGCAACCCAAATCTATACTCAATCGGGAAATCGTTCTTGAACTCTACCGGTCACTCGTTCTGCTCGGGGCAGAAAGTGACCTGCTCGGAACAGTGGGATCGTGGGGGGATAGCTTGCCGGACGAAGACGTTCTCGCTGGTTTGAAGCACTGGAATCTCGAAACCCTCAATTCATTGAGAGGTCGCATACAACACTTCGAAATTTCTTCCCACCCATCGGAACATATCCAGGTTTCGGTTCTTGAAAATGTTCGTTGAGAATATCGAGCGAGCTGATTTTCTCGAGCAGGTAATCGCGATATCCTGGCCCTTCTTGGGAGGCACTTTCGCCTCCAAGAAACCACCCGTTGAGCATCAAATGATCTGCTCGATTATAGCCAAGAGTGTACGGCTCTATGACCCTGTAGCCGGGAGCAGGGTCAATGTAATAAATCTGGATGAGATGCCTTCCCTGAATAGCAGAGCAGATTAGACTATCTGTGGACATGGCGGACCTCGGTTTTGCCGTTTCCTATTCCAATCAAACCCATTTCATGGAAATCACTTCAGCTCTAGTTTTTTGAATATCAGGGACATCTACGCCCGTCACTTCTTTGAAGGTGTGAGGTTCGAAGTCAAGATCAGAACACAATGTGCTTACCGTCAAAGCGATCTTCTTACCAAGTGCCTCAAGAGCGGTGGGCAGCAACTCGGGATCCTGAAAACGTGGTTCGGCGGGTTCTCCCTTAGTCCATCCTTTGAATGAAATGTATTGGCAGTGCCTTCGATATTCAGCTGTGCCAATCAGCCCTAGATCATATGAACGCCTTACGATAGCGGCTGCACTGGTATGCCAGCGGCGTTTCAAGTCAAAGACATGCTGCCAAGAAAACGAGACCATCGTAAACTCTCTGGAAAAAGCTCTCTTCGGCATCAAGAAAGCACTCGCAAATCTGTCTGCTTGCCGCTCGGTCTCAATATCTCCAGTCGGCAATCCAGCGTGCATTACCAGGTGACCACATTCATGACCGATATCAAAATTCCACCGCGATGAACTCTGAACGGCATCATTCAAGAAGATGATAGGTATCTTTCCTCGGCGAGAGAATGCATCAACCTTAGATGACCTGACGAGATATCTTGAGATAACCACCCCAGCATGTTCGAGAACGCGTCCGATTTCCCAAATCGGGCCACTGATTCCTAGTCCCCAGTGATTCCTTGTGCTCTCCGCCGCCGCCTCCACCTCTTCTTGGTTCGATGCGGCGAATTGGGGGAGGTTGATTTGTGGGAATTTGAAATGCTGTTTAGTTAACTGATGACCATTCCAAGTAACGTAGCGTGCGCACGTATTTGTGTCTTTTCTTTCTCTGGAGTAGACCTCCGATGACTGAAAACTACACTCGTCCTCCAAGAACAAGTCTTCGACCTTGCGATAGAAAAAGCCCCTATTGAAGCCGAGCACTTCTGCACATGCCTCTACAAGCTCGGGGTCTGGGTCTCGCTTTTTGCCGTTTTCGCAATAGGAAATCAGTGCACTCGAAGCGGCAATTTTTTCTCCCAGTTCTTTCTGAGTTATCCCCCGGAAATCTTCTCGCGAGTTGCAGCCGCTCCCCCCAAAAGACCTCATTTTGAGATAGCATTGATTTTCTTTTCCCTGTTCTTCGTTTCGTCGGTTGCGTCGCCGAGTGGCTCGGCTACCTATGGCGGCAGACTCACTGGAGGGGTCTGCATTGGCGTGACATTCGAGGCCTGCGCATCGAACGGAATTTTGTATTTTCCGACGACTTCCTTGAACTCGTCGATCTCTATTAAGCTGACCGAAGAGGCTTCATGCATCGCATCCACATGAACGGCTATCCTCAAGATTGTGTCAACAGTCGGTCTGCCATCAAAGGAGATGCATAACTGAATCTGCTCGATCTCTCCGGGACTCTGCACGAGGTACCGGCTTGGCGGATCCTCTGGATCTCCCTTGTAATATCGCAGTGGAACAGATCCAACGCAGAAACTGAATTGCAACGCCTTTAGCTCGTGGAGAACGCTCAACCACGGATTGGTCTTGGAGTACTGTTGAATCGCAAAGAATGTTCGCTGATAAACACGGCAGCCAAGCGACCAATCTCCGTCTCCATCCTCGGGCTTATGGAGAGCCACGCAATCTCTCCGTACGCGGCGAATCTCATTGGCGATCGCGTCTAGTCGCTGCTCAGTAAGATCTGGGTATTTAAGCCAAGGCTTGAACTCGGGTACCATGATCTGAATATACACCTCTTCGCGACATTGGTGTATAAAATTTCACAGACAAGGGAAATTTCACGATCTCTGAAAACTTCACGCGCGATGAAATTTTCACAAAATGATTTGAAATCCCTTCGCGTCAATCTTGAGTGGACATGCTTTCATTGCCGCCATGTGCGGAAGAGTCTCTTTTGGTGGAAATGTCACCATGGGCGGGAGCGGTCGCGTAGGTCTGTTACCCACAAATCACAGGTAACAATTTTTTATCTTGACTACAAATGAGATTCGCTGTACTCTTATGCCTTAAACCCCAGGCGAGTGGTCTCGCTCGCATCCTTTATGTCCCGCCCGTGCCTCTTAGCACGGGCATTTAATTTTGTATCGGGACACGATCCACTCATTGGGAGCGAAGCGATGGCCGAAAGAGTCCGAGTACGGATTTTTGTCGATTTTTGGAACTTGCAGATCAACTGGAATGACTATCACGCCAAGAGCGGAGCCAATGCGCCGGGTCCCATTCCCTTGACAGAATTGCCTGCTCTGCTCGTCGCAGAAGTCGCCAAGGGAGAACCCGCGAAATTTGCTGGAATTCATGTCTATGCTTCTGTGAATTCCAACAGCGAGAAAGATCGTAAACTGGCCAATTGGCTGCACCATTCAATGGCCGGTCTGACCGGATACATTGTTGACGTCCGGGAGCGGAAACCCCGCAAGACGATCCGCTGCCAAGAGGAAGATTGCAAGACCCCCATTACGAATTGTCCAACATGCAGGAAGTCCCTGCGCGGAACCGTGGAAAAGGGCATTGACGCGGCGATTATCACCGATCTCATCACCTTGGCATCAGACGACAATTATGATCTTGGTGTTCTCATCTCTGGAGACGCTGATTACGCTCCTGCGGTGCGATTTATTCAAAGGAAAACGACAAGCAGATCGTCCAAGCGTTCTTCAAGGCACACGGCGATGAACTGAAGGAACGTCTGCTGGGATCACATCTTTTTCGAAGATCTGATGCCGAAGCTGGTGGTGACTGCTGCAAGCAAAGGAGACGTTGTCGTGTAGATCATTCCTTCCTCCGCCGCGATCCCTCCAAGAGCCCGCTCATCCCGATATATCCCTCGATTTTGTCAAGCAACCTTACTAAAAAAGTCTGTCAGTTGGCCGCTAGGCGATATGCAATAGGCCGCATAGGATTGATCGCGCACCGAGAAGTCGGACCAATTCCTCAACCGACCAAGCATGATTCGCGAGACTGGCCTCCATGGCTGGCGTCACCCTCAGCGTCGAATGGATCCTGCAGTAGTTGTAGTACATAAAAGTCATCGCCACAGCCGCCTGAAGGTTCTGAATTTTCTTTGAGAATGCGTTTGTTTTGCGGGTGAACCGACGCATCGACATTCTCATGGTCAGATTTGCGCGTTCGACGAGGCTGGTGGAAACGAACTTTGGGTCCGGCGCACCTTCGATGATCTGCTTTTCGCTTCCCACGTACCTATTCGCTTCATAGTTTTTCTTCACCATTGCAAAGTCCACACACCCATTGAATGTGTCGGCGACTGGCTTAAGGTAGGTAAAGTTCGCGTCCGTCGTGAGTTGAAACTTGGTCGATATTCTGGAATCCAAGTCTGCGAGGAAGCGAAGCGCGTATTCCTCCGTCCTGCTCACCAGCCAGGTAGCTCACCATCAGTTTACTATCAGGATCAAGAGCCGTCCAAGTCCAAATGCTGCCTAAACTGTCGGTCTCGTCGCCTTCGACAACGTTCTTCTGCTTCTTCCCGCAAAAGGTCCAAATCTCATCAGCCTGGATTCTCTTTGAGTGGAGCCGCCAAACATGCTTGTCGTGATACGCCGCACAGACTTCGCCCATCTCAACCAGCAGCTTCAGGATGCTGCCTTTCGCAATGCCGGTCAGCCTGCTTGTTGAGCGGACAGAGTTCCCCTCAACCAAACAGGAGACCACTTGGACGCGCTGCTTTGTGCTCAGGACACTCATAACCTGAGATCATTATGCTTGACCGGTCAAGCATTCGCAAGCACTATTTTTACGAAGGCGCTAGATTTTCTTGCGGAGAGTCGATTTCCCAGTCTTCTTCTTCTTTCCCCAGCGCTTCCGGGCGGCGTTTCTGGCGATGTCGGAACGCTGTTCTGCGGAGATCTTCAGGGCACGCGCCTTGCCGCCTTTCAGACCGCCTAGACGGCCAAGGGCGACGGCTGCAGGGTTCTTCTCGCGGGTGGCTTCTGCGAGGATTCGGTGGGCTAAAACATTCGGGTCGGTGCTTGAGCGCTTGGGCATACCTTAATGATGCATGTCATAGCGCTCAGTTTCAATACCCCTGTGGAAAAGACCTGACCCACTACCGCAAAAAGGTTGAAATTCCGTCAATGACATCGCCTCCCGGTGAGCAAACTTTAGTCACTCGCGGCAGATTCCAATACGGGCTACACTCGGGTTGACATTTTGCAGTTTCAGGCGATGCTCGTCATACTTTCGTCGAATTGCAATTGTTTCCCCCAGTGGTTCGTATGGAAACTCACAGCATCCTGATTGTTGGCTCGATCCTGCTTTCCGGCGGATGTGTCGGGCTTCTGACTGTCCGCCTGACCAACCCATTTTTCCGAGGCCTCGGCTGGCTTGGAGCTACATTTGCCGCTGCGGCACTGGCAGCCACGGCATTCGCAGTGGATATAGAGTGGACGGTTGGTTCCCTTCTGCTGATCGCAGAAACCCTTATTTTGCTGGCGTTTGTTTTCCTGCACGTTTGCTTTTTGGAATTGAACGACAGCGAATCGCAAATCCCGCGGCTGGGGATCGGATTGCTCATCGCGCAAATGTTGGGCTATTTTTTCTATCGCCACCTGCACGACGTGCGACAACTTTCTGCTATGACTCTCGGCTTGCTGGTGGCTGTGCAGGCGTGCCAGAGTGCGATGCTCTTGAAGAAGACAAACAAAAAAGGAATGGATGCGCCGGTATGGTACAACGTCACACTTCTGATCGCTTTCGCCGTCTTTAACCTTTTTCGAAGTGCGATTGTTTTTCTCTTTGGAATGCCGAGGAACCCGCAATTGTCAAGCCCGCTGGAAGAGGCTGCCGCCATCGTATTTCTCGGCGCCGGAATCGGTCTGGGATTTGGCGTGTTTTGGATGGAGGGTCACCAGATTCGGCTCAACCTGGAAACACTGGCGAGCATCGATCACCTAACTGGCATCTACAATCGTCGCTCCTTTATCGCCTTGTGCGAGCAGGAATTGTTACGGAGTTCGCGGACTGAGGAAATTTTCTCTCTGATCATGTTCGACCTGGACCACTTCAAAAAGATCAATGATCGTTACGGCCATCGTGTCGGCGATACAGTGCTGTGCGCAGTGGTGGAGAAGCTGCGAAATTCCGTGCGAAATATCGACATCGTCGCGCGATGGGGTGGCGAAGAATTCGTGGCGCTTTTGCCGAAGGCAGATGCAGAGGCAGCGCTTGCTGTTGCTCGCCGATTGCGGCAGCATGTGGACTCCATCTCAATGACGAGTCCTCGCTTGCAAGAGATTGAGGGAGAAAACGCGATCAGGATTACGTTGAGTATTGGAATGGCGACCTACGCCGGTCATCATCCCGCGGTCACGATCTATGATTTGCTGCACCAATGCGATGCCGCCATGTATCAAGCCAAGGCCGACGGGCGCGATCGAATTGTCTCGATCGATGCGCAATTGGCGCTAAGCCACTAACAACTCCTGCCACGGAAAAATAGGGTGCGGTTGGGCGCGGAAGATGTCCTCCGCCGATCGATGCTGACACACTTGTATTCCCATTTTCAAAATGCTTCACTAAGCTGATCATGAATCGGAGAGAGCTCTTAAAAACTGCAGGGGCCATTAGCGCGGCGTCGCTGGTGGATACAGCGGCTTTGAGCCAGACGAAAAAACCTCGGCAGGCGGTCATCATTCTGGGCGAATCGGTCCGGGCAGACATGTTGAACTGCTACCGGACAGACAGGTCTAAGGACGCCGAATCTTCGATCGCATCGCCGCGCAGGGCATTCAGATTCGAGCAAGGCCTACAACTGCCAGCCAGTGTGTGCTCCAGCGCGATCCGCTATCTGGACAGGACTGTTTCCGCACACCAATGGCGTGATGGGGCAACAGCATGCCGCTGGGCGATACGGTGCACACTCATGGGACAGCGTCTGACATGACCAGCGGCGTGCATTGCCGCCTTTGTCGGCAAATGGCATTGTGAGCGGTTTCGGATTACTTCGGCACGGGCCGCCCCGGCGCCGGGCTGGGACCCTGCGTTACTGGTACGACATGCGCGACTATCTGGATGGAGCTGTCGCCGGAAGACCGGGTGCGATCGCGCAAGCCGGAGCACGGGCAACGATCCCACCTGGACTGCAGACATGTGCTATGCGCATCGCTGCACGCAACCGTAGCCATCGATTTTCTCTCCAAGCACAAGAATGAAGACTATCTGCTGGTGCTTGCGTTCGACGAGCCGCACGGGCCATGCGCTGTGTCCCAAGCGAATATTCGCGGACAGCTATCGAGGACTTTATCTTTCCCAACGAGCGCGCAATGTAGAGCGATCCGTCTGGACGAACGAAGCCGGCAGGAGCAGAGGATCTGGGCTGGACAGCTAGGCTCCTTGCACCGCACGCAGCCGCCGATCGAGGCGCATCAATTCTTCGGATCGCACACACGTTTGTCGACGATGAAATTGGCCGAGTGCTGGATAGTGTAGATGCGAATTGAGCGCGCCGAATGCGATGGTGCTGTATACCGGCCGACCATGGTGTGTTTCTTGAGTCGCATCGCCTGCACGGACAAGGGTCCGGCGATGTATGACGAGATCACGCGGATTCCATTCCTGGTGCAAGTGGCCGGGAGTCGCGCCCGAAGGCGCGGTCTGTCCTCACCTTGCTTCGCACATCGACCTCAGCGGAACAGTGATGGATTATTTTGGCCTGGATGTTCCGAAGACGATGGAAGGCACGACCATGCTGGCCACGTTTCGCGATCCCGCCGTTGCGCCGCACACAGAAGTCTTCATTGAATGGGGACGATACGAAGTGGACCACGATGGTTTCGGAGCATATCAGCCCATTCGCTGTGTTCGCGATGGACGTTATAAGCTTTCCATCCACCTGGTTACCACGGATGAGCTGTACGATCTTGAAACCGATCCCGGTGAGATGAACAACCTGATCGATTCAGCCGAGCACGCGGCCATTCGAAATGAGTTGCACGACAAGCTTTTGAATTGGATGAATGTGTCGCGTGATCCATTCCGCGGTTACTACTGGGGACATCGCGCATGGCGACAAGATTTTCCGGAGACTTGGAAAAATTCCGGCATGACACGCCAACGCGAAAGCGATGGATACCTGCCCCGGGAACTGGATTACGATACTGGTTTGCCGATGAAGAGCGCGACCCGACCCAAATAAGCCTGCCGCACGGTCCGCGGATGAATAAAAGCTGTTGTATACAGGGGGCTGCAAGGTGCAGCCCCCTCGTGGTTTATCTCATGCCACCGGAGGCTAGCAGCGTCTCTCCCGTCAACCAGCCTGAGTCGGCGGACGCCAAGAATACAGCCAGCGGCGCAATGTCTTCCGGCTGTGCAATGCGGCCCAATGGAGTTTGCGCGACCGCTCCCTTCTCGAAATCGCTGCCGATGAATCCCGCCGAATGTACGCCCTCGGTCTCCACCATGCCAGGATTGATCGAGTTGACACGGATTTTCTTCGGACCCAATTCCCGGGCGAGAACACCGGTCACCGCGTCGACCGCGCCTTTAGTGGCCGAATAGACGGAGGAGCCGGGAGGGGTAATTCTGCTGACGACGGAGCCGATATTGATGACACTGCCGCCCTCCGGACCGAAGAGTTTTTCTGCGGCCCGTGTCGCCAGCAGCAGCCCCAGAACGTTGGTGTTGAAGAGGCGATGAAACTTCTCTTCTGTCACTTCGGCCAACGGAGTAAATTCGTAGACACCGGCGTTATTCACCAGCACATCGAGCGTTCCAAACTTCTTTTTCGTCTCAGCAAAAATGCGGTCTACATCCGCGGCCTTCGACACATCGCCCTGGACGGCGACGGCCTTGCCGCCCCTGGCTGCGATCTCCGCGACGACGCGATCCGCGCCTTCTTTGCTGGATGCATAATTCACGACCACGGCCGCGCCTTCCGCCGCCAATGCCTTGGCAATGTTCGCTCCAATGCCCTTGGATGCTCCCGTAACCACTGCCACCTTGTTCTTGAGTTTGCTCATCTTCTTCTCCAGTCTGAACCGTCTTGCTCCGACAGTTGGATAACTGTCTAATTGATGAGGGTTGGGTGGGAAGGGTGCAGATTTTTCGGTTAAATTTTCTTCAAATAGGCCCGGTAGGCGTCCAGGATGTCACGCTGCAGCTTGAGATGGGCGAATTTACCCTCGCGACGAATGGAGATCAGGCCAGCGGTTTCGAGTTCCTTCATGTGGTGGGAGAGCGTGGCGGCGCTGACAGGCTGGCACCCACGAATCTCGGTGCAGGATACGCAACCTTTCGTAGCGCCGATTTGCTGCAGGATTTCGTGGCGTCGCGGATCGGCCAGGGCCTTCGCTATCAGATGAATCTGGCTTTCAGAAAGCGCTTTCCGTTTCGCCACGGCTGTCTCCACATCGCGCCGCAAACTACACGCCGTCACTTCGATGATGATCGAAATGTGTCACGAGATCAACCCGACAGAGAAATTATTGGGGTGGAACCGGGATGAATTGGAAGCTGGCGACTTTGGCGGTGGCGGGATTCACTTCGCAGACAAAGGAAATATTCTGCCAGCCTTGTGGCGTGCGGTACTCGCCGATACCGGTCAAGCGCGCATTGCTTTCGAGCGCCAGGCTGGTCGGATCGTCCGTTCCTAGAGACACGCGGTCGATTGCCTTGTTCTGCTTTTGCAGGATGCCCAGCGCGGCGGGACGGCAGATCATCTCCGCCATTTTCTTGGCATCGCTCCATCCGGCGGCCATGCGCCGCTCCCCGGGATTACGAAGGATCATGATCTGGCGATCGACATTGGCCAGCTTCCGCCTTGGAAAGTATTGATGTTTGCGATTGGTCCGCCTCTTGAGCCAAGGACTGAGATGTGGATGCCATCGCCGCCAAACCCAGCAACACTAAAATCATCGTGAACTTGCGTGTAGTTCCGTTCATTCGTCACCTCCCACTTAGTCTGATCAGTATCTCGCAAGAATTTGCATTCCAGGAAGGATTTGCTTGCGTGGGGGAATCTGCGGAAGCAGCCGAGTTGGCGGGAAGTTTCGCTGGTTCCGGCGTAGAATAGAGGTAGTTCTTGAATGCCACGAGCATTTCCAGCCTTGGCCAGCATCTAATTGGCAGGGCTACCCAATGGGGGCGTCACGGTTTCGACGGGATCGTTTACGGTAGAGAGGCATGCCGGGGGGTGGGCACCCGTAATCGCTTACAAAAACACAATTGCTAACAATCAACTAGCACTTGCTGCTTAATTAAATAAGTAGCCGTCCTCCTCAAATTTGCCTGCGAGGTGGGGAAGGACGTCGCAAAGCAGGCTGGTCCGGCCCGCAATGTCTGGGTTGGCTGGACGAGATCTACAGGCTGGTGGGATGCGTATCTTGTCCGTTCTGAGCGCATCGCACGAGACCAATCGGAACGCGACTACGCATGGAGTCTCTTTACTGACTAGGATTTCGGACGCGGGTTCGACTCCCGCCGCCTCCACCATAACTTATAGATAACATGGCCACGGTTGCCTTGAAGCTCGATCAAGGCCGATGCGGCGGACCGATCAGCGGAGTCTGGATCGGAGCTGCAAGTCCGATGAACACTACTAGAGCGTGGCCGCCGGGATTGGTTTGCACCGGGACCGTCAGCCAATTATTCGCCAGCCATACATTTCCAGAAGCATCGATGGCTATGCCTGTATTCCTCGTCAGACCGTTAAAGTCATATCCAGATTTGGGAGAAATGGCGTCGCCGGTTTGCGATCCATACGGGCAGTTGCTCGGAGTCGAACCGCAAAATTCCGACAACCGCTGACCGGCAAAATTTGCCACCCAAACATTGTCGTCGCCATCGATCGCGATACCCCATGGAACCGTCAAACCGCCCCCCATAAAGTTGGTCGCGTTCGCACTGTTTCCAGACCGGGTAATCTTTGTGATCGAGGCCTTGCCAGAAGGAGCGATCACGCCGCCGCTGCTGTCACCACACGGCAGACCGATGGCCCCGGAGTTCGATGTCCAGACGTTTCCATGGCTATCGACCGCGATTCCGAGAGGCTCCTGCGCTCCCACATCGATTGCGGAGCCGGTGATCACTTCACCGCGCGGTGTCAGGCCCACAACGCTTTGATTTCCACTGCTGGTGATCCATGTGTTGCCGTCCCCGTCCACCGCAAGTCCAAACGGTCTCAGAAGTCCGATACCCGCAAAGTTCCTGGCACGTCCCGGATTTCCATTGGGAAATTCCGTTACGCTGTTGTTGCCACAGTTCGCGATCCAAATGTTGCCCTGCTGATCGGAGGCTGTTGCCTGCGGCTGACTAATGTCGCCCTGAGTGAAGCCGGTGGAAGGCGAACGCGGGCTCCCGTTGGAGCTGAACTTCGAAATGCTCAACTGGGGAAGGTTCGGATCACAGGGTACTCCGTTGTCGGCACCCTGGAATCCGAAGTTGGCGACCCATGCGTTACCTCTGGGATCGAGCGCGATGCCGAATCCAGCGCCATATACTCCACCACCGCTATAGGGAGCGCCTGGCGCATCGGCTCCTGTCGGAGTCAGCTTCAACACCTGTCGGCCACCGACTGCACAGTTTGAGGAGCTGCTGTTGTATACGTAGTTGTTGGTTGACCAGACATTCCCTTCGGTGTCAATCGACATATTTCCCGGCCCGTCAAACTCATGCCCGTTGCCCTCGTAGACAAGAGCAAGAGTCCAGGCATGGGGAGCTGACGACAAAACCGGTACGTACGGCGAGCGCAGCTTCGACTGTAAGAACAGCAGGATGGGATTCTGCCAAGGGAAGTGGGCGATATTGACAGCCGCTTGCAGCGTATTTCGCGGAGCCGTTCCACCGGGTGGGGTTGCCAGAGCGAAGAGAGACGCGCACGGCACATCTGTAGCGGCGTCGACGCATGTCGCTAGCAGATTAGCCAATGAATTGAACTCCCGCAGAGTGGAGGTACTCAACCCGTTGGGAGCATTTTCCAGTACCGATCCAACTGTTCCTGTGACCGGGTCGACCAGGTTCATCATCGTGGCAGCGGCGTTCTGCAAGCCCGGCGATTTGCCGCCAATGCCGGATTCGGAAATAAATTGCGCCAGAGCGTATGCGGCGGCAACGGTGGTCCGTTCATTGATGACGACGCCCGCTGGAATTGACGCCGGACCCAGCACAGTAACCAGTTGAATCACTGTTCTCGGAGGAGCGCTTGCAGAAAGAGCCGTCGCTGGAATTCCACCATCGGCAATGAGATAAAGAATTGCTTTATTGTCCAATGGGTGGTTGAAAGCAATCGAAAAGGCACCGGTCGCGTCCGTCTGCGTGCTACCCAAGACGACTGGCGATGCGTTGGAAGTGGCGCCCGCTCGGTAAAGAGTTACGGTTGAAAATCGGATCGGAGTGCGACCGGTTTGGACGACACCGGTCTGTTCGGCGGCGTAACTCAGAAGGGATCCGGCAAAAATTATAAGAGAAAAGGTACAGACAAACTTCTTCCAGAAGGCATGTTGCGGCATCGATAACCTCGCAGTGTTGGCGCGGGTGAAGTTCATTTCCACCCGACTGATTTACGGAAGTGCGGCCTGCGGGGTCGAGCCAGTCATTCCGAACCAGATTATGCGCGGGCATTGTTCAGTTGTCAAAGGGTCTTTTCGTATTTCAAGGAGTGATCAGAGGCGCGTATCACTTAGATCCCGAGCCCTGGCAGTTGGAACCTGCT
>CAVRDB010000009.1:0-3631 GCA_963719625.1 uncultured Acidobacteriota bacterium
TCTTCGGATTCCCGAGATGCTCAAAAGCCAAGTCTATCGCGGCGATAGAAAAACCGGAATAACTGTAGTATGGACAAAAAAGTAGTTCCCTCTGCTAGGCGCGCCACTACGGTCGCGCTCCGGTCGGAATGACAGTTTTTTTCATAGCCATGAGAAGTCCGGAGCTAGCCGGAGAGTAGAGTGACTTTGGCGCTGCTAACGAAGTCAATGGATTGGGGATATTCAAACTTAATCGCGATCTCGATCACTTCATTCTTGACGAGACCAACCAACGTAAGACTCTTCATCGTACGCGCCAACAAGGATGTGCTTTACCCCGGTTTCAAGTTCGGATGCCTCTTCAGGCGCTAGAGAACGAGGCTGTTCGATGTGCAAGGGCTTGGACATCCGGGTGGCTACAACCACAGACGGATAACGACTCACACCGCGTAGATGATCGGTCACGACTTGTTCCGACACAGGCCCTTCGCCGCCTTGAAGATACGAGTACATGGCACCCAGCCACTCGAACAGCCCCGTCTTTCCCGCCATGACCGGATCGGTCAGTTTAAAGAGTTGGTTTTCAAAAAGCAGAATCGTTGGGGGCTCTTTATTCAACAGTTCACAGAAGAACTCGACATATTCCTCGATGACGAACTCTGACCGTCTACCGCCAGCATGCAAATCAGGTTCTTCAGACGATCGCCGCTGCTCCACCGTCACGAACTCCCATGCGTATCCAGTGTCCAGATGGCGGATAAGAGCTTCCGAAAGCGGAGCGGCATCCGCGAGTTGTTCACTGACATACCTAAGCCCGCGCTCGCCTAAGCGTTTCTTCTCATATGACGTTGATTGCATAAAGTGCTTCTCCTGCTAGTGCGGGGCGCCCCATTCAAGCCCACCCTGAGCCGGGGCCATAGCAAGCTCAATAGTAGAGGTACTTCCTCCAGCGCAGGTCAGAACTGCCGATCATGCGCATGATGTGGCGACTAGTATGCAGCGAAAAAGGCCGTGGCTCGCGCATCAAATGCATGTCTTCCAACTCGTGAATCATTTGATTGCCCTTGCTGCGATTGCAGCTATGGCAGCAGGCGACCAGATTCTCCCAGGTGGAGAGTCCGCCGCGCGAACGCGGCACGACGTGGTCGAGCGTCAATTCACTCGCCGGGAGGATGGTCGCGCAGTATTGGCAGGTGTTGCGATCGCGCAGCAGGATATTTTTGCGGGAAAGTGCACGGGTCTGGTGCGGGATGCGACGATATTCCAGCAGCCGGATGACCGAGGGCACAGGAACGCGCACCCGTGCCGCATGCAGCAGGGTTGCGTGCTCCTCTTCCGGACGAGCGACGCCTTTCAGGATCAGCACCAGGGCTCGACGCGCTCCGCAAATGTTGATCGGCTCATAGGAGGCATTCAACACCAGCACCGGCGTGTGCATCGGCGAGGCCGGAGACGAACGCTCCTGCAGCGCCTGCTCTGTGCGGGCTGTGTGGCATTTCGCCAGAGGCTTTTGTTTGCGGGCGTACACCGTCGCTCTTCCCGTGGACATCTGGTTCCCCTCCCTAATCTCGAACCCCAAAGCTTTGCATTGCATTCGCCTCATTCGTTCCTGGTCGCCACGGCGACGCAGCAGCCGACATCGTTCCGGCGGGTACAGCATCCCAAAATGCAACGCCTTCCCGTTGCGAACGAGCCAGGGTTGCTACATGCACCGAAGCCGCCCCGGCGCGCAACAGCGTGCGCGTGCATTCTCGCGCGGTCGCTCCGGTGGTGTAGATATCATCCAGCAGCAAAATCGCGCGTCCAGCGATGCGCTCCGGCTGCCGAACAAAGAATGCGCCGCGTAAATTGCGCCGCCGTTGATGCGGCGTCAGGCCAGATTGATTTTCTGTCGCACGCTGACGACCCATTACGTCCAGGTCCAGGTGAAGTCCGAGATCGGGACGCTGTTTGCGCAGGCTTCGGACCGTCGCCTCTGCAAGCAGAACGGTCTGATTGAAGCCACGTTCGCGCTGCTTGATTGCGTGCAGCGGAACGGCGATCACGATCAGGCTGGGCGGCAAATCTTGGCGCTGCGCAATCGACGCCGCCAGCAGCTTGCCGAGAGGCGCTGCGACTGTCGAGATACGCTCATACTTCAGCAGATGAATCAGTGCGCGCAGCGTGCCTTCGTAGGCGCCATAAGCCACCGCCAATCGAAACGGAGGACGCGCCCGCTCGCACAAATGACATAGAGATCCCGCATCCGGCGTTTGCTGCGCGGCATTCACCGCAAAGCGTAAACCGCCCAGGCTGAGTTGCTCCCCACAAACGGTGCAGAGATGGTTTGGATTTTGTTCCGGCAGATCGTCCCAACAAACGGCACAGACCGGCGCGGCGGAAAGATGCAGAAGAGGTTGGTTGCAGAGCCTGCAGAGGGAGGGAAAAACGGCACAACTGACAGCGTCCACGGGACTTCGAAGAACACGCGCGACCGCGCGCCAAGCGGCCATCTCCGATGGCGGAAGCGTACTAACTCGGTCTAGGGACCTCGGGGACTGCCTAGGGAAGACGCACCTCCCAACCATGGATCGTTCCCGTCAGGAACGTTTCACGTGCCGGAGCGCCTCGGCGATGTGCCGCGTTGAATCCGGCTGAGTGCAGTATATTCGGAAATCGTGAAACAGACAGCCCGAAGACATAGATTTTTTTTATCTCGCACAGGCGGATGCGGCGGGACATGCCATTATGTTCGACGGGCGGGAACAGGTGGGATGAGAAGGCAGCACCAGCTGAATCGAGTAACACCCAGCTAGCACCGGGCGTAAATAAGCCCATCTAAGAGTACGGATGGAAGGATGGCGACAGAAAATCGGCAAAGTAGCCGACCTTGGCCACGCAGGTTTAGCTTAGGTCGTTTGGGCCGGTTCGTGCGGTATTCCGACGAGATTTGCGCGCATCGACCGACGATTGGGACGGATTCTGAAGTCACCGAAGCACAGCAGCCGCAGTATGGGATCAGGACGGAGATACCAGCTCGCCCAACTGAGAGGACTGTCCCCATTTGCGTCCCGGGCGTCGATCTTCGCACCGTGCTCTAGCAGCAATTTGATCGTATCCTCATTTCCGAATGCGGCTGCGCGGTGAAGAGGAGTTTCACCTTTGGTTCTGGCATCGCGCATAAATCCTCCGGTTGCGGCTCCGTTTTTGGTGGTGACATTCGAATTAGCTCCATAAGAGAGTAGGACCTGGAGAACCTCGTCATATATCAACCGATCTGTATTGCAGAGAACGGAATGAAGTGGCGTTTCTCCAGTCTGACTATCGGAAGCATTGACATCTGCTCCCTGTTCGATCAGAAACTTGCATAGTCTCCAGTGGCCATGAAAACAGGCGGCATTCAATCCAAAATTTTCACTCAGAGAGGTCAAAGCAACACGTCGGGAAAGAAGAAACTTGATCGCGCTAACGTCCCCGTAATACGCGCACCACTGCAAGAGTGAGACTCCGCTCTGGTCCTCGTTCTCAGGAGGACAACCTGCTTCAAGCAGTTCAAATATCAGGTCTGTTCTTCCATCGGTAAACTCCCGTAGAAGCACATCGACCTCTTGTGTCATAAGCTCCCTCCGAACCCGAGGATAATCCTTTTTCACTTGACCAACTCCGGCCTTCT